>NZ_JACJLR010000005.1 GCF_016902345.1 Mediterraneibacter glycyrrhizinilyticus | reverse complement strand
GAGACAATCCACTGGAGAATTAGGGGCTTAAAAAAGCCCGAATTCTCTGGGATTGCCTCTTCCCTGCATGTCAGGGATTAAAAATCGGTATTAACCGACAGCCCCTTTCATATTATCCATAAACCAAATCTTGAATGATAAACTTCAAGTCCTGTACCTTGCCCAGTAGCCAGATTGCAGCCATTGGCAAACCATAGGGACTAATGAGAAATGCTATCACCAGCAGGATAATGCCGTTTTGCAAGGAGTAAGTAATCAGAACTGCCACACCCAGCAGGGCAACCACCATGCTGATAAGCCCCAGCACCAAACCGGAGACATAGACAATCCCCACACAAATCCAGACGAACAGGGTCAGCGACAGAATCACCGGAGCCATTAAAATCTTCAACGGCAGTTTCAGAATGAACCAGATCGCCCTCATTTTTCTTCCTCCTTCCATCGTTCCCGAAAGCTCTGACAGAGAATTTCTGCCTGTCTTTCATCTTCTTCCGTCACTTCTCGGCATCCTTTGGTTAGCCGCAGTTCCTCATAGCTGCGATAATCAGATAACAGCACCTCGAATAGTTCGTCCGGTGTCCGGCTGAGAAGTCCATCCACACAGTAGCGGGAATCTCCATTCCATGTGACGCGGAGATAACCTTCTCGACAAGGGAGGACTTCTTCCTCTAGATCACAGTCCAAATACTCACGAAAAATCTCCAACACCTTCTCAAAGGTTTTCATCTATTCTCAACTCCTTTGCGGCAATCTGTTTTCTACCCATATTATCCTTCCAACATTTCAAAAAGACAAGGATATGGGCAAAAGAAAAAACGGAGGAAGGCGCGGCGAAAAGAACGCCGTTCCTCCCTCCGCAGTTGGGGCATATATCCCTGTTACGAAAGCCTGGAAAGCTGGGTTAGGATTTCTTTCACGCCCTCCCATAACTGCTCCTGCCGTTGGGCTATATCCTCCAGGTCAGCATCATAAATCCGCCCCGTTTCATGTACCCGTCGGGTGAGCTGGTTCAGGTTATTGCTGCTTCGGCGCAACAGGGATACCAGTTCCTTCAGCTCCGGCAAGTCCAGCTGTACCACATAGCCGTCCACAGCCATCTTCCGCAGATAGGCGCTCAGGTTTTTTGTTCCGAACTGTGCCATTTTCTGCTGGATCGCTTCCATCTCCGCATCGGAAACCCAAAACAGGACCGGCACATCCCGTTTACGCTTTTTGGCGCTCATCGTTCCGGCTCCTGTTTCTTCGATAAAGCAGGCTTGTGGGTGGTAGGCTCCTGTTTGAGCTTTTGCAAGACAGAGCCTTTCTCCGGTTCCTGAAGCGTTTTTCGTGCCTGCCGTGTAAACAGATCGGTCAGACCAAGATTGACCTCATCCACAACCAGATAAGCACAGTGGCGCGAAGTGCCGCTGTCCTCCGGCATGGGAATGGTCTTTGCCCAGGCTTTGTTGTCACGGGAAACGCGACCGTCGCTGTCCTTATGCTGGATGGTGTTGGCAAGGATGAACTGTACTCGTTCCGACCCGAACTTTTCCAGCACCGCCTTAACCGCAGACTCCGTATCCAGTCGGTTATCCGCATAGTGGGCGCTGATGGCGTGTTCAATGGCCTCTTTACAGTCAAAGTTTGCCTGATAAGAGCGGTTATATTGTGCCATCTCCCCATGCTGGGACGCATAGGCGGCAGAATGGAGATAGAGAGGGATGGACCGCTGTTCTTCCAAAACCTTACACACATCATCCGCTCGGTTTTCAATGCTGTCCCGGATCACATCCATGTAGCCGGTCTCCAGCTTCTCAAAGTGACGGTACACATCGGCCAGCGGTGTAGGCGAATCCAAAAGCGCCTGGGCCTGGGCATCGGTCAGCTCCAAGTCCTCCATCGCCATCACAATGTCCTCCCGGACGGTGTACTCATAGGTATGGTGCAGGATTTCCTCCGGGGGCTGGCTTTTCAGCCAGTCCCGGTATTTGTCCTGTTCAGCGGCCATCTTCTCATAAAGGGCCGTATTCAGATCGTTGGTATTCATGTTATCGCACCTCCTCATGTTGTTTCGGTTTCTTTTCAGGGCTACGGGGTGGCACCGGGCGCTTCAAGCTGTCCAGCACCGAAGGCCGTGCGCTCTTGGCAACCACAGTTTCCGGCTGGGCATGGCCCTTGCCGTCAATGTTCAGCAGCGTGTCCAGTTCCACCAGACGGGCGGACTTGACTCGCAGATCATCCTCAAAGGGAAACGGCTTTCCGATTTCCTCTTTGGCTGCGGCCTGCTGTTGGTAAAGGTTGTCCAGCTGGTTTTTCACGGCTTCCAAACGCTGAGGCATTTGAGCCAGTGCATTGTCGATACGGGTGAGGTTTCCGCGCGGGTCTGTGCCGAGGCTTGCCCGGTGGGTCATCTGGCCTTTCAACAGGAGCGTATATTCCTGTTTCCAAGCGGAAAACTCCACGGACATAGTAAAGCCCCGATAGCTGCCGATCTGCACCGGTTCGGAGCCTTTGACCTCCTTACAGGCGTCCAGCAAGGCTGCACCGGCGTTTTCTTTGTCAGTCAGCACATCGCCCCGGATCTCCATTCCAGCAAAGCCATCCTCCGGGTGAGGATGGGCGGCCAGGGTCTCCAGATCCGCTTCAAAGCCTTTAATAAACCCCTTGTTAGTTTCGATTTCCTGGGGGAAGTATTTGAGCAACTGATCCTCCAGGCGGTACTGCTTGCTCTGATGGTCAGCTTTCATCAGCTTCAGACGCGCAACCTCCACATCCAAATCCATGCGCTCCTTGATACGGGGGTCTCCGGCGCACAGGGCCTTGATCTCGGCAAAGGACAGCGCCGTTTCGTCCACATCATCGCAGGAGCGGACCGGGCTTTTGCTGGTCATGATTTGCGAAATGAATTTCTGTTTGTTCTCCACCGTCTGCCACAGGTAGGCATCGAAAGTTCCCTCGGTAACATAGCGGTACACATGGACCAGCGGATTCTGGTTGCCCTGGCGCTCGATACGGCCCTTGCGCTGGGCAAGGTCTCCCGGACGCCACGGACAATCCAGGTCATGGAGCGCCACAAGCCGGTCCTGCACATTGGTGCCAGCGCCCATTTTGGAGGTGCTGCCCAGCAGGACGCGCACCTGCCCAGTGCGAACCTTGGAAAACAGTTCTTTCTTCTGCACCTCGGTCTTGGCTTCGTGGATAAAAGCAATCTGCTCGGCGGGCATTCCCTGGGCGATGAGCTTCTGGCGGATGTCCTCATAGATGGTAAAGGCAGGCTCAGGCTCATCCAACGGCACAGCCTGTTCCAGCGCATGAAGTGTGGGATTATCCAGCTGTTTGGCTGCCTTTTTGGAGGGGGCTGCCTGGGGCGTGGAAATGTCGCAGAATACCAGCTGGGTCAGCTTGTCAGCCTCGCCGTCCCGCCAGATCTGCATGATATTACCCACACACTGATTGACCTTGGTGCCGGGTTCATCCGGCAGCAGCTGGTTGATGATACGCTGGTCCAGACCCAGCTTGCGGCCATCGCCGGTAATCTTGAGCATATTGTCCTCTGAGGGGTCAACGCTGCCGCTGTGTACCCTGGAGGCGCGCTCGGAGAGAACCTGCACCATCTCTTTTTGGTGTTCAGTAGGCTGGGCCACGATGTTGTGGTATTCCACCTCCGGGGTGGGCAAGTTCAGCTGATCGGCGGTTTTGATGTCGGCAACTTCACGGAACAAGTTCATCAGCTCCGGGAGGTTGAAAAACTTGCTGAATCTCGTTCTTGCCCGGTAGCCGGTGCCTTCCGGTGCCAGCTCCAGCGCCGTGACGGTTTCTCCGAAGCGGCTGGCCCAGCAGTCGAAGTGGGTCATGTTCAGCTCTTGCAGGCGGTCATACTGGAGATACCGCTGCATGGTGTAAAGTTCGGTCATGCTGTTCGATACGGGGGTGCCAGTGGCGAAAATCACACCACGGTTTCCGGTCAGTTCATCCATATAGCGACACTTTGCAAACATATCGCTGGACTTTTGGGCATCGCTTGTGGAGAGACCTGCCACATTCCGCATCTTGGTGTATAAAAACAGGTTTTTATAGTTATGCGCCTCATCGACGAACAGGCGGTCCACACCCAACTGCTCGAATGTTACCACATCGTCCTTGCGGCTCTCGGCCTGCAATTTCTCCAGCCGGGCTTCCAGGGACTTCTTGGTGCGTTCCAACTGCTTGACCGTGAAACGCTCACCGCCGCTGTACTTCACCTCGGCAATGCCCTCGGTGATCTCGTCGATCTGCTCCTGAAGGAGCCGTTCCTGACGCTCTCGGCTGATGGGGATTTTCTCAAACTGGCTGTGTCCCATGATGATGGCGTCATAATCGCCGGTGGCAATGCGGGCGCAGAACTTCTTGCGGTTGTGGGTCTCAAAGTCCTTTTTGGTGGTGACAAGAATGTTGGCGGAAGGATAGAGCCGCAGAAACTCCGACGCCCATTGTTCGGTCAGATGGTTCGGCACCACAAAGAGGGATTTCTGACACAAGCCCAGGCGCTTACTCTCCATGGCGGCAGCCACCATTTCAAAGGTTTTGCCAGCGCCTACCTCGTGTGCCAGCAGCGTATTGCCGCCGTACAGCACATGAGCGATAGCGTTTTTCTGGTGTTCCCGCAAGGTGATGGCCGGGTTCATACCACCGAAAGTAATGTGTCCGCCGTCGTATTCACGGGGACGGGTGGAGTTCATTTCCTCATTGTACTGGCGGACCAGAGCTTGGCGGCGGTCCGGGTCTTTCCAAATCCAGTCTTTGAAAGCGTCCCGGATCGCTTGCTGCTTTTGGGCGGCCAGGGTGGTCTCTTTGGCATTCAACACCCGGCGCTCTTTGCCGTCTGCATCCTCTATGGTGTCGTAGATACGGACATCCCGCAGGTTCAGGCTGTCCTCCAGAATCTTGTAGGCATTGGCACGGCTGGTTCCGTAGGTGGTATAGGCTGCCACATTGTTCTGGCTTACAGAGCTTTTGCCGGTGATCTGCCACTCAGCGGTGAAAGAAGAATAGTTGACCTCGATATTGCGCTGGAGATAAAACGGCGTGTCGAAGGTCTCATACATAAACTGCTGGATGTACTCTTTGTCGATCCAGGTAGCGCCCAGGCGCACCTCAATCTCCGACGCATCCAGGTCTTTGGGCTGGGCAGCGGTAAGGGCCTCCACATTGACTGCAAAGGAAGGGTCCTGCTGTGCGGCCCGCTGTGCCTGACGCAGCTTGCGCCGCACATTGCCGGACAGGTATTCGTCGGCTGTTACATAATGGGGAGTGCCGTCTTTCTCCAACTGCCCAGGTACACGGAAGATCACGCCTTGCAGCTCGGCGGCCAGTTCGTCGCCGGTCTTGCCGGTCAACTCCGCCATATACGCCATATCGACAAAGGCTTTTTCGGAAATTGATACGGCCAGAGCTTCACTTGCGGTATCCACAGTGTCCACCGCCTTGTGGGGCTTGATGGTGCGCTTGGTGAACATATCCGCCTTGCGCTCCAGCTTGCCGTCCTCGTCAATGACTTCCAGCGCGCAGAGCAGATAGTAGCTGGAATCATCAGCAAAGGCCAGCCGGTTCGCCCGGTCATTGATAAGACCATATTTTGCAGAGAAGCTGTCATAGAGCCGGTTCAGTTCGGCCTGTTTGTCCTGGATGGCGCTGTCCGGTGTGGCGGCGTCCATTTGCAGATCAATGAGCTGCTGGACACATTCTCGCAGACCCACCAGTCCTTTCACACGGGCTTCGGCGGTGGCATTCAGGTCAGGCCGTACCATACAGCTGTTTTCACGGTAATACACATCGCCGTCCACAACGGTGTAGGAGTAATTTTTCACATTGGGGTCAGCAGGGATAGAAGTGTCGATGGCTTCGCCCTCGCCCAGCTCCGGCAGCTCGGCCTCCTGGTAGGTGCCGCGAATGTACTTCACGGCATCATGCAGCTGATCGGCAAGCTCCAGCCCCTCGATGGGGTTCACGGTGTAGTCCATGCCGTGGGCGGTGCTTTCCGGTTCCTGTCGGCCCAGCACCATTTCCGGGTGGTCCAGGAAATAGCGGTTGATGGCAAAGCCGTCCTCGGTCTGCCCGGTCTGCGTCCACTCCGGCACGATGTCCAACGGACGGTCACGCTTTTGCAGGAAGATGATGTCCGAAACGACCTCGGCACCTGCGTTCTTTTTGAAAGCGTCATTGGGCAGACGGATGGCCCCCAGCAGTTCGGCGCGCTGAGCAAGATACCGGCGCACGGTGGAATCCTTGGCGTCCATCGTGTAGCGGCTGGTGACAAAGGCCACCACGCCACCGGGACGAACCTGATCCAGAGCCTTGGCGAAAAAGTAGTTGTGAATGCTGAAATTCAGCTTGTCATAGGCTTTATCCCGAACCTGATACTGGCCAAACGGAACATTACCCACCGCCAGATCGTAGAAATCCCGCCTGTCGGTGGTCTCAAACCCTGCCACGGTGATGTCGGCCTTGGGGTAGAGCTGCTGGGCAATACGCCCGCTGATGGAATCCAGCTCCACGCCGTAAAGACGGCTGTTTCGCATTTCCTCCGGCAGCATACCGAAGAAATTGCCTACACCACAGGACGGCTCCAGGATGTTGCCGGTCTCAAATCCCATGCGGCCCACAGCCTCGTAAATCGCTTTGATGACCGTAGGGCTGGTGTAGTGCGCGTTGAGGGTGGAACCTCTGGCAGCAGCGTATTCCTCCGGGGTCAGCAGTTCCTTCAGCTGGGCATATTCCTTGCTCCAGCTTTCCTTGTCGGGGTCAAAGGCATCGGCAAGGCCGCCCCAGCCCACATACCGAGAAAGGATTTTCTGCTGTTCCGGCGTTGCCTGCTCGGTGGTTTCCTCCAGGTATTTCAGCAGCTTGATTGCCTCGACATTGGCCTGGAACTTAGCCTTGGGGCCGCCTTCGCCCAGGTGATCGTCAGTGATACGGAAATTCTCGGCGGTGCGACGCAGATTGGCCTTGTATTCCTCATAAGAGGCTTCCTCGGCAGCTTTGACATTGGGGAAGGTCTGCCACTCGCCGTTTACCTGAATGGAAACGGGGTGTTCGTCCAGTACCTCATCCAGAGTCTTTTCCGGCTCGACAGCAGGCGTGGGCGGCTCCGGCTCATTGGTTCGCAGGGTCTGAACAACCACATCATAGGGCAGATTGTTCTTATCGCCCGGATAGACAGCCACAGTCTCGGCTTGGAAGGCCGGGGTTTCGGCAGCCGGTTCGGGGCGTTCCTGCTCAAAACCGTCCAACTGACGGGCATACATCCCGCGCAGCAAAGGCGCAACCTCGCTCCACTGGAAGAACAGCATGGCCAGACGCTTTTCATCTGCATCCAGCACTTCCAGCTCGATACCTTCCGGCATCGTGCGGTAATCGGCGGTCTCGCCGGTCTCCAGCTCCATCGTTTCCACGATGTTGGGATAGGCCCGGCTCAGCCACAAGGCTACCTCCTGGTTACTCTTGCCGTTGCGAAGAAGCTCGGAAAGCTCCGCCTTGTCCGCCTCACCAATCAGGCCATGGGCCAGCACATCCCGAAGGTCCTGGTCCACCGTATCCAGATTTGCAGGCAGGAATTCGGTATAGAAGTCGTTGCGGTTATCCTCCCGCAAAAGCTGCTCAAACCGTTCCCGGCTCTCAGCCCGGTAGATGGGATAGCTCATGCCGGTGGGCAGCAGCTGCACCGTGTCATCCCGCAGCTCTGTGATCTGATGGGGCCGGTCATCCAGATAGACAATATCACCCACATTGTAAGGAGGAACCGCTGGATCGTAGGAGGTTCGCTCCCGGAGTGTGCCACGAGCCGCAGCGTATTCCTCATCTGAAACCAGAACACGCAAATTATGGGGAGAAGGCTGTTCCGGCTCATCTGCCGGGACGCTCTCTCTGGATATGGCCTCCACATCCGCCATAACACGCTGGATGAATGGGTCATTATCCAGTTTTTCCTCATCCACCAGTTCACCATTCACAATGCCGCGCTCGGCCAAAGCCTCCCGAATGGCGATGGGGTCGATGTTGTCGAACCGGTCCTGTTCCGCTTCGGTGTAGAACCGGTCCTCCTTGATAAGCTGAGCGATCCGGCGCTGTACCTTGGGCCAGGGCAGCACCGTTCCTTCGGGGCTTTCCGGGCGAACCGAAAACGGGGTTTTGCCATCGCCGCCGTCAAACTCATGGGCCAGCCATGCAGCGGTATCTTTTTCCCGCCCATGTTTCTCCATGTAACGGACAACGGCGTGTTTACTTTCGATTTTGCCGTTCCAGTCCTGGATAGCCTTGTCGATGTCATTGTCCGTGAGAGGGTGCAGCAGCTCATGGAGCTTGGGATAGGTCTCGTCGATGATTTCTCGATGAAGGCGCTGGCGGAACTCCGGTGTGTCGGAATAGAGGCGGAGCAGCTCCATGTTGCCAGATCCCAGGACAGCACGGCGAATAGCGGCATTGCCCTCGATCACGGCGTTCTCATGGTCACTGTGACCGCAGGCATTGCGATATGGCACATCTTCCATAACAGCGGCAAGTACAATGGGCTTGTATTGCTCATGCAGTTCTCGAATCGTAGGGGCTGCGGCTGCTTCGGTCTCCTGAAATACTCTGGTCCCGTCTGCGCCAAACTCCGCTTCCTGGGCATTGATGTGCTGTTCCGCCTCATGGTCGATAGAGGGCATGGAATACTCCTGCCGCTCCCTGCCGCCCTTCGGGACAGCGGAAATGGTCACATCATGCTTATCCCGCAGCTGTTCCACAACCTGCTCCAGCCGGTTTGCCGGAAAGCCGCACATTTCCACACGGCCACCGCCGGGGATAGCGCGGGTCGTGAGATTGAGGTCCAGTTCCGCAGCAGCAGTTTTGGCGTCCTCACCGTACAGCTCAAAAAAATCCCCCATTTGGTAGAGGATTATATCATCCGGGTGGCGCTCCTTGACGCCGTTGTATTCCCACACAGCCGGGTCCGGCTGCTGGGCTTGCAGGGCATCTTCTTCCGCCAGGGCCTTTTCTGCCTGGATTTTGTCATACTCCGCCTGTTCCTGTTCTGTGAGATAGCGTCCCTTCTGGATCAGGTCGGTAATCCGTTTGGCGACTTTCTCCCAGGTGAAATGCACATCCGGGCAGCCGTCTTTTTTGTAGTGCAGACCTTTTCCGTCGTGGCTTTCATCGCTTTTCATTGCACCGGACAGGGCATGGGAGTGACCGCCAATACCATACTTATGTTTGAGAAAATCCACCTTTTCCTTATCCGTATGGGGTTCCTGGAAAAAGGTGAAAACTCGGCCCTTACCGCCCTCAAATCCGCTGCCTCTGGTCATGGCGGCGTCGATCTCGTCCTCAGAGATAAACTGCTTGACCGAAGGTACTTCCGTCAACTGAGAGGTAAAGGTGGTGCGAGGCAAGGACAGATCTTGCAGGTTCTCCCAAATTTCTTTGGGTTTATGGTAGTGGAAGCGCAGCAAATCCCGATCCTGCTGGTAGGCCGTCCAGAAGGCAGCATATTCTTCCGCAAGGTTCTGGCGAAACTCCGGGCTTTTCAGCTGTTCGGTGAGCCATGCAGATTCCTCCGGGAAACCGCGCCCCGGATTGTTGGAAAGGATGGGCAGATACCCAGCTTCTCTGGCTTCCTCGCTGAAATCGTGGTACAGATTCCAGAACTTTTCCGCGAGGAGGGAGCGTTCATAGCCCGCAGCCTCAGCCAGCTCCACATTGGTGGCAAACTGGCCGTCCTGCAAAAGCTGGCCGATACGCTCAGCGGCACTCTCCCAGGAAATGACCTGGGCGGACTTATCGTAACGGGCAGTTTTGCCGTGGGAAAGATGGATTCCATCCTCGGCATACCATGCAGTGATGCTGCCAATCCCGTTGCCGCCATGGTACAGGGTTTTCAGGGTGTCTGCGATCTCGGTGGTGGACTTCTGCTCCTCAAAGGCCGCGACAATGCGCTCTCTCTGGCGATAGGTGTTGCCGCCCAGCCGCAGCACATGGTCGATGTCAGCCTGGGCAAAAGAAAAAGCAGAGGATGTTTTCACATTCTCTGCTTCATCTATGATTCTGATTTGTTCTGCTTCGGAGAGGAAGAAACTCAGCTGTGAATAAGCTCCGCCATCAGAATCTCCTCGGCCTGTGCTTTGCAGGTGTTCATCAGGCCCACCCAGCGCATCGGGTCGCTGGCTTTCAGCTGCTCCGTCGCGCCCGCGTCTTTCGCCAGCTGGGGCATCATCTGCTCCAGACGGCTCTGCGCTGTCTCGTCGATCTCGATGAGGTGCGGGTACAGCTTCTCGGTCAGCAGCAGCTGATTGTAAATCAGGGGCCGGTGTTCCTTCAGGTACGCTTTCCGCATCCTGCCGTACTTGCCCAGGGGCTTCTCCGGCTGTTCGGTCAGCTTCAGGTCGGGAATCTGATAATCTCCGTTCATCGTGTAAGTCAGGCTGTTCTCCATGTGTAACGCTCCTTTCCGCGAGTTGCTCGCGCTCATAGATCTGGATGGTGACGCCGATCTGCCGCAAAACCTGCTGGTTAATCTGGCTGACCGCCGCGCCCAACGCCCCAACCGTGGCCGGGGTATTGAAATCGAAAATCGGCATGAAGTCCTCATGCTGGAAATATTGTTCCGTATCCAGCCCACAGCGAGACATCAGGGCATAGGCGATACTGACGGTGGCGGCGGACTTAAATTGGACTTCGATGTTGTAATCATCGTACTCCGCCAGGAACGAACCGTCAACGATATAGCGGAAATCTCTCTGATGATCGTCCCAATACTCACTCGCCAGCTTTCCGGCTACATCCGTGAGCTGCTGGGCGAGATTGTCACCGGCAACGCCGTAGTTTTGCTCCAGCATGGCCGACACAGGCCCAATGTGCTGTTCTTCCAGCTGCCACAACCAGGGTGTACGGGAATGTTCACGGGTGCCGGTATCGGAAATATCGAACACATAGCGCAGGCGAAGCTTGTCGCCGGAATCGTCCACCAGGGCAATACCCTTGGAGCCACGGCGCACATACCGTCCCATTTTTTCATTCCACAGGTCATACTCGGCGCAGGCGGTGGCATCCGGGCGCTGGGCGTAAATCATCATTTGCTCGTGGAATGGGTATTTATAAAGGCGGGCGGCGGTGGTGAGAAAAGCCGTCCACTCCTTCCAGCTGCCTACAAGCTGGGTCGATACCTGTTCGGCCATCTGCCGGTAAAATTCAGCTTTGGATGGCATGGTTTTCTGTCCTCCCTTCATGTTGAATAGAAATGGGACGGCATATCAGGCCGTCCCATCAGGTCTTTATGTGTGTTTTTTACTCGTCGAAATCTGGGTACAGCTCCAGTTCGGCAAACTCGGTGTCGTTCATAGCTTGGAGTTTACCCAGGGCGCTGTCCGTCAGTTCCCGCAGCTCGGCTTCCTCCGGCGAAAGCTCACCGCGCATCTCCGTCAGAGCGTCGATCAGCCCGGTGCGGCTGCCGGTGTTGTAGATGCAAAGAAGGTTCGTTTCCTCAAAGGTGAAGTTGTTCATATCAAAGCTCCCTTTCCGCGCTCTTTTTTTGCGCTGTCTTTTTGTGTTCCGTCTTGGGCTGGCTTTTCAGCTGCTCCATTACGGACTTTTTCTTTTCCCGTTCCTCTCGATGGACGGCTGCTGCCAAGTCCATAAGAGAAATGGGCTGACCACTGCGGGCCTGTTGTTCCAGCTGGGCCACTGTCGGCTCCTTTGGGCCGTTATTGATGATACCGTCGATCATGCCGTAATCATCTTCCACCGTCATTTCCGCATTTCTCAGCGAATTTTCCGGCAAGAAACCTTGCACCTGGGTGAAACCAACACTGTCGCAGTAATGACAGGATACCTGACCATTCTGCTTGATGGCAACGATGTCACTGACGCTCATAGACGGGCTGTGAAAATCCACCGGCTTTTGCAGATTGAACTGCTCATACAGCCTTTCCAGCTGCTCCATAGTGCTGCCGGAACCGTCCAGAGGGGCGGTATAGATAAGGTCATAGTTACTCCGCTCTACGGACAGATTGTGCGATTGCAGCCAATCCAGATTCATAAAACGCACATTCTGCGGGTCATCCTTGCTCACCTGATAAATAGCAAAACAATTTCCCTCATGGGAAAGAAACGCCTGTTCCCGTTCCAACTGCCGATCCTGTCGTTCCAAAACTTTTTCGTGAAAGTCCGGGCTTTGCTCCCATTCCTCGCGGGACACAGCAAAGATACCGTCATGGGCGTCCAGGTCGGCAGTGTCAAAGGCCATTTCCGGGTTTTCACCCTCCTGGACGATATAAACGGTCAGGTCTCGCTCCATCAGCTCATAGGCTCGCTCTTTGGAGAGGGGCAGAAGGTCACCGTCCAGGTAGCCGCATTTCTCCAGATCATCCTGAGTCAGTGCCGGGTCCGGCATGGGATACTCGTCCAACGCCTGCTCCTGGGCATCCGGCAGCTGGGTGGCGGCAGCTTCTGTGGTCTGCTGGCTGACCTGTTCCTGCATCTGGTGGTAAGCCGCCTCCTGCAAAGTCTCGATCATGGACAGCGGCGCATACTTGATGGACTTGCCGCCCATCCCCAGGTCCTCGCAGATATGGCTAACCGCTGTGGAACGGCCCATATCCGGCCCGTCCAACTGGCCGCCGTCCATCTGCTTCATGGTTGCCACATCGTAGAGCGTGTAGTCCCAGCCGGTGTCGCAGGGCTGAACATGAAGGTAGCTGGTATCATCCAGCACCAACAGGGCCTCCCGGTACTCGGCGCTGGGCTGGACACTTTCGGTATTTTCCGGCTCGGTCAGCTGTTCCGGTTCAGTCATCGGCACCAGCTGATCCAAGCGTCCCATAAGCTCGGCAGCTTTTTGGGTGGTTTCATCCGGTTCATCCTCGTTCACGATATTCTGGAGCCATTCGCGTACACCGCTGGCATCTCCGCTTCGGAGTGTGGCAGTCAGTTCGTGCAGTGCGTCCTCACGGCTATCTGCATTGTTCCGATACTCATAAGGGTCATAATCGAAAGTGAACTGGTCGATGTCTGCTGCCAGCTGCTCGATAGAGTCCTGCTGCGGTTCCGTGGCGGCAGTCAGGTCAATGCCGCGCTCCTTGCAGATTTCCTTGTAGTTGCGCTCGATGTCGTTAATCAGCTCGCAGGAAGTCTTGTTGATGGTCTCCAGACTGGCCCGCAGCTCCTTCAGCTCCTTGTCCTTCGACCAGGAAGCGATGTAGCCAAAACTGTTCTCGCCGGTCTGGATGCCGAAATACTGGCAAACCGCATAAGAAATGCTCTCGGCCTCCACTTCCTCGGTGTTGCGGTTCTTGGCGGCCTGTTTCACCGCCGTCAGATCTTCCTCCACTTCCAACCGCCACTCAAACCGATTCTCGTCCACATAGCGCCAGCCTTCCTCGGCGGCGGCCTGTTCCGCCTCTGCTTCGGTGGCGAAGTCCAGACGGAAGTCATGCTTGGTGCCGCCCTCGCTCACCATCACGATCTTCCAGGTCGGCTCCGCTTCGTACTTTTTGGGGTCGTGGAGCTTACTGTGCGCGGTCTCATGGACAGCGGCGGAAACAGTCTGCACCTCGCTCATGCCTTCCCGGATGGCGATCCGCTGCTGGTCAGAGGAGAAATAGCCGTCCATGTTCTCGGCCATCGGCTCAAACTCGATGGGAACCGGAGCCGAGCGGCGCAGAGCTTCCATGAAAGCCTCATAGTGCGGCACCGTCCCGGACAGGCTGGAGGCCAGCTCTGGCAGGGGCTTTCCGTCCGTCTGGCTCACATCGAACACCTTCACCGGACGGAACATGGGGATTTCAATTTCTTTTTCCTCCATGACCGCCTTGCCATCCGCGTCCAGGATGGGTGCATGAGTATCCGGGTCGCGCTTCATTTCCTCGATCTTCTTTTTGTAGGGCGTGGGGGCAATGATGGTGATACCATGCTCACCCTTTTTCACATGGCGCTCAAACTGATTTTTCCACTTGTTGAACCCGGCCACCAGGGTGGCGTCCGGGCGCTGCATATAGATGAGCATGGTGTTGTTGACGGAGTAGCGGTGGAACTTGGACATGACGGACAGATAGCGCATATACTTCTCGCTCTCAAACAGTTCCTTGATACCCTGTTCAATGCCCGCTGTGATCTCTTGTAACCGTTCTCGATTGGTGGTCTTATCAGCCATGAATTTCACTCTCCTTTCCAATTTGGCTATTTCTGATTGATGTTCGGCAATCCACAGCTTTTGCTCCTCCGGGCTGTTCTCCAGAAAAAAATCCAGCAGATAGCCCACATAGTCCTTTTTCTGGATTGCCTCCATGAATCGGGGATGTGGATTTTCCTCCGGTGTTTTGGGTGTGTAGTCCGTTTCCCACTTGCGGAGCAAATGAAAGTAGTCGGCCAGGACACGAAAGGCATGGTCTCGGTCCTCCTTGAATTTCTGCGCCTCGGATTTCTGGCGGACATGGCGTCGCCGGGGAGGGGCCTGACTGTCATAAGCCAGGCCAAAATCCTGGGCCAGCTTCTCGGCGGCCTCTTTGGGGGACAGATTGTAGAGCCTCGCTGTGAAGTCAATCACATCGCCGGTGGCTCCGCAGCCAAAGCAATAAAAATATTCCTCGTTCAGCTTCATGCTGGGATTTTTGTCATCGTGGAAGGGACAACAGGCCATGCCGCTCCGGTTGACCTCGATTCCGTACATCTGCGCTGCTTCTCGGACGGTGATGGACTGCTTGACAGCCTCAAAGACACTTTCAGCCATGCTTACTCATTGCCTTTCTTGGGGGTGGGCGGCCTGTATCCGGCAGCCTTGGCCAGTTCACTGGCTGCCTTACGGCGCTCGGCGCTGTAAGGTTCCCGGACGGACACACAGCGTTTGGGAACGAGAAAGGTCTGGCGGTCCTTTTTCACAATCTGGTCCGGGTATTTCTCTGCCAGTCGCCGCAGCTTCTCCAGCAGCCGGGGGTCATGGGTATAGACCTCGGCGGTGGCTTCGGCCTGGTTGTAGAGGATGATGGTTTCCTGTTCATAGCGTGAGAGCTTCATCGTTTGCCACCTTTCTGCTGGTCAAACTCCAGCTTGAAGTTGGCGTACTGCCCATCATCCGCCAACACCACAGTGGCATCGTAGGTCTTGCCGGTTTTCTCGGAGTACAAGCCCCTCACATGAGCGCGGCCATCTTTGAGCAGTGCCGTTACGATGGCTTTGGTAGGTTGCTTGTGCTTCATCTCCCACCACTTGTTGTTTTTCCAAATTGCAAATTTGCAAGATTCTGTCTGACAGAAGAAGCCTTTTTGCATTTCTGCAACCTCTCCGCCACAGCGGGGGCATTTGCCCACCACTTCGTGGGAAGGGCTGAACAAATACTCCGTTCCCTTGATAGCTTGATAGGTTCCCACAAGTTCTTTGAGCATGGCACTAATCCCAGCCATGAAATCCTCCGGGGCCAGCTCGCCACGCTCGATCTCACCCAGCCGGTACTCCCACTCAGCAGTCAGAAGGGGCGATTGCAGCTGCTCCGGCAACACGGTGATAAGGGATACCGCGTCATGGGATGGCATGAGCTGCACGGTTTTCTTGCTCTTTTTGCGCTCCAAAAAGCCGGTGGAAACCAGCTTTTCCAGAATCCCGGCGCGGGTGGCCGGGGTCCCCAGGCCCTTGCGCTCGGCATCCTCCGGCATATCGTCCTTCCCGGCAGTCTCCATTGCGGAGAGTAGCGTATCTTCGGTGAAGTGCTTGGGCGGGGTGGTCTTGCCCTCCTTGACGGTAGCACCAGAAAGGGGCAGCGTCTGACCTTCAGACAGCTCAGGCAGAGCCTTGTCCTCGGGTTCTTTGTCCTGCTCCACATTCTTCAGCCCTGCGCGATAGGCAGCGTCCAGCGCCCGCCAGCCGTAATTTTTCACTGTGCGGCCTTTGGCAGTAAACTCCGCTCCGGCGCACTCGACAACAACGGCGGTTTCCGCAAAGGTATAGGGCTGGGCCACGGCGCACAGCAGGCGCAGAGCCACCAACTCCAGCACCGCCTTTTCGCCCACCGGCAGGCCGGACAGGTCCGCGCCCTGGAGGTTGCGGGTAGGGATCACTGCATGATGGTCGGTCACTTTCTTGTCGTTGACAATCTGGGCGGCATTGCAGGCAATCTCCATGCCATTGGAAAAGGGCATCGCCCCGGCAGTGAGCTGGACCAGCTCCGGTAGACTCGCCGCCATATCCGAAGTCAGATAGCGGCTGTCCGTCCGAGGGTAGGTACAGAGCTTCTTTTCATACAAATTTTGCAGGTAGTCCAGGGTTTGCTGGGCGGTGAACCCCAGCAGCCGGTTGGCGTCCCGTTGGAGGGTGGTCAGGTCATAGAGGGCGGGCGGCTTCTCGGATTTGTTTTTGCGCCCCACTTTTTTCACTGTGGCAGCCGCACCTTGGCAGGCCGTTTTCAGCTGTTGGGCGGCAGCCTTGTCTGCCATGCGCTCCCCGGAAACGGTGAAACCGGGCAGCTCCAGTGTGACCGTGTAGAATGGCACCGGCTTGAAGGTGTCGATCTCGGCTTCTCGCTGGACAATGAGGGCCAGCGTCGGGGACATGACACGTCCGATGTTGAGGGTCCGGTGGTACAGCACGGAAAACAGCCGGGTGGCATTGATACCCACCAGCCAGTCCGCTTTGGCGCGGCAGAGGGCCGCATCCCGCAGGCCGTCATAGTCTGCACCGGGGCGCAGGTTTGCAAAGCCCTCCCGGATGGCGGAATCCTCCATTGAGGAAATCCAGAGCCGCTTCATGGGCTTCTGGCAGCCCGCCAGCTCATAGACGCTGCGGAAGATCAGCTCCCCCTCGCGTCCGGCGTCGCAGGCGTTTACCACTTCGGTCACATCCGGGGCGTTCATCAGCTGCTTCAGCACATCAAACTGTTTCTTCTTGTCCTTGCTCACCACCATCTGCCAGGGTTCCGGCAGAATGGGCAGATCGTCATAGCGCCACTTGGCGTAGTCCGGGTTATAAGCGTCGGCGTCGGCCAGACCAGCCAGATGGCCCACACACCAGCTGACCCGCCAGCCGCCGCCCTCCAGATAGCCGTCCTTGCGGGCGGTGGCCCCAATCACGGCGGCCAGACTTTGGGCAACGGACGGTTTCTCAGCGATCACCAGCTTCATGGTTTTTCATCCTCCTTTCCCGCAGCCATGCGGTCAGCTGCCGGTGGCAGAATCCCACGCAGGGCTGACCGTCACGGTAATTTCCGCAGCCATAACAGGGGTGGCCGGGAGATAAAGTAGGAGGACGGGAAGTTTCCTTCCCGCCCTCCGGCCTGCGTGTCATCATGCGTTCATAGGGGCTGTCGGTGAAGCGGGTCAAACCGTCTTGTCCTCGCTTTCCTCGTCGCCGCCCCCGTCAGCGTCCGGCTCGTCAGATTCCTCGGTCTCCCAGGAGTCCTCGTCCTCCTGATCGGTATCATCCTCGCCGTAGTCATAATCGTCCAAATTGTCGTTGCCCTTGGTCTTGGGTCTGCTTTTTACCAGCTTAAAGTAGGCAAAAGCGCCGCCGCCACCCATCAGAGCCAGCACCGCCAAAAGAATGGCCGGATTCAGTCCTGCGGGTTTCTGCGCCGGTTCTTCCGGTTCCGGGGTTTCTTCCGGGGTCTCCGGTTCCGGCTCCTTACCCGTGCAGGCGCTCATATTGGTGGCACACACCGGGCAGGCCGTATTCACCGCACCGGCCACACATTTCTCCGTACAGGTACAGGTGGCGGGCTGCTCCTGGGTGGTCTGACCGTCCTCCATCAGCGCCATCAGGTCCGCCTCGTCCACCTGGTTTAAGAAGTGGACAGCGGTTTCCTTGTCCTCGTTGGCCCGGTCAATGAGGATGTAGAAGTAGTTGCCTGCCTTGGTGGTGACGGTGATGAGCTGCTTGTTGTCGCCGAAATCATCCACCAGGGCGGCGTTGCCATCCGGGGTCAGGGCCGGACTGTCCTCGGTTTCCTCCACGACCACATTGCTGTCGTTGGTGGCATCCTCCGCCGGAAGTTCTTCCGTTCCCTGGGCAAAGGCAGTCACGGAAAGGCCCATCATCAGCACCAGGGCGGCGCAGAGGGCCGAAAGGGTTTTGAAAATTTTCTTATTCTTCATGGTCGGTATCCTCCTGTTCGTTGTAGTTGGCGGAGGCAGCGGCCATGCCAGGGACCGTACCACCGGAGAGCATGGCGTTCAGCTGCTCCGGGGTCAGCCGCAGGGCGCGCACCATCTGAACGATTTCCAGGTTCTCCGCCTCGGTTTTCTGCGCCTCCAGGGTTTTCAGCTTGTCCTGGTACTCCGCGATCTTCTCGCGGACCTTGGCAATCTCCTGGTCAATGCGCTGGATTTTGTTCTTAGCCATTTCAATCACTCCTTTTCTCATAAATCGGCCTTACCAGTTCATCAGGCCGTAGCCCTTGATGCACTCGTAGGACAGGGAATAACTCTTGATCTTGCAGGCGTCGCCAGAATTGCCCTCCACGGTGTAGACCCGGCTGCCGTCTGTGCCGACCACAAGGCCCACATGGTCGGCGCTGCCATCCAGGTCCCAGTCAAAGAAGATGGCGTCGCCGGGGGCGATATTGGCGTAATCACGCCCGCCCCATTGTCCGTGAGACTGGAACCACGGAATACCCTGGGACTGGCAGGCGGCAAAGCGCGGCTCGGACAGCCCCATCTGGCCGTAGCACCAGGACACGAAGCAGGCGCACCATTCCACACGGGAATTGAAGCCGTACCAGCTCCAGTAGGGCTGACCGCCCACATTGCCCACCTGACTTTTGGCTATGTCCACCACGGCCTGATTGCCGGGGCGGGTGCCGTTGACGAATACCACGCCGGTCAGGTCCTCGGAGTTGCTCGTATCCGGGGAGCCGCCGCCGAAGATCAGCGGCTTGTTGCCCAGCGTCTGCCGGTACACCTGGTACATTTCCAGCTGTTCCGGGGTTAGCAGCTCCGAAGCCACGGAAGATATGGGCTTGCTGGTGAGCTTCACATTCAGAATGTAATACTCATACGGGACTTCCTCGGTGGTCGTCTCGCCGGTCACGGGGTCCGTGGAAGTTTCGGTGCGGTATCGTATCTCCACTTCCTCGGTAAGCGTCAGTTCATACTGTGCGTCGAACACGCGCTCCAGCTCGGCCTGGGCGCTCTGCCGGGTATAGCCTTGCAGCACGGCGGACAGGTAGGCTGCCAGCTCATGGGGGTCATGCCCGATCATATCCAGGTCATAGCGGTACTCGTCATACCCCGGATGGCTGCTTTCGATGTTGTCGATCTCGGCTTGCAGCGCCGTTTCTTTGGCAGCGTAGTCGGCCTCCACCGCCACCAGCTCAGGATCATCCGACGGGTAGGTGGTGCCGGACACCACGGAACCGATACTCTGCGCCATCATGGAGCAGGAGGACATGGTGTTGAGCAGCATACAGACCAGCAGGAAGATCGCACCCGCAATCAAAAAGCCCTTTTTGTGGCGCATGACAAACGCGCCCGCTTGCTGGGCTTTCTCCTTGACCGCCTTGGCCGCCATGCCGGTGGCCTCCGCAGTCTTGGCGGTGTTCCCGACAGCTTGACCGGCGCGCTTGGCGGCAGCGTATTCCTTTTTGATGGCCTGTTTCTGCTGCCAGCGGGAGATGGGGTTGCTGGCAAGCTGGGGATTTTCCCGCAGGGACTTCTGATACAAGGCGTTCACATTGGCCTTCTCCAGCTTCTGCTCGGCCTGGGCCGCCTTGCGGTAGGGCTTCAACTTGTGGCTGCGGTAGCCTTCCCGTGCAAGCCTAACGCCGGTCTCGGCAGCCTCCTCGGACTTGTGGGCGCTCTCCACGCCCACATTGTCCTGTTCGGTCTCCCGGATTTCCTTGTGGAGCTTCCCCAGAGCGGCATTGGCGGGGGTATCCCGCACCGCATGGGACAATTTGGAGGGCGGCTTCTTCTTGTCCTCCAGCACCAGCTTGGTGGTCACTTTGCCGGTCTCCGGGTCCACCGTCTTTTGCCGGACCTGCTTTTTGGGGATTTTGGCCTGCGCCTTGTCTGCTTTGGCGGCGGCCTTGTCCGCCTTACGGATGGGCTTCTCCAGAGCCGGGTCAGCCCGTTCCTCGTCCGTAAAGCGCAGGCGCGGTTCCTTATTCAAACCATTCCCCCAACATGAGGGAGGCCGTCATGTAGCGCAGCTCCACATAGACGGCCAGCCCCACAGGGTCACGGGAGGGGTGCTGAAGCAGATGGGCGTAGATCTGCGCCACCACATTGGCCAGCAGCTCGGACTGCCCGCCCTCGAAGATGACGATGGCCGGGACGCCGTTCATGGCGCACCAGATTTCCGTCAGGCGCAGCAGGCCCGCTTCGCCGTCCTCGTTCAGCTCCGCAGCCTGATCCGCCGCCGTGCGGGTCTCGCTGACGGCATCGGCCAGCTCGGTGAGCAGCTGGGTGCGCTCACCCTCCAGGGCATCGTCAAAAAACATCATGGTATTCAGTTCGGTGTTGGGTTTCATGGTCATTCATCCTCCTTTTTCAGTTCCTGGGGTTTGGTGGTCATAATGCGGTACAGCTCGGTGTTCTTGGGGAAATGGTCCACGAAAGGCAGGATCGTGGAGCCATAGAACAGCAGGCCCTCGCCCTCGCTGGAGTGGGTCACATAGGAAAGCTGGTGAGGGGAAATGCCCAGCTGCTTGGCGAGAATCTGCCGGTCCCCGCCCGCCTGGTTGAGCATATACACGAAGTCGGAGTTCTCAAAGATGTTCTCCACCTCGCGGGAAGAAAGCAAGTCTTTGACATTCTGCGTGATGCCGGTGGGGATGCCGCCCCATTTTCTGAACCGCTTCCAAATCTCCACCGTGTAGGCGGCGGTCTGTTCCTCTTTCAGCAGCAGGTGCATCTCGTCGATGTAGTAACGGGTGGATTTGTGGGCAGCACGGTTGATGGTAACGCGGTTCCACACTTGGTCCTGGACCACCAGCATACCGATCTTTTTCAGCTGCTTGCCCAGCTCCTTGATGTCGTAGCAGACGATACGGTTGTTGATGTCCACATTGCTCTGATGGTTAAACACATTGAGGGAGCCGGTCACATAGATTTCCAGCGCCGTGGCGATGTACTGCGCCTCTTTCTCGTCCTGCGCCCGCAGCAGGTTGTAGAGGTCCTCCAGGATGGGCATATTCTCCGGGCGGGGGTCATTGAGATAGTCCTGATACACCAGCCGCACACAGCGGTCAATGATGGTTTTCTGAACCGGCTGCAAGCCCTCTTTGCCGCCTACGATCAGCTCGCACAGAGACAGGATGAAGTCGGACTTGAGAGACAGCGGACTTTCATCGTCCGAGTAGTCCAGGTTCAAATCCATAGGGTTAATGTAATTGCTGCTGGTGGGCGAAATCTTGATGACCTGCCCATGCAGGCGCTCCACCAAGGGCGCGTACTCGGCCTCCGGGTCGCAGATAATGATGTCATCATTGGTGAGCAGGAAACAGTTGGCGATCTCGCGCTTGGCGCTGAAGGACTTGCCGGAACCAGGGGTGCCGAGAATCAGTCCATTGGGGTTTTTCAGCAGCTTGCGGTCCACCATGATGAGGTTGTTGGACAGGGCGTTGATACCGTAGTACAGCGCCTCTTTGCCGTTCTGGAAAAGCTCCTGGGTGGTGAACGGAACAAAGATAGCCGTGGAACTGGTGGTCAGCCCCCGCTGAATCTCGATCTGATTGAGGCCCAAGGGCAGCGCAGACATCAGCCCTTCTTCCTGCTGGAAGTCAAGCCTTGTCAGCTGGCAGTTGTACTTCTGTGCGATGGAACTGGCCTGGAACACATTGTTGCCCAGCTGCCGGGGATTGTCCGCCGTGTTCAGCACCAGGAAGGTCACAAGGAACATTCGCTCGTTTCGGCTCTGCAAATCCTGCAAGAGCTTCTTGGCCTCGGCACCGTAGGTGGCAAGGTCGGAGGGAATGATGTCCATGTCATATCCGGCGCGGACGGCTTTTTTCTGTTCCTCAATTTTGGATTTATCCAGGTCGGTGATTTTCCGCTTGACCGTCTTGATGGCCTTGATCTGATCTACGGACTGGATATGCAGGCTGACGATCAGAGAGCTTTCCATATCCAGAAAATCCGCCAGCATCCGGTCATTCAGCTCCGGGGCGAGGATCTGCAAAAAAGAAACAGCCCCGTATTTTTTACCCATACGGAACTGTTTGCCGGTGCGGAACTCGAAGCCGGACGGCGCGATGAAATCCTTGGTGGACAGACCGGACGGAGCCAGCCAGTCCCATTCAAAGCGGAACGGCACCTGTTCATCCATGTGGAAAATGCCGTGAAGCTGTGCCAGCCGCGCCTTGCCGTCCAGGGTCTCGGCGGCCACGCCCAGGCGTTTGAAGTTGTTGAGAATGTCGGTCTCAATGCGCTCCAGACGGGGCTTGGCGGCCTTGAGGCTGTCGGCGTCGATGCCGAAAGTCAGGTACTTGGTCTTGATAAGACCGTTGTTGCCTCTTGCCAGCTGGTTTTGCAGCATGGTGGTGTACTCCACCCGGATGCTGTCAAAATCATCCCCCTGGAGAGGAATGTTGATGGCGCGGGCAAAGGTCTCCTCAGAGGCTGCCAGGTTCAAAAAGGACAGCTGGAACTGAATGGAGCTGTCGAAGTAGTTGAGGAAATCGCACCAGCCCTCGAAGATCGCTGTCTTGTCCTCGTTCTGCGAGAGCTGATAGTTGATGTCCTGGAATTGGATGGTCTTTGTGTAGCGGCTGCCTGCCACACGGCAGATGCCGTCCGGCCACATCCGTTCATAGGGGATACTGTCCTGAGCCGATTTTTTCTTTTTGTCTGTGCGATTGGCACGGGCAATGGCAGCCTCGATCTGCTTTCTGTCGGCGCGGGACAGCTTTTTCATCTTTTTCTGATTAACCGGCTGCGCGGTCTTTTCGTCTTTTCCGAACAGCCGGTGCAGCCAGCTTTTGATTACCGTGAACAATGTCATACACCTCCTTGTCGAGTTTTTCCTGCCGTTCCAAAACGGCATAGAAGTTGTTGGTCTGATACGGGCGCTCCTTGGGCCGGATGACGGCCACCTTGATGATATTGCCCACGATCTTTTCCAGGGGCTGACCGTGTTTTTCATACATCGCCAGCATGAAGAAGGGCAGCATGACCAGCATCATACACATGGCAGCCACGCTGTTTCCCACAGGCCCCCGGAGCAGGAAGAAAAGCGGTACGCCGATCAGCGCACCGCCGCCGAAGCAGACAAGCTGCCTCTTGGTTAAGTTGAACGCAACCTTGGTTTTGACTTTCGTAAGATCCTTGGGTACGGGTACATAAGCCAAAGGGATTACCTCCTTCCTGGTTAATGTGCATTGAAAACGGATTTTGCGAGGCTGCCGGTCTTAAAGAGCGTAAAGCACAACAGGACCGTATAGCCCACGCAGCTCCAGATGGCCATAATGATGTCGGATTCGGTGGCAATACTCTGCACCAGCACGGCGTAGATCGCCACACAGACGATGATGAGAAATGCCTGGAAGCCCAGGGCGATCAACGAGCGCAGATAGTTCTGGCCCATACCGCCCCATTCCTTGCCCATCATGGTGGCCATAGGGATGGGAGCCACCGAGGTCACAAGGTAAATCTCAATCATACGGCCATAAATCACGATAAAGATACAAATGTAAAGCGCCCACATGGTAATGCCGATAAAGAGCGACTGGAACCACAGGCCGAACAGCGGCCCCAGGTCCATATCCATCAGCCGGGACTCCATATCGGTCATGACAGAGGAGATGTCGATGGAAGCGTCGGAACCGATGATGCCCGCCGCCTGCGCCACCACACTTTGAGCTGCGTCAAACACGCCCATCACGATGTTCCAGGTGTTTGAGACGATGAGGATGGCAGCGGCAGATTTGAACACCCATTTGAAGATCATCCAGGTGTCCACATCATGCAGGTTGTTCTTGTCGGTAATCATCTGAATCAGCTCCAGCGTCATCACGATAGCCAGGATCACGCCAGCAATCGGCACCATGATGGAGTTGGAGAGATTTTGGATCATGCTGAAAATACTCCCGTTCCAGCCCTGAGGGGTCTGGCCCACCTGTGTCGCAATGTCTGCGACCTGCTGGTTCACGCTATCGAACATCCCCGATAAGTTGCTCATAATGCCGCCTACCAACATTTCCTTGAGCCAGTCAGTAAGGGCATCGAGTAAGAAATCCATACGGTGTCAACCTCCTTTCAGCCGCCCCCGCTTGGGGGCAGGGGCGGCAAGGATTTCTTATGACAGCTTAACGACGGGAGCGATCAGACGGTGAACAGGCTGGAGAGCAGGGGTACGAGGACCATGCCGACCACGGCGACGCCAGCGCCAGCCATGAGCTGCTTCATGCCCTGGGACTTCGCACCGGGGTTGTCGTTGCCGTAACCTTCCAGCAGGTTGATGACACCCCAGATGCCGAGACCAGCGCCCAGAGCGATAACGAGGGTCTGAAGAACGGTGATAGCCTGATTGAAAAATGCCATAAATTATAGTTAGCCGGAATCATTTGAAAAGTTTGATTTAGTCATTCATAGGCATACAAAAGCCGGAACAATCGGCACCCGGTTTCCGGGGCCTGATTCCGGCTGTCCTCCTTTTTTCATTATTTTTTGGTGATTGTCCGCTTTGTACGCCGATGGCCCCATCCGGGGCGGTTGAGGCGGGTAGATAAGATCACTCCTTTCACAGCGGAACAGATTTACACGCCCTCTGCGTCTACTTCATACACATCGTAGACCTCGTTGGGCTTGAGCTTGAGCCGGGTGGACAGGAACGCCTCGATGTCAAAGGCGTTCTTGGGGTCCGCGTCGGCGGTGTACGGGTAATTGGGGTGCTTGGTGATGTCGTACTTGTCCGAGAGGAAAGGCCGCACACCGCGCAGCTGGAGGATACACTTGCCGCCGTCCATGACGGCCAGTTCATCCTGGCTCATAAGCTCTTTGCCGAGCTTTTGGTAGTTAAGAGAATGGGATGTCTCGCGGCCCCGGCTCTCGCCGGTGTTGTAGGTGTCGATGGTCTCCTTGCCCAGCACGGCGGCCAGCTCCTTGAGGGTTGTCGGCTCTTTGCCGCCCAGGAAGATGGAGGTATCCATGTTGCCGATGATGGTATCGGCGTTGTCCTTGTAGATAGCTTTGAGCTGGGACTGTGCTTGCAGCACCAGGCAGGCGGAAATCTCACGGCTTCGGATGGTGGCAACCAGCTTTTCCAGCCGAGGGATCTGTCCAATATTGGCGGCCTCGTCAATGAGGCACCGCACATGGACCGGCAGCCGCCCGCCGTACACATCGTCCGCTTTTTCGCAGAGCAGATTGAACAGCTGGGTGTAGCACATGGAGATCAGGAAGTTAAAGCTATCGTCCGTGTCGCTCATAATCAAGAACAAGGCGGTTTTCCGGTCTCCCAGGGTATCCAGCTCCAGCTCGTCGTAGGCCGTGACCTCCCGCAGCTCCGCGATGTCGAACACGGCAAGGCGCGCACCGCAGGAAATCAGGATGGATTTTGCGGTTTTGCCCGCAGCCAGCTTGTACTTTTTGTACTGACGGACGGCGAAGTGGTTGGGCTTCTCTGCCTCCAGCGCGTCAAACATCAGGTCCACGGGGTTCTTGAACTCCTCGTCATCCTCCCGGACCTCCATCGCGTTGATGAACTCGATGAGGGTGGAGAAATTCTGTTCCTCCACCGGGGCCTCGTAGTGGATATACCCAATGAGGGCGCAGTACAAAAGCGTCTCGGCCTTAACCCAAAAATCGTCCCCGGCCTTGCCCTCGCCCTTGGTGTTGGCGATCAGCGTCGTGACCAGTTTCAAGATGTCCTTTTCGGAGTGGATGTAGGCAAAGGGATTATAGTGCATGGACTTCTTGAAGTTGATGGTATTGAGGACTTTGATCCGATAAGGCTCATAGATGTCCTTGCCGTGCTTATCCTTCATGGGCTTGCCGTCCTTGCCCAGCTTGGGTGTGCCGCGCTGAAGCATTTTGCCGCACTCCACCAGGATGGTGCCTTTTGGGTCTGTCACCACATAGGAGCTGTGCATCTGCATCAGGTTCGGTTTCAGCCAGAAGCGGGTCTTGCCGGAACCGGAGCCACCGATCACCAGCACATTTTTGTTTCTGGCGGTCTTGGGGTCCTTGGGGCGGCTGTTCATGGTCAGGCTCTCGGTTTTAGTCAGAATCACATTGTTCTGGAACACCGGGTCGATGTAGGGTGCGATGTCCTCATGGGTGCCCCAGCGGGCGCTGCCATACTCCATACCGTGCCGGTACTTCTTGGCGTTCTTGCTTTTGAGATACACGGCCAATCGCAGGCCAGCGCCGCAGCACAGCCCCACCAGCAGGTCCAAAGGGTGCAGGCTGGGCCACCAGCTGGCCAGCGCCACCGGCAGCGTGGAGAAGAACGAAAGCATTTTTGCCGAAGCGTCCGCACCCACGGCCATCCGCCATCCTTCACCGAAGTTGGTTGCGAACAGCCCCATCAGGATATAGGGCATATTCAGCAAAAGGAGCTTTTTGATGTCAAGTTGCTTTTTCATCTTCATCGTTCCAGCTCCTTCCGCTTGTTCCGGTCCACAACGGCGTGTTTCACCAGCTCTTTGAACTGGCTCAGCTTTGCCAGCACGGACGGACGCTCTGTTTTCTGCGCCTTTCTGACCTTCTTGCCGGTGTACTCGGTAAAGGCAGCGGTCAGGGCATCCGCATCGCGGCCTTTGAAAAAGATCAGGTACTTGGGCGGGGAGCTGCTGCGGTCCTTCTTCACCGCATAGTCAACGCCGTATTTCCGGGCGATCTTTTCAAACTCCTTGATGGAGGGGTCGGTGATCTCGATGTTGGAAACGCCCTGATTCTGGCCGATCAGCTGCTTCACCGTCTGTTTGCCGTGGGGAATCACGGGGGTATCCCGGCTTTTCTGCTTTTGCAGCTTCTTTTCCTTGCGGTGGGCAAGGTACTTGGTGATGGCGGCCTTAAACAGCCGCCCGGTAAACTTTGTTCCGCTGACTACCAGCGTCAAAGTCCTGTTTTCCACTTCCTCCTGCATAGGTCATCGCCTCCTTTCCACGGATTTTGCAGGGGTGGCGCTTGATACTAAGGCGGGACCACCAGCCGCCGCAGCAGGTATTTCATCATGGCAGGCTCCTTTCAACGCAGCTGATCGGAGCGGTCATAGTACAGATGTCCCTGGCGCACCTTGGCATGGCTGAGAATCTTGATGTGGCCCTTTTCCTGGTTCTCCAGGCTTTTCTGGTATCCGGCCTCCGTCAGAAACAGGCGGGTCCGTTCGCCTTTCCAGCCCACCGGCGAATCGTGGGTCAGCACATCGAAGATAATCATGTGCCGGGTGTCCTCGGCAAACCGCTCCAAATCCATGTACTCATGGCCGTGGTAGTTCTGCGCCCCGGCCTTGAGCCGCATTTCCTCCATCAGCTGGCCCACGGTCTTACGCTCAGGCATGGCGCGCACCTCCTTTCCCGCGTCCCTGGCCTTTCACAGTCAGGATACCGTCCAGGGTGGTAGCGGTGATCCGCAGGCGCTCAGCGGTGGCGATGTCATTCTTCACGGTCTCGTCGATGCCGTGGCCGCAGACCACCAGCACATGGGACCGGCGCAGATAGTCTCGCGCCATATCCAGCCCGTCCTTGTGTTCCTGGGGAATCTCGTCCTTGAGGAAGGTGGACAAGAACAGAACCGGGCAGATGGGCGAATACCCGGCGTCGTACACCTGGCGGCAGTAGGTGGCAGCGTTCTCGGCGTTCTCATACTGGTTGTTGCTCCAGGGAGCCGTAATGTAGGCAAGAGGTCGTTTCATGGCAAAATCCTTTCTCCCGGTATTGCCGGGCAACAGAAAAGCGGCTGTTTACCAGCCGCCTGTGTTCATATCGTGATTGACTTGTACGGTGTAGTGATTGCTGATCGTGGTGGGCGCGTTGAACAGCACTGCAAGCAAATACTGTTTCATATTGCGGACCTCCGTGGTGTTTTTCTGCATACCGTCCATGACAAATCGGATATGCTCGCTATCCAGCTTCAAGAACCGGGAGCGCACGACTTCATGGGGAAAGTCGCTGCCAGCGATCCGAGTGGTTTTACGTTTGGCACAAACGGTCTCCACCATCAGCTCCACAATCTCGTCCAGGTCCTCACGGTAGGTCGAAAACTCTCTGCACAGATAGTCATACTCGATGTTCTCCAGAATCAATTCCCGATAATTTTCTATCTCTGAGACAGACATCGCATCCCTTCCTTTCCGTTCCGGCAGCTGTGCTGCCGCTGTTTCCCGGAAGGGAATGGAATCGGTACTTGCTCCATGAGTATTTTGTTTTTGAGTATTTGGTTTCTCTATATTTAATTCTGCGGGCTTTTCCGTATCCGGTTTATCCAGATACGGGTTTTCCGTATCTGGTGAAGCCGTATCTGGTACAGCCGTATCCGGCCTTGGCGTTTCTGGCTGCCTGGGCTGGGGTTTCTCATAAATCACATACTCGGTGTCGCTGATCCGGCCTTGTTGGTCCCGCAGCTGGTTCCGCACGATGTAACCGGCGGTTTCCAACTCCCGCAGCGCACTGCCGATGGCATCAACGCCCTCCTTGCAGATTTTCGCAAGTCCACGGGTAGTATAGTTCCAGTCATCAGGCAGGGATAACATCATGGAAAGAAGCCCCTTTGCCTTGAGGGATAGTTCGTGGTTCCGCAGGTGATGATTGCTCATCACGGTATAATCTTTGGTCCGTTCAATGCGAAAAACGGCCATTGACTTCACTCCTTTCTAATTTTAGGGCATGAAAAAAGCCACAATCCTTCGTGAAAAAGACTGTGGCTTTCAGCTGTTTTTGTTGTTCTGCCAGGGCCGGTAAGGACGCTTGTACTTCGGCGGATGACTGAACATCGGCTCATGCTCCGAAAACGGGAGGGTCTGCAAAACCCGGTCAATGTCGGTGGATTCCATATCATACTGGGACTGGCAACTTTCCCGGATGGCATCTTTGATGCTCTGGACAGTACACATATTCATTCCTTTCCTTTCGTAGTGATAATGAGTTTACGGGTGGCGGCGGCGCTTGTCCGGTTTGAAGTCGAGCACATGGCCCTCGATCACACGGGCATACCGCTTGATTTTGATTTCCCGACGCTTCTGGCTTACGAGGGCGGCCTGATACCCGTCCTCCGTAAGAAACAGCCGCATATCATCGCCGGGGCAGCCGTAGGAACAAGGGCGCTGAACGGAAAACTCGATCATCCAGCGGGTGCTGTCCTGAAAACGCTCTACGGCCAAGATATTGTGTCCTTTCAGCTCACGGGCTGAAATATCCCTCATAGGCGGCTCCTTTCATCGTTCCTGGTCTCTCTGGCGCTTCTTCTGCCACGCCTCCAGCAGTTTGATAATGGTTTCCTGCATCCGCTGGGGCGTATAGCTTTTGGGGAAATACTTCCGCAGGGTGTCGGAGGTGAAAGTCACTTTGTCGAGATCACTTTTCTTTTCCTCACCCATGATGACGCGCATCATATCGAGGGTCAGATGTCCCTCCTGGCTGTATTTCTTGAGTCGCTGAGCCTGGGAGAGAGAGGGGGTAGCCTGTTCGCTGTCCATCGCGTCCAGCAAATCCCGCTGTTCTTCTTTTTTGAGAAAGGACAGCTCATAAGCCGGATTGAGGGCGATTTTCTTTTCATCGACCATATCCAGCAGTTCGGGAATCAGCTCCGTCAGGCGGATATAGCGCTGCACCTGGTTCCTACTCGAACCAGCCTGCTGCGCCAACAATTCATCTGCACGCAACTTCGTCCCAAGTTGGGACGAAGTTAAGTCCCCCCGTGCGCCTTGGTGTTTCATAGCCTCCAGCTTCATCTTGTAAGCAAAGGCCCTTTCGCTGGGGAGCAGGCTTTCACGTTGTAAGTTGCTGTCCACCATGATGATAGTGGCAGCATCATCGTCCAGGTCTCGGACAATGACAGGCATGGTTTCTTTCTCGGCCAGCTCACTGGCCCGGTGCCGCCTGTGACCGGCAACCAGCTCATAGCCGCCCTCCGGGTCCGGGCGGGCGATCGCCGGAACCAGAACACCATACTGCCGAACGCTGTCGGCGGTCTCCATCATGGCCTCGTCATCCTTGACTTTGAAGGGATGCCCCTTAAATGGGTGCAGCTCAGACAGCGGAATTTCCTGTATCTTCTCCAGCTTGGCATCCTGGCGGCTTTCCTCGGTGGAAAACAAATCATCGTATGGAGCCAGCTCTACTTTTTTCGCGCTGCTTTTCAAGTTTTATCACCTCCTTGGTCAGATTCTTATAGCCCTCGGCCACCTTGCCATTAGGGTCATGGGCAAAAATGCTTTTGCCCTCGGCGCTGATCTCCTTTGCCCGGACAGAATGGGGAATCTCGGTGCCGAACACCTTGATTTTGCTGCCATAGGTCTCCCGCAGCAGGGCGGCAATCTCCTTGGCGAAGTTGGTGCGGTTGTCCACCATCGTCAGCAATATGCCGTCGATCTGGAGCTTGGGGTTGATCTGCCGCTTCACCTTGTTTACGGTCTGGAGCAGCTGTTCCAGGCCCTTGGCGGGCAGGTACTCCGCCTGAACGGGGATTATGACCCTGTTGGCGGCGGCCAGGGCGTTGACCGTGAGCATACCCAGGGATGGCTGGCAGTCAATCAGGATATGGGAATACTGTCCCTTGAGCGTGTCCAGATACTGCCGCAGGATGGTCTCTCGGCTCATGGCGTTCACCAGGGAGACCTCCATGCCGGAGAGCTGGATGTCTGCGGGCATCAGGTCAACGCCCTCCGGGTGGTGCAGGATACCCTCGCCGGGGCGCAGCGGCTCGTCCATCAGGATACGGCCCATTGCGTCGGACAGGGTAAAGGGCAGCTTGTCCGGCTGGGGGTGGCCCAGGCTGATGGTCAGGCTGCCTTGCGGGTCCCCGTCGATCAGCAGCACTTTCTTTCCGGCCTGCGCCAGCCCAATCCCCAGGTTCGCGCAGGTGGTTGTCTTGCCAACGCCGCCTTTCTGGTTGGCGATGGCGATGATTTGCGTGTTCAATGACTTCACCTCATTTCTGAATTGTTCTATGGCTTCTGGAAATAGAAAAAGCCGCCACTTCAAAAATTGAAAGTGACGGCCTTTTCTTATCCCGGAATGAAATTCCCCGGAAACGCAAAAAGCGCCCAGTAGAAAATACTGAGCGCTTGGCGATTAGATTTATTCTCTTTTGTTCAAATTAGGTCAAATTCAGACAAACCGTTTTCACGAAAAAGGTCTCTTGGAGATGTATAAATAAACATCCCCTTGGCATCCCAAAATCGCGTCTCGGTTGTCCTATTTTTTAACCCATAAGCCCTCTTTTTGGGGTGGTTGTCCACCATTTAACCCATAGAAAACGGGTTAAAAGAGGCTTCGTTCTGTCAAATTGCGTCAAACCATTTGAAAAGGAAAAACCCCGGAAACCGCGTAGTTCCGGGGTTTTTGACCACTTTTGATAAAGTTTAGCGCTTGCTGAACTGCGGAGCGCGACGGGCAGCCTTGAGGCCGTATTTCTTACGCTCTTTCATTCTCGGGTCACGAGTCAGGAATCCTGCGCTCTTGAGAACCGGTCTGTACTCAGCGTCTGCCTCAAGAAGAGCTCTTGAGATACCGTGGCGGATCGCTCCTGCCTGTCCTGTGTAACCGCCTCCGTGTACGTTTACGATCACATCGAACTTATCGACTGTGCCTGTCGCAACGAGCGGCTGGCGAACGATAACCTTGAGCGTCTCAAGTCCGAGATACTCGTCGATGTCTCTTTTATTTATTGTGATCTTACCTGTTCCAGGTACAAGATAAACTCTTGCTACTGATTTTTTTCTTCTTCCTGTTCCGTAGTATTTTGCGTTAGCCACTGTTATATCCTCCTTTCAACCTCTACCTAAAATGTCAGAACTTCCGGCTTCTGAGCCTGATGTGCATGCTCTGGGCCAGCGTAAACATGAAGCTTCTTGATCATGTCTCTTCCCATAGGTCCTTTCGGGAGCATTCCCTTAACAGCCAGCTCGATAACCTTCTCAGGTTTCTTTGCCATCATCTCGGCAAGTGTTGTCTCTTTCATTCCTCCTACATAATCGGAGTGTCTGTAGTAAACTTTCTGCTGAAGTTTCTTTCCTGTAACTTTCACCTTATCAGCGTTTACAACGATCACATAATCGCCTGTATCAATGTGCGGTGTATATTCCGGTTTGTTCTTTCCTCTGAGCACCTTAGCCACTTCGGAAGCAAGACGTCCCAGTGTGCAGCCTTCGGCGTCAACCACATACCATTTTCTTTCAATCTTGTCAGGGTTAGCCATATAAGTTTTCATGGGTGTTCCTCCTATAAATAATCATCAGATAACATTTGCTTGTATTTATGTGAAATCAGCACACTCCGGGGCTATGGTGTATACTGTTTCTCCCTTTTTTCACGCTGTACTATTATATTACTCTGTCAACCCCATGTCAAGATTTTTTCTTCTTTTCTTTCACAGTTTTTCACCGTTTTCTATAAAAGACCTCTTCCTGATCCTATTTCTTTCTCTTGATCACAACAAACACAAGGAGCACCCCCACTGCCGCCGCCATCAGTCCGCCCCACACAGCCACGTCTGTGTCGTCTCCCGTCTTCGGGCTTGTCAGGAGCGACGTTTTTGAAACAGCGGACGTTCCTGCTGCCTGCTGAGACACTTTCTTCGTCAGTTCCACTCTCTCCGTTTTCTCTGTCATCTCAAGGGACTCCGGCAGCACTTTCATCTGCGCAATAAGAAAGGTTCCCGCAGCATCCGTCTCGAATAACGCCTTGCCGTCTGTAATTTCAAAAGGCATCTCCGTTCTCGTCCCGTCCTCTCCCAGTCTTGAAACTGAGAGATGTTCCGTATCATAGCCTTCCGGAACCGGGATCGATATCTTCACTGTTCCTGCCGGCTCTGTCATGGATTGATCCAGCATATTGATAAAGCGGATATCGTAGACTTTAAACCGGTCGGCGATCATGGACATCAGAGTGCCGATCTGATCATAAGCCTCTCCGCTCTCCACTGAAGTCACATACAACACCGTCCCTGCCGGGAATACCGCTTCAGCGGCGTCCGCAATGATCCCCGTGGCAGGATCTTCCTGGAGAAACGCGGAACTTCCGCCGATCCCGCTTGGATCTCCGGCTATTTCTCCGGGAAGGTTTTCTCCCGCGCCTGTCGTCCCGTCCGGGAGCGTTCCCTCCGTGTCTTCCGGAACTTCTATATCATCTGTGGTTTCTGTATTCTCTGTGGCTTGTGTATTATCTGCATCTGTGGTTTCTGCATCGCCCGCGGCTTCTGTATTATCCGTGATTTCTATATCATCCGTGACTTTTGTGGTTTTCGTATCTCCGTTATCGTCCACATTTTCTGCGTCTTCCTTTCCGGCAGGCTGATCTTTCATATTCCCCGGCGCATTGTTCTCGTATTCGCCCTCCAGGACAGTGATATCATTTTCCTTCTCTGTCTGACCAGCGTTCTCCTCGCTGTCCGCATCACTCTGTGTAGTCACCTCGTTTTCCAGCTCCTGCGCATACACCGCCTGAGGAGCCGCCGCGGTGATCAGCATCCCGGCAAGCAGAAGTGCTGAAATTTTCTTTGCTGCTGTGTAGATCTTCATCAAATCCATCCCTCCATCGCTTATTCATGGCAGCCGTCTTTTAAACTGCTTCCAAACTGCATTTTCAGCAGGTCTGTTTTCTACTAATACCACGCTCTGTTTTGTCTTTCTTTTCAGTATAATCTCACATCTGCACACTGTCAATCCGGCTCTTTTGTAAATTTTGCACAAAAAAGCTGTCTTTTTTTCATTTTTATGTTATACTATTTACATTATCAATAAAGGAAAAGGAAGGTACTAGAATCATGTGGGCTTACAATGAAACTTTTTATCAGATATACCCCATCGGCTTTTGCGGCGCACCGGTACACAACGACGGCATCACGGCTCACCGCATCCTCAAGATCGGTGAATGGGCGGGATATCTGCAGGAGCTCGGAATCGGCTCCATCATCTTAAATCCGATCTTCGAATCAGACAATCACGGATACGACACAAGAGATTTCAAAAAGATTGACTGCCGTCTGGGCACGAACGAAGACTTCAGGGAAGTCTGCCAGGCGCTTCACGATCACAATGTAAAGATCATGCTGGATGGAGTGTTCAATCATGTCGGAAGAGGTTTCTGGGCATTCAAGGACGTCCAGGAGAAAAAATGGGATTCCCCCTACAAAGACTGGTTCATCATCAACTTTGACGGCAACAGCGGCTATAATGACGGCTTCTGGTACGAAGGCTGGGAGGGACATTATGAACTTGTAAAACTGAACCTCCAGAATCCCGCTGTAGTGGATTATCTCCTGGAGTGCGTAAAAATGTGGATCGAGGAGTTCGGGATCGACGGACTCCGCCTGGATGTTGCCTACTCCCTGGACCACGATTTTATGAGACGTCTGCGCAGGTTCTGCGATGAGATCAAACCCGGGTTCGCTCTGATCGGAGAGGTCCTCTTTGGAGACTACAATCTGATCGTCAACGACGAGATGCTCCACAGCTGTACAAATTATGAGTGTTATAAAGGAATCTTCTCCAGTTTCAACAGCATGAACCTGTTTGAGATCGCGCACTCTCTGAACCGCCAGTACGGACCGGAACAGTGGTGTATCTATCGGGGCAAACATCTGATGAACTTCGTGGATAACCATGATGTGACCAGGATCGCGAGCATCCTGACCAATAAGGAACATCTCCCGCTCACCTACGCCATCCTCTTCGGCATGCCGGGTATCCCGTGCATTTACTATGGAAGTGAGTGGGGTGAAGAAGGAGTCAAAGCTCCTGACAATGACTATGCACTGCGCCCCTGTTTTGAAGCGCCGAAACCGAACGACCTGACAGACTTCATCAAGACACTGATCCAGATCCGCAGGCACAGCGATGCGCTCTGCAACGGGATCTACCGCAATGTAGTCATCACAAACCATCAGCTCATCTTTGAGCGGAAGACAGACAGTGAGCGTGTCCTTGTAGCGATCAACGCATCGGATTCCGAATTCACTGCCGGGAACAGCGAACTTCAGGGGACATTTATAGATCTCATCGACAGCGCCAAAAAAGCGGCTGCCGAAACCGATCCTGTTGAAACAACCGTGAAGGAAGCGGCACATAGTGAGACAGCTGCGGATAAAGCGATCGCAGATGGAGCTGGCTCGGACGAAACAACAGTGAACAACGCAGTCCCCGGCGAAACCTCTGCCGGCGAGACCTCTGCGGCTGATGCTGCCGCAAAAAAGATCTCTCTGAGCGGACAGCTCACACTGCCGCCTTACAGCGTACAGTATCTCAAAGCGATATAAAAAGCACCAGATCTGTTCGCCCAAGCGTTTTTTTCAGGCATCATCTGAAATAAACAGTGCCGCGGAAACCGGATAGTTTCCGCGGCACTGTTTTCTGCGTCAATATACAGACAATATATCCATATTCTTTTTTATTCTCTTACGAGCACTTTCTCGATCGCCGCCATATACATCACATGGTAATCCTTCTGGGGATACCATTTCCCGTCGATCCAGTCCTCTGTAAAATATTCCGGTCCCATCGGCTGGCTGTACAGCTTCCTGCAGACAAAGATCATCTCTGCCTCCTCAAAAGCAGTTGTCCCGTCCGTGTAATAAGGGGTCAGCCCCGCCTCATTTTCTTTATCACAGTCACGCCCGGACTTGGATCCGCAGATATTAAGCGCTTTTCGATATTCCTCACCGTAAAATGATATGGTGAACTTTTCTCCGTTGTCAACGAACTCTTTTGTGTAACGCTGAGGTCTGAGATATACCGTCGCCACATTCTTTCCCCACATGATCCCCAGCGCGCCCCAGCTGGCTGTCATCGTATTGTGCTTTTCCTCGTCTCCCGCCGTGATGAGCATCCACTCTTTCCCGATCTTTGTGAAGGGGTTAAACTGAAGCTCTTCCGCATTTATCTCTTTAAATCCCATAAGACACCACCCTTCTGCTATGCTGCAATAAATTTGTCTGTTTTTCTTCCCCGCGCTTTCCCGCAGAAACTATTTCACTACCACCCTGCGGAAATTTTTCTTTCCTTTTTTAACGATCACACCTTCTCCGGCAAGAGCATCCTTTGTAAATGCAGCATTGATATCTCCGACTTTCTCGTCGTCCACTGTAACGCCGCCCTGCTGCACCGCGCGTCTCGCCTCGGATCTGGACGGTACCAGATTGCTCTTTACAAGCATGGTCAGGATATTTATGGATCCGTCTTCAAAATCATCCTCCGCAAGTTCTGCTGTCGGCATCTCTGCCGCATTTCCTTTGCTGAACAGCGCCCGGGCACTCTCCTGCGCCTTCTTCGCCTCTTCCTCACCGTGTACCAGTTTTGTCAGTTCGTACGCCAGGATCTCCTTTGCAGTGTTAAGCTGAGCGCCTTCCCAAGAATCCATCTTGTCGATCTCCTCCAGCGGAAGGAAAGTCAGCATACGAATGCATTTGAGCACGTCTGCATCCGCCACGTTTCTCCAGTACTGATAGAAGTCAAATGGAGATGTCTTCTCCGGGTCAAGCCATACCGCACCAGACTGGGTCTTACCCATCTTTTTGCCTTCCGAGTTCAGGAGCAGTGTGATCGTCATCGCGCCTGCGTCCTCACCCAGCTTCCTGCGGATCAGTTCTGTTCCCGCCAGCATGTTGCTCCACTGGTCATCCCCTCCGAACTGAAGGTTACATCCATATTTCTGGAACAGTGCGTAGAAGTCATACGCCTGCATGATCATGTAGTTGAACTCAAGGAAGCTTAAGCCTCTCTCCATCCTCTGTTTGTAGCACTCTGCCGCAAGCATTCTGTTGACGGAGAAGTGGGGTCCCACTTCACGCAGCAGCTCAATATAATTCAGATCGAGCAGCCAGTCCGCATTGTTTACCATCAGAGCTTTGCCTTCGGAAAAATCGATAAACTTGCTCATCTGCTTTTTGAAGCAGTCGCAGTTGTGCTGGATCTGTTCCGGCGTCATCATGCTCCTCATGTCCGTCCTTCCGGAGGGATCTCCGATGTATCCGGTACCGCCTCCGATCAGCGCGATTGGTTTGTTGCCTGCCTCCTGAAGCCGTTTCATAAGGCACAGCGCCATGAAATGTCCCACATGCAGGCTGTCCGCCGTCGGGTCGAACCCGATGTAGAACACTGCCTTTCCGTTATTCACCAGATCTCTGATCCGCTCCTCATCTGTCACCTGGGCGATCAGCCCTCTCGCCTGAAGTTCTTCGTAAATTCCCATCTTCCTAACTCCTTTTCTTTGCAAAATACCGGTCAGTTCTGAGATGATCCGGGGGAGTCCATAGGACTTTCCCATGGAACATTTCCTGCGAAACAAAAAACCGCCCTCACTGCTCATCGCAATAAGGACGGATATCTGACCGTGGTACCACCTTAATTCACCGACAGTATGCTCTCACAGCTTCATCCCCGTTCCGCATCTTTCACCAGATCAGGACGTTCTGTGAAACCGAATCTCTCTGTCAGCCTCCCGGGAGCTGTAACGCGCTCCAGTCCGTCGCAGCCTACCCACATTCCTCCTGTGTCCGAACCACTGGAATGCTTCGGTGCGAAGCTCCGGGATGTATTCGGATAACAGCGTATCACGCGCCTCTCATCAGCCGGCTGCTTTCTGTTTTCACAGCTGTCCCCTACTTCTTCCCTTCAAAGCCTGTCTCATATGTAGCAATCTTAGCTTATCAGAAGGTGTTTGTCAAGACAGAAAGTTTTCTAAAAACCCAAAATGAGGCGCAGTCAAATAAATCTCGACTGCGCCTCACTTCAAAAGGGATTATCTGCTCTCATTCTTTTTTATTTGCAGAGTTTCTTGAACTCATCCGCCACAAACTGTACCTGCATTCCTACGATCACCTGTACGTCAGTCTTTGACGGGCGGATCACTCCGGCAACTCCTGCGGTTTTAATCTTCTTCTCATCAACTTTCGTGTAATCCTTGATCTCAAGACGAAGTCTTGTGATGCAGTTGCTGATGGAAGTTACGTTCTCTTTTCCGCCTACACCGTCAAGAATGATCGCTGCGACTTCTGTAAAGTTATCGTTGGAAAGTTTTACCTGTTTCTCTGCTTCCTGGTCGTCATCCTCACGTCCCGGAGTCTTCAGATCGAACTTCACGATCGCGAAACGGAATACTACGTAGAATACGATAAATGCCGCAACGCCGAGCGGGATGATCAGCAATGTATTCTGCGCTGCCGGAAGGGAAGCGGAGAACACAAGGTCAGTCAATCCTGCTGAGAAACTGAATCCTGCGCGGAATCCTACCAGTACGGTGATCACTGTGAAGATCGCGTACAGCAGAGCGTAGATTACATACAGTGCCGGTGCAAGGAACATGAACGCGAACTCGAAGGGCTCTGTAACACCGCAGACAAATGCTGCGATAGCTGCAGAAGTAACAAGACCGATAGCGATCTTCTTCTTATTGCTCTTTGCAGTATGTACCATGGCCAGAGCCGCACCCGGGATACCGAACATCATACACGGGAAGAATCCGGACATATACATACCAAGGCTCCATGCAACATCTGCAGATGTATCTCCTGCCCAGAAGTGGGTCAGGTCGCCAAGTCCGATAGTGTCAAACCAGAATACATTGTTCAGTGCGTGGTGCAGACCGAACGGGATGAGCAGTCTGTTGAAGAATGCATAGAGTCCAGCTCCCACAGCATCCAGTTTTACGATCGCCTCGCCCAGTGCAATAAGTGCGCCGAAGAGGATCGGCCATACGAACAGCAGTACTACAGATACCAGAATGGATACTACACCGGCAACGATCGCAACACAGCGTTTTCCGCTGAAGAACGACAGGAAATCCGGAAGCTTTGTTCCTTTGAATCTGTTGTAGCACAGTGCTCCGATGATACCAGAGATGATACCAATGAACGGGTTCTGGATCTTGTTAAACGCAAGAGTCGCATCCTCAGACAGTGTCATGATGACAGAAACGTTTGCTGTTGACAGCAGGTTTGTGATCATCAGCCAGGATGCCAGTGCCGCGAGACCGCCTGTACCGTCATTGTCTTCTGACATTCCGACACCGATACCGATTGCGAACAGGATCGCCATGTTGTCGATCAGGGCGCCGCCCGCTTTCACCAGATAGTAACCAATCTGCTCCAGGATTCCAGTTACCTCGCCGCCCTGCATGGTCGCCGGACAAAGCCAGTATCCAATACCCATGAGGATACCGCAGATAGGCAGACATGCCACAGGGAGCATCAAAGATTTCCCTAATTTCTGTAAAAACTTCATTTGTTTTCCTCCTTCTCAAATCCTCTCATTCAGTTAATCCCTTTTCTCTATTTCAACCGGTCGCTCCACCGGTCAAAACCAATGTTATTTTTCGATGACGACCGCGTCATCTCCCGGGTTCACATCGCTTCCGGAGATTCCTTCCACAGATGTGTAATCCGGTGTGTTGCATACGATCATCGGCGTGACCGTGTCATACCCCGCCGCTTTTACTTTGTCAAGGTCAACTTCCAGAATGAGCTGGCCTTTCTTCACATGATCTCCTGCCTTCACATGCCCGGTAAATCCTTCTCCATTCATCTTTACCGTATCGATCCCCACATGGATGAGGATCTCGGCACCGGAATCCGCCGCCGTCATGCTCACTGCATGAAGAGTGTCAAACACCATGCCGATCTCTCCGTCAGCCGGCGCATAGAGCTTTCCCTCTGCGGGGATCACCGCAACACCTTTTCCGAGCATCTCCTCCGCAAATGTGGGATCGCTCACCTCACTGAGGGGGACGGCTCTTCCTTTGGCCGGGGCGCCCAGTACAAACTTGTTATCTTTTTTCTTAAAGAAACTGAACAATATGCTTCCCTCCTATTCTTCCGCCATAGTCACTCGCCGGATATGGATCGTCAGATACATCACTTCCTCTCCGGACAGTTTACAGGTTGCTGTTTTCTCTATATACTCTGCAATCTTCTCACTGCAGGCATATTCTTTCGGGTACTTGATCTTCATCATCTCCGCAAGATCCCTCTCCTCATTCGGAAGCAGCTCTTTGCGGTATACTCTCTGGAGCAGGAATTTTACATGTGTGATAAACCGCTCATAATGCAGCGATCCTTCATCAAGTTCAATCCCAAGCTCTTTCGTAACGATTCCGAGGATATCTTTCATCTGGTTCGGGAAATGCAGCGCATCCTGGATATCCGTCCCGTACTCTGCGTTCACAAAATGCAGGGCGATGAACCCGGCTTCATCCTCCGGAAGATCCACATGCAGTCTGCTGCTGATCAGTTCGATCGAATATTTCCCCAATTCATATTCCTGAGGATAGAACCTCTTTATCTCCCACAGAAGGACATTTTCGAGATTAATCCCTTTTTTATACCGGTCTATCGCAAAATTGATATGATCTGTCAATGTCACATAAATACTCTGATTCAGTTTTAATTTCAATGTGCTTTTAGCAAATGAAATGATATCGTCAGATATCTGTACATGTTCCAAAGGCATATGTGCCAGCAGTTCTTTCAACTGTTCCGCAATGCTCCTGCTCTCAATGCGGAACACTTTCTCAATCTTCGACTCTCTGACCACCGCCCCCGGTCTGACGCCAAACCCGATTCCTCTGCCCATGATGACAACCTCTCTTCCGTCTTCATCAAAAGCAGAGATAATATTGTTATTGATCACCTTTTCTATAACCATGTCTGACCTTCCCAAGGAACAAAAAAACCAAACCTTATAAACATACTTATCCTGCTTATAAAATTTGGTTTTGCCTGCCTTACAGTAACAATCCATTTCGTATTTAGTTCATATCAAAACTATATCAAAACTGCACAGAAAAGTCAATCTTTTGTTTTATTTTTTATTTATATTTTTTATTTTTTGTTAATATTTTTAGATTTATCCTGAAACAGGCAGACGTGCAGTCCGACACACATAGAAAAGATCCGGGATACCGTAGATCTCTTCACACCGCATCCCGGATCAAAAAAACATATTATCTCGGCATCTTTGATAATGCCAAAGTATCACCGATCACGACAACATCGCTGTGGAACTGCAGGATCGACGCCGGAACCTCCGGTGTAACCGGCCCGAAAAACGCCTTCGCCACAGCGTCAGCCTTATCCTCCCCACTTGCAAGGAGCAGGATCTTTTTCGCACGCATGATCGTCCCGATTCCCATCGAATACGCCTGTCGGGGCACCTCATCAGCAGATGCAAAGAAACGCTTGTTCGCATCGATCGTGCTCTCTGCCAGATTCACGCAGTGTGTCTTCTGGGCAAAAGCAGAATCCGGCTCATTAAATCCGATATGGCCGTTGCGCCCAATTCCCAGAAGCTGGATATCAACGCCTCCAAGCGAATCGATCAGCTCCTCATATCGCTGACATTCTTTCTCTGTATCTGTTTCCATACCATCCGGCACATTGGTATTTGCCGGATCGATATTCACCCTGTCAAAAAGATGCTTATGCATGAAATAGTAATAACTCTGATCATTCGTTTTCTCGAGACCTTTATACTCATCCAGATTCACACTCTTTACTTTGCTGAAATCAAGGTCCCCTTTTTCGTACCATTCCACGAGCTGATCATAGGTACCGATCGGCGTGGAACCGGTTGCTAACCCCAAGACGCAATCCGGTTTCAGAATGATCTGGGCAGACAGAATATTTGCTGCCTTTCTGCTCATCTCCTGGTAATCTTTTGCCTCATAAATTTTAATCATGGTTCTCTCCTCCTAATTACATAATACCAGTCAGCCCCCCGGAAACGGCGGCGTTTAATTTGGTTAAATTAATACTAACAACGAACCGGGGAAATGTCAATCAGCAGGAGACATCTGCACAGAGTATCTTTCGGGTTCAAAACCGGTTCTGATCACTTACAGTCTTTCCCGGGATAATCAATCTTTACCAGCACCAGTCCCTGGGGAGGCGCGGTCACTCCGGCCTCGGTCCGTTCTCTCTTCTCCAGGATCTCCCGTACCTGATCCGGGCGGTAAAACCCTCTTCCGACCCTGACCAGCGTCCCCGCAATGATCCGGACCATATTGTAAAGAAATCCATTCCCACGGATTCGTATCGTGATCAGATCTCCTTCGCGGATGATATCCAGATCATAGATCGTTCTTACAGTATCCTGCACCTCCGTATGGACATTGCAGAAACTTCTGAAATCATGTTCCCCTTTCAGATAAGCAGCAGCGCATCGCATCGCCTCCAGATCCAGCGGATAGGAGACAAAATATGTGTCGCGCCTGCGGATCGGATCGGGCATCTCCCGGTTCAGGATATGATATTGGTAAGTCTTTACCGTCTCCTGATACCTGGGATGCCAGTCCCCGGGCACTTCTTCCGACCGTATCACAACAATATCTTCAGGCAGCTTACGATTCAGAGCATATGCAACCCGTTCCGGAGGGATCGTCGTATCCGAGTCAAACACAGCCACATTGCCCTGCGCATGGACGCCGGAATCAGTCCGGCTGGCGCCGATCACCGTGATGTTCTCCCCGGTAAGCTCGGAGAGTTTCCGGTTGAGCACCTCCTCCACCGTAATGCCGTTGGGCTGGACCTGCCATCCGCAGTAGTCCGTCCCGTCATATGCCACAGTCAGCTTTATCCTTTTCATAATTTCCTCCTGATACAGCAATTGACAGACAATCCCTGCGGATCATCTGTCAAATGTTAAATCTCATACCGGCGCCGGTTTTTCCTGGCCTTATCGTCAGAAGATCCACAGTCTGAACGGAACAAATCTTCCGACCATAAAAATGATCACCAGATAAAGCATTGTGATAATATATGCCCGAAAATCTCCCGGTTTATATTTCAGCGGCTTCATCTTGGTCCTTCCCTCGCCGCCGTGGTAGCACCTCGCCTCCATCGCCATGGCAAGATCGTTGGCGCGGCGGAATGCAGACACAAAGAGGGGCACCAGGATCGGCACCATCGCTTTTGCTCTCTGAATGATGTTTCCCGATTCAAAGTCTGCTCCTCTTGCCATCTGCGCCTTCATGATCTTATCCGTCTCCTCCAGCAGGATTGGGATAAAGCGCAGCGCGATGGACATCATCATCGCCACTTCATGGACCGGTACATTGATCTTGTTTAGCGGATAAAGCAGTTTCTCCAACCCGTCAGTCAGCCCGTTGGGCGATGTAGTGAATGTCATGATCGACGAGCCCATCACCAGATAGATCAGGCGTACCGCCATAAAAACAGATGTCCGCAGACCGCTCTCCGTGATCGTAAAGATCCCGAAATGCACCAGTGTACTGCCGCCCCTTGTCAGAAACAGGTTCATGACCACGGTAAAAAGGAGGAGGATCACCACCGGTTTGAGTCCTTTCACGATATATTTAACCGGCACTTTGGAAAATTTGATCACGCATCCCAGAAACAGTGTTGCCACAAGATAACCCAGCAGACTGTTCTGTATAAAAAGGGACACGAGAAAAAGAAGGGTGCAGATGATCTTCACCCTGGGATCCAGCCTGTGGATCCGGCTCTGTGCCGGATAATATTGTCCGATCGTTATATCTCTGATCATTTTCTGCTGCCCGTCCCTTCAAAACTCTTCATGATCTCATCTGCAGCTTCCTCTATGGTCGTCGCATCCGGTGACACGGCAAAACCGCGTTCTTTCAGATCATGCATCACATAAGTCACCTGGGGTGCCGCAAGCCCCACTTTCTCCAGTTCTTTGTAATGCGCAAACACCTCCCGCGGGGCACCGTCCAGCATCTTCTCCCCATGGTTCATCACGATGATACGATCCACATATCTGGCAATATCTTCCATACTGTGTGAGACCAGGATGACCGTCATCCCAGTCTCCCTGTGCAGATACTCCACCTGATCCAGTATCTCATCCCTGCCTTTCGGATCCAGACCTGCCGTGGGCTCATCCAGTATGAGCACCTTCGGACGCATGGCAAGGATACCCGCGATCGCAGCACGCCGTTTCTGTCCACCGGAGAGTTCAAAGGGGGACTGACGGTAATATTTCTCCGGGAACCCCACCATCTCAAGGGCTTCTTTGGCCCGCGCCTCACATTCCTCCTGGGAAAGCCCCTGATTCTTCGGCCCAAAGCATACATCGCTCAGCACATCCGCCTCAAAGAGCTGATATTCCGGATACTGGAAGACAAGCCCTACCTGGCCTCTTAATTTTCTCATATCATATCCATCATCATAAATATTCTGTCCATCATAGAGGATCCTGCCGGATGTGGCTTTTATCAGACCGTTCAGATGCTGGATCAGTGTGGATTTTCCCGAACCGGTATGTCCGATGATACCCACGAACTGTCCCTGTTCAATCTCGAAACTGACATCTTTAAGCGCCTGCTTCTCATATGCGGTCCCGGGACTATATACATAATTCACATGTTCTAACGCAATTGACATAAGGCTTCTACCAACTCTTCCCTTCTGAGTATTCCTTTCGGCAGGGCAAGTCCCCGCTTCCTGAGTTCTTCCGCCAGCATTGTCACCTGGGGGACATCCATACGATACGCCTTCAGCTCGTCCACTCTGCTGAAGATTTCCCTCGGGGTGCCGTGCATGACAATATGCCCGTCATCCATCACAAAGACCTGATCTGCATCGACGACTTCTTCCATATAGTGGGTGATCAGAATCACCGTCACATTCTTCTCTTTTCTCAGCTTTTCCACCGCCCGGATCACTTCCCTGCGGCCATTCGGATCCAGCATCGCTGTGGGTTCATCGAGGACGATACACTTGGGTTCCATAGCAATGACCCCTGCGATCGCCACTCTCTGCTTCTGTCCCCCCGAGAGCTTATTCGGGGAAGAGTTCCGGTATTTGATCATTCCCACTGCCCGCAGGCTGTCCTCCACCCGCTTCCAGATTTCATCCGTAGGCACTCCCAGGTTCTCCGGTCCGAATCCCACGTCTTCTTCCACCACAGTACCGATGATCTGATTGTCCGGGTTCTGGAACACCATCCCTGCACTCTGGCGTACATTCCAGAGTTCATTCGGATCCCGGGTATCCTTTCCGTCCACCCACATTGTCCCTCCTGTCGGTACAAGGATGGCGTTCATATGTTTCGCAAGAGTAGACTTTCCGGAACCGTTATGCCCCAGTACAGCCACGAAAGATCCCGGCGTGACATCAATATCCACACCATCTATAGCGCGGTTCGTCCCGATGATGTTTCCTTCTTCATCCCTTTTATCATATTCATATACAAGCTCTTCGGCATGTATCATATCCATAGGCTGCCGCCTCCATTGTTTCTCTGTTCCCTGTTGCAAAACGTTCACAGAGGCCGCTCTTCTTCGTCCCCTGTGAACGCAGTATCAGGCTATATTGTACGATATAAACAGCTTTTTTGCAAGCAACGCTTAGTCCTGCAGCATCTCCTTTAACATCTGGGTGACGATTCCCGGATTTGCCTTTCCTTTCATGGCCCGCATAGTCTGCCCCATAAGTGCTCCAAGCGCCTTCTCTTTACCGCCTTTATAATCTGCCACTGCCTGAGGATTCGATGCGATTACTTTGTCGATGGTCTCTTTGAGGGCGCCTTCGTCGTTTACCATCTTCAGCCCCTTTTCTTCCACGTATTTCTCCGGATCCACATCATCTGTAAAGATCTTCTCAAACACTTTTTTCGCAACCGAGCTGTTGATAGTCCCGGCGTCCACCAGATCAATGAGCTTTGCCAGATTCACCGGAGAGAAAGCGAGATCTTCTGCTTCCATTCCGTGATCCTTCATAAGGCGGAGTGTTTCCACCATCAGCCAGTTTGCTACCTTCTTCGGCTTGCCGCAGGCTGCCGTGGTCTCCTCAAAAACATCTGCCATCTTCTTGGACTCTGTAATGATCTCTGCGTCATACCGGGGGATATCAAATTCTTTCTTATACCGCTCCAGCTTCTCAGTCCGAAGTTCCGGCTGTCTTGCTTTTACCTCCGCGATCCACTCATCGCTGATCACAATGGGAACAAGATCCGGCTCAGGGAAATACCGGTAATCCTGTGCATCTTCCTTGGAACGCATCGCATAGGAATGTTCTTTGTTGTCATCCCAGCGCCGTGTCTCCTGGACAACTTCCTTCCCTGCGTCCAGGAGCTCGATCTGACGCGTGCGCTCCCCTTCGATGGCATGGGCGATCGCCTTAAAAGAGTTCAGGTTCTTCATCTCGGTTCTGGTTCCGAAAGTTTCAGCCCCGACTTCTCTCACGGACAGGTTTACGTCCGCTCTCATGGATCCTTCCTGAAGCTTGCAGTCCGAGACCCCGAGATACTGGGCGATCATGCGGAGTTTCTCCAGGTAAGCGATCACTTCATCCGCAGAGCGCATATCCGGCTCAGAGACGATCTCCACCAGAGGGACGCCGCTTCGGTTATAGTCCACCAGAGAGGTATCGTCCCACTCATCATGAACCAGTTTTCCTGCATCCTCCTCCATGTGCATCTCATGGATCCTTACTTTCTTCTTCCCGTTCCCGGCCTCGATCTCCACATATCCGTCCCGGGCAATCGGGAGATAAAGCTGCGAGATTTGATAGTTCTGCGGGTTATCCGGATAGAAATAGTTCTTCCGGTCAAATTTGCAGACCTGAGTGATCCTGCAGTTCGTGACAAGCCCCAAAGCCATGGCATACTCCACCACCTGCTTATTTAACACCGGAAGGGAACCCGGCATTCCGGTACACACCGGACAGGTATGGGTGTTTGGGGTGCCGCCGAACTCCGTGCTGCATCCGCAGAAGATTTTTGTCTTTGTCGCAAGTTCGATATGGACCTCCAGTCCGATCACTGTCTCATACTGTTTCGTCATGCCTGGTGTGCCTCCTTTGCTGTATCTGCCTGTACGCTTTCTGCCCCGCTTTCACCCGCTCTGCTTCCAGCTGCCGTTCCTATCTGCGCCGCCTGCTCAAATTGCTTTCCAGTGGCGCATTCGTAGGTGTACGCCGCGCGCAGCAGCTTCTTCTCCTGGAACACATTTCCAATGAGCTGCATCCCAATGGGCAGTCCTCTGCTGTCTTTCCCGACCGGAACGCTCATCCCCGGAAGGCCCGCAAGGTTTACCGAGATCGTGTAGATATCTCCCAGGTACATCTTGAGAGGATCGCTCAGACTTTTTCCCAGCTCCGGAGCCGTCGTCGGCGCAGCCGGTCCAAGGATCATGTCATACTTCTCAAAAGCAGCGTCAAATGCTCTCTTGATCAGCGCTTTTACCCGAAGGGCTTTCAGATAATATGCGTCGTAATATCCTGAGCTCAGCACGAAGGAACCAAGCATGATCCTCCGCTTGACCTCCGCTCCGAAGCCCTCGGAGCGTGTCTTCTTATACATATTATGGAGGTCTTCATACTCTCCCGCACGGTAGCCGTATTTCACACCATCGAACCGCTCCAGGTTGGAGCTTGCCTCGGCTGACGCGATGGTATAGTAAGCAGGGATCGCATATTTTACAAGTCCCAGATCAAATTCTTCTATGACAGCGCCTCTCTCCTCCAGCACTTTCGCAGCCGCCATGACAGCTTCCCTCACTTCGCTGTCAAGGCCTTCCCCCATATAATCTCTCGGGATCCCGATCTTCATCCCCCTCACATCATCTGTCAGGGCTTCTGTAAAACGGTAATCCTCTCTGCGGATCGAAGTGCTGTCTTTCGGGTCATGGGATGCGATCACCTCCAGGAATGCCGCACAGTCCGCAACATCCTTCGTGATCGGCCCGATCTGATCAAGAGAAGATCCGTATGCGATCAGCCCATAACGGGAGACTGTACCGTAGGTCGGTTTCATCCCCACCACGCCGCAGAAGGAGCTGGGCTGCCGGATCGATCCGCCCGTGTCAGATCCGAGTGCCCCAAAACACTCCTGCGCTGCCACAGCCGCACAGGAACCGCCCGAAGAGCCCCCCGGAACGTAAGCTGTATTGTGAGGATTCTTTGTGGGGCCGTAGTAGGATGTCTCTGTCGTGCTCCCCATGGCGAATTCATCCATATTGGTCTTTCCCAGTATGACCGCTCCTGCCTTCTGCAGATTCCGGACCGCCTCCGCCGTATAGACAGGCTTAAAATTGGAGAGGATCTTTGAGCTGCACGTAGTAAGCTGTCCCTTGATGCACATGTTATCTTTCACCGCTACAGGCACCCCTGCCAGGGGGCTGTTCAGGTCTCCCGCATCGATCTTCTTCTGTATCTCGTCTGCCTGTCTTAATGCTCCCTCCGGATCCAGGGTCACGTAACTGTTGACCGCCGGTTCCGCTGCCTGTGCCTGTGCCAGCGCCGCCTCGGAAGCCTCGCGCACGGAAATTTCCCGTTTCTGTATCTTCTCTCCAAGTTCAAGCGCTGTAAGTCCTAAAATTTCCATTCTCTTCACCGCCTTTTCTCTCAACCGATCGTCCGCGGCACTTCGAAACTGTCTTCTTTGCGCTGCGGCGCATTTGCCAGCATTTCTTCCCTGTTGTCTCCGTTTGTCACGACATCCTCCCGGAACACATTGCTGACCTGGAACACATGGGACATGGGTTCTATTCCCGATGTATCCAGTTCGTTGAGAGTATCTATATAATCAAGCATCTTTTCCATATCGGCTTTCGCCGCTTCTTTTTCCGAATCTGACAGTTCCAGTTTTGCCAGTATACCGACATATTCTATGGTCTCATCTGATATCCTGTTTGCCATGTCCATTCTCCCTTCCTGCTGATCTCCTTCTCCTGTCTCAATCTATAATTCTAACCTATGCTCATCTGTATCTGTCATAATAGGAATCATAATCGGTACTTCTTATGACTTCACTGGGCACCAGAGTCACAGCTGCTGTGTCAGTAGATATCTCCGTTCCTGCGGGAAGTACAACATTGCGGTAAGAATCCTCCCCGTTATCCACAGAAAACCACAGACTGTTCTGCCAGTAATTCAGTTCGTCATCCTCGTAAATCTCTCCCAGATAGACACTGTACTCCACCGACGTCCACTCTTCGGCAACTACATCGTACACCCCTTCCGGGAAATCTTCCCCCGCAACATACGTCCCGCCTGTGCTGAGTTGTACAGACTCGGTAAGGGGATTGGGCTCCGGACTCATATCCTGGGTCTGGGCTGTATCTGTATGGAAGCTGAAACTTCCATCACCAGAGACATTAAGGATCGCACCTTCAAAGAGCCGGATATCGTCCATCTCTGTCACTTCGTCATATTCCTCCTCGTATCCGAACGCCTGGTAAAGATAGATACCGTTTTCATCATCGCTGACATTGATATATCCGTCCTCTTCGTTCATGCTGGCAGTATAATTCCCCTCCGGAAGGTGGACGCCCACCACATATTCTCCGCTGGTAAGTTCAACATCATACACCTCTCCCGTTTCAGACAGTTCTGCCTCCACATATTCATAGGGATCGTATTCATACTCCGTATTCTCATCTCCCCATCCGGTTTCTTCCCAGGTCCATTCGTCTTCAGAAGAAAAATTGGACACTATACTGCTGATCCCTCCCATGATCACCGCTACAACGCTTACGACAGCGGCGAGTGTAACCCCTTTCTTAGCCGTCCCCGAAGAGTTCCTGTTTCTGTCCATTGAGACACGCCCTGTCCTCCCGGCACTTTTTTTCTTTTCTGTATTCCAGGCCGACTTTACCGGCGCCGAGATCTGACTCACTGCTCTGCCCGCCTGCGTCTGAATCTTCTCCAGCGGGTTGCCTGCCTGATCCGCACCGGACCTTGCAGATGCTGTATCTTTGGAGATTCGTGTACCCCCTGCGTTTTTCTCCCAATTAGTTCCGGAACGGCTTTCCTCTTTCCGTGAGGTTTCAGTCCAGGACTTTTCATCCTTTACATTTTCATACTGTATCCGTGCTTTTCTGTCCCGGCTGCTCTCATTTAACCGGTATTTTTTCTGGGCATTCCTCTCATTATCAAGTCCGCATTCTACACAGCGTCCGTTTACAAGTTTCCCACCACAAAGATAACAACTTTTCTTTCCGAACATAGGCTTCCCCTCTCGCTCTCATCCGGACTGCCCTGCACTGTCCGGTAAATCATGCTCTACGGTTCCAGTCTGCTCATGTCTCTCGGGAAGAGCGTTGTCTCACGGACATTGTCCTCTCCCACCAGTTTCATAGTCAGACGTTCCAACCCGATCCCCAGACCGCCGTGAGGCGGCATCCCGTGTTTGAATGCGCTCAGATACTGTTCCATGCCCTCTTCTGTCATCCCTCGTTTCTCCATCTTCGCCAGGAGCTGGCTGTGATCATGGATACGCTGTCCGCCGGTCGTGATCTCCATACCGCGGAACAGGAGGTCAAAACTTAATGTGTAAGTGGGATCCTCCGGATCGTCCATTGCATAGAACGGGCGCTTTTTGGAGGGATAATGCGTCACAAAGACGAAATCTGCGTCCCACTCTTCCTTCGCGTAACGGCTGATCAGGCTTTCCTCCTCCGGTTCCAGATCAAAAGGATTGCGGATCCTGCGTCCATACTTTTCCGAGACAAGGCGTTTGATCTCATCGAAACGCACTGCTGGGATCTGATCCACTTTCGGAAGTTCCACGCCCAGGATCTTGAGTTCTCTGGAATAATCTCGCTGTAACAGGTCCATCGTATACTGCAGAAATCCTGTTTCCATTGCCATCAGGTCTTCAAACCCGTCAATGTATCCCATCTCAAAGTCAAGGCTGGTATACTCGTTCAGGTGGCGCTTCGTGTTGTGTTTCTCCGCCCGGAACACCGGTCCGGTCTCAAACACTCTGTCGAACACACCCACCATCATCTGTTTGTAGAACTGAGGGCTCTGCTGAAGGACCGCCGGTCTGTGAAAATAGTCCAGCCGGAACATGTTTGCTCCGCCCTCGGCACTTCTCGCCCCGATCTTCGGCGTATGGATCTCAGTAAATCCTTCCTGGTAAAGGAAATCACGGAATCCTCTCACGATTCCTTCCTGGATCTTGAACTTTGCGCGTTCTCTTACATTTCTCAGGGAAATCGGTCTGTAATTTAATTTTGCTTCCAGTGAAGTATTGAGTTTCCATTTGTTGATGGCAAGCGGCATCGGCTCTGACGGTTCACTTAAGACCTCCAGCCCGCCTAAATGGATCTCGATGCCGCCAGGAGCTTTCGCAGACTCTTTCAATACTCCTGTTACCTCTACTGTATCCGCTTCTCTGAGATCTTTCAAGTCAAATTTTGATACTCCTTCCTCAAATACGCACTGCAGAAGTCCCTCCCGTTTCCGGAGGATGACAAAGGCAACGTTTCCCATGTCTCGGATCGCATGCACAGCCCCCGATACTCTCACTTCCTGACCTGCCATCTCAGGCTCCATCAGGCTGCTCAGTTCCAGTGTCCTTGATTCCTTTTTTCCTGTTACAAATTCCATTTCTTTTTCTCCTTTCAGATCCTGTGCCCCGGGACATTCTGCGTTAAAGCTCCAGCCGTGCTGCGCACCTCGATTCCGCTTCGCTTCATCTCGGTCGCGGGCTCACGCCCTTTTCCTGCCGTCCAGCCGTGCTGCGCACCTCGATTCCGCTCCGCTCCATCTCGGTCGCGGGCTCACGCCCTTTTCCTGCCGTCCAGCCGTGCTGCGCACCTCGATTCCGCTTCGCTCCATCTCGGTCGCGGGCTCACGCCCTATGTCTGCTTGTACAGAAGCATTGGAAAATGCATTTTCCATGCTTCTATACAAGCAGACGCACGGCTTAGTGCCTACACGCAAAACGTCCCGGGATACATAAGTATCCCGGGACGGAAATTATCGTGATAATATCCGCGGTACCACCCGCATTGAACCTGGTCTGATATGAGATCCTGCTTCGGACAATTCTGACATTCACAGTCCTTTTGAAGCTTCTCTCGAACAGATCTTTTCGGTTCCTCTCTTTGCATGTAACGTATGCTACGCGTACCGCCCTACTTAGTTTCGAACGGTCAGCTCCCAAGTGTTCCCTTGATCCCCTCCGCTGTCCGGCGCTCTCAGTCGGTGACGCCAACTTCCTGTCAGTTTCTGAAGATCAGAGTCTTGTTCACAGCCTTTGATGGTTTAATGCTTTAGTTCATTAAACTTGTTTCCCATATTAGCACATCACTTTTTCAATTGCAAGCACTTTTTTCTCTGCTCCTGCAGCACTTCAGTTATGATTACAGTTTACGCCGTTGCAATCCCATTTATTCCATCTGGCTTCGGACGACCTCAAGCGCGCGTTCAAGCTGGTTATCTGCTTCGGGATTATTTTCGTCATACTCATACTCAACTTCAACATCCGGTTCCACGCCGACCCCGTTGATGCTTCGCCCGCTGGGTGTATAATATTCCGCTATGGTAAGTTTCAGGTATGTTCCATCACCCAGATCCACCAGCTGCTGGACAACCCCTTTTCCATATGTGGTAACTCCTACAATCTGACCGATGCCATAATCCTGGATGGCGCCGCTGAAAATCTCAGAAGCGCTGGCACTGTATTGATTGACGAGCACGGCAAGAGGTTTCGTAAATTCATGCTCTCCGTCACAGGTAAGTTCTTCTGTATCTCCATTTTTATCTTTAACAGACACAATTGTTCCCTCCGGAAGAAGAAGTCTCAGCATCTCTGTCACTGTATCCAGATTCCCTCCCGGATTATTTCTCAGATCAATCACCAGGCCTTCCATTCCCTGTTCATCCAGACTGTCGAGCGCTTCGCTGAACTGGTCATAAGTCACCGTATCAAACTCGCTGACGGAAATGTATCCGATCTTCCCCTCCTTCATCTCATACTCTACAGTCTGCACTTCAATCGTATCCCTCACCGCCGTCACTGTGAGTTCCTCACCGTCTCTTCGCACATGGAGCGTGACTTCCGTACCTGTCTCTCCTTTGACCCAGGACACCACCGTTTCAAGATCCTCTCCCTGCACTTCGTGGTCGTCCACCTGATACAGGATATCTCCCGCCTGAAGTCCCGCTTTATCAGCCGGAGAGTCTTCGTATACATTTACGATCGCCACCCCTGATCCATCTGAAGACTGAGTGAGAGTTGCTCCAATTCCCGAAAACTCTCCGTTTGTGTTTTCCAGAAGCGCCTGGCTCTCCTCCTCATCGTAATACTCCGTATAAGGATCTCCGAGCGCAGATGCATACCCCGAATAAATCCCTTCTATGAGACTGTCCTCGTCGATCTCGTCCTCGTACAGATAATATCTGTCGATCAAATCATTGATCTTCGCCAGTTTCTGGTCCACATCGTTTTCCGAAACATCACCGGACGCATAGCTTCCTCCCGTCAGGATATTTCGTACCAAAGCACTCCCGCCGAAAATGCACGCCACAGCGACCAACGCTGCCACCGCTCCCACTGCTGCTCCCTTCAAAAATTTCCCGTCCTTTTTCTGCCTTTCAGCGGGCATGCTGTCTTCTTTCAGTCTGTCAAATCCATTCTGTTCCATGATCCTTCTCCATTCTTTCATCAGGCCCTCTCTTCTGCAAAGAGGCATGGCCCCAACACGCTCTATTTTCAGAATATTCAAAAACAAAGCGGAATATTCTTCCGCTTTGTCCCCTCTTCCACTTATGTAATTTTAAACGATCTACATGTAGCTGTCCGGACTTACCGGCACACCGTTTAACTCCACCTGGAAATGCAGATGAGGTCCTGTTGACTGCCCAGTGCTTCCAACATAACCAATCTGCTGTCCTTTCTCGACATACTGTCCTGTTGAAACACAGAGACTGGAATGGTGCATGTATTTCGTCACAAGCCCGTTTCCGTGATTGATCACGACCCAGTTCCCAGCGCTGTTGCTCCAGCCGGCGATCACAACCGTTCCTGCCGCTGCTGCATATGTAGGTGTCCCGACCGGCGCCGCATAATCATTTCCTTTATGTCCTCCGACCTCGAATTCACGAATCTCTCCAAAATAGCTGGACTGATATGTCATCCCAGGGCATGGATGGGTAAAATATCCATTTCCGCTGACCACATTTCCCCCGGAAGGCGGAGTATAAGAACTTCCTCCACTGCCGGCCGCTGCCGCTGCTGCCTGCTCCTCGCGAAGCCTTTTCGCCTCTTCTGCTTCTTTCTTCAGCTTCTCAAGAGTCGCTTCATTCGCTTTGATTTCATCCTGAATATCTGCAATCTGCGCTTCTTTGCTGTCGATCAGAGTCTGAACCTGATCCTGCTGTTCCGCCAGCTGATCCTGAAGATCGTTCAGTTCGCTGTACTCTTCCTGGAGTGCAGCCTCTTTCTCTTCCACTTCCTTCACTGTATTCTGGAATTCTGTCAGCATATCTCTGTCATAGGAAGAAAGCTGTGAGACATATTCTGCCTTATTCAGAAGATCACCTATGCTCTGGCTCTGCAAAAGGACTTCAAGGAACTGTGTATTTCCGCCTTCATACATGAACTTGATGCGTTTTTTCATACTCTCGTACTGATTGTTCTCATTAATCTTTGCCTGTACGAGTTCCTGCTCTGCCGCATTGATCTCCTCTTCTTTCACAGTAAGCTTTTCCTGTGTCTCATTCATGTCATCGATAATGCCGTTCAGCTGAGAGATCAGTTTCTCTTTTTCCGCCTCAGCGGACTCTTTCTGCTGCTCCAGTTCATCCGCCTTGTCTTCTGCCTCGTCTATGGTCACAGCGCCTGCATTGAGCGTCATCCCGGCACACATGACGAAAGCAAGGATAATCCCAACTACTCTCTTCATCCGTTTTTTCATAGGCTTCCTCCTATACTTTCAAGTGTTTGCGTACCGTGAAGAAACTTCCGAGGAAACCAATCCCGATACCAAGTACCAGACCTACCGGGAGAAGGATCTGATATACAGTCCCCACCGGAAGAAAATCAATAATGTTCTCAAGAATGCTGAACCGCTCCATGATATACTGTACTGCTTTGTCATACAGGAAATACAGCAGTGTAAGCGGAATCACCGCTCCAAATACTCCAATGATCAGACCTTCGATAACGAACGGCGACCTCACCACAAAGTCCTTTGCGCCAATATATTTCATAATGGCAATCTCTTCTTTACGCACTGTGATACCAGTAGTAACCGTATTGCTGATCAGGAAGATGGAAACGCCCAGCAGTATGGCTATGATCGCAATAGACACATAAGCCACCAGCATATTTACACTTGTCAGCGTATTTGCCACCACGTCAGACTTGTTGACCTGTCTCACTCCGTCAAGACTCTGTGCAAACTTAACAAGATCATTCTGGGTCTCAGACAGAGAACGGCTCCGTGCCAGGATGTTTTCATCCGCATTATCCATGGTCTCCATATATACTTCATAATTATCAGAAGTTGCAAGCGGATTATCATCTGCAAATCCTTCTGCCAGTTCCGGATTGTCTCCGAAATATTCTTCTTTAAACTCCTCCCATGCCTCTTCCGCAGAGACATAGACCACCTCGGCAACGCCCTCACGGTTTCTGAGCTGATCGCCGATTTCTTCCTTCTGCTCATCTGTGGCATCGTCATCAAAGAAAACTGTAATGGCCACACCTTCTTCCGCAGTTCTTATGATATACTGAAAGTTTACAAGTATCGAAAAAAACAATCCAAACAGGAAGATACACGCTGACATTGTCGCAATGGATGCGAGTGAAAACATCTTGTTTCTCCAGATATTCTTAACTCCCTGTTTTCCTACGTATCCTAATGTACTAATCCTCATCTATATACCTACCTTTTTGTTCATCACTAACGATCACGCCCTGTCTCATCGTGATAACCCGTTCGTTCATCTCGTTTACGATTTCCTGGTTATGGGTAACAACAAGTACCGTTGTCCCGCGCTCATTTGCCTCCTTCAGAATACTCATGATCTCCCATGAGTTCGTCGGATCCAGGTTTCCGGTCGGCTCATCGGCCAGCAGGATCGCAGGCTCGTTCACCAGTGCTCTGGCGATCGCAACACGCTGCTGCTCTCCTCCTGACAATTCTTTCGGGAAAGATTTATATTTCTGTGCCAGACCGACCAGCGAAAGCGCCGCCGGCACTTTCTTCTTGATGATCCTTGTAGGTGTCTCTGTCACTCTCAGTGCAAAAGCAATATTTTCATAAATGTTTCGGTCTTTCAGAAGACGGAAGTCCTGAAAGACAACGCCGATTCCCCTTCTGTACTTCGCAATGTTGCGATGTTTCATACGATTCAGGTTCTGTCCGTTCACGATAATAGTACCATCCGTCGGATTCAGTTCTTTCATGATCAGCTTGATCAGAGTTGACTTTCCGGAACCACTGTCGCCAACGATGAAAACGAACTCTCCCTGTTCGATCTTCACGGATACACCGTTGAGGGCAGCATTTCCCTTGGTGTACTCCTTCGTTACGTTCCTTAATTCAATCATATGTTCCTCCTAATTATCCATACTCCTATTCTGTGTACATGGTTCTCTATGCATCTCCCATACAAGCGCTGTGTGGACCAGTCCGCCCACGCTTTTATGTGAGCTGCTCGGTACCTCCTCCGAACGCCATGCAAGCTGCGCATGGCTGGACAGGGATCAATACTCTAAAGACTCCATGTACTTCATGTACTTCACGACCATGAGGGCGATCTTGAAGGTGATCGCATCCTCGAATACGCGAAGATCCAGACCGGTGCTCTTCTGGAGCTTATCCAGCCTGTATACAAGAGTATTCCTGTGAATATAAAGCTGCCTGGACGTTTCTGATACATTGAGACTGTTCTCAAAAAATTTATTGATCGTCGTCAATGTCTCCTCATCAAGATCGTCCGGAGATTTCCCCTCGAAAATCTCTTTAATAAACATCTTGCACAGCGGAATCGGAAGCTGATAGATCAGTCGTCCGATGCCAAGAGTCGTGTACGCGACAATGTCCTTCTCATCAAAGAATATCTTGCCCACATCAAGAGCCAGTTTTGCCTCTTTGTAGGACTTCGAGACCTCTTTGATATCATTCACGATGGTACCGTATGCAATACGGATCTGCTCTTCTCCTCCCTCGTTTCTGAGCGTATCCAGCATGTCCTTCGCCATCTTTTCAAGTTCACGGTTTCCATCTTTCTCGGAGAGTTCTTTTACGACGATGATATTCTTCTCATCCACCGCTGTGATAAAGTCCTTCGACTTCCCTCCAAGAAGGTTCCTGACATTATCAAGCGCAGCACTGTCTTTTTCGTGCGACGTTTCAATAATAAAGATAACACGTTTTACTTCTGTGTCAATATGTAATTTTTTTGCCCTGTTATAAATATCTACCAGAAGCAGATTGTCCAACAGAAGATTTTTTATGAAATTGTCCTTATCAAATCTTTCTTTGTAGGCAACAAGAAGGCTCTGGATCTGAAATGCAGCGATCTTACCCAGCATATATACATCTTCACTCTCACCATCGGCGAGAAGTACATATTCCAGACGCTGTTCATCAAAGATCTTAAAAAACTGGCACCCCTGGATCACCTGGCTGTCCGCCGGAGATTCCACAAAGGAGAGCACAGCCTGGTCTCTGTCCGGCGAGGCCTCGAATGTCGCAGCCAGCTCTTTTCCCTCCGTGTCAAGCACACAAAAATCCACTCTTGAAATCCCCTTTAAGCCCTCAATCGTGTTCTGAAGTATCTGATTTGAAATCATACTTTTTGTCCTCCACTCTTCCCTGCAAGCTCATGTGCATTTTTCACAAAATTATTTCTCCTAAACATGATCCGTATACATATTTAACTACTATACTAATGCAAAACTCCAAAAAAAGAAAGAGGAAATACTTTTCTTTTAGGCATTTCCTCAAATTTTTTACAAAAAATTCATATTTTTCCTCTATGCATTGTTCACAAATACCGTTAATCCTCTCTCTGCTGTTCTACCCGGTATTTAAAAACTTTCTTTGCAAAGAAGCGCCTTATCCTTCTTCCCAGATTTCTCGCTTCATAACTCTGCTCCAGCACAGTCCCGCATCCCAGCCAGACTCTGGCCTTGAGAAGCGCCTTATTCTCTGTGATGAAGCGCTCCTGATATGGGGAAGGCAGAATAGAAAAAATGCAGTCCGTCTCTGTTCCGTTGATCTCGTTGATGGCGTTCTCTTCCTGTCCTTCCTGTTCCATAAGGACAGCATGTCCCGCAACCCGTACACCTCGGTCATATCTCCTGAGAGCTTCCTCCAGATGCTGAAGCTTTTCTTCTGTCTCAGCCAGCAGAAAAATCCTTTTCTGATTTTTCTGAAGAAATTTCATAAACATTCTCAGAAATGTTCTCTCGCCCGCCTCTTTGATCAGGCTCTTATCCTCTATTCCTGCAGCTTCCAGGATCTCACTTTCCTCTGGGATGACCAGCCCCAGTTCTCCGACCTGCGCTTTCCATTTCGGATCATCCTGCCCCGCCATCAGCATATCCATTGTCATAAGTTCTATTGTATCGATAGCATCTGTCTCCAGAAACCGAATCACATTGAGCATCAGTTCTTTTGCAGACAGACATTCCATCTCTACATCAAAAATATTTATCGTTTTTCCCATTCATATCACTCACAGTCTCTCCCCAATTGTACAATTGTACCAAAAGATACTGCATTTGTAAAGAATTTAATCGTTCCTGAGGTTTCTTTTTTTCTTCGTAACCAGGCCTCCTATCCTCCCGGTCTCTTTTGATGTAAGAGACTTCCAACCGTGTTCAAGCACTTTGTCGAGAAGCCCCAGTTCCTCCGCGATCTCATATTTTACTTTTTCCTCCGGAGCCAGGCTTTTCAGATCAATTGGTTTTTCCTTTTTCTTTCCCACTGCAATTCCTTCTTTCTGTTTTTCAGAAGTATTGCCGGGAAATTGTGATAATATTCTGATTTTTCCAACAGGTACCGTGTACCTTTTCAAAAGTACACGGTACCTGTTAAAAATCAGACAATCTCTCTCCGTCAAAGATCGCGCTGATCCTGCCGCTGTACACCTCCCACTCTTCTCTGTACATCTGAAGCTGTTCCTTCCCTCTCTCTGTTATCTTATAATACCTCCGGTTCCGCCCGTCAAACTGTTTGTCATACACATCCAGGCAGCCATCTTTCTGAAGCCTCCTCAGAACCGGATACAGGGTAGACTCTGAGACATCCAGGACCTTTCGGACGTCCTGAGTGATCCGGTAACCGTATGTGCCGCCCTCCTCCGTGGAAACGACTGCAAGCACCACTGCGTCCAGAAGCGCCGCGCCTGTATTAAATACCATAGGTTCCTCCTTTCTTGTCCGCGCATCTTATTGTTTTCTCCACAATACATATTGCATATTATATTTTGTATAATATAGATTTGTCAACAAAATCACTTTCAAATCAATATTCAAATACTCGCCCCAGAAATTCCGGTCTGCAGAAAAATGCGAGAACACACATGCAGTGCCCCGCCATGTGTGTTCTCTGTTTCTTCTTATAATTATTCTCTTATATTCTCCTGCGATTCAGCCGGATCTGCCGCCGCTATCTCACTGTCTCCAGATCAAATCCGAAATATCGCACTGCATTATTGTAGGAAATATCTTTCACGATCCCGCCGAGGACTTTCATATCTTTCGGATATTCTCCGTTCTCCACCCAGTTTCCGAAAAGTTCGCACAGGATCCTCCGGAAATATTCATGCCTGGTGTAAGAAAGGAAACTCCTGGAATCGGTCAGCATCCCCACAAAATTGCTCAGGCAGCCCAGGTTCGCAAGGGATGTCATCTGCTTTGTCATTCCGGTCTTATGGTCGTTGAACCACCATGCGGACCCCTGCTGGATCTTCGCCGCAGCGTCACAGTCCTGGAAGCAGCCGAGGATCGTGCCGATCGCTTCGTCGTCATTCGGATTCAGACTGTAGATGATCGTCTTCGGGAGCTCTCCTGTCACGTTCAGGGCATTCAGGAAATCTGCCATCTGTCCTGACGGCGCATAGTTGTTGATACAGTCATATCCGGTATCTGGTCCCAGGCGGTCGAACATCGGAGTATTGTTATCCCTCTTACATCCGTAGTGGAGCTGCATGACCCATCCCAGCCTGCTGTACTCTCTTCCCACGAACAGCATGAACGCAGTCTTGTACTTCAGTTCGTCTTCTTTTGTGATCTCGCCGCCGGCAAGCTTTTTCGCCACGATCGCTTCGATCTCTTCCCCGGAAGCGGGAGCGTACATCACATACTCGAGAGCATGGTCGGAAGCACGGCACCCCATCTCATCAAAAAATGCCATCCGCTTCTTCAGCGCCTCCTTGATGTCCGCAAATGTCCGGACCTCCATCCCTGCTGCCGCACCGAGTTCTTTCAGATAATCCGCAAATCCCGGTTTCTCGATGCCGTTTGCCTTATCCGGGCGCCATGCAGGAAGGACCTGGACCTCAAACGTCTCATCCTCTTTGAGCACCTTGTGCCACTCGAGTGAATCCACCGGATCGTCCGTGGTACAGATCAGCATAACGCCGGACTGCCGGATGATGTTCCTCACGCTCATGGAATCCTCCGCCAGCTTCGCATTGCACAGGTTCCAAACCTCCTCTGCGGTCTCTCCATTGAGCACTCCGTTATATCCGAAATATCTGCGCAGTTCCAGATGGCTCCAGTGATACAGCGGATTTCCGATCCCCCGCTCCAGTGTCTCCGCCCATTTCTGGAACTTCTCCCTGTCTGAGGCGTCACCTGTGATATATCTCTCCTCCACGCCGTTGGAACGCATCAGTCTCCATTTGTAATGATCGCCTCCCAGCCATACCTGGGTAATGTTGTCAAACTTTCTGTCCTTTGCGATCTCCTCCGGATTGATGTGGCAGTGGTAGTCCAGGATCGGCGTCTCCTCCGCATATCCGTGGAACAGTTCCTTTGCCGTTTCTGTACTCAGCAGGAAATCCTTGTCCATAAATTCTTTCATTCTCAGTCCTCTCCCTTCACATTATCTTAAATTCCCATCTTAATCTATATCTATCCGCTCTATCAGACGTATCCCATCAAACCAGGCAGCCAGAGTGAAAGCTGCGGGATATAGGTCACAAACATCAGCACGATGATGATCGCCGCAAAATACCACAAGAGCTGTTTGAACACAGTCTCGATCTTGACTTTTCCAACCTTCACTCCTACAAACAGAGTCGTTCCTACCGGAGGCGTGATCGTTCCGATACAGAGGTTAAAAATCAGCATGATACCGAAATGGATCGTGTGCATCCCCAGTGCCGTACACACCGGAAGGAAGATCGGGGTAAAGATCAGGCACGCCGGCGTCATATCCATAAATGTCCCCACAAACAGGAGCAGGATGTTGATGATGAACAGGATGATATATTTGTTGTCTGTCAGTCCCAGAAGCGCTGTTGAGATCGCAGTCGGGATCCCTGTAAACGCCATGATCCAGGACATGATGTTGGACACACCGATCAGGAAGATGATGATACCGGTCATCTCTGCACTTTCTTTTAAGATCTTCGGGATCTCTTTCCATGTAATGGACTTATAGAAGAAGAGGGACAGCACCAGACTGTATACCACCGCGATCGCAGATCCTTCCGTTGCAGTAAACACGCCTCCGATGATACCGCCGATGACGATGATGATCAGGAGCAGGCAGGGCAGCGCCTGAAATACGATCGTCAGTTTTTCTTTTCCGGAAAGTTTTACTTTGTTGACATAGCCTCTCTTCTTCGCCAGGAAGTAGATCACCACCATGCAGGCAAGTCCCCAGAGGATTCCCGGGATATATCCTGCCATGAACAGCGCCGCTACAGAAGTTCCTCCGCTGACAAGGGAGAATGTGATCATAACGTTGCTTGGCGGGATCAGAAGTCCTGTCGGAGCTGTCGCGATGTTTGCCGCCGCAGAAAAGTTTCTGTCATACCCCTCTTCTTCCTCCACCGGGCCGATGATGGATCCCATGGCAGATGCGGCTGCTGTACCGGACCCTGAGATCGCGCCAAAGAGCATGTTTGCCACTACGTTTGTGTGGGCAAGAGCGCCCGGTGCACGTCCGCAGAGGATCTTGGCAAGGTTAATGAGACGGATGGCGATTCCGCCCTTGTTCATAATATTTCCCGCCAGTATGAAGAACGGGATCGCAAGCAGTGAAAACGTCGAGATTCCGGAGAATATCCTCTGTGCGCCGGTGACAACGGCAATGTCCAGGGACATGACCGGAAGGATGGCGCAGATCGACGACACACCCAGAGCCACCGCGATCGGGACTCCGGAAATCAGCATAATAACAAGCAGTACCAGAATGATAAGTCCACTTAAAATTGCAATATCCATATCGTTTCCTCCCTCCTACTCATCCGTCGGATCCGGCATCACGCCTTTTGCACGGACGATATCAATCATATTAAGTATGTTGTAGATCAGGATGATCACACCGCAGATCGGAATTACCAGATAGACCGCTCCCATGGGGATCCCAAGGGACGCCGTCACCTGTGCGAACGCCAGCTTTGTGATGCTGACACCTCCATATACGAGCACAACGAATGTAAACGCAAAGATCAGCAGTTCGATCACCAGTTCCAGGATCATGCGCTTCGTCCCGGTCAGTTTATCCGCGATAAATCCCATCCTCATATGGTCCCGTTTGCCAAAGACCAGTGCAGAAGCAAACAGCGCCATCCATGTAAAGCTGTATGTAAGAAGTTCCTCCGAAACCGTGCTCGGACTGTTGAAGAAGTATCTTGTCACAACCTGATAGGTACAGATCACGACCATGGCGCCGAACAGGAACGCACAGACGATCTCTAAAAACTTGTCGATAATACTGCGGAATTTTTTCAATCCTTCCATTACTGTTCCCCTCCTTCTTCCGCATACTGGGCATTGATCTCCTGGATGTGGTCATAAAGGTCTCCAATGTCTTCATTCTCTTCCAGCATCTCTTCATGCAGCGGCTCTACTTTCTCTTTGAACGTATTGATATCCACGTCAATGAACTCTACTCCCATATCATTCTGGGCGATCTCTTTCGCCTCTTCCACCTGTGCGTCCCACTCTTCCATTTCCACTTCCGTGGAGATCCGGGCAGCCTCCTGGAACACCTCGAATTCTTCGTCGCTCAGGCTGTTCAGAAACTTCAGGTTTCCGATGAGCATATCCGGCACCATCTGATGCAGGGTATAAGTATAATATTTTGCCACCTCGCCGTGCTTGTTATTGGTCAGTGCCAGCTCATTGTTCTCCGCACCGTCGATCACGCCCTGCTGGATCGCGGTGTACACCTCGCCGAAACTCATGGGAGACGCCGCTGCGCCGAAGGCCTCGATCATGGACACGCTTGCCGGGCTCTGCTGTACACGGATCTTCAAGCCCTGAAGATCATCCGGCGTCTCGATCGGAGTCGTGGCATATACGTTTCTTGTTCCCGCGTTATACCAGGTCAGGACGCGGAATCCGGCGTCATCTGTGGACGCATAGACCTGCTCCATATAGTCTGTATCCTCCATGGTGGCGTGATATGCTTCCTCTGAAGTGAACAGATAAGGCATACTGAACACTTCATAAACATCTGCAAATGTCTCAAGGTTTGCTGTTCCCGCCACAACGAAATCGATCGCACCGGTCTGGGTCAGCTCGATCGCTTTCTGCGCCGCGCCGAGAAGTTCATTCGGATAGATCTCCACCTCGTATTTATCCCCCAGGTTTTCCTCAATGTACTCCTTGAATGCCAGAAGTCCAATGTGCTCCGGATGAGTCTCGGACTGGGCATGGGAGATCCTTATGATCCGCTTGCCGCCTGTGAACGCCGTTCCTCCGTTGGAGGAGCATCCTGCCAGTCCGAATATCATCGCAGTGCAGACCCCGACTGACACGAAACGTTTGATTGCTTTCATCGCTCTCATTTCTTTTCTTCCTTTCTTTACAGATTTAACCATCCTGTCTGTTCCCGCATCCTCTTCTGTCTCTGATTTTCCGCACATATCAGACATGATGTAAACGCTTACAATTTTATTGTAAATACCCCTCAAACAAATGTCAATCTTCTTTTAAATCTTTGGCGTTTCGCACATTTTTTTGCGATATTTAAGCCTTTTTCAGGATTATTATTTTGTGCACTTTATACATGTTTTTCTTTGTAAGCATTTCCATCAATATTCATCTCCATTTCGGATATTTGTAAGTTCTTACATTCGAAGAGTACTTTTTCAGGCTTCTCAGCAGACAAAACAGAAGAGCCGTCTTCAAAACGCGGCATGCGCATTGAAGACGGCTCTTCTGTTATACGGCACTGTTTTCATCCGGCTGTTTTTTAAAAATCAGTCGTGCAGCGTTTCACCAGCACGCACTTTACCGGCACTTCCTGAGGGACCTGTTCCCCCTTCAGGACTTTCATCATATTATCCACTGTGATATTGCACAGCTTCTCCCCTGTATTGTCCACTGTGGTCAGTTCCGGCTCGCAGCAGACAGACAGCTCCGAATTATTATATCCGATGATGCTCAGTTCCCGCGGGATCTCCATGCCTCTGGCATGGGCATATTTGACCGCCCCCACCGCCATTCCGTCGTCGGTGGCAAACACCGCGTCGAACACAAGGGCACGACGGGCAAGCAGGATGTCTCTCACATAGTGTACCTGGTTTTTCGCATAAAGCTTCAATTCTCCGAGCACGGGCAGCCCGTGTTCCCGGAGTGCACGTTCGTATCCTTCCAGTTTCCTGTTGGCGCTGTACGAATGGGAGTCTGAGAGAAAGAGGATCTGCTCCCTTCCGGACTCGATCAGCCTGGAAACTGCTTCATATGTTGACTCTTCATCCGTACTGTACACACAGTAGACATTCTCCCCGGCGATCTTTCCGTTGATCAGAAACACCGGAATCTTTTCCGCTGCGCTCCGGATATAATCCAGGGAATCATCTTCTCCGCCCTGCCCTGCGTAGGTTGATCCGACCAGCACCAGTGCATCGATCCTTTTCTTCAGGATCAGTTCCATCGCCTGCTCTTTCTTATCCTGCCGGCTGCCGCTGCAGTACAGGATGCAGTCATACCCATATCCCCGCAGTCTGCGTTCTATAAAAGAAACCGCCCGCGCCATGTATGTATCCGACACCTCCGGACAGATGATCCCTATGGTCTTCATGGAATCAAGCCCCAGCCCTCTGGCAAACACATTCGGCGTATAGTTATTCTCTTCCATGACTGTCCTTACCTTCTGCTTTGTCTTCTCACTGACCCTCGGGCTGTCGTTTACCACTCTCGATACTGTGGCGATGGACACTCCCGCCAGTTTTGCTATATCATAAATATTCATGCCGTCTCTCCTCCCCCGGTCAAGTAATCGCTTACATATATTTTCATTATAGTGTAAGCGTTTTATTACAGCAATGTTTTTTCTTTCAGCGTTTTCTCCAAAATGCTTTCAGATATTTTGTACAACATGCCGATTTCCTCCTCACTTTTTCTGGATTTTAAAATTTCTGTTGACTGAACGAAAAAAAAGTTGTACTTTTTATGTAAGCACTTACATTCCGCATTTTCAAAGTAAAATAATGAAAGGAACTTACTATGAAAACATATCTAAGGATCAGTCCGAAAGACAACGTTGCCGTTGCTCTGGCGCCTCTGCCTGCCGGCACCGCAGTCGAACTGGGGGACCTCTCCCTCCTTTTAAAAGAAGAGATTCCCCAGGGACATAAGTTCGCCCTCTCAGATATCCCGGCCGATGCCCAGATCATCAAATACGGATATCCCATCGGGATCGCAAAGGAAAAGATCACCTGCGGTTCCTGGGTCCACACTCACAATATCCGAACCGGGCTGGGCGATCTTCTGACCTACACTTATGACAGACAGGTATCCTTTCCCGAACCCACACCAGAGCGCTTCTTTCAGGGGTTCCGCCGGGACGGAGGGAAAGTGGGCGTGAGAAACGAGCTGTGGATCATTCCCACCGTGGGCTGTGTAAACAACATCGCCACCGCCATTGAAAAAAAGGCTCAGAGACTGGTATCCGGGACAGTAGAGGCGGTCGCTGCTTTCCCCCATCCCTACGGATGTTCCCAGATGGGAGACGACCAGGAAAATACGCGGCAGATCCTTGCCAATCTGATCAATCACCCCAATGCCGGCGGCGTGCTCGTCCTGGGACTGGGATGTGAGAACAGCGGCATTGATGTACTGAAAGAATACATAGGAGAATACAATCCCCGCAGGGTAAAATTCCTCGTGTGCCAGGAGGCTGATGATGAGATTCGGGAAGCCCTCACCCTTCTCGATGACCTTGCCGCATACGCGGGAACTTTTCAGAGAGAGCCCATCTCCTGCAGTGAACTGGTCATCGGCATGAAATGCGGCGGAAGCGACGGACTTTCCGGAATCACCGCAAACCCGACGGTAGGCGCATTCTCCGATCTCCTCATCTCCAAAGGAGGCACCACGATCCTGACAGAGGTCCCCGAGATGTTCGGAGCGGAGACACAGCTTATGAACCGCTGTGAAAACGAGAAACTTTTTGAGCAGACGGTATCCCTCATCAACGACTTCAAAGAATATTTCAAGAGCCACGGGCAGACCATCTATGAGAACCCGTCGCCCGGAAATAAAAAGGGCGGGATCTCGACCCTGGAAGATAAATCCATGGGATGCACCCAGAAGTCCGGCACCGCTCCGGTACGGGGCGTCCTGGCATATGGAGAACAGGTAAGAGAAAAAGGTCTGAACCTTTTAAGCGCTCCCGGGAACGATCTGGTGGCTTCCACTGCTCTTGCAGCGGCCGGCGCCCACATCGTCCTGTTCACCACCGGGCGCGGGACCCCCTTTGCATCCCCTGTTCCAACGGTAAAGATCTCGACCAACAACCGGCTCTCTGAGAAGAAAAACAACTGGATCGATTTCAACTGCGGGACCCTGGTTGAGGGGGGCACTCTGGAAGAACTGCGGGACCACTTTTTTGACTACGTCATCTCTGTTGCGTCCGGCGAACAGGTCAAGTCAGAAAAAGCCGGCTTCCACGATATGGCGATCTTCAAGCAGGGCGTAACCCTTTAAAGATCATGGAATCATATAGCATCTAATTTACTGAAACACGGAGGTATCATCATGAAAACCATCAATGAGACAATAGAAAAAGTATACGGAAATTATCCTGAAAAAGTCCTCCAGTTCGGCGAAGGGAACTTCCTCCGCGCATTCGTGGACTGGATGATCGACAAGGCGAACCGGGACGGCATCTATCAGGGCAGTATCGTCCTGTGCCAGCCCATTGCCCAGGGCCTGAAAGATATGATCAACGCCCAGGACGGGGTTTACACCCTCGCTATGCGGGGCGCCGAGAACGGGCGGCCGGTGGAAAATATCGAGGTCATCACCTCAGTCTCCCGCTGCATTAATCCCTACGAAGATTACGACGCCCTTATGGAACTGGCGCGAAGCTCCGATCTTGAGGTGGTTGTGTCCAACACCACAGAAGCGGGCATCGCCTATCATGCAGGGGATCAGCTCACTGACCGCCCGCCGGTCTCCTTCCCCGCCAAAGTGGCTGCCTTTCTCTATGAGAGATATCAGTCATTTGAAGGAGCTTATGACAAAGGACTTCTCTTCCTCCCGGTAGAGTTGATCGACAACAACGGGGCAGAACTGAAGCGAATCGTTCTACAGTATGCGCAGGAATGGGAGCTGGGAGACGATTTTATCCGCTGGGTCAACGAGGCAAATGAGTTCACCAGCACTCTGGTGGACCGGATCGTAACCGGATATCCGAGGGACGAAGTCTCCTATTTTGAGGAAAAACTGGGATACAAAGATAACATCATCGACACCAGCGAACTGTTCAACCTCTGGGTGATCGAGGGCGATAAGAAATGGGCGGATAAACTGCCGGTGCATAAGACCGATGCAAATGTGATCTGGACTGACGATGTAAAGCCATATAAGAAACGCAAGGTCCGCATCCTGAACGGCGCCCACACCTCCACCGTCCTCGCTGCATATCTCGCCGGATATGATATCGTGGGTGACTTTATGAAGGATGACACGGTCCGTACGTTCATGAATGATGTGATCTACAAAGAAGTCATCCCCACCCTGGACCTTCCGAAAGAAGAGCTGGAGTCTTTCGCCGCCGCTGTCAACGACCGGTTTGCGAACCCCTATATCAAGCACAAACTGCTGGATATCGCTCTGAACTCCTGCTCCAAGTTCAACGCGAGATGTCTGCCGTCCCTCCTTGGATATGTGGAGGAAAAAGGGGAACTTCCGAAGTGCCTTACCTTCTCTCTGGCTGCCTTCATCAAGTTCTATCAGGGTGAGATGAAAGACGGCGTTTATACCGGGACGAGAAAAGACGGAACCCGGTACCAGATCCGCGACGATGAGGCCGTACTGAACTTCTTCGCAGAAACATGGGCTGGAAATGTCGCAGACGCCGTTGCAGGTGCCGTCCTCTCCAACACCGATTTCTGGAGCGGGAAAGACCTGACCTCCATCGCCGGATTAAAAGACGCTGTTGCCGGATACCTGAACGCCCTGGAGACAAAAGACGCCAAAGAGATCATGGCGGAACTGATCTAGCTGCTGACTTCAAAAGCCCCCTCCAAAATGACTGCTTCGCTTTGGAGGGGGCTTTTGTGATCACAAATTGCTGTCATTCCTGTCTTAGAGCACATCGATGCTCTGCCCTGTCAGGCCGCGTTTACCCATTCTGCAGAAGTTCCAGCACGATCACCGCAACGATCACGCAGTGCAGGACCAGCATCACCGGAACTCCGACCACGAACTTCGCCTTCTTTGTCTTGTGCCGGAACAGCATCATTCCCGCAAGGGCTCCCACGGAGCCTCCCGCAAGCGTCACCAGCAGGAGCGCTCGCTCGGAGATCCGCCACGCCCCGCTCTTTGCCTTCCACTTGTCCAGCCCGTACATGATCCATGCCGCCGCATTTATGATGATAAGATAGTATATCAGATATCTCATACTTTGATCTCCTCTCTCAGGGTGAATGAATAGATGATCTTCTCCTTCACCGGTTTCTGCAGAAGCCGCTCCAGCGCCTGCGCGTAATAGTCAAGCTGGGCATGGTACTTTTCTTTCAGTTCCCCTGCACTCCTCACTTTATCCGTCTTGTAATCCAGCACGACCAGACCGTCCTCTTCCTCGAAAAACACATCGATGATCCCCTGGACGAGGATCGTCTCCCCTGAGCGGTCGTCGGGATAGATCTCCGACGCATCCACTCCCAGGACAAAGGGCTGCTCCTTGTAAAGTTTCCCTCTCCGGGCGGCTTCTGCCATCCTCTCTCCGCTTTCGCAGTGGAGGAAATGGAGGATATCCTCCGGGCGGATGCACTCCGCCATCTCCCCGGAGAGTTTTCCTTCCTCCCGGAACATTTCCACCGCTGCCATCAGACCTGTTTCTTCATAATCCACAGTAAAATCCAGCAGTTCCAGCACTTTATGGTACGCGCTTCCCCGGGAAGCTCCCGTCAGGATCTCCTCTTCCCGCAAAAACTCCGGAATAAACGGGACTACTTCCGGTTCTGTATACATCTCCTCTCCCGCCTCCTCAGAAAGGGCTGTCCGCTTCTTCAGCTCGGAGACTGTGAATTTCATCTTCATTCTGCCTTCGTCCCCGAAGGAATATACATAGTCCATCTGTGCATCCAGCTGTCTTCGAAGTCCGGGAGCATAGCTCCCGTCCGGATCCCAGTGCTTCAGCACATCAAGGCTGAGGAGATCCGCACGCTGTTCCGCCGCATTTTCCTGAAGGATATCCTTTCCCGTGACAACACGGATCTCCACAGGGCAGAGACCTTCCCCGTCCGTCTCGCCGGCGTTCCCTGATACAGTCCCATTCCCGGCGGAAGCCGGTCTTGTTCCGGGGAGCACGGCGGGAAGGATCCAGTCCAGGTAAGTCCTCGCGCCTTCCAGCTGGTACAGCCCGATCTCATCCTCACAGCGGACCTCGGTTTCCTCCGGTTTCAATTTTTCCGATCCGAAGTCCTCTGATCTCATGTCCTCCGTTTTCACGACCTCTGGCTTCAGTCCCTCCGGAATCTCACAGACACCGGTCAGGATCAGTTTCTCCTTTGCCCGGGTCATCGCCACATAGAGGACTCTCAGTTCCTCCGCCAGGTTTTCAAGGGCGGTCTCCTCCTGAATGATCTTCTTCAGGAAAGTCGGGCTTTTCGTCCTCCGCTCAAGGTCGATGCAGTCCAGCCCCACGCCCCACTCCGGATGGAGCACGATGCTCCCCTTTGTGTCCTGTGTGTTGAACTGCTTTCCCATTCCTGCCGTGAAGACGACAGGGAACTCCAGCCCCTTGCTCTTGTGGATACTCATGATCCGCACGGTATCGGACTGTTCGTCCAGGATCCCCGCTTCCCCGTAATCCACATCATATTTCTTTAACTGCTCGATATAGCGTACAAAATTAAACAGACCTTTGTAGCTGGTCCCCTCAAAGGACGCGGCGCGCTCCACCAGCATCTCCACATTCGCCGCACGCTGTCCGCCGCCAGGCATGGCAAGGATATAGGTGCCGTATCCCGTCTTCTCGATGATCTCCTCCAGGAGTTCATGGATGGGCGTGTAAGGGACCCCCTCGCGGAATTTTCCCAGTACATCGAAAAACCGCTCCAGTTTTTCCACAAGCTGAGGAAGTTTTCCACACGCCGGCTCTTTCTGTTGCTCCTTCTCCGGAGAGTTACTTCCCTCGCCCCCGTCATATTCCTCCGGTCCGCTCCGGGCGTACTCCATCGCCGCCTCATGGAAGGGAAGTTCCGGGTATGCCAGCCGGATCTGGGCCAGCTCTGCGGCTTCCAGCCCGCAGAAAGGCGATGTCAGCACCGCTGTCAGAGGAAGGTCCTGTCTCACATTGTCCAGGATCTTCAGATAATCCAGGAGCACGCTGACTTCATAGGTCTCAAAATATCCCTCTCTGCTCACCGAGTAGGCCGGGATCCCTTCCTCCGCCAGCACTGATGTAAAGGTTTCTGCCCAGCCACGGATGCTCCGGGTCAGGATCACGATATCCCGATACTGTACCCGGCGGTACTCTCCAGTCTCCTTATCCACCACAGTGCCCCCCGAGATCAGCTCCCGGATCCGCTGCGCGATCATCCTTGCCTCTGCCCGGCGTGCATCCTCTTCCCCCGTATCCTCTGCATCCAGAAGGAGAAGTTCGGTCCGGTCCGAGAACCCGCGCCTCAGTGCCTCCTCCGGCAGGGGCGGGAACTGGGCGCCCGGATACAGAGCCGCATTGTCGTCGTACTCGATGCCCCCGAACTCCTTTCGCATCAGCTTCCGGAATACATAGTTCACGCTGTCCAGCACCTCCGGACGGCTGCGGAAATTTTTGTGCAGGTCGATCCTCTGCTTCTCGCTGTCATCCAGACTGTAAGTATCATATTTCTCCATGAACAGTTCCGGTCGGGACAGACGGAACCGGTAGATGCTCTGCTTCACATCCCCCACCATGAAGATATCGTACTGTCCCCGGGACACTTTTGACACACTGGTCAGGATCGTCTCCTGGACCAGGTTGCTGTCCTGGTACTCATCGATCATCACTTCCTCAAACCGGTCCTGATATTCCGCCGCCACCGGGGAGGGGATCAGCCTCCCGTCTTTCTCCTCCGTCAGGATCCGGAGCGCAAACTGCTCCATGTCATTAAAATCGATCATGTTCCTGCTCTGCTTTTTTTCGCTTAACATCCGTGAAAACCGCTTCACAAGCTCTGTGAGGGTCTCCATGGAAGAACGGGAAGACTCCATATCTGCCGCCCATTCCTCACAGGGCGCGCCAAAATACGTGCTCTGTATCTTTTTCACCAGATCCTTCACCTGCTTGCGGAGTTTCTGGACCTGCTCTTTCTTCTCCTGGGATACGGTCTCATCCTTCTTTGAGGAAAGCCGTTTCCACTTCAGGCTTCCGATCTTAGCATACATACCTGAAAACGTCTCCTCCGACGCAAGGCGGCCGATCTCCTCAAGATCCGCCTCGATCATGTCCCCGTACATGTAGGGGCCGTCCGGCTCCTCACAGATCTTCAGCGCACGTTTCAGGATCCCGGTCAGATCCTGCGCCCGCTGTCTCGCCCTGCGGCATGCCCACAGCGCCCCTTCCGACTTCTCGGGGTCCGTTCCTTCCAGATCATAGGCTTTCACACAGGAGTCCAGCCACCGGTCCGGCTGGGGATAACTTCTGGAATATTCATAGAGCTTCAGGATGATGCCCTCGATCTTCCGGTCATTCTTCCCGGTGCCGAACTTCTCCACAAACTCGATGAACGCCTCATCCTCCGAGGCATAACACTCTTCCAGCAGTTCCTCCAGAACGTCCTGCTTGAGCAGTTTCAACTCTCCTTCCTCCGCGATCCGAAATCCCGGATCGATCCCGATGACATGAAAATGTTCCCGGATCACAGAGAGACAGAAACTGTGGATGGTGGTGATCGCCGCACTGTGGATCAGCGTCGCCTGCTGCTCCAGATGCGTATCCCCGGGGCGCTCAGACAGCTTCTTCTCGATCGCCGCACCGATCCTCTCCTTCATCTCCGCAGCGGCAGACTCAGTAAATGTCACGATGAGCAGTTTGTCCACATCCACCGGATCCCGCTCATCTGTCAGCCTCTGGATGATCCGCTCCACGAGCACTGCCGTCTTTCCGGAGCCGGCGGCAGCGGATACGAGGATATTCCGTTCCCGCAGGTCAATGACCTTCTGCTGTTCTTCTGTCCATTTTACTCCCATCCCTGCTCACCTCCTCCTGTCTTTTCCGGCCGGGCACTCTCCGTGCTCTTTCCGCCGTTCTCTTTTGAAACTTTTTCTGCGTCTTCAAGTCGTTCTTTCATCTTCTCCACTGCTTCTTCTACAGAATATTTTTCCAGTGCGCGGTAACCGTATCCGCCGATCCGCTGGTCAAACCCGCAGATATCCCGGCAGGCGCAGTAGTCGCACGCGGTAGCATTTCCCATCTCGTAAGGCGCAGCAGCAGCCTCCCCGCCGTACATCTCCGCCTTCAGATCCTTCTCCTTCTGTTCTGTATACGCCAGCACAGTATTAAACTCCTCCGGCGCGAGGGCTCTCGACTTCTGGCTCAATGAGCCGTCTTTGTTCCGCCCGATGGGGAAGAGGACTGAAGTTCCGGAAAGGCCGTGCTCCAGATGCTCCACCACGGCTTCTTCCCCGTTGATCAGACCATCCAGCTTCAGCTCCTTGAGGATACTTTTCTCTACTTCCTCTTCCGTGTCCGCCCGGTCCACCAGAGGATCCTGGATCCGGTAATAGAAGATCCCTGCCGGGACGACCTCCTTGTCCGGATGTTTCTTCTTCTCGATCCCAAGTGCCGCGTTCAGATAGACCGGCAGCTGCATCTGCAGCCCGTGATAAAAAGATGTGATGTCAAACGCTTTCATCCCGGTCTTATAATCCGTTACCCGGACATACACTTTCTCCTCATCCTCGCAGGTGTCGATCCGGTCGATCTTCCCGCTGCCAAACCGCATCTCATATCCGCTTGGGAGAAAATCCCCCTTCTCAAGCTGCTTTGTCAGCGCCCACACGGAGCGCCGGATCAGGCTCTTGATGCGGCGGATCATATACTCGTTCCGGGCAGAGCTGAACAGCACTGTATTCCCATAATCAAGGATGCTCTCCTCCACGCTCTCATCGATAAGCTCCTCCCGTCTCTCCTCGGACAGTTCCGTCCATTTCACCCCTTCCTGCTCTGTCTTGCGGGCGAAACGTTCCAGCGCCTGATGGGCGATATTTCCCAGGTCCATTGCCTCAAACCCGTACTCCTCCCGGTCAGAGAGCCGGAGACCATAGTTCAGGAAATGGGCGTAAGCACAGGACGCGAACTGCTCCAGCCTGGTCACGCTGACCCGTTCCGGATCTTTATAGAGCTGTGCCGCCGTATCCGGAGCCAGCCGGTCGCCGCCCTTGTGGAGGAACCCTGCACTCAGGATCCTCCCGATCTCTGCACTGCTCTTCTCGTCCCCGTCAAACCAGGTATACAGTTCCTTCCAACTGTCGCTGATCCCTGCCCTGCGCTCCCGCAGTCCTTCCGCAAGCATCCGGATTCCTCCTGCCCTGGTCATCTCCCGCTCCGAGAGCGGGCGCTTCTCCTCATCCCGGACTTTCACCGCCGGGAACAGTCTGCGGATATCCTGGACCAGGTATGCCGGGCGCAGCGTCTTTCCGTCCCCGGAGACCTTGGACCAGGAGAGGAACAGATACTCCGACGGCTTTGTCAGGTTCATGTAAAGGTAAAATTTCTGTTCGTAAGTCTTCTCCTTCGGTCCCGGGGAGAGGGCGATCTTCTGCGCCTGGAACTGTTCCCTGTCCCGCTCCGACAAAAGTCCCCCTGAGCCCATATTTCCAGGAAGAAGGGTGTCATTCGCCCCCACGAAAAAGAGGGCGCGGATGTTCTTGATCCTGGTACGCTCCATATCTCCGATGACCACCTGATCCAGGCTGGGTGGGATCACACCCACCTTCGCCTCCTCAAGCCCCGCATCCAGAAGTTCACAGTATTCGCTCAGGCTGATCTGCTCCTCCCCCAGGAGCTCCACAAACTTGTCAAAGAGCTCCATGGCAATATGGTACACCTGGGAATATTCCTTTGCCAGAGCGAGCGCTCCGCTTTCCTGGAACGCCTGCTCCATCCCGGCGAGCTGCTCCTGGATCTTCTCCTGCACAAGATACTCATATACGGCAAGAGTGATATCCCGGACCGTTTTTCTTCTCTGCTTTAAGATCATCATCAGGGCGGACGTCTTCTCCACAAACCTTACCCGGAGGTGGTTCAGTGTCTGGAGCTCCTCCTCCCCGATCCGATCCGTCCGGCGGACCCACGCCTGCTGCCATTTCTTATATCCTTTGATCCCCAGGGCGATGACATAGTTCTCCATCCGGTCGATCTCCTCGTCTGCAAACCCGCACAGCCCGGTCCGCAGATGCCGGAACACGCTCTCATAGGTAAAGTTCTGTTCCGCCATGGCGAGAAGGCTCCTGAGATACTCCACGAACGAATTCAGCAGGATGCTTTTCTTGTGGTCCATGAACACCGGGATCTCAAATCCGTCGCACGCCTTCTCCAGCGCGTCCGCATACACGTTCATGTCCGCAGCGATCACTGCGATCTCCCGGTAACGGTATCCTTTCGTCCGCACAAGGCGCCGGATCTCCCCCGCCACATATTCGGCTTCGGCTCTGGGATTTCTCGCCTCATGCAGGCTCACTGCCTCCTGCTCCCCCTCAAAGGTACGCCCCGAATAGTGGAACAGACCGGCTTCCAGAAATGCCATCGCCGGATTCTCCCGGAAACGGCGGGGCGGCTTTCCGTAAAGGCACACCGGGTCCTCAACCTCCACCCTCGCCTCCCCGGCGATCTCCGTAAGAGAGGTCACCATCTGCTTGCTCAGTGCAAAAAGCTGATAAGGATGCCGGTATACGAAAGGATCTTCCCTCTCATCCATCTCCACAGTCAGGATCACCCGGTCGCACACCCGCAGGAGCTCGCCGAGGAGACGGTTCTGCACCGGTGTAAATCCGGTAAACCCGTCCATCGCCACCACGCTCCCTTTCAGTATCCGGGACTCCGGCACCACACTGCTCAAGACATCCAGCATCTCCTCTTTCGTGATATATTTTTCTTTCAGATAGTCCTCGAAGCCCTCGTAGACCCGTCGGATATCCTTTAATTTATAACTGAGATAACTGTCCGGGTTCAGCGTCTCCATGAACTCATCCAGGCGTTCAAAATCCACACCGTACTGGGTGAACTCGGAGATCACGGACTTCACCTCGCTGATATAGCCCTGCTTTTTTAAGTTTCCTTTCAGGACCGTCAGTTCTTCCTCATAGTTCCCTGCGATCCGCCGAAGCACCAGGTTCTTTCCCTCATCATCCAGGACCGGCCGGTCATCCTGCCCCAGCTCCTCAAAGACGCGGTGCGCCAGACGCCCGAAGCTCAAGACGTCCACGTTCATGATCCCGCCCCTGGGGTGTGCCTGGCAGAGGTCCTTCTGGGTCTGCATGGTAAACTGCTCGGGTACCAGGACAAGATAATTCTTCTCCGGGTGCTTTACCGACTCCTCCACGATATGCTGATATAGATAATGGGATTTTCCGCTTCCGGAATTCCCGAAAATAAACTGTAGTGACATAAAATGCCTCCCGCTCTGTCTGTTCTTTCATTTTTGTTCCGCTCTTTGAAGGTTACAGTTCACACTGTGTCTTTTAGGTTGAGATCAAGCCTTCTTTCAGGCAGTCCTTCAGCAGAAACGCACAAAAATAAGGAAATGTATAGATCCCGCCGCTGTATCCGATATTCCCGTCGCACAATTTGATCCCGCACCGGATGTCACTGTACTTTTCGCTGGAGATCAGTGTGCGGAGAGACTTGGACCTTCCGCTGACCGCCTTGACTTCCACCGGTACGAGCAGATCCTTTGTCCGTACAAAAAAATCCTCTTCCAGTGTCGAGTCCTCCCGTTTATAATAATACAGCCCATACCCGGATTTAACCAGAGCCTCCCCCACGATATTCTCGTAGAGCGCCCCCTTGTAAACCCCCAGGTTCCTGTTTGCCCGCAGATCATCCTGGGCTTCATCGTCCAGCATCGCGACCAGAATCCCTGTATCGCTGAAATAAAGCTTGAACTTTGACTCGTCGTAATTTCCCTTTAAAGGCAGTTCCGGGAACGTCATCCCATAGCATATATTGACCAGCCCTGCATCATGAAGCCATTCGACACATCCTCTGTAATCTTTGAACCTTGCCCCTCTCGCCACCTTGGAGATCTGAAATTTCTTGTTCTCCTTGGCAAGCTGGGGCGGGATCTGATCAAATACATTGAGTATCCTTGTCTGATCCATCCCTTCCGCATATTTACGTATATCTTCCCGGTAATCTGCAATCAGCTGGCGCTGGATACCAAGAGTCCCCTCAAAGTTTCCCCGCTCGATATACTGCCTCACGACAGCCGGCATCCCTCCCAGGATGCAGAAGTCAAGAAAAAGTTCTCTGCAGACCGACATAGTCAGACCACTCAGCGCTTTCTGCTCCATCATGTGAGACAGGAGCTCCTCTGTAAGATCCTTCCCGTAGCCTTTTGCCCAGAGGAATTCTTCGAAATCCATTGAAGTCATCTCATAATCCGTTTTATACCCAACACTGTTGCTCTCAATCCTTTTATAGCTGATCCCGAGAAGAGATCCGCTGCAGATCACATCGTATCTGCCGTCGATCTTAAAAAATTTCAGCGAAGTCGCTATATCCGGGAACTCCTGGATCTCATCAAATATGATCAGGGTTTCTTTTTCTGAAAAACGCTTTGAAGGATCGATCCGTGAAATATTCTTTATGATATCCTCGGTCTTATATCCGTCCTCAAGGATCATCTTATACTTCGGCTCTTCGACAAAATTGATATAGATCATCTCTTTATAATTATTCTCTCCAAACCGTCTGACAGACTCGGTCTTTCCCACCTGCCTTGCACCTTTTACAATGAGCGGGTTCCTGTCTTTCTCTGCTTTCCAGGCAGTCAGGAACTCATCGATCTTTCTCTTGAGATAGCGCATAAAATCACATCCTTCCATTGACATTATTATATCCCGGGATGTGTCTGATATCAACCGGATCACAAAAAATGAGCGAATAATAAAATATTTTCCACATTTCCTGAGCGAATCATTCATAGATATCCACATTTCCTGAGCGAATTATCTTAACTTGATAAATTTCTGACTTCCTCTTACCTTTTCGTCCCCCGCCTTACACAAATGTAAGTGAAATGTCACATCTCATAAAGGCACTCCGCCCGCAGTTCTGCTACCATTTTCTTACAGAAACAGGTTTTTGAAAATATCACAGAAAGGGGACAGAACTATGAATGAAACCATCTTACAGGCAGTCAACATTCAGAAATACTATGGCGGCAGGGAGAATCTGACCAAGGCTGTGGACCGCATTTCCTTTCAGGTACAAAAAGGGGAGTTCCTGGGCATCATGGGAGCTTCCGGTTCCGGAAAGACGACACTGTTAAACTGCATCTCCACCATAGACACCGTGACCGGCGGGCATATCTATGTGGAAGGGCGGGATATCACGAAACTGAAGAGGGCCGAGCTTGCCGCGTTCCGCGGACAGAAACTGGGATTCATCTTTCAGGACTTCAACCTGCTGGACACACTGACCGCCCGGGAAAATATCGCCCTCCCCCTCTCCGTCTCCGGAACCAGACCGGCAGAGATCGAAAGAAAAGTAGAACATATCGCCGCGGCGCTGGATATCTCTGATGTACTGGGCAAATTTCCCTATGAGATGTCCGGCGGACAGCAGCAGAGAGTGGCGGCGGCACGGGCAGTGGTCTCTGATCCGGCAATTATCCTCGCAGATGAGCCCACAGGTTCTCTGGATTCCGGTTCATCCCGGATGCTCCTGCACCTGATAACGGATCTGAACCGGCGCCTCGGGGCGACCATCCTGATGGTGACACACGATGCGTTTACAGCGAGCTGCTGCAGGCGCATCCTGTTTATCAAAGACGGAAAACTTTTCCACGAGCTGCGCCGGGGCGAGGACAACCGGGCAGAGTTTTTTACAAAGATCCTTCAGGTAGTCTCTGAGCTGGGAGGTGAGCAGGATGACTTCATGTAAACTGATCCTTCGCAATGTAAGAAAAAATATGCGGGATTATCTGGTCTATTTTCTGACTCTGATGATCTCCGTCAGCATGTTCTACGCCTTTAATTCCCTCTCAGATCAGGCGGCGTTTTCAGATCTTGGCGCCACCAAAGCCCTGCTCTATGAACAGCTCGACCGTCTGATCGGCCTGCTGTCCGTGGCGATCGCGGTGGTCCTTGCCTTTCTGATCGTTTACGCCAACCAGTTTCTCCTGAAGCGGCGCAAAAAGGAGCTGGGGATCTATATGATGTCCGGCATGAAAAAAGGGCGGATCTCCCGCCTCTTTGCAGGAGAAACCCTCTGCGTCGGCCTGATCTCCCTCGCCGCCGGGCTGATCCTCGGGCTGTTTTTCTCCCAGGGCGTTTCTCTGCTGTCCATACAGCTGTTTGCGGCAGATCTTTCTGATTACCGTTTCGTCCTGTCTGGAGAAGCTCTGAGACAGACTGTTCTCTGCTTTGCAGTCATCTTTTTCCTCGTGATGATTTTTAATGTCCGTACTGTTTCCTCCGTGAAACTGATCGACCTTCTGTCCGCGGAGAGGAAGAACGAGACATCCGTGAAATGGAACAGGACATTCATGGTGCTTGTGTTTCTGCTCTCCATTACAGCGCTTTCCATATCCTGTGCCATGTTTCTGAAAAACGGGATCCTGCCGTCAAGAAAGAACATAAATTTCCAGATTGCCGGTGCACTGCTGGTCATCGGTCCCCTCCTCCCCTGTGTTCGTCCTCTCCCTCTCCGATTTTAACCGTGCACTGTCCATGCAGGGAAAAGAACCTTACCATCTGAGCGGAAATGAATTCCTGCTGAACTGCAATTACGAGGGGACCATGGAATACGTAAAGGCAGTGCTTGAGCGCTCCCCTTCCCTGACCATAGCCGGAGCCGAACTGAAACGCGCTTCCGCCACAGTGCTCACGGAGACCGCAGACAGCATCCGCCGCTTCCACCTGCTCCAGAAACTGGGTGCCTCCCGCCGTCAGGTCAGCCGTTCTTTGTTTTGGCAGACCGCGGTATTCTTCCTGGCGCCGCTTGCTCTGGCTGTTATCCTGTCATCTGTTTTCCTTCGCAAGGCTATGGAGACAGTGGAAGAATTTATGAACATGCACATTTCCACAAATGTGGTCTTCACCGCTGTTCTTTTTCTCCTTATATACGGGATCTATTTCCTTGCCACCTGTATGTCCTGCAAAAGTTACTGTTCTCCCCGTACCCACGACAAGGCAGGGTGTCGCCCTGCCCGCATGTAAGAGGCATGAAGCAGAGAAAACCCTCTTGACTTTTCCTCTTTCTTCTGCTATTCTGTCCGCAGAATCAAAGGATATATTCCTGTAAGATCGGAGTTGAAAAGATGATCATTATTTCCTGCTAATCACATTATGGCATGACAGAATCACAGAGTATCCGCGTGAAGATCCCCGCGGAAAACAGACCGTACCCGGCAGATATTCCGGCAACGCAGACTCAGGCCCCGGATGTGCCGGCTGTCCCGGTATTTTGTCATGCACCGCAGGAAAGTTTTCATCTTTTCCCTCTTCATATAAAAACGGAACCTGTTCCTCCGTATGTTTGTCCGGCAGCAGGTTCACGATATATGTGTATGAGATCAGAGGACCGCAGAGAGAACTTTTCTGCGGTCCTGTTTTTCGTCCTGATTTAATCTGAAAATACTTTAGAAAACGGAGGGATAACATCATGTCGATCATACAGATAAATAATTTGAGCTTTACTTACGAAGGCAGCTTTGATCCTGTCTTTGAACACGTCTCGTTCCAGATCGATACCGACTGGAAACTGGGCTTTATCGGACGGAACGGCAAAGGCAAGACCACGTTTCTGAGACTGCTCATGGGGGAATATGAATACACCGGTTCCATTCTTTCATCCGTGGAATTTGAATATTTTCCTTTCCCGGTCAAAGACCGGTCCCGGATGACGCTGGAGATCCTGGAAGAGATCAATCCGGTGATGGAACAGTGGGAGCTGATCCGGGAACTGAACCTGCTGGATACAGACGCAGAGATCCTCTACCGCCCCTTCTCCACTCTAAGCTTCGGGGAACAGACCAAGGCGCTTCTGTCCGCGTTGTTTTTAAAGGAGCATGCTTTTCTCCTGATCGATGAGCCTACGAACCATCTGGACGGACCTGCCAGGGAAAAGGTTGCTGACTATCTTTCTCTCAAAAAGGGCTTTATCCTTGTCTCACACGACCGGGATTTCCTGGACCGCTGCGTGGATCATGTTCTTGTGCTGAACCGGCAGACCATTGATATACGGAAAGGGAACTTCTCTTCCTGGTTTGCCGATAAGACCGCAAAGGATAACATGGAACTGCGTCAGAATGAACATCTGAAAAAAGATATCCGCAAACTGCGGGAATCTGCCCGGCAGGCAGCCCGCTGGTCGGATAAAGTCGAGGGGACGAAGACCGGTTCCCGTGTGGCCGGACTCAAACCGGACCGGGGACACATCGGCCATCAGGCAGCAAAGATGATGAAACGGGCAAAGAATCTGGAAAACAGAAAAGAGTCCGCTATCCGTGAAAAAGAAGAGCTCTTAAAAGACGTAGAGACTCTGGACAGCTTAAAACTGAACCTGCTGGATCATCACAGCCGCCGTCTGGTCACGATGACAGATGTGGAGATCCAATACAACGGGGCCGCTCCTTTGCTTACCCATTTTAATATGGATATCTGCCGCGGCGACCGGATCGCTCTGTCCGGGAAAAACGGCTGCGGAAAGAGCAGCCTGATGAAGCTGATCCTGGGCGAAGATATCCCTTATACCGGGGATGTATGGACCGCCGGAGACCTGCGAGTCTCTTACATCTCGCAGGATACCTCCCGGCTGAACGGAACGCTGTCAGATCTCGCCTTAAAATACGGCATCGACAGTTCCCTTCTCCTTGCCGTCCTCCGGAAACTGGGACTGGAACGGGTGCAGTTCGAGAAACGGATCGAGGATTACAGTGAAGGTCAGAAGAAAAAAGTCCTCCTCGCAAAATCCCTGTGTGAACCGGCGCACCTGTTCCTCTGGGATGAGCCGCTGAACTTTATTGATATCTTCTCACGGATGCAGCTGGAAGAGCTGCTGCTCTCCGCTCAGCCTGCCATGCTCTTTGTGGAGCACGACCGGGCGTTCCGCGAGAAGGTGGCAACAAGGATCATAGAACTGTAATGACAACTTCTTTTACAAAAAACTGCGCGGGCACACAGAAAGCGAACGCTCTGTGTATCCCCGCGCAGGGAAAGCGGACATCCGGAATCAGGCTACTTTCCTTTTCCTGTTCCCGGCGTCCTCCAGTGCTTCGGCTGCTCATGCCAGATCATGGCCTGCGTCTGCAAACCTATACCCTGACCTTCACCACAATCTTCCTTACCTCACAGGGTCCCTTTTTCGACATTCTCCTCGGAGCATGTGCGTCCTCCGGCGGCACGATAGCGAAATCCCCTTTCTTCAGGAGGATCGCTCCGCTCTCATCTGGTTCCTCATAAAAGATAAGGTCCGTCGTCTCATTGTACTCTGTGGACGGGGTAAGGTTTGCGATCGGTTCATAACCGAATATTTCCTCTCCCTCCACCATATACTGAATGTCAAAATAAGCCCTGTGGCTCTCAAATGCACACTCGGAAGCGGGCATCGTTGTGTAGCTCTGTACGTTCGCGTAGATATCGTCGCCGTCGATGGCAACATTTCCCAGGGGAAGGGACGTAAGGTCTGTCTCTCTCAGGAAAGTGAATGCCTTTTTAAATTTTCCACCGAGATAATCATATTTCTCGGCAAGTGTAAGACTTGTTGTCAGCATGCTGTTTCTCCTATCTTTTGCGTCCTGATTTTTTCTGTTTCGCATTCATGTTCTGTCCTTATTATAGACTTTTGCAGGAGAAACGTCCAGCTAATCTGAACTGTAACCTATTTTATTTCACAAGCCCGAGCAGCGTGCTCTTCGGCACAGCTCCGATCTGTTTTCCTGCGATCTCTCCGCCTTTCACAGCGATAAAGGTCGGAATGCTCATCACTCCGAAGCGCTGCGCCAGCTCGATCTCCTCATCGATGTTGATCTTGCACACCTTAACGCCTGCCTCTTCGTTGGAGATCTCCTCCACGACCGGTCCCATCATCTTGCAGGGTCCGCACCAGTCTGCGTAGAAATCAACGAGAACCGGTTTGTCAGACTGCATTACCTCCTGGTCGAAATTATCTTTTGTCAATTTGATCACTGCCATATCTATATCCTCCTTTTGATGAATCTCTGTTTTCTTTCCGAAAGCTGAAGGTCTTTTTTCGCTTTCGATGTACTTAGTATACCACAATCTATCACTTTTTCCGTGACAAAATCACAAAGTTTTATCTGATACTGTCTTCAGACATATTTTCAGACTTTTCCCAGCCGTCCCGCGTCGGTGATCTCCACCTTACCTCTTGTCAGCCGTACCATCCCGTCCGCCTGAAACTGTTTCAAAAGCCTGCTGACAACCTCCCGGGCCGTCCCTGCGTCCCTCGCCAGAACTTCGTGGGTGACAGGAAGGACGTCTTTTCCCTCCATCGCCCTGTGTTCCAGAAGAACACCTGCAAGGCGGGACGCCACATTGGAGAATACAAACTGGTTAAACAGCCACATGATGTCCGAAAATTTCTCAGAGACCATCTCCATCGTATAATCCTTGACCGCTCCGTTCTCTTCGTAAAGTTTCTTATACAGTTTTTTCGGAATAGTATAGATAATGCAGTCGGTTTCCATCTCCATGTCCAGCTCCACATCCATCCCGTTCAGCATACATGCCGCGCTTAAGATGCTCACATCCCCGTCCATCAGCCGGAACAGGGTGATGTCTCCTCCGTTGGGCGAGGTGATAAAGATCCGCGCCCTGCCCGTCTCGATGATCTGAACCCCTGCGCACTCTCCTCCCCCGAAGTGGAGCCTGGTCTTTTTGCCGCATGTATTTCTTGTCGTCCCCAGGATCATTTCAGCCTGCTCCTCTTCCGTCAGGCTGTCCCAGAAAGGAAACGAGCATTCAAACAGTTCTTCTATTTCTTTCATACGATTCCGCCTTTCTTTTCAGACCTGCCGCGGGCATTCCCGTTCAATCCAGCCGACACCCGCAGGCACGTACGCCCCGCCGCTTACGGGTTCCGGTTCCGCAGGCTGCATATCCCCAGTATAGATCACTGTCAGCCTGAAAGCAATCCCATTCCCCCCTGTTTCCCAAGACATCTTATTTCCCCTTTTATGCTTTAAAGGATATCATGAAATAAAACAAAACCGCCAGCCTGTGATCCGGCTGACGGAAAACTCATTGTTTTTCTATTCTTTTTTATGGCCAGTGCATCAGAGCACTCTTACTGCACAGCATCTCTGTAATACTGTCCTTATTCCGGCTCATAATATCCATAGTATCCATAGCCATATCCAAGATGGTTCGCGCTTGTTTCAGCGACGTCGTTCAGCAGGAATCCTGCCAGTTTTGCATTAAAACTTTTCAGTTTGTCCACATTCCATTTTACTTCAGAAAGTTCCATCTCCATAGCCCGAACCACCAGAATATATCCTGTAACATATTCATTTATGATAGCCGCGTCGGCCACAATCCCGATCGGTGGAAGATCAATAAAAATACAGTCAAATTTTTCTCCTAAATATTTAAGGATCTCCCCAAAAGTTTTACTTCCCAAAAGCTCTGCCGGATTTGGCGGAATGGCTCCGGCTCTTAAAAAAAACAAATTTTCCTGTTCAGTTTCTACTATATTGATTTTCCCCTGGATTTTTGCAAGGACCTCACTCAAACCCGGTCGGGAAGAAAGCCGAAAGTATTTATGCAGCGTCGGATTACGGAGATCCGCATCTATGATCAATGTCTTTTTTCCTGCCATCGCAAAAGAGATCGCCATGTTGATTGAATTGATCGACTTGCCCTCATCATTTTTAGAACTTGTGACCGCATAAACCAGACACTTTTCCCCCTTGGCTGTAAACAACAATTTTGTTCGCACCAGATTATATGCCTCTTTTGTTCCGAACGGTGATTCGTCTTTCAGCATTTTTTTAATGTCAGTTATCACAACTCTTTTTTCTTTCTTTTGATTATCTCTTTTCATTTCTGTGCCTGCTCCTTCTGGCAATTTTCTCCTCTGTTATTTCTTCAAGAGAGGGAATAACTCCTAATACCGGGATCTCATATTCAAAATACTCGCTTAATCTTTCCTCATCTTTAACTCTGGTATCAAAATATTCGCGCAGGAAAATAATTCCACAGGAGATCAGAAAACCTGCCAGAATCCCTGCCAATACATTGAGCAGCATATTAGGACTTGACGGTTCTTCCGGCTCTTCTGCATAGTCTACTACCTCAACGCCCCCTGCCTTGACCACTCTCTCAAATTCATCCGGCAGTACATCAACAATCGTATTTGCTATCTCCTGAGCCTGCTTCGGGCTTTCATCTGACACCGAAACAGAGAGCACTCCCGTATCATTCACCGTAGACACCTCGACTCTATCCTGAAGGTCTTCCAGCGAAATGGATAGGCCCATCTGCTCGATCACCTTCCCCAGAACAGAATTGCTTTGGATAATCACTCCACAGGTGTCTGCCAGCTGCTGCGAAGCGCTCAGTTCTGATGACGTAATATCCAGACTGCTCTCTTCCTGTCTTTCTGAACTGCTGTACACATAAATGCTTGTCGATGTTGTATACATTGTGGGGAGAACCCATGTACTCACCCCCCACATAATAATTCCGCCTAAAACAGTACATACCAGTATCCTCAGGCTTTTTTTCAGCAGGATTTTCTGAATGTTCCATATTGTGATACTCTTTCCTCTCATTCTGTCTTCCTCTCCATTTTTTTAATCTGTTCGTTTTCCATCTGCCGAATAAAATAGGCTGCTAACAGCATTTCGAATATCGAGCATGTCGCAGTGATACGAAAAGTAAGCGAAACAATGTTTCCTATCACTACCATACTCAGCATCCATTTTTCCCACTTCTGGCCTTTCACACAGAAAATCCTTCTTAACATCAGACCATAAAATGTGATGATCATCACCATTCCCACAATTCCTGTTTTAAACAGAACTGTATACCAATAATTGTGGAAAATAGTCTGCGTAAGCAGTCTGTAAAACATAAATCCTCTATTCCAGCTTGCCTGGCCAACCACATCCAAAAAACCGTTAACATGGGATGCATCTCCGCCAAATCCAAAGCCCAAAAGCTGATTATACCACGGCGCCCGCTGCATGATCTCTTTTACAAATATATTTTCATTTTCCCTGTATCCCAGACCTTCATCCAGTCTTAACAGGCGAATGATCGTTTCCCCGCGATCGATCACAAAAAAGCAGATTATCACAGCTGCCGCTATCAGACAGCACGCGCCTATTCTGAGAAATGCCTTTTCTCCATTCTCTGGAAGATCAAGCAGATATGCCACCACGACGACCGCCAGAGTCAGCGCTATGATCACCATGTATCCCCTTGTCCCGGACAATACCGTGACAACAACAGAAATACTGCTGTACATAACCACTTCCCACGCTGGAAACATCTTCTTAAGATAACACCAGCCTACAACTACTGTCAGACCGATCACGATTCCCGCTCCAATAGGCTGATTGCCCGCGACCACTCTGCTTCCCACACCATTTTGCATCCACACCAGGGCTATGATCACCAGCTCTGTTATCAGTCCTGTCCGAACAAGAAAACGGTAGTCATCTGCATCTGCGTTCCACGACGGATCACTTTTCTTCTCCATGAGCATACAGATAAAAATAATGATATAGCCAAAACGCGTGATCAATGCAGTTACCGTTGAAAACAGATTCTGAAACACCGCTCCGACGATGGTATAGGCTGCGATCCAAAAGATCAGACAAAGTCCGGCCATGTCTACCTTTTGCGGGACGCCCATCCCGATAAGGAGCAGGACAAAATAAAGCGAAAGTGAAACATCAAATTCCCCGGTAGCAAAATAGGCCATGAAATATACTGCTGTTGCGATCGTGAGATACCGGATCCGCTTATCTCGATAGTGCCAAAGGGCCGCCAGCGAAATCATAATTTGAATCAAATATATTATCATACTTATCTTTTCCCCGATAACAAACATCTCCTAGTTTGTCGGTACAATTTTACAATATTTCCCCTCTTCCATCAAGAATGCGTCCGTAAAATGAAACAGTATCCCGGTTGCCGGCGTAAAAGTCATTTCCCCGAAATAAACCCTGTTTTTCACGGTATAGAGATCGATACGCACAAACGGGATCCCCTCTGCCAGTTTTTCCGCCATCCTGCACATTCCCTCCAGCTGCTCCGGCCTCTTTGGCCTCTCCGGATTCTGTTCTGCTCCGACGACCACCGGAAGATGGTTCCATTTTCTGTCAAACACATCCAGATAGCGCTTTCCCTGTCCATAGCTGCAGACCAGGAGAAATCTGGCTTTCCCGTCACAGCAGTGTACCTTATAATCCGTCAAGTTTTTTTCTCCACTATCTATATACTTTTCACAGAGGATCCTCGGAGGGATTGAGAGATAGTGCATCTCCAGTGAAACGTACGCCATATTGGTCTTCATCCACAGTTTCATTCTCCGCCGAAGATCGCGAATGTTCATCGCTTCCTTTTTTCTGCATATATAGTTCATATCACATCCGTGTGTCGCTTTCAGTACAAATTGCTCCGGAAGACTTTCCAGATCTACTTTATCCGGCGAATCGTAGATCCCATAAAGAGGAACGAGACATTCCCCGTATCCTTTTTCCGTAACGTACGCTCTAACCTCATACTTATCTGTGAGCCTGCTGCGCAGAGATGCATCTGTATTATATTCCAGCCAGAGGATCTTTTCATTCAGCTTCTTCGGATGAGCGAGATCGATCTTCCGATGATAGATCAATTTTGCATTTAATGTCTTTACTTCAGATACCGTCGACCACCTGATCATCAGTCGGTTCCATCCCGCCAGCATCCTCCTCATAAACCATTTTAAGAACCAGCTTCTGCTCCCCATTCTCTTCTCCGTCCATCGCCTATATATTTTTCTCTTCACTCCAAAAATACTTTTCCTGTTTCTTTATGATACTCTTCCTGTCTTCTCCATTGTTCCAGCTCACCTTTGTTGAAAATTCCACTGTCTTCTCCACATAGGAATCGAACTCCCCTATCTTCACAGCCGGTACTCCCGCATATACACCCCCGTCTGGAATATCTTTGTTTACAAGTGCGCCGGCTCCGATGATAACATTATTTCCTATCTTCACATCGTACAGGACGATACTCCCGGCTCCGATGAAGACATTGTCCCCTATTTCAATTTTCCCGACTCTGTTAGCAAGCCGTTTGTCCTTCATGCATTCCATGTGCTGAAACATCAAGGCAGTAATATCATGATTTACAAACCTTACCCCGCTCGCCACATGCACATTGTTCCCAAACGACAGCAGATGTGGCTCTGTCCCAAAATTGTACGGTGTAAAATAGCAGTTTTCTCCCTGATGATGAAAGTATCTTTTTTTTCTCAAATATTCTGCGCGCCGATATCCATTTCTGCACAGCATTAATCTAATCATCTGTATCTTTCTGTTCATTGAAGCTCCTTCTCTGCTTAAGCATTTGCAGCAGTCCTCCTTCTTTTTTCAGTTCCACCGCAAACTGTATGCTGAATACAATTACCGCGGTAATAAACATCATTGTAAACGAATCCTGCCACTGCATAAAGCGGCTCACTCCGATCGCTGCTGCCGGCAGTATCCACCATCTCAGGTAAGTAGAAAGTCTGACAGGTTCTTTTTCCAGCCATCTGCAGACAAATATGTATTTGCTCACGGACTCTGTCAGTGTCTGCGCAGCAAGTCCATAAAGCGCAAAAAGCGGATCCCTCCTCATCAGGACAAAAATTATCAGCATGAATAAAACCGCCGCTTCCCTGCACCGATTATCCAGCCGCTCATTTCCTGTCATCTGCATCAGACCGCCGCACGGGCCAAGAGTAGCTGCAATGATAAATATAAGCGAACACCCCATGAACAGGCCTGTGTATGGTATCAGTTCCTCCGCGAGTATCCGCAGGACCACCTCCGGATAACCTGCCAGAACAACTGCAAGCGGCCCTGCGAACAGCATCTGTATCCTCATGATCGAAGAGAAACTGTCTCTGAGCCCTTTTCTGTCATCCTTATGATAAAGACGTGAAAATTCTGGCAGAAACACCTTGGCTGCCGGACCAGATATAAAATTGATGAGCTTTTTTACAAGAAGGACAATCCCGACCACACCGGCCTCAAATGCTCCCGCGAGTATATACTGGAGGATCACAGGCATCTGGCCGATCATTGCCTGCATGATATCTGCCCTCTGGTACTGCAGTAATTTACGCACAGACACTTTACGTACCTGGTCTGGCTGGTTCTTGTTTAAGTCCCGTCTTCGTTTCTTCTTTCCGACAACAAGGAAGAAAACAACTACAAGAATATATTGTGCAAGATACAGCACAACCGTCGCATTCAGACTGAACCGCCCTGTACTCTGAAGGATAAATACAGAGACAAGGAGGAACATTCTTCCCAGGACATACTCTCCGGTCAGGGAAGAAATATAATTTCCCTCTGCCAGAAAGCTGCTGCTTTGATCCAGCATCAGAAGTTCTGCAAATGCGATCACCGCTATCATCAAATATTCTTTTCTTCCTGCTGCCCACGCAGCGAGGCAGATACATCCGGTTATCGGTATCACATATCTTACATAGTATTTATTTTTAAATTTGACCAACGTCCGGTTCTTTCCAGACAGGTAAAATGTATTACATTTCACAATACCAGAAAACAGGCACCAGAATATCAAATCTGCCGCGTTGATCCATGTTGTATATGTTCCATACCCTGAGACCCCGATTCCTCTGGTAATTGTGATCTGCAGGAGTATTTCCAATACAGCTCCCACACCCTTTAGAAGGATACTGATCAAAAAAATCAAGTTCATAATATTCTACCTGCTCTCCTTGAACCATTTCCGTTTCCCCTGATAACTGCGGATCTTCCAATATCCGGCATCAAAATGCTGGGGCAGATGCAGAGTACACTGCGTCTGCCCCAGCATGAAAAGTCTATATCCAGTAAATAGTACGCCGGCTTTATTGATGAAAAACGGATTCCCGTTCCTGCCATCCTTTTTTGGATTCCTCAAAACACCTTCAGACGGATCTTATACAGAAACCGGTTTAAACCTGCCGGCATGATCATAGCTGTCCTCAGCCCTGCACGCAGCAGTCTAGTCCTCAGCCTTTTTCTTCCCTGCCATCTCGTATACACATCTCTGGCAAGAATTTTATCACCTGCAAGAATACATGTAAATACATAGACCGTCATTTTCAAGTCATACTTGTATTGTATCATGTCGATTTCTTCAGAGCTGTGATCCGGGTTCCTCAGTTCTTCCTCCAGGTCCCTGAGGAACGCTTTTGCACAGGCTATCTTTTCGCGGCTTCTTGCATTTTCTCCTGCGTTTCTGTTGTAATCCACGCAGACCGATGAAGAATATGCAACCCGAGGATTGATCCTCGCCACCCTTGCCCACAAATCTAAATCCTGTCCGATCCTCTCCCCTGGCTTAAATCCCCCCGCCTCTAACACGGCACTCTTTCTTATCACAGTGGCTGAAGTCCATACAAAATCATAAGGATACTGAAACGTCATCCAATAGCTTTCCAAACATCCTTCCTCAGGTGTCAGCCTGCTGGAGTAGTTATATTTTCCGTTCCCCATAACGACCCTGTATGCTGTCACGAAAATATCACTCTGCGGATAAGTCCCGGTAAGACTGTCGATCGTCTCGAGATAGTTCTCTTTCCATTCATCATCCGCATCAAGAAATGCGATATATTCTCCTTCTGCATGTTCGATCCCGGTATTTCTGGCTGCGGCAGTTCCTCTGTTCTCCTGTGAGATGATCCTGACTCTGCCGGAAGCCGCCTGGCGGGCAGCATTGAGGGAATTATCCGTTGAACCGTCGTCCACAACGATCACTTCAAAATGCTGAAACGTCTGTGCCAGTACGCTTTCCAGTGTGCGTCGAATATATCTTTCCTTGTTATATAATGGAATCACAACACTGTATTTCACACTTTCCATCCCGGTTCAGCTCCTTCTCATGTGCTTTTGTATTTTGCCCGTATTCTGTCATGCTGAACATTTTCCCACACTCTGCTATCCGCATCAGATGTATTCTTTCCTCCGGATCCGTCTGCCGTTTCTCCAAACAGCAGTATCTTAGCTGTTGCAGCCAGAAGTTTTAAGTCTTCTGTTAATGACGCTTTTTCAAGATATATCATATCCATCTGCAGTTTTTCGCGTGGAGTAGAATAATATGTGCCATAAATCTGTGCATATCCGGTCAGCCCTGCTTTCACCTGAAGCCGCTGTCCGAATTCAGGGAGTTCTTTCATGTACGTCTCCATTATCTCCGGACGCTCTGGCCGGGGACCTACCATCGACATTTCTCCCTTAAGGATATTAAACAACTGGGGAAGTTCATCAATATGATGATCCCGTATCACTTTTCCGACTGGCGTAATACGTTCATCATTTTTTTCCGCCAGCCTCGCGACCCCATCTTTCTCCGAATCCATCCGCATACTCCGGAATTTATAAATGCGGAAACGCTTTCCGCCCTGAGTGAGCCGTACCTGACTATACAATATGTTTCCCCTATCATACAGCTTCACTGCCACCGCTGTTGCTGCAAGCAGCGGAGAGAGCACCACAAGGCCCGTCAACGATATAACAATATCCGCTGTCCGTTTCATAAAAATATATCTTCGGTTCAATCTGCACTGATGTGGCTGATCATACACCGCTTTTCTTGTCTCTTCCATGTTTTTTCCCCATTCCGGCCTATGCTTTATCCTGCGCTGATAAATTTTATTTTATCTCCAGCGTGCACCCTGACTCTCCCTCAGTTAATGTAACTGTACGTTCTCCGGATGTCCATGTGGTAACACCGTCTGCTGTTTCTCCATCCTGTCCCAGCTGCTCTGCAACTGCATTCAGCACAGATCCGGTATCCACTGATGTGAACTCCATACTGATCGCACTGACTGTGCCGTCCTCAGCTGTCACACTGACTGTCGCTTTCTGTCCAAAAATGTTTGCCTCGTAACTTTCCGCCGCTTCTGTTGCGCCAAGAATCGTCAAAAGTCCTGTCTCTTCGGATCCGACACTTGAAAGCAGATCTTCCACCGTAAATGTATCGTTCTCTACATTTAATGCCGATGCGCTGTCAACATTGTCATCTGATGCGTTCTGTTCTGTCTGCTGTGTTTCTGTATTTTCCTTTGAATCTCCATTGCCGCCACCGCAGCCGGCCATGGCAAATGCTACGCTCAATACAAGTGATAATAAAAGTACTCTTTTCTTTTTCATTTCCAATGTTATCCTCCATCTGCTAATTGCTTACTGTCTTTAAAATTACAGATTCTGTCGAGATCCCGCCGTTTTCTACTTCCATATCCTCTGCTTTTTCACTGATACACTGATCGGCGGCTTCTACCTGAAGCAGTCTCTCGATACGGCTTTTTACTCCGTCAAATCCCAGCTCTCCGTTTTCTGTGCGGTCGATACATTTCATAACACAGATCGCACCGTTGTCCTCATATGGTCCGAATACCTGTCCTTCTTCCATCTGTGATGCCTTTTCCCACCGCTGTGCATAAACACCACTCATGCCTTCCTGCATATCAAGATCATTTAGCTCAAGCTCTTCAAAATCAACTTCCGGAAATGCCTCTTTTACTTCTTCCAGATCATCCGATGCTTCCAGAGCACGGCTCAAGCTGAGCCCGGTATTCTGCATCTTTCCGCGTTCAGCCTCCGAATCATACGGAAGTTCAGCATAGATCACTGTCACACCGGTATGATAGGTGTACTCTTCCATATGTTCTTCATAGTAGTTCCGGCAGTCTGCTTCCGTGACATCCGCATTCTCCGGAATCCAGCTGTTCTTCCACTGTGTTTCCAGATTTGAATACCAGTAGTTGTAATAAGTCGAATCATCATATTCCGTCAGACCGTAAACTGTCTCGTCATCTTCCAGCTGACCTGATCGTTCCTGATTCTCTCCTTCTCTGTTTTCCTGAAGCTTAGCATATGTATAATCCTCTGTCACATCCGCCTCTATCGCCAGGTGTTTCACTGCGTAATTCACTTTCAGCTGATCAAGGATCAGCTCCTCAAGCTGGCTGCATGGTGTCTCACCATCTATTTCCGTCTGCCAGAAATCAGCAGCGTTTACCTGCTCTGTCGTATACTGCATCGTCACCTGATTTCGATATTGTGCAGCGAGCAGAGAATACTCATCTTCTGTCACTGCGTCTCCGTCCAGATACAGTACAGTCTCCTCAGGATCCTGTTTTTCAGTTTCTGCAGTTCCTCCCGTACTGCAGCCTGACAATATTCCGATAAAAACTGCTGTCAACCATAAACTCCAAACACGTTTTTTCAATGTACTACCTTCCTGCCCTGAAAATGCATAAGGTCTGCCGTACTTTGTATGTACGGCAGATCCTATGCTGTTTCCAATGTTCTAGTTTGCGGTAACTGTCAGGACTACTGTCTCAGTGGTTACCACTCTTCCTGTTCCGCTGGTTATCACGCAGCGATATTTCTGACCATCTCTTGATGCAGTAACCGGAACGCTTAAGCTGGAAGTTCCGTTTCCTTTCATTGAGGAATTTCTCCAGGTATTGGAACCCGCATTACAGTACTGCCACTGATATGTCAGGTCCGTTCCACTCGCTTTTACTTCAAATACTGCAGTCTCACCTGCCGCGCCCTCATAGCTGACCGGCTGGCTGTCAATGCGAGGTGCATCTTCCGCCACTCCAATGATGATCGCTGCCGCGTCTGAAGTTACGCTGTATCCGGATTCACTTGTCACAACACATCTGTATTTCTGACCGTCTCTGTAAGAAGCGATCTCTACGCTGATCGAAGCAGTCGTGCTTCCTGCCATGGATGAGTTTCTCCATGTATTGGAGCCTTCATTACAGTACTGCCACTGATAGCTCAGACCTGTTCCTTCTGCTTCCACCTCGAATACTGCCTTCTCGCCGGATGCTCCGACAAAGTCTTCAGGCTGTGATACGATCTTCGGTGTGCCGTCAGGAATGATGATCGTTATTGCCGCGCTCTCTGACGTGACGCTGTTTCCAGCTCTGTCTGTTACAACACAGCGGTACTTCTGACCGTCACGATAACTTGCGATCGGTACGGTGATCTCCGGAGTATCACTTCCTCTCATGGATGATGCTCTCCAGACTGAAGAATCTGCATTTGCATACTGCCACTGATAGCTCAGACCAGTTCCCTCTGCAGCTACTGTAAATACTGCATTCTCGCCAGCTGCTCCTTCAACATCCTCCGGATTTGCGACGATACGAAGCACTTTCTCCTCTTCAGCTGTATACTCATTGGCACCGATATCATTCTTTCCATCAGACAATGCATTTCCGTAGTAATCGGATAACGGTTTGTTTGTTGTATTCGGAACCAGCTCATCCGCTACATCTGATGTAGAGCTTGCAGGTGCGTCCGGATGCTCTGCTCCAGCGTCGATCGCCGGGGAGTTCTCCTGGATCTTAAATCCGTCTGCTGTGCCGAGGGTTGTCTCTCCGTCCGCCCAGCTTCCAGCCGTATAGTCTGTTACATCGACAAACATCGGATCTTCGTAAACCGCATTCTCATCATTTGCTGCTGCCTGATATACTTCCTGAGCACTTCCGTCACTGCTGTATACAAGGTTGTTGTAATAAGTGATGCCATCCTGCGTGCTTACGCTGTTTTCTGTCGCCGGTCCGTAGAAGATGTTGTTAAATACAGATACATCTTCGATCACTGGACCTTCCCAGTAAGAATCCGGTGTAAGGGATGCCGAATATCCTGTGCCCTCCCAGTACATCGTATTGTTGTAAACCTGAACACCGATAGAACCATATTTACCTGTTCCCATACGGATCATCGGCGCGCCTTCGTACAGTCCGTCATTTACACTGAGGTTATATCTTGCGATATTGTTTACTGTAGCTCCCGGTCCCGGGCAGAGCATCAGGAACCCGCCCAGATTATCGTGGCTGTAGTTATACTCATACAGACAGTTCTGTACGCCATAGTCAAAATCAAATGCCATGCTGTCGTTTCCGACTGCTGTTCCCTTGGAATCTTCTGACGTATTGAACGCTTCGTTATACCGGAACGTTACATTGTTGGAATCCCATGTCCACAATGCCGCATGGTTCGGATTTGCGCTGTAATCCCAGTTGCTGTCAGCTGAGTTGTCGATCAGGTTGTACTGAACAAGCGCTTCCGTTGTATTGATCGGCACGATACCGTCTCCTGCCACGTCATGTACGTAGTTGTTCTCGATCAGGACATCGTTGCTGCCAACCCACGGGCTGTTTCCAGAATTCTGATAATCTGTGTCACTGCTTGTGCCGCCTACTAATGTACGGCTTGCCCATACGCTCTCCATATAGATTGCTTCGTGGCACACATTATAAACTTCATTTCCATCAATTGTCAATCCGTCATACCAGGACTCAACCCTTCCGGTATGGTTGGATCCGCCGCCAGTCACTACGACGATGAGACCACCTGCAGCCTTTTCAGCGCCGCCTGCCATTCTTCCGTTGACATCGTGGATCGTGTTATTGCGGATCACTACGTTGGAAAGAGCTCCCGCATCTTTGTTTTCCACTACAAGTCCGGATAACAGCTTGCTGCTCTGTGCATACTCACTGCCTGCTGATGAATCCCAGTTCGTGATCTCGAGATTTTCGATCACAATATTCTCACTGTTGTAAATGTGAACCGCTGCGAGCTCTTCTTTCGTGTCAGCATCCCAGTTCGCTCCGTTTCCGTTGATAACCGGTTTTGCACCTTCACCGTAGCTTCCAATCACGATCGGATTCTCTTCTGTACCCTGAGCATCTTTTACGGTCAGCTGCTCGCCATTCCATACGCTGCCCGCCTTCAGGAGGATACTTCCGCCTTCTGTGAGCCTGCGGATGGATGATGCCTTTGCAAGCGTCTTCCATGCTGTTTCCGGTGATGTACCGTCGTTGCTGTCATCGCCGTTTTCCGCATCTACATAATATGTAACGTCACCTGTCGGCTCATGGATGGAGATCAGATTTTCCATCGCAGCTTCCAATTTGGAGATCATCTGACGGATATCTCTCTGTTTCGTCTCGTCTGTAGCATTCTCTTTGAATGCTTTCGCTTCCTCTACGACCGTCTGGAACTCAGCCCAGGAATCTTCCGTATATTCCGCCTCATCCAGAGCTTCGATCTCAGCCATCAGCTCATCGAATGCTGTCCAGTCTAACTCGCCTGTCACTTCTTTGAGCACTACATTGTCCAGATATCCATAGCCGCTGTCGATCCATGTATAGACATTAACAGATTCTGTATCTGAGCCTGTTGTGAATCTCACTTCAAACTCTGTCCAGTCCGTTGCCCCTGCATGTACTTCATAGGCAAGTTTATCCGCATCGTCTGTGTTGTCTGTATACCCGCTGTCTGTGGAGAATACGGCGTAAATCTCTCTGCCGTCTACATTAGCCCCCACATAATACGGATCGCTGCTGTCAACCTTTGCAGATCCAGTGAGCACATATTCTGTCTCCGGCTCTACTGTTACAGACTGACTGCTTCCGTCTCCCCAGGTATTTGCGTCGCCGTTGTCGCGCATGTACTGTGTTCCGTCCGGAGCATCGTCCCCTCTCTGAACAGAAGCACCGTTTCCAAGATTCCATCCTGTTGATCCGTTTTCAAAACTTCCGTTTTTCACCAGATTCTCGGACGGTTCTGCTGTCTCTGTCCCAACGATTCCGATCCAGCTGAGCACCGGGTCACTGCCGGATGCTTTGCTGATGGATACGATCACATGATCAGAATTTTCCGGAACAGTTATGTCTGTCCTCTGCTGCATATCCTGCTCGCCGGACAGAGTAAATGAGGATGTTCCGATCTCTGTTTCGTTTCCTTCTGCGTCAACGGATGTCGCTGTGATCTTGATACCTCTTGTGCTGCTCCACCACTCCTGATATCCAGTCATCACTGAATAGCTGCCCGGATCCAGTTCAAAGCTGTAGTCGATCGTTCCGCTGCTTGTTGCCCACCAGCCGCTGTCATAAAAGCTGCCCGGTGTGTGGGAACCCATATCCTCGGAAGAACTTCCTCCCGCTGCTCCCGGAGTACTTGTATATCCCCAGTTGATTCCATGGTCATTTCCGTATGGCTGGTCGGAGACCATATTGAGCAGTTCGTCTGCTCCTGCTGCAAATCTGTCATAAACCTCTGAAGGATTATCCTCACCTGTCGCACAGTCTACCAGATATACAAGTGACGGCGGACAGCAGAATACGGTGATCGTAAATTCCCTGTTGAGGTCTGCCAGACTTCCGGTCACGGTAATATCGCCGAGTGCATAATCACCAAGGGCCTGTACATCTTCATCCAGACTCCAGGTAACCGGTGTGTCATTGTATGACTCCTCGCCGATCGACACATTGACTGTATTCGGAAGTGCTTCCATCAGGCTGCTCACAGAATCAGCCTCTTCCGGAAGCTCTGTATCGATAGAGATCGCTCCCTTTCCATTCAGCTCATCCAGTGTCCAGTTGCTGTAGTCCTTGATCATGATCGTATTGTCTGAACCAAATTCGATCGGAAGCCATACATATCTGGAATCACTGATGTCAGCGCCTGTATCCGGATTGTACCAGCGGTCGCCCATGTAGATAAACTTGCCGTTTTCCGGATCTACCGGGATCACACATGTGCTCTGTGTCCAGAACGTATTGCCGTCTGTATCGCCAACACACGGATCGCCCATTCTCGTCCATGGTCCGAGCGGGTTCTCAGCAACTGCGTACTGTGCCTGATTCGGCGCCCATCCTGTACAGCCTGATGTGATCAGGTAATACATACCGTTGTATTTGAACATAGCGGGCGCTTCACGGGAATCTGTACTGATGATCGCAAAGTCTTCCCCGAGGACCATGTCCTCTCTGTCTTTTGCCAGTCCTGTATAGCTGTCATTCAGTCTGGCAATGTACATTACTTCATTACCCTCAGATGAGTAAAGAACATATGCTGTTCCGTCGTCATCCTTGAATACGTTCATGTCACGGACATGTCCGCCCTCACTGTCGAATCCGTGATCTGTGCGGTCCGGATCAGATGCCAGGAGGTAGGTTCCTACAAACTTGAACGGTCCGGCCGGATTGTCTGCCACTGCCACACCAGCTCTTGCCTTTCCGTAATCCGCGGTGTTCGTCGGTGTACGTCCGTCACAGTGCCACCACATCACATACTGTCCGGTTGAATCGTTATAAAGAACCTTAGGACGCTCCATAACACAGCGGTCCTCTGCCAGGTTCCAGTATACTTCTTCCAGCTTTGTCTCATAAGTCGGATCATCAGAGGGCTGTCCTGCGTAGTCGCCGTACAGCGCCTTCAGTTCCTCATCTGTCTCAAAAACAGTAAGATCCACATAGCTGTCATCACCGTAGTGCTCATCCGGCACGTCAATGGCATCGAGTGCAAGCCCTTCGTCTTTCCAGTTATAAAGATCCGTCGAGGAATAGCAATGTACTCCTTCTACCGGACGGTATCCGTTTGTCTTGTCCTCGCCATACCAGTACCATGTATCACCGATCTTCTGGATCTGTCCTCCATGAGCCTGGATCTTGTTGCCGTTATTGTCATACATTCTCTCTGCGGCTGTACCGGTGATGGAATCATATGTGTATATCGGCTTCAGGTTCGCATAGGCTTCTTCGATCGCAGCCAGTGCTGCCTGAATCTCTTCCTCTGTTGCACTTCCGCCGTCTACCAGCGCCTGTGCATCCTCGATCGCCTTATCAAAAGCGGCTTTGGATTCTTCCCCATAAGCACCGCCTTCTACCCGTGATTTATAGGAGTCGATCTGGATCTGAAGTGCCTCCAGCGTATACTGCGGTTTTGCTTTTACCATGATATAGCTGATGACCGGATCGTCTCCAGACTCTGTTCTGCTGTCCGGATGCGCCTGAACAAATACGTTCAGTTCTCCATCTGTCACAGTCACCTCATACTCTTCTTCAAATCCTACTGCAGTAAGATTTTCTTCTACCATCGTATCCTCGATGATAATGTCCTCGTACTTGGTTCCCCACTGAGCCCAGGGATTGTCGATTCCTACCGTTACGAGATACGTGTCGTCTTCCCGCTCCGGCAGTTCAAATGAATACAGGAACCCGCTCTTCCCGGCCTCATAGATTACCTCTTCGCTGTCCGACATGTAGATGTAGCTGCCGGTCAGGGATGTCGCGGAGTCGCCGCCTTTCACGGCCATTGTGTACTCATTGTCCTCTGCAAGACCCCACGATAAGCCGGTGCCTGTGTCTTCGCCATAACGCTGATCCACATTAGACTGGTAAAGTCCCATGCTGTCGTAGCCGTCCGGAACTACTGAGGAGTCCGGTGTACCACAGTTGACCAGATAGAGCAGATAATCGTTTGCAACGATCTGGTCTTCGGTAAAGGAACCTTCTTCCGCCGCGAAAACGTTCATCGGCTGGATCACCATAGCCAGAGACAATGCTCCTGCTGTTATGGCTTTTGGCATTTTCTTACCTTTTTTCATTTTTCCCTCCTTGTTACTTACGGATGCAGGAGCAGACCGCATCCTGCATCCAGATTATTATATTGCATTCGCAGGATTCCTTTTCTCCTGCAAACTGCCATATTTAAGAATCACTACGGCTGCGTACAGTTTAATACTGCTTCGTCTGTAATGATGCTCCGGCCATCTTCGCCTGTTATAATACAGCGGTATTTCTGACCGTCTCTTGCCGCAGTGATCGGAACACTTATGCTGGGGGTTCCGTTCCCCGGCATAGATGAACCTCTCCAGGTATTTGATCCTGCATTACAATACTGCCATTTATATGTAAGCCCTGTGCCGGACGCCTGAACTGTAAACTGTGCGGTTTCTCCTACAGCTCCTGTAAAATCTTCAGGCTGCACTGTTATCTCCGGCAGACCTTCTGCTTTTCCGACAGTAAGGTAAACAACTCTCGATGTGACGCTGCCACCTTCTGCTCCAGTCACAATGCAGCGGTACTTCTGACCGTCTCTTGCGCTCGTGATCGGAACACGGATCGTTTCTGTTTCAGCTCCTGCCATGGAAGAGTCTCTCCAGATGTTTGACGACGCATTACAGTACTGCCACTGGTAGTTCAGTCCTGTGCCGGATACCTGGATCGTAAACTGAGCTGTATCTCCCACAATGCCGGTATAATCCTCCGGCTGTCCGGTGATCACCGGTGCCGCCGGCTCGGCTACAGTTATTACTGCAGTGCCTGACACGGCCGTATCTCCTGCCGCGTCGGTCACAACGCAGCGGTATTTCTGACCATCCCGATAGCTGGCGATCTCAACACTTATCCGCTCTGTATCGCTTCCCTCCATGGAAGAATCTCTCCAGATATTTGATGACGCATTGCAGTACTGCCACTGATAACTCAATCCGGTTCCTTCCGCTTTGACCTCAAACACGGCCTTTTCACCTCTTGGCCCTGCATAATCTTCCGGATCTGCGGTGATCCTGAGTTCAACCGGCTCCTCCGGCTCTTCCATCACATCTCCCGCTACGATCCTGAAATTGTCAAGCGTCATCGTTCCGTACTCGCCCGGAGCCCAGTTGGCCTTGCCAATCTGGAAGATACTCTCGCTTCCCAGAATATCTGTAAGCTGATAGCTGGTGTCAACCTGCGCCTTCAGGTCCCCGTCCACGTAAACCAGTGTAGAATCCTCCGCATACACAATATCCACATGCTGCCATGCTCCTGCGGTTATGCCCGCCGATGGATTTGTAGGGCGGCTGCCGTTGTTATTATAGCGCTCGGCTTCCAGATTTCCATTCTTGATAAGAACTCCGAGGTAGCGCTCTTTGTTTCCATTTGTATCCCAGCTCAGAGACGAATCATCCGGCGCGATATAGTACACCCAGTTCGTCCCCGATGTATTCGGTACAAGAAGATCGTAGGAGATCGATATCTCGTCATATCCTGTCAGGAGGCTGCTCCCGTCTGCTGCAGTGACATTCAGGTAATCCTTGTCCCCTGAAACAAACTGAGCTGCATATCCGCCGTCGTGTTCCACGAGATCAAGGCTGCCGCCTGCGACGGATGCCACGGCGTTTCCGCCTTTGAGTCCACCCTCCAGGTCATCAAACGTGAAATCTGCGATCACATAGGGAAGGATCTTGAATGTTACTGTCTGTTCCCCTGTGTAACGTCCGCCCTCCACAGCTTTGATCGTAACGCTTCCTTCTCCGGCTTCCCTGTTCTCGCCGTAGGTCACAGTATAATCTGTGCCCTCTTTAAGAGAAGCTGTTCCCCAGGTTACCGTGATATCCGGTCTGATCTGGCTGCCGGTTTCCACGGTGTCCTCCACGCCGCTGATCACAGCGTCGCTCAGGTCTCTGACCACCTCGGAGTCTTCGCGCACGGTCACCTCAATGGTAACCTTCTCTGCTCCTTCCGGGAGCTCTTCTTCTGCGCTCATCTTAAGGATCGGAAGGCCGTCCCTGCTCCAGTGTACATTCTTCACTCTCGCATGTCTGCACGGATCATACAGCGGATCCGCTGAGGCATATTCACATTGATTCTGATAGCACTCTTCCGAGCGCGCATGATATACAAATATCGGATTTCCATCTGCATCAACTGTAAATGAATTGTGACCCGGTCCGTATTCTCCCGGCACGTCCTCTGACGTCAGAATCGGGTATGAAAGTTTGGTCCATGATGCCGGGTCCATGAGATCAGAATCTACATCTGCATACAGCAGGCCGATGCAGTATTCCGGGCCTGTCCCGGACGCAGAAAACGTGCAGAATATCCTGCCGTCGTGTTTCAGGATTGCCGGACCTTCATTCACACGCTCACTGTCTCTCTCCCATCCGTATTCCGGAGTCGTCATCTGGATCACTTCCCCTGTTCCTTCCCACGGACGCTGGGGATCAACTTCCTGCATATACAGGGCTGACTGTCCGATAATATCTGCCCAGATCACATAGTGGTGCGTCGTGCCGTCGGCATCTTCATCTGTAAAATACGTCATATCAAGGGACATGTGCTTGAAATATGCACTGTCCTCGCTTGTCGCAGCATGGATCTCTGCTGTTCCGTCCCGCCGTACCCAGTTGTCCGGATCGTACGGATCATCTCCCTGGCATACCAGCACGTACGGGCGGATCGCCCAGATATTATCCGAGTTGCCTGCTGCAAAAAATACATACCATCTGCCATCCACTTTCTGAAGCTCCGGCGCCCATACATGTTTTGCCATCTGGCCGCTTGACGGCGCGTTCCAGATCGTGATCTCCGTATCATTATCCGAAAGACCGCTGATGGTATCTGCCTTTCTCAAAACAATCCTGTCATATCCATTGTTCACGTTTCCGTATGCCGGATAAGACGCGGTAAAATAATAACACTCGTTAGTTTCATCGTAGATGATCTGCGGATCAGCCCTCTCCTCGATCAGAGGATTCTCATAGGCATTCAGCGTCCCCGTTACGGTGTATGTCCCGGCTTTGCTGAAATCCGGAGTATCCACGTCCCATGTCACATCCATCGCAGATGCCGAACCGTCATCGTATGATACACTCACTGTATCCGGCAGAGCTTCCTCTACGTCTGCCGCCGTATCGACCGTCACCGCCTCCGGCTGCTCTGTTGCTTCATAAGCTGCCATCGCAAAATGGTCTATGATCGTCTCATACTCTTCTTTTGTAACTCCTATCACACTGCCGTTTTTGGAACCTTCCGGCACTTGAGCATCCTCGCTCACTTCATCGGTGCTGTACTCGGCTTTCTCTGCCGGGCCGGCCGTGATCAGGTCTTCTGTAACGTTTGCATACTGCTGTCCTCCGCCTGTCCAGTACAGATAATAGCCTCCCACAGATGCATCATACTTGACTGCAACATCCGATACACTGCCGATGTCGCTGTTTGTGGTGATCAGCCTTTCTCCGCTGTAGGTCAGCAGATCTTCTGAATCATAGATGTATACCTGCTTCTGGTCTTTCCCCTGCGGCGCAGCCATTCCGAAACCGCCATCCGCTTTCCGGAACAGGCTGATCTCTGTAAACCGGATACCGGTAGAGAGGTCTTTTGTCCCGTCATTCGTATCGATCTCTGCAAAATGGATCCCCGCGTTGGAGTTCAGAGCTGTATACTTTTCTCCGTCCGTGCTGTATGCCAGATGCAGACTTCCGGTACGGTCGTTGTCTCCGGTAATATAACCGTAGATGTAACCGTAATATTCTTCCAGCACTTCCACTTTAAATTCTTTGGTTAACTCTTTGCCATTCTTGGAGATCAATGCGGTCAGCGTAACCACCGCATTTCCTTCTCCTGACGCCGGACGTGATACGATCTTCCCGTCATCGTTCATCACATCCGGGTTGGATGATGACCATTCGATTGCCGTATCTTTTTCTCCCTTTGAAGGTAGGTTCAGATCCTCATCTGTCACAGTGCAGAGACTCAATGCATCCGCTGCTTCCTGAAGATCCGATTCAATATTTTCCCGCTTTACTGTTGCCAGATATTCTTTCTTTACCTCCGCATCACCATATGTAAAGGTTGCGGTCAGTTTCACTTCAACGTCCTCCTCTGTCTGGGGACGGGTCACTGTACCATCATTTGCGATAATGTCTTCATTGTCCGAAGCCCATGTGATCGTCACTTTTCCCTCTTCATCTGAAACCGGCAGAATCAGATCATCACTGACCGCCGTAAGATCTCCCAGTGAAAGGTGTTCGGCAACATATTCCGTATACTGCTGTTCATACAGGCTCTGGATCTCATCTGCTGACAGATCATCACCGTAGACCACAACATCGTCCACCAGTCCCGAAAAAGCAGTATCCCAGTAATTGACTCCGACATAAATGTCCTGCTCTTCACCGTTCAGCACATTGGCCGCATTCCGGATTGAAGCATCTGTTTTTCCATTTCCCGTAAGTTCGATCTGCTGTCCGTTGATATAAGCACGGAAATTGGTTCCGTCTCCGGTCACAGTAAGCATTACCCATTTTCCGGTGATCTGTGAAGCAGATTCATCAAGATAATTCCATCCGCTGATCTCTGAAGAAGGAGTGGTATTGCGTGTCCAGATCTCATATGTCTGGTTTGATCCTCTGTCACCGCCAATATCCAGCCAGTTTTCTGATGAACCGTCTCCGTGTCCCAGAAAAAGGATCTGCTGGTTTTCCGCCAGCACACTGTCATGCTTCATCCACATGGATACTGTGTATTCTGCCCCCACATTTTTCTGGTTCAGGCGCAGTCCATAACCGTCAAGCCGGACCGCCTTCCCGGAACGTCCTTCCTCATAGGTAATGTTCCCTGTATAATCTGCCCAGGATTTCGTCACTGCAGACGCATCCCCCACAGACTCATCATCAAAGTTCAGTGACGCCACGATCCGTTCGTCCTCATTCGCAGAATTATCTTCCGCATAGACTGTAGAAGGAACAGTGCCGGCTGTAACAGTCATTGTAGCTGCAATTACTCCGGCAAGGACTTTTCTTCTTATTTTCATAATTTCCTTTTCCCTTGACTACAGTCCGCCGGATATCATTTACGATATCTGGCGGACCTGTAGTTCATTCTGTCATCACTTTGTTTTGTCAGTCTTATCCTCTGAGCAGCACTTTTCACTGCACGGTCCCGGCTCCCTGCGAAGCCGGGGTCCCCGCGGCATTTTTCTATTACTCTGTAACATTCAATACTGCTGCTTCTGTTGTTATGCTTCGGCCATCCTCTGCTGTCACGATGCAGCGGTATTTCTGTCCGTTACGATAACTTGCTGCCGTTACGCTGATCGTATCCGTATCATTTCCTTCCATAGAAGAATTTCTCCAGATATTGGATCCCGCATTGCTGTACTGCCACTGGTATGTCAATCCTGTACCTGTTGCCTGTACCGTAAACTGTGCAGTCTCCCCTGCCGCGCCTGTGAAGTCCTCAGGCTGAGCAACGATCACCGGAGTAGTATCTACCGCACCTACTGTGAGATATACAACATTCGATATCACGCTTGCGCCGTTCTCTCCTGTCACAACACAGCGGTACTTCTGTCCGTCTCTTGCATTTGTGACCGGTACGCTCAGTGCAGCTGTCTGGCTTCCTTCCATTGAAGAATCTCTCCAGATACTGGAAGTCGCATTGCAGTACTGCCACTGATATGTCAGCCCTGTTCCGGATGCAGTCACCTCAAACAGCGCGGTCTCACCAACAGTACCTGTATAGTCTGACGGCTGTCCCGTAATCTTCGGTGCTTCAGGCTCTTTCACAGTCAGTACTGCCACATCTGATGTAGCCGTATTGCTGTAAGCATCTGTCACAACGCAGCGATATTTCTGACCATCACGGTAGCTCTGGATCGGAACACTTACGCTCTCAGTATTGCTTCCTTCCATTGAAGAATCTCTCCAGATATTGGAAGTTGCATTGCAGTACTGCCACTGATAACTTAATCCTGTTCCTTCTGCTGCAACTGTAAATACTGCTGTTTCTCCTCTCGGACCTGCATAGTCTTCCGGATTTGCAGTGATCTGAAGTGCAGCCGGTTCTGTCACATCTGAAATACTGATCCAGCTGAGGATCGGATCATCGTTGGCAGCCTTCTTGACTGTCAGCGTGACAACCGCTTCTTCATCCAGCGTGATCGTTCCCGATGCATATGTTTCCTGACCGCTCACTGCATCAAAGTCGCAGAGTTTCGTCTCTGTTCCACCGTTTACAGAATAGAAGACATCCATCTGGCGGCCCATGCTCCACCATCCGGTGCATCCGAGCATGATCTGATGATCTCCTGCTGGAAGTGTCACCTGGTAAGTGATGTTCTTGCCGCCGCGTGCCCACCATCCGCCGGTATACGGATTGGAAACACTGCTCTGGCTGAAGCCTGTCATATCTGCCGAGTTGTCAGAACCAACGATACTTGTATATCCCCATGTATTGTCGTCTGTCTTTGCCTGGTCAGCAGCCTCGGTATTGAGAAGTCCGCTGCTGGCTTCCACAACATTCTTCCACGTCTGGGAATCCAGGTTGTTACAGTCGATCATGTACTCCACATTCGCCGGAATGATCTGTACATTTGCAATCGCATCCACTGCGCATCCTTCCACTGTTCCTGTAACCGTCACATAGCTGTACGGATTTCCTTCAAAGGATACTCCGTCAAGATTCCATGTCACTGCTTTCTGGACTTCTTCAGTTCCTGTATTAATTGTCACTGTGTCCGGAAGATCCGGTGTCTCGCCCATGACAGTCGCAGTATTCACTTCCTCCGGCGCGCTGTATGCCCCCATTATACGCTCATACTCTGCAGCTGTGATGCGGAGCGGCGTACCGTGTCTTGCACGGCTTGGCATCTTAAAGGATCCTTCCTCCGGAGATGTGAACTCTCCGCTCTCAAGATCAGTTGTCAGAAGCGGGTAGTATCCGATGCCGCCGAAGTCATCCACCAGCAGGCACCAGGTATCTTCAGCCGCATCATCGCTGTTCAGCTTGAAGATCGTCGGTCCCTCAACCCACTGATTGTCTTCTGAGTTCAGTGAATCAGACGGGATATGTGTAAATTCGCCCAGTACGCTGCTGCTCTTCTCGATGAAGATCGTCTTCGTCAGTGCGCCGAGTTCGTTCGTTTCCCCGCCCTCGTTCTTTGTATAGCGGTAATATGTACCGTCGTTCTCGATCATCGTTGTATCGATACTTGACTGGTCTTTCTCAATATAGAGCTGCGGCTCTGTAAATGTATAGAAGTCTCTTGTCTTCGCATAGTATACACGCTGCTTGTCATCAACGTTCGGCGTCCTGGATGCCCAGTATACGACATACTCGCCTGTCAGCGGATCGTAGGTCGCTTCCGGCGCCCATGTGCAGCCTGCATCGATGTCTGCGGACACTTCCACCATGCGCTGGTCGCTCCAGTTCACAAGGTCTGTGGACTCCCATACCATCAGGCTCTGGCTTCCGCTGTTCTGCGCGCCGGTCCAGTCGCCGTTGCCGTAGATCTTAAGATCCGTAGCAATCAGGTAGAACTTGTCCCCCTCAGGTGAACGGATGATAAACGGATCGCGCACGCCTTCTTCTCCCAGTGTGGAAGTCAGTACCGGCTCGTTGTTGTTCAGATCATCCCAGTTCAGGCCGTCCTGGCTTGATGCAAAGTAGATCTGCTCGCCGTCGGAGTATCCTTCTCCCGCGAAATATGCGAAGAAGTAATCTGTATAATCATCCTCTGTGATCTCTTCGGGCGCTGCCTTTACATTCAGAGTAAACTCTTTTGTTCTTGTGTTTTCTTTATAAGTAAGTGTTGCCGTCATCGTCACTTCCGTGTCTTCTTCCGGTCTTGTCACAACACCTGCCGGTGTTCCGTCATAACCTTCCACGTCAGACTCATGGGCTTTTACATCAACGATCTCCGGATGGCTTGTCTCCCACGTGATCGCGACACCGCTGTCCGTTGTCTCCGGAAGTGTGATGTTGCCTCTCACGTCATCCTTGTTCGGAATGTCAAGTTCTTCTACTGCCGCATCAAGGATCTCATCGATATTTTCTCCCACTGCATTCAGTGCGAATGTGGCTGTTTTTTCCTCACCATAGCATGTATAGGAAACTGTGATTTCTACTTTCTCATCCGCTGCCGGCGCCGTCACGGTACCGTCTTCAGCGATCGGGCCGTTATCCGGCACGTTCCATGTCAGGTCCACGCCGTCCACGCTTGCCGGGAATGCCACATCACCTTTGATCTCATCCACAGATGCATTGCCGTTGAGAAGCGCATCCTGGATATCCGCCAGAAGCATATTCGTCTTAACCTCTGCCGTCGGTGCGACCGACGCCACCGTCTCTGCATTCAGTGCGGTATCCCAGATCGTGATGTCAGATACATTGGCGATCAGCTTCTTGTCCGGACTGTACAGTGACTGTCCGATATAGCCGAGGATATCGCCGTCCGGGATCACGCTGGACACGTCTTTGCCGTGATCCAGTTCAGATACTTTCTCGCCGTCCATGTACATGGTGAGCGTTGTCCCGTCAGATACCAGAGTGATCGTCGTATATCCGCCGCCGAGCTGTTTCGTCGGTACCTGCATCCTGGACTCTCCGCCCGCTGATTCACTGCCGACTTTTACAGCTGAAAGAACAGTTCCTTTATAATCACCCTGACCGGAATTGGGGCTTACGAAGATGTAATCTCCGATGTTGCCAGCTCCCCACTCTCCGATTCCGTCGCCGAAGCACCACAGCCAGTTGTCGCCGGTTGTCGGAGCGCTCACTACCGCCTGTACGGTAAAGGATGATGCGTCACTGATCACGCCGGAAGGAATCGTCGCATACTGCGCGTTGTTAAACTGAAGAACTTCTTCCTCTCCGTATACCGCAAAATCAGAATCCTCTGTATCATACAGAGTCGCATCGTTTCCGTTTCCGGAAATATCTTTCAGGGCTTTGTCTTCATGGGACATGTCGTAGTGAGCTGCGAGATACTCTTCTGTCGGATCCACCTCTTCAACTGCATTGACTGAGATCCATCCAAGTACCGGATCCCCGTCTCCGCCATTTTCTACGGAAACCGTAACTACCGCATCTTTCTCGAGAGTGATCGTGCCCTCTGCCTTGCTTCCTGTATCATGGTTTGTTGTCAGTTCGCAGAGCAGTTCTTTCTCACCGCCGTCTACCGAGTAATATACATCCATGGTACGGCTGCTCCAGAAGTCGTAACCTCCCAGCATGATCTTGTGGGTACCTGCCGGAAGTGTCAGATCATATGTGATCGATACATCCGAGCCTGCCCAATATCCATAGGAATACAGAGGTGTTGTGCTGCCCTGATCATATGCCCAGGTACTCAGCCCTGCCGGATCTGTGGTCAGTCCCCATGTATTATCCTCCGTCTTTGCCTGATCAGAAGAATCTTTGTTCAGCAGGCTGTCAAGTCCTGCCGCTGCCGCCCAGACTTCGGAATTATAGTTGTTGTCTCTTGGGACAGGGGTATCGCCCGACATACAGTCGATCAGATATTCCAGCCCATCCTGAGCGCAGAGGATATATCCTGTAAGAGTTCCGTTTACTTCGGATGATGTTCCTGTTACTGTGTAGCAGTCATACAGATCCATCTCATCCCAGCCTGCGTCAATATTGCTGAGATCCCAGCTTACGGAAACCTCTTTTGTCTCTCCGCCTTCCATGGTCACTTCTACTGTTTCCGGAAGCTTCGGCTCCGAACCTTCCCAGGTTGTCGCCGTCACTGCTTCCTGAGACTCAAAGGTTCCTGCCAGCTCATATACGCTGAACTCAGAGATATTACACTCGGAAGCGCGCTCGATCTTGACATACCTGTAGGTCACAGTCTTTCCATCGTTGAAATCTCTGTAATATACAAAGTTGTCTGATCCCTGCGCAGGTGCGCTGTCGATCGTGTAGATCGGTGTCCATTCGGTTCCATTAACAGACCCGCTTATCTCTGCACCGATCATCCGGTCTGAGAATCCGTTTCTCGGCGCATAGCTGAACGCCGCGATCTCTTTTTCCTCACCAAGGTCAAACATGACATATCCCGGTGTCTCGTCGTCTGCGTCCACTCCATCATAGAATGTCTCATAATTTCCGTCGATCACAGTCTGCGGGGTATTGGTCGTTCCATCGTTCCACACTTTGCCGCCGGATACCTGATCTGCGCTGACCTCGATCTCTGTTACAGCTGGGTTTGTCTCGTCTCCGGCATCCTCCCGGATTCCGTTTACTCCTTCAACGATATATGTTGTGATAGAATTTGCTTTCATTGTCGCTGTGAAAGCTCTGTTCTCTGTATCAGCTTCAATGTTGTCGCTCTCTGTCACATTCGCCCACTTCTCACCGTCAGCCATGCTGCCGCTTGTACGGATCGCAGTGATGTCTGTACCCATTGTCTCAAAACCGGAAAGATCAAACTTCCATGTCTTGTCCTCATCGGACGTATTCAGGGCAACGATCACAGCCTTCTTCCCTTCCGGGTCATAAGCAGAAAGGACATTTCCTCTGCTGGATCTGATGATCGTGTAACCAGGACGGATATATCTGGAAAGCTGTCCGTATCCGTAGTATTTCATGGTGAGCACGATCTCTTTGTTATTGTGATCCGCCGCTGCCAGTCCCCAGTAGCTGCTGTTGTCGTTCGGCTTCCATGCCTGCATCAGAGCATCGATGGTCAGATAGTCGTTGGCGCTTCCCATATTGACCCATCTCTGTCCGTACTCGCTGTTGTCCGCGTGCATGTCAATGGCATTCCAAAGGATCCACGCCGATGCGCCGAGACCGTTGACGTCTGTCATCATCCGCTGAGCCAGGCCAAGCGCGGCGGTCATCTCGCCCGCATCTGTTCCGGCCGTATATGTGCCGTCAACCTCAGACATCCAGAGATTCTTGCCTTCGCTCTCTGCCAGGCTCTTAAGTCCCGCACGGTCGGAGCCGCTGTAGGAATGTGTATCGATACGGCTGATCACGTTCTTTGCCTCGTCAGACAGGGCATTGTAAGATGTGATCTGTGTATCAATGCTGGTCTCGTCTGTTCCTGAGATGATAATCTTAATTCCTCTTGACTCCAGCTCTTTGTTCAGCTCCACAAGGATCCTGGACTGTGATTCGCCCTGATCGAAGTGGCAGCCTTCCTGCTTGTTGCTGTATGCGCCCCAGTAATTGGTGTAGGGCTCGTTCATCGGGTCCGTGCTCTGGAAATCAATGACGTTTTCATCTTCCCAGTGCTCGATCACATCCGCCATATACTTTGCGAACGCCGTATAGGAATCGGAACGCAGGTTATCCTGATTGGAGTCTGTATGTCCTGAAGAGCATCCGCTGACTGTCATAAAATACGGCGGTGAGTTTGAGAATGCCTCCGCGATAAAGTCCTTGCCGCTGGCAGCTGCAGCGGCTTTCAGCACATTGATCTGGTTGATGTCTGCTGCCCAGTCATAGTTCCACGCATAGCCGCACTCTGCATCCGCCTGATCAAAGCCCAGTTCATTGATATAGTAGCTCTCATCCTTGTCCGGATCCATCTTCGTGACATCTGTACAGTATCCCGGCACGCCGCCGTCAGAACGGATGATGTGCTCTGCGTGAGTGAACTCATCCTCCGCCGGAAGCACGCCTTCCTCGCCGGATTTGATCACTGCCATCTTCACGAAATCCAGTGTCCAGTCGTTCTTGCCTGCAATGTTGATCTTATTTTCTCCTGCCTGCAGTTCCACATCCGGAATCGTCACTACGAACAGCATGCAGTTGGATCCGCCGCTGTTCCCCTCTGCCACGATACTGCTGTTCACTGTATCGGCGTCAACCACATAATCCTTCTGATTTTCGCCTTCGTTGACACGAATGGCAACGTCTCTGTCGTTGCTTCCCTCCAGAGTAAGCATCAGTTTCACAGTGTAGGTTCCTGCTTCTTCCACATTCACTGTGTACCTCAGATTATCCCCGTTTCCTGGTTCATCGTCCAGCTTGTTGATCCAGCCGATCTTGTCGAAGCTTCCCACTTTCTGTCCTTTGGTAAGACCGAAGTCGGCATCTGACGCAGTATAAGTGATATCCTGCATCTTTGTGTAGGTATCCACACTCATCTCGCTTCCTTCGCCCGTCGGGTTTGTCCCCCAGTTTGCCAGGTCGTAGAACTGTGCCTTCTCATTCACCGGCACTTCTTCTACCTCGCCGGTCGCATCTCCGCCGCCCACATTATAGCGGCCGATGTTCATGTCCAGCCCTTCATCGCTGAAGAACAGCCTTGCCGCCTTGCTGGTCAGCTGCTCGCTGTAACCGATTCGGTTAGCCCACCAGCAGAGCGAAGTTCCCCAGCCTTCAAACTCGCCCAGGCCGTCTCCGTTCGTATCATTGAACGTTGACGCATTCCAGGGCTGAAGCCGGACTGTCTGGTCCACACTGTCCGCTGCTTCCACTGTCGCCATCGGGACTGACGGCAGTGACGTCAGTGTGAGCGCTGCCGCCGCTGCCGCAGCGACACACTTTTTCAAAACTTTCATCTTCCTTCCCTCCCTTTCTTTTTTGTACATTACAGCCGTTGGAAGTTTCCGGCTAAATAAAAAACTGTACTAGTTTATAATTATATAGAAAAAAACGGCCAAGATATATCATATTTCTCAGCCGTTTTGCATATTTTTCATATTATTTCCATTTTTCTCTGTTTCCATATATTCTGCGGTATTCATTGGGTTTGATGCCCGTGACCTCCTCGAAACTTCGAGTGAAATGGCTCTGGGAACTGAACCCGAGATAAAATCCGATCTCCTGTATCCGATAGTCAGAATATTTCAGAAGGTTCTGGCTTCGCCGGATCTTTTCCTGAAGGATATACTTCTTTATCGTAACATTTTCACTCATGCTGAACACTGAAGAAAGATAATTGGGGTTGACCTGCAGACTCTCCGCAATATCCGCCACTTTTATCTTGCTGTGGAGATGACTGAAGATGTAGTCTTTCGCCTTCCCGATAAGAGGATTTTTCTCCTCATCCGTCCTCCCGTTCTCCTTTTCCTCCTTCACTGTCTCAGCGTAGAGATACTGGCATTCCCGCTTAAACGCTTCCACCTCCGGGATCGTGGTAATCTCCTCCACCTGCTGTATCATACTGTCCGCCATGGAGAAAGAATTTTCCGCACTCAGGCCACCCCGGATCGCCGCGCGGGATGCCAGCGTGATGTTGCCGATGGCAACGTTTTTGTAATGTCTCAGCGGTTCCTTTGCCAAAATTCCTATGGAGCCTTCATAAGTCTCCGCAACGCTGTCCCTGAGCGCCTCCTTATCTCCTTCTTTGATGCTCTCAAGCTCTCTCAGCTCCTGTGCATACGGATTATGTCTCCCAAAATTTTCCTGTCTGTAAAACATGTCCTCACTGATCTTCTTCCGGATCTGACGTGCCTTCTCATAATTTTCTTTGTTCTTCTCCCAAAGATCTGCGGAAGACAGCTCTTTTCCCGTGATTTTCCAGTACAGGAGAAGCGTTCCGGAAGCAAACGTATCCAGAGAACACATCGACGGATGAAATGCTTCTCTTCTCATGATCCCTTTCTTTTTCTTCCCGTCATCTTCAGACGGACTGAGCATGACAGGTCCCGCCACAAACGTCCTTCCCTTATCCCCATCATAGATCACCGCTGCCACACATCCTGTCTCTCCTGCGCAGACAACGGGGTAATCTTTCTTTTCGGAAAGGATCCTCTCTCTTTCAGTCAGGTCATATCCAAGCCATTCCCACCATTCTTCCCTTCCTTCGCCAATTCTGTAAAGCAGGTTTCTCTCTTCATCATACACGTTCAGAGGGGAACACATGATGTTTACCATATGCAGCAAAAAATAATTTTCTTCCATAGATAACCCTTTTCCGTTTCTGCAGTCTGCAGAAATCCACCACACTTATTCTTTAACATTTTATACCAGGCTTTCCCGGAAAACAAGATGGGATCCAAAAGCATTTTTCTGTTCCTGAGTACGGTGTGAACCGCAACCTCAATGTGGTTACAAACTGTAACTTTATAAAAGAATAAGATTCTATACACGGAATCGTCACATTCCCCGCCTAAACTGTTTTCTGAATGTTGAAGGGAGTATGATAATAAATGACACTTGAGGAATATTATGAACTGATCAAACCATATACTGACGCCATGAACCTGATCCTCACCCGGCTGGAGATTCTGGATCATGACACCTATGAGACGGAAGATTTTAAACCGATCCACAGCATCACGAACCGGATCAAGGAGAAGGAGAGCATCGAGAACAAGCTGAAACGAAAGGGCGCGCAGGAGAGCGTGCAGGACGCCAAGGCGCTGCTCAAGGACATTGCCGGCATCCGCGTCGTCTGTTACTTTGAGCAGGATATCCGCCACCTTGTAAGTTCCCTGAAAAAGCAGTCCGACCTGATCATCATCCGGGAAAAGGATTACATAACCACACCGAAACCAAACGGATACCGCAGCTTTCATATGATTCTGGGAGTTCCCATCTATTATATGGACAGTATGGAATACTATCCCGTGGAGATCCAGTTCCGCACCATCTCCATGGATCTGTGGGCCGCCATGGAACACAGGATCTGCTATAAGAACCAGCCGTTCAACGAGATGGAGATGCGCAGTGCCTTCCGCCAGTATTCGGAGATCCTGGAAGGCATGGAGAAATCTTTTGAAGTGTACAGTGAAAATAATGAAGAATAAACAGACAGACCGGCGGGAAGCCGTTCTGCTCCCCTGGTCTCTTCGGGCTTCCCCCGGGATCTCAGGAACAGCAGAAACGTTTTCCCGCCGGTCTGTACCATTCTTTGATTATATACAGCAGTCCCCGCTCTTTGACTGCTATCTCTTTCCCTTGTCATAGATCTCGCCCAATGCCTTCGGCGCTCTGTTGTACTTCGAGAAGAAGATCAGCAGGAGCAGCGTCAGGATATAGGGCAGCGTCATGACCAGGTCGGAATAACTGCTGGGCTTCTCCAGCACCTGAACGATCTGGTATCCCGCCGACCGGGCAAAACCGAAGAGAAGGCACGCGCCCAGCGTGGGAAGGATCTTCCAGTTTCCGAAGATCATCGCCGCAATGGCAAGATAACCGTATCCCACATAGATACTCTCCGAGAACTGTGCCGAGATGGAATATGCAAAGCACATGCCGCCGATCCCGGACAGCGCTCCGGACACCATGATCGCAACCGTTCGGATCTGCCCCACATTTCTTCCGGCAGCATCCACCGCATGGGGATTATCGCCGCAGGCTCTTAAGTGCAGCCCGTATCTGCTCTTGTAGAGTACGAACCAGGCGATCACAGCCACCACAACGATGATCACTTCAAAAGGATATACGTTCGTGAAGACCGCTCCGATCACAGGGATATCAGAAAGCACCGGGACCGTAAATCTCGCCGAAACGCCAAGCTGGAATTTATCGGAAGGCTGGTTAAACACACTTTTGTTGACCTGTTTTGTCAGGAATGCCGTCAGCGCCATGGCAAGGATATTGATGACCACGCCGCTGATGACCTGATTTGCCTTGAACTTCACACAGAGCAGGGCGTGGAGCAGGGAATAGACCATTCCTCCGATCATGGCAAACAGGAATGCCAGATAAAAGATTATCTGGGAATCTGTCCCCTGTGTTCCCGATGTCAGCACCACGAAGAGTGCTCCCACGAAAGCACCGAATCCCTGGAGTCCCTCGATGGCAAGGTTGGTCACACCGCTGCGCTCACTGTAGATCCCGCCGATCGCCATGATGAACAGCGGCAGTGCAAAAGAAAGTCCATCAATGATTATTCTTGACATCTACGTTCCTCCTTTCTGCTTCCTCAAGCTCTGTCTTCCACTTCTTGACCTCATACCGGATGAATGCGCTGCATGCGCTGAACAGAAGGATCAGACCCGTGATAACGGATGCGATCTCCGTCTCGATCCCGGACGCCGCGCTCATGTAACTGCTCCCCTTTGTCACTCCGGTGATGAGGAATGATGAGAAAATGACTCCGATGGGATTGTTGTTTCCGAGAAGCGCCACCGCGATGGCGTCAAACCCGGTGGAGGCGAGCACCTTCGGCTGAATAGACTCCAGATATCCCATGTAGTAGGTCACCCCTGCCAGCCCTGCCAGCGCGCCTGAGATCATCATGGATACCACCATGGTCTTTCCTACGCTGATGCCGGCATAGCGGGCAGCATTCCGGTTCGAGCCCACCGCCTTGATCTCAAATCCCAGGCTGGTGCGGTCCAGAAGGAATTTCATCAGGATCGCGATGAGCACTGCCAGAATGATACAGAGCGGAAGATCCACTTTCAGATTCCCGATGGGGACCTGCATGAGCGTCAGCCTGGACGCTCTGCTGACAGCCTTTGACTGCCTGGAGATCTCATCGATATATCTCGTGTTGATAAAGAAGCTGGTCAGATACTGAACAATATAGTTGATCATGATCGTTGACACAACTTCGTTGATGTTGAATTTATATTTCAGGAAACCGACCAGCGCGCCGACCAGCATCCCCACTGCGATCCCGATCAGCAGGACCAGCGGTTTTGCCACTGCCGCGGGCAGTTCGGAATATCCTACTGTCACCGTTGCGATGAATCCTGCCGCCAGCATCTGCCCGGACACACCGATGTTGAACAGTCCCGCTTTCTGCGCCACAGCCACAGAAAGCGCTGCAAACATCATCGGGGTCAGCATGTTCAGAAAGCTTGTAAAATCCGTGAGCATTCCCTGATACGCCGAGTAGGCCGGCTTGGGCAGGAGTCCGCTCCCCTGCAGAAGGTTCATGTAAGCAGTGAGAGGATATTTTCCCAGCGCGCCAATGATGATCATTCCCACGATCAGGCTCAGCAGAATGGAAAATACCGGGATCGCAATAAATTGTGTCTTCTCATTTCCAAGGATCTTTACGCAGATCTTTTTCATTTACTCTTCACCCCCATCATGAATTCTCCCACCTGATTCATCGTAAGAGTCTCAGCCGGGGCGATCTTATCAATGGCTCCGTTGTAGATGACGCCGATGGTATCCGCACAGTTCATGATCTCATCCAGTTCCAGGGAGATCAGGAGGATCGCTTTGCCTTTGTCTCTCTCCGCGATGATCTGTTTATGGATATTCTCGATCGCACCGATATCCAGTCCTCTGGTCGGCTGCACAAAGATCATCAGGTCAGACTGAAGCTCGATTTCCCTTCCCACGATGGCTTTCTGCTGATTCCCGCCGCTCATGGAGCGCACCTGGGTCACCGTTCCCTGACCGCTGCGGATATCGTACTCCTGGATCAGCCGCTGACCGTACTTTTCAAACTCATCGGGTTTTAAAACGCCGCTCTTGCTTGAAAACGGTTCTTTGTAGTAGGACTTCAGAGCCAGATTCTCTTTCAGCGTAAAATCAAGCTCAAGGCCAAACTCCTGGCGGTCTTCCGGGATATAGGAGATTCCTTTCTCCGTCCGCTTCCGAATCGTTTCGTTGGTAATATCCTCTCCATTCAAAAAGACCTTTCCGCTGGAGACATCCATCAGTCCGGCAATGGCATCTGCCAGTTCGATCTGGCCGTTCCCTGATACACCGGCGATCGCAAAGATCTCTCCTCTGTGTACCTGGAAGGAGACATTTTTCACGACCTCAAAATGATCCTGATTGTATACTGTCATGTTCTGCACATCCAGCACGGTCTCGCCGAATTTCGCAGGCGCTTTATCCACGGTGAAGGAGACTTCTCTTCCCACCATCAGGTTCGCCATGGTCTTCGTGGACGTAGTCTTCACATCCAGCACATCCACGATTTTCCCACGGTTCAGGATTGCGCAGCGGTCCGCCACCTGTTTGATCTCTTCCAGCTTGTGGGTGATCAGGATGATGGTCTTTCCGCTGTCACGCAGGTTGCGGATGATCTGCAGAAGGAATTCGATCTCCTGGGGTGTGAGTACTGCAGTAGGTTCATCAAAGATCAGGATCTCCGCCTCCCGGTAGAGCATCTTCAGGATCTCAACCCTCTGCCGGATCGAGACATTGACCTTCTCAATGATCTGGGTCGGATCCACTTCCAGACCGAACTCCTCCGACAGTTTCCTGATTTCTTCGTTCGCCTTTTTGATATCAACCGCCGGGAACAGGCCCAGCACTTTTTTTACCGGTTCCATTCCCATGATGATGTTCTCTGCAATTGTGTAATTCGATACCAGCTTGAAGTGCTGATGTACCATTCCGATATTTAATTTTGTAGCATAGTTCGGGGACGTGATATGCACTTTTTCCCCTTTTACATAGATTTCCCCCTCGTCAGGCTCATACATTCCGAAAAGCATACTCATCAGGGTGGATTTCCCCGCTCCGTTCTCGCCGAGGAGAGCGTAGATCTCGCCTTTTTTGATCTGTATGCTCACATCATCGTTTGCCACAATGCCCGGAAATCTTTTCGTAATATGCCTCATTTCAACAATATATTCTTCTGACATTGGCAGCTCCTGTTCTCCTTATTCATTCCGACGGTTCCATAACGAAAGCGAAAATGGACAGTGTCACCTGCTAAGTGAACTGTCCATTCGCGTTACTCAATGATCATTACTCCAGTCCTGGAAAGTCCTCCGATGTACTGTCGCTGTCACTTGAAGGAGGAACGATCGTTCCGTCTTTGACAAGTTCAAACGCTTCGTCGATTGCTGTGATCGTATCTGCCGAAAGCTGCTGTCTTCCCTCTTCTTTTACATATCCGGTAGAGTCTGTGTCAGCCTTCAATGTGATGTTCTGTCCTGCGAAGGAACCATCCACGATCGCATTGAGCTGTCTCTCAACGTTGATGCTCATGCATTTCAGCACAGATGTCAGCATGATGTTGGAGTCTCCGTTTGCTCCGTCGTCGTACTGGTCAACATCGCATCCGATCACTTTCACGTCTCCCGCTTCTTTTGCCGCTGTGAACACGCCGTTTCCTGATGCGCCCGCTGCAACAAAGATGATATCGCATCCTTCTTTGATGAGAGACTCACCGATCACTTTTCCTGTTGCTTCATCTGAGAAGTTTCCTGTATAGTTTCCGCCGATGTTTTCTTCATTATACGTTCCTGCATAAGATGCAAGTTCCACTACCTCAGCGCTTGTCCCAAGCTTCGCGTTCGCATAGTTTACGCCCGCCTCAAAGCCGTACTGATAGTTTACGTTGGACGGGAACGGCTGCCCGTTTACAACTGCCACTTTATTTGTCGTTGTCTCAAGGGCTGCAGCCATACCTGCGAAGAATCCGCTCTCCTGCTCCGCAAACAGCATCGCATATACGTTGTCAAGTTCTACCGTATTTCCCTCAGCGTCTGTCGGATAGCTGTCTACAAGGATAAAGTCCACATCCGGGTTATCCTGCGCCACGGTACCGATTCCGGCGCACTGATATCCGAGACATACCACTACGTCATAGCTTCCCGCGATCTCCGTGATCCTCTCCACAACAGTTGCCGGAACTCCGGTCTCCTCACGGATCGGTGTCACCTTCGCATCCGGATGCTCCTCGATGAACGCCAGGATGCCGTTGTAATTATCCTCATTGAAGGATCCGTCGTCCACACCGTTCGGGCTGGATACGATCGCAATATTCAGCGCGTCATTGCTCTCTTCTGTCGTGGAATCTGTTCCTTCATCCGTGGCTGCTGCTCCGTCTGACGAAGTGTCCGACGAGTTGCTTCCACAGCCGATGATCATGGAAGACACCATTGCCACACACAGAAAAGCTGCTAACAGTTTCTTTTTCATACTATAACTCCTCCTTCTTTGTATTGATAAGCCGCACTTATATTAAATCAGCGACTTATTATCGTACATTTTAACACTTATTCCCTACTTGTGCAATGTCCCCTTTTCCTTTTTTGCGAAAATGTCCCGGAGACTTTCCACATAGGGCGCTCTCGCTACGCCATATTCGGTCACGATCCCCGAGATCAGATTGTGGTCTGTCACGTCGAATGCCGGGTTATAGCACTTTGTCTCTTCCAGCGCCATGGGTTCTGTATAGAACTTCTTCTTGATCTCATCCGGATCTCTGAGTTCGATCCTGATGTCATCCCCGGTCGGACAGTTCATGTCGATGGTAGAAGTCGGTCCCAGCACATAGAACGGGATTCCGTAATATTTCGCAAGGATCGCCACACCGCTGGTCCCGATCTTATTCGCCGCGTCTCCGTTCGCCGCGATCCGGTCGCATCCCACCAGACAAGCCTGAACCCAGCCGTTCTTCATGACGATGCTCGCCATATTGTCACAGATCAGGGTGACATCGATCCCGGCTTTCTGCAGTTCATAGGATGTCAGCCGCGCTCCCTGAAGAAGGGGTCTTGTCTCATCGGCAAACACATGGAACTCCATCCCTCTTTCCTTCCCCAGGAAGAGCGGTCCCAGCGCAGTGCCGTATCTGGAAGTGGCAAGAGGGCCTGCATTGCAGTGAGTCAGGATCCCGTCCCCGTCGTGGAGCAGCGCCAGCCCATACCCGGAGATCGCTCTGCACATGCGCATATCCTCATCCTGGATCTCCTTACTCTCTGCCAGGAGCAGCGCCTTGATCTCCTCCACCGGCTTATCCCGATTGGAAGTGACAACCTTCTCCATCCGGTTTAGTGCCCAGCTTAAGTTCACCGCGGTCGGCCTGGAGGAGTCCAGATAGTCCTTATCTTTTTTAAACTGCGCATAAAAGGTATCGTAGTCCTCCGTCTCGATCTGACGCGCAAGGACATAGATCCCATACGCTGCGCAGATCCCGATGGCCGGCGCTCCTCTCACCTTCAGTTCGAAGATCGCGTCATAAAGGTCTTTCGCTGTCCCGAGAGTCAGATACTCTGTTTTGCCCGGAAGCTGTGTCTGATCGATGATCACCACTGCTGTCCCGTCTTCATTCAGTTTTACGTTGTCGATATGTGTTACGTCTTTTAATGTCTCCATCTTTCTCCCTTTCATCTTTCAAAGTCGAAAGCCCGCTTTAAATCCCCGGTAAGCAAATGCCTTTTCATGCTCTTTCAGATCAAACAGCTCGATTTCCGGCAGAGAGATCCGGTTCTGCGCCAGCATCCTGAGTGCCGGTTCAAAGGGGCCGCACCGGCTGCCCTTGATGGTGATCTCATTGACCACAAAATAGCTCATGTCCACGTTCGCCGTCCCGGCATAAGTGCTCTTTAAGATGATCGTCCCCTGCCGGCGGATCAGCCTCTTCGCAAGCTGAAGTCCTGCCTCTGCCCCGGTGGCGTCCACAATGATCTCGAAGGTCTCATCTGCCTCTGTCACCGTCTGCTCTGTTCCTGTCTTTGCAAAGGACCGGAACTTCTCCATTTTCTCCGGATGCTTCCCGATCACGGTCAGGTCCGTTCCGGTCAGGCTCAGCACCTGGGTGATCATCAGGCTCAACCGCCCGTCTCCCAGGACCGCCACCTTCGTGTCCGGACTGATATGCACCTGGGAAGTGATCTCAAACGCTGCGGCGAGCGGTTCTGTGAAGATCGCCTTCTCTGTGGGCAGTTCCTCCGGCACTCTGTGGATCAGATGTGTCTGCAGCGTCATGTACTCCGCAAAGCATCCGTCCTTTCCTTCCATACCGATCACCTTCCGATCCGGACAGTGCTTCTCTCTTCCCGTCCGGCAGTACAGGCAGTGTCCGCAGCCCGCGTTCAGTTCTCCGACGACCCGTTTTCCGATCAGAGTCTCATCCTCCGATTCTTCCACCACGCCCACAAATTCATGTCCCATGACACCCCGGAAATCCGGGCGGTAGCCTTTGAGCACTTCCCGGTCCGTATTGCAGACCGCGGCCATGAGGATGCGGATCAGGCTCTCGCCCTCCCTGCAGACAGGTTTGGGAAGATCCTCTCTGTAAACCGCTTTTTCTCCGTCAAAATATAATCCTTTCACACGTTCCGCCTTTCTGACCGGGACTTCTCAAGCCTCGTCGATCGCCTTTCCGATATCATGTCTCATATACTTGTTGTCAAACCGGACCCACTCGGTCGCTGCATACGCGTTTGCTCTCGCTTCTTTCAGGTCTTTTCCCTTCGCAGTCACACCCAGCACGCGTCCTCCATTGGTCACGATCTGATCTCCGTCGAATTTTGTCCCTGCGTGGAAGCAGTAGTAACCCTCATGCTTTTTGAACTCATCCAGACCTGCGATGGGGAATCCCTTCTCGTATTTCACCGGATATCCGTCCGACGCGAGCACTACGCACACCGCCGCGTTGTCCTCAAACTGCAGATCGATCTGGTCCAGTGTCCCGTCGATGCACGCCTCCACCACGTCGATGATGTCGTTCTTCATCCTGGGCAGGACAACCTGCGCCTCCGGATCGCCAAAACGGGCATTGTACTCCAGCACTTTGGGGCCTTCTTCCGTCAGCATCAGCCCGAAGAAGATCACGCCCTTGAAGGGACGTCCCTCCGCTGCCATGGCGTCCACTGTGGGCTGATAGATATATTTTTCGCAGAACTCTTCCACTTCTTTCGTGTAGAAGGGGCTGGGTGAAAAGGTACCCATTCCGCCCGTGTTCAGACCGGTATCCCCGTCTCCCGCGCGCTTGTGGTCCTGTGCGCTGGTCATGGTCTTGATGGTCTTCCCGTCCACGAAGGAAAGGACAGACACCTCGCGCCCTGTCATGAACTCCTCGATGACCATCTCGTTTCCTGCTGTTCCGAACTTCTTATCCAGCATGATCGTCTTGACGCCTTCCTTCGCCTCTTCCAGGTTCTGACAGATCAGCACGCCCTTTCCAAGAGCCAGCCCGTCCGCCTTGAGAACGATGGGGAATTTTGCCGTCTCAAGATAGGCGAGCGCCTTGTCCGGATCGGTGAAATTCTCATATGCCGCTGTGGGGATGTTGTACTTCTTCATCAGGTCTTTGGAGAAGGCCTTGGATCCCTCCAGGATGGCCGCGTTCTTCCTCGGTCCGAAGGTACGCACCCCGGCTTCCTCCAGGATATCCACAAGCCCGCCTACCAGCGGATCGTCCATTCCCACGATACAGAGATCGATCTCCTTCTCCTTCGCGAACGCCGCCAGTTTTTCAAATTCCATGGCTCCGATGTCCACACACTCGGCATACTCCGCGATCCCCGCGTTTCCCGGCGCACAGTAGATCTTATCCGCCCTGGGGCTCTTTGCCACACTCGCCGCGATGGCGTGCTCTCTTCCGCCGCTTCCAACAATCAGTACTTTCATAACAGCCTCCTTTTCTTCAACCATACTCTGTGGTTCCTGCTCTGTCTTTTTATTTCTTCTCTTCTTTATTATCCCTGACTTTTCCAAAAGAGCGCCCGCTCCTCCAAAAAATCAGAAAGGCGCATCTGTGATATCCACAGACGCACCCCCGTATACCTGTCCATGTGCTATCCGTTCCGGTTCCCCTGCAGCTGCCCTGCTGTTCTTCCTTCTCCTCAGCCGGCCCTGCACGAAACACGGCGTTCTATTCTTCTATCCAAGTCCTGTGGGCTTCCACCCGGACTTTCCCATTGGCGATCAGATCGATGGCTCTCGGAAGGATGATCCACTCCGCCTGTTCCATCACACGCCTCTGGAGCACTTCCGGGGTATCCCCCTGCTGTACTTCCACTGCCTTCTGCAGGATGATCGGCCCGGTGTCCGTTCCTTCGTCAACAAAGTGTACCGTGGCTCCCACCACCTTCACCCCGCGTTCCAGGGCAGCCTCGTGGACCTTCAGCCCGTAGAAGCCTTTCCCGCAGAAGGAGGGGATCAGGGAAGGATGGATGTTGATCATCCGGTTTTTGTACTTTGCAGTCATTTCCGGCGGGATCACCACCAGAAATCCTGCCAGCACGATCAGATCCGGTTCGAAGCCGTCCACCGCTTCGAGCAGTTTCTCATTGAAGATCTCCCGGGACTCATAGTCTTTGGGTGAAACGCACAGGCTTGGGATCCCGTTCTCCTCCGCTCTCTTCAGCGCGTAGGCGTTCCGGTTATTGCTGATCACGCCTGCGATCTGCGTGTTCGTGATCTTCCCGTCTTTTACCCCGTCAATGATCGCCTGGAGGTTTGTCCCTCCCCCGGAGACCATCACCACTATCTTTAACATAAGGTTACTCCTTTTTCTCCTGCCTCGATGTGTCCCACGACATAGGGTTCTTCTCCTGCTGCACGGATCGCGTCCATGGTGCGCTCCACATCGTCCTTCTCCACAGCGAGCACCATACCCAGTCCCATGTTGAAGGTATTATACATCATGTGTTCTTCCACATCTCCGTCCGTTGAAAGCATATGGAATACCGGCGGGATCGGATAGCTGTCTTTTTTGATCACAGCATGTGTTCCCTCTTTGAGCATACGGGGAACATTTTCGTAGAAGCCGCCTCCCGTGATATGGCTGCATGCCTTGATCTTCACGCCTGCATCTTTGATGCTCTTAAGGGCCTTCACATAAATCTTCGTGGGCGCCAGCAGTGCCTCGCCGAGGGTGGTTCCAAGGCTGTCGTAATATGTATCCAGCGCCTCTCTCTTCATGTTAAACACCTGTCTCACCAGGGAGAACCCGTTGCTGTGGATCCCTGAAGAAGCCATTCCGATCAGCACGTCACCGTCTTTTAAGTCGTCTCCGGTGATCATGTCTTTCCTGTCGCAGACACCCACCGCAAACCCGGCAACGTCATACTCGTCCGGCTTCATCAGGCCCGGATGCTCTGCCGTCTCGCCGCCGATCAGCGCAGCTCCCGACTGAAGGCAGCCTTCTGCCACACCCTTGACGATATCAGCGATCTTCTCCGGCTCATTTTTCCCGCACGCGATGTAGTCCAGGAAAAAGAGAGGCTCTCCGCCCGCGCAGGCAATATCGTTCACGCACATTGCCACCGCGTCGATCCCGATGGTATCATGTTTGTCCAGGATCATGGCGATCTTCACCTTTGTCCCGCATCCGTCCGTTCCGGACAGCAGGACCGGATCTTCCATCTCCTTGATCTTTGAGAGGGAGAACGCTCCGGAGAATCCCCCCAGTCCTCCCAGTACCTCCGGGCGCATGGTCTTCTTCACATGCTCTTTCATAAGTTCTACTGATCTGTAGCCGGCCTCTATGTCAACGCCTGCCTTCTTGTAATCCATACCGTCTTCTCCTTTTCTATATCGGACATCCAAGTCCTGCTATTTCAGGGTTACCATTCGGATACATCCCTCTATTTCAGGTATTCCTCATATCCAACTTCTTTCAGTCTGTCAGCCTTTGCCTGTACAGTGTCCTTCATCTCTGCTGAATAGTCCTTGAGTTTCTTCAGGAGCTCTTCGTCAGACACTGCAAGGATCTTTGCCGCGAGGATCGCCGCGTTCATTCCTCCGTCAATGGCAACCGTAGCGACCGGGATTCCCGGCGGCATCTGCACGATCGAGTAGAGTGCGTCCTGTCCGTCCAGATTTTTCCCGGACATGGGGACACCGATGACCGGCATGGGGAACAACGCAGCGCACATTCCCGGAAGGTGTGCAGCCATGCCTGCTCCTGCGATGATCACCTTGATCCCTCTTTCTTCTGCAGATTTTGCCCAGTCAAAAAACACATCCGGCATACGGTGCGCGGAAATGATGGTCATCTCATAGTCGATTCCAAATTTTTCAAGCATGGAAGCAGCTTTGCTCATCACTTTAAGGTCTGAGTCGCTTCCCATGACAATTCCTACTTTTGGCATTTTGTCTCCTCCTTCAGTGGTTCGTTCAATACTTCTGTTCCCGGTAAGACGAACCTTCCATTCTCTATTAGTATAATGTTTTTGCCTTCTTTTGTCACTACACTTATTTCTTCTAACTCATCATAAGGTATGGTTATATCTGTATGGCAGTGGAAGTAAGCTTTGGAAGCATCTTCCTTCCTCAGGATCGACACGGAATTGTCTTTCGCCACGATCTCCTTGCCGTTCGGATTGTACACCCGGATCTCCTCACTCCAGGAGTAGCAGGTGTCGCCCACTGCGAAATGAGGTCCTGTCTTCTCTGCGATAAGGATCGGCATCTTCTCCCCGATCCCGTATTTCCTCGCCGCCACATAGGCAGTCGTGTTGGTGCCGATGGCAAACTCTCCAAGGGGAAGAGTCTCATGGTTCTTCAGCACATTGTCATAGATATATTTTTTACCTTCCTCCCGGGAGTCGAAGTTGGAGCAGCTGTAGTCTGTGATCTTCCCATCTTTGAAGGTGATTTCCAGATCCCGGTACTCCAGTCCGTCCAGATATACCCGGCTGACATTAAGGATCCCGTCCGTTCCTTCCAGTACAGGGGAGGTGAACACTTCGCCTACCGGGATGTTCACATCCGCCACGCAGTTTTCAAACTTGGTCTCCTTCTCCGGGTCGTTCAGAGAAATAAGCTGAACTTTCAGGTCGGTCCTGTTTACACCTTTTCCGAGAATGCGGACATACTCCCCCTGATCCAGGGCATCGATCAGAGTCTGCTGCACTTTCTCATAGAGCTTTGCATCCAGTGTGTTGATCCGGATGACCTCGTCAAAGATCTCCGGGTATCTCTCCCCGATCTCCGGAACCGGATAGGCGACGATGGTGAAACTCCGCTCATCCCCCCGAATGTACTCGTTGGTGATCTGACCGGACCGGCTGTCATACATCATCGCAAGCTCCCGCTGTTCACTGCTGTATCCCGGCGCTTCCGGCTTTGCTTCCGGAGAGAACGGCGTCTCCCCGAAGGTCTCTATCACCGCCGGTCCCGCAAACTGTTCCGCCAGGTCCCGGTTCTTCTCGTACACGGTCCGCATGACTTCCAGGCGGCGCTCGATATACCGTTTGTCCATGAACAGTGCCTGGTCGTGCCTGTGGTCATATTCATACTGCCAGTTCGGCACTGCTCCGAAGTATCCGATCTTGTGGTGTTCCCTCTTTGTGACCACGCTGGACGCTGCGCGGTAGATGACCGGCTTTAGCCCCATTTTGCGGAAATTTTGTATCGCCTCCCGTATCACTTTTTCAAAGCCCAGACTGTAACGGATATTTACAACGGATTTTTTTGAAAGGTCCTTTCCCGTATTGATGAATCCGATGCGGTATCCCTCCGTGTAGACGTCTGCCATCTTCCGGATCGTCTCCTCCGGCAGTGTACGCAGGTGATGTGCTGTTCCCAGTTCATTTTCTGTGATATATTCACCAAACCGGTAGAGATATTTATCATTCTCCAGATCGGCGTGTTCAATGATATCCGCGGCAAAAGAATACTCCGGATCGATCTGCTCCTCGATCCGGTCCGCCAGGAACACATCACAGTAGTCGCTGGCATACCAGTAAATAATGTCTTTTATCTCCTTTGCTTCCGGTTCCTCTTTTCCCTCAAAGCAGTTGTACACTTCGATGAACAGCTCAAAGAGGATCGTAAGGTAATCCGTCCGCTCTTCGAAAACACTTGGGATGCCCGAGCGCATTTCCGCATACAGAAGGCTTAACAGCCTTCCCATATCTTCCCCCAGCTTTTCTACTGCATATGCCGGGTCTGCATAGCTCTTCCCGTAATTTTGAGGCAGGATATCCCGGTACAGGATCTCATTGAGACTCTTCATCTCCTCCAGACTGTAGTGCTCCCAGATCCCGTCCGATACCTTTCTCCTCACATTTTCCAGTTCCAGAAGAAAGATCGCCGTGTCCTGAAAGAAGGAAAGATACCTTTCAGATACCGTCTCCTCCGATACGATGCCCCTCAGCCTGTCCACCGCAAGGGCATGACGCTCCTCACACTGTTCATTCCTCTCTCTGCGCATCTCTTTTAAGTTCATTGTCACATCAGTCCTCCTATAAATATCACCAGGAACAGGATCAGGACGATGCCGTTCACCGGCAGTCCGATCTTGCAGGTGATGTAATTTCTTTCTCTCTCCCTGAATCCTTTTACTGCCGCGTTGATCCCAAGGATGGACAGGGCAAAAGAGACCACGGCGATCCCGCCTACGATCCCCGCCGCATTTCCTCTGGCCAGGTAGGCGTACAGGATACATCCCGCCAGCGCGGCAAGCGCCGCCCCCGCCAGCACACAGGAGACAACGCCCATGTGTGAATGCTTATATTTTGCCTGCCCGTATTTTCTTGTTCCCCGTTTCTTTCTGTCTTTCTCCCGCGCTCTCTCTTCAGCGCTTTTTCCGTTTCCGAGCATAATGTCTTCTCCTTATCGCATTACAGATCACAAATATAATATAGCCGAGCACTCCGCCCAGGGTGTTCAGAAAAATGTCATCCACGTCAAGACTCCCCACTCTCGTGATGAGCTGCATGACCTCCACTCCCAGACTTAAGAGAAGACTGTAGAACAGCGTCTTAAAAAATCCTCTCGAGCTGCTCGCCATCGAAATAAAGAAACCAAATGGCATAAATATCAGGATATTTCCAAACAGGTTGGAAAACACTGCAAACACTCCCAGCTCCTCCCGATATGTGATAAACCGATTGATCTCTTTAAAAAGTTCCAGATTGTAGCGGTACTCATCCATCACTCCTTCCCTGCCGTACCAGTCCGACAGGAACAGGAAATAAATGAGAAATACAATATATAAGATAAACAGGATCTTTCCCAGAATTCGGATCCTTTTCGCCTGTTTCTTGTTCACTGAAGATTACCCCTTCTGAAAATTGTCAGAATATTTACCCCCATTGGTGCCTGACACTTTTTAAAAAGTACACGGCACCGATGAAATTATTAAGAGGGGACAGGCCCCTTGCAAAGGGGTCTGTCCCTTTTAAAGTTAAAACGTGATCTCTTTTTTGTGCCGCAGCAGGTTTGCACCGTTCACAATGGAGATGACTCCCGCCGTGATCCCGATGACCAGGACGAGGATACCGACCACAATATTTCCCGTTCCGCTGCTCTTCATTGTACGATATGCTTTTTCCATATTCTGCGCCTCCTTATTTGACTCCATATTTCTCATAGTATGCATCAATCGCCGCCTTTAATGTATCGTCGATGATAACTTTACCGTTATATGGTCTGTTATACAGGTACTCCACAACGTCTTCCATGGATACGATCGCCGCAGTGTCGAATCCGTACAGTTCCTTTACTTCGTCCAGCGCACACTTTTCTCCGCCTTTTCCCACTTCCATCCGGTTCAGGGATACCATGAGTCCGACGATCGTCACGTCCGCGGCACCTCTTACCTTCGGAACAGTTTCCTCCATTGACTTACCGGATGTGGTCACATCCTCGATCATGATCACTCGGTCGCCGTCTTTGAGCTTGCTCCCCAGAAAGCTTCCCTTGTCCGCGCCATGGTCCTTCTCCTCCTTGCGGTCAGAACAGTAGCGGACTTCCTTTCCGTACAGCTCACTGTAAGCGATCGCTGTCACCACGCTCAGCGGGATCCCTTTGTATGCCGGCCCGAACAGCACGTCAAAATCATCCCCGTATGTATCGTGGATCGCTTTCGCATAATACTCTCCCAGTCTCTTGAGCTGGGAACCTGTTACATAAGCGCCCGCATTCATAAAAAACGGAGACTTTCTCCCACTTTTCAGTGTAAACTCTCCGAACTTCAGCACGTCGCTGTCCACCATAAACTCGATAAATTCCTGCTTATACTGTTCCATATCGTTAAAACCTCCTGTATTCATAAATCCACCGGCTGCCCGCCGGGATATATTTTTTCTGATTCTTTACAATTTTAACATATGTTACCGTCATTTTCAATTAAGGAATCCGAATGCCGTTATTCTCTGCAGATCACCGGAAGTGCAAAAAAGGCATATTCCGGGATCGCAAGCGGCCGCCGGGTTCCCGGGCAGGCTCGGACGCTGGCTCGTCTCCGCCACAAAAAAAGCTGCCGCACCACGGTGCGACAGCCTTATAATCCATACCTATAATTTTTTTCTTCTCCTGATCATGCAGATTCCCACTCCTGCTGCAGCCGCTGCGGATACCGTCACAAGCGCGACCATCAGAGAGAGATCACTCTCATCGCCCGTCTTCACAGGTTTTGCCGTGGAGACTGTCGCGCCGCTGTTCCCGCGTCCATCACTTCCGGTCCCGGACGGTCCGGAAGTTCCCTGCTGCCCTGCCGGATCATCTTGGGATCCCGCCGGCGGATCCTGTGTTCCCGGGTCCTGATCTCCGGGTTCCGTCTTCTCTTCTGTCAGGATCGTGATTCTTCCGTCTCCCTGCAGATCACCGTACTGCTCTGCTGTGATCACTCCTCCCAGTTCCTCTGTAAAGTATGTGATCAGCATCTCCGAATCAACCGCAAGTCCATCCTGCTGCACGATCTCTGCCCCGTCAAACATGGTGAAGCCGTCCCCCTGCTGCTGAAGCATATACAGGCTTCCCGCCACCGTGTAAGTCTGCTCCGGATCGATCGCCTTCCCTCCGATCATCACATTCCGGACCCGTCTTTCTTTCGTCTCATCAATACTCTGGAACATCTCCATACTGTCCGTAATGACCGGACTCTCGAGATAATTGTGGATCTCATAGGTCAGTCCCGATACCTGAAGGAAGCCTCCGTTCTCCTCCGGGTTCATCCGGGCGCCGTGTTCCAACGCATCCAGGATCTGCTGTCCGGTAGCCCGGATCACGCACATCTCATTGTTCCATGGATTGACATCCATAAGATCCTTTCTCGTCACATCTCCGGATGCGATGGAATCACGGATACCGCCGCCGTTTACGAGCGCGATATCAGCACCGGTCATGACGCGGTATGCATCAGCCACAAAGTCTCCCATATTCGTCTCGCCGTTTCGTATCCGTCTCGTCCCCTCCGAATCGTTGATGGTCAGTTCCACTTCCGAAGTTCCAAGTTTCTCATTCAGATATGCCAATTCTTCATTGTACCCGTCTATCTTGTCCTGCACAGTCTGATACACTGTTTCAGCCGCCTCGGAGCTCCGGACATCCACATCCCCCGGAGCGATCAGTTCCGTGGAGACTGTTCCGTCTTCATTCAACGTCATTGCCCCGAAATCGGCAAACTTTGTTCCGGTAGAGGTAAGCGGGACCGCCTCCCCATTTTTATTCTCATAAGTTTCCCCTTCGATGTTCTCATGGGAATGTGCATCGATAAATGCGTCAATGCCTGTGGTGTTCGCTATCACATCTGTCGATTTCCATCCTTCCGTGGTCCCTTCGATCCCGAGATGTCCGACTGCGACCACCCGGTCCGCCCCTTCTCCGATCGCGCGGTCCACTGCATTCTGGATCGTCTCGTAGAACTCATCTTCTGAAAAGCTGTAGATAAAGTTTCCATTTTCATCCTGGAAATAAACAGGCGTCGATTTTGTGTAAGTTTCCGGTGTACTGATCCCCACAAAAGCCACATTCTCTCCATTCATCTCCACGATCCGGTAAGGCTCGAAGACCGTCCTGTCCGCCGTCAGATCTGTAAAGTTGCAGCTGAGATATTCATACTGCGCCTCACTCTGGGCGATCTCCAGAAAACGCTCAAGCCCATAATCAAACTCGTGATTTCCCGGCACTGCAAAGTCATAGCCCACTGTGTTCATGATATCCACGATGGCTGCTCCCTCTGTGGTTGAGCCAATGGCCTCTCCCTGGATTGCATCTCCCGCATCCACTGTGACCACATCATACCCGTCTTCCATCAACTGGGCGCGGTACGCCGCAAGGGCTGAATATCCTTCTGCTGCGCAGTGGACATCATTGGTATACAGGATCACCGCGCCTTCCGCTCCCTCCGACGGAGCCGGAGTCACCGCACTTCCGCTCAGCGTATAGGCCGCAACTGTACCAGACACCTCGCACGCCGAGAGCAGGATCGGAAGTCCGGACGCCGACTCTTCCGCGGAGATAAACGCCAGGCCTTCCGGCGCGACATCTCCGGATACATCCGATGAAAAATCCCTTGTATTGATATAATTTACATAGGACGCCGATGCCGGATCCGTCACATCGTAAACCATCACTCCGCCGATGCGCTCCAGGCCTACAAAGGCGTACCACCGCTCACCGATCTGCTCTACCGTCACAGTTTCAGGTTCCACACCCTTCTTGGCGCTGCGGCTGTCAACTTCGATATCGTCGTTCGAACAGTTAAACCATGCCCCCAGATAAGAAGCTGTCCTGCTCTCAAATTCATTTCCACTGTCATATACCAGCTCCATCGTGTCCGCATTATAGATCGTAAAAGAGCGGCTTCCATAGACATAAGCGTTCCCTTCGTCAAGCCCTGCTGTCACCTCATGATCCAGCACGCGCACTCCTTCCGCCACACTGCCGTCTGCCGCGGTCAGATCCGCTTTCGTCTCGTTGGTAAAATCTCCCCACTCTCTGGCATCCCCTTCATTCGCAGCGGCGATATATGTGGTCCCGTTCACTTCAAAAGCGCTGATTCCGTCCGGCATCCGCACACCCAGTGCATTCGGATAAACAGATGCTTTGTATCCGCCGTCTTCTGTAAGATCCACGCTGTTTTCCTCAAGGCTCAGATCCTGAAAACCAAGACTCTCGACAGCGGAAAAGCTGCCGGACTCCAGATCCAGTACAGCGATGGCATTCGCCTCCTGGAGAGATACATATGCTTTTGTCCCGTCAGGATCCAGTGCGATGTACTCCGGCTCCAGATCTGTCTCTGCGCTCAGGATCTGACCGTCTACTCTGTTAAAAAGGATTCCCTGACCAGAAAGTTCCGCCGAATCGAATGCCTCAAACCCGACCACCTTCACTTCATCCGTTTCTGTATTTACAAGAGTCACGCTTCCCGCCGGATCTGTTGTTCCTGATCCATATCCTTCCCGCGGTTCTCCTTCATCCGCAGTAAGGATCCATTTCCCATCGCTGCTGACCGTGATCATATCCGGCTGTACACCCGTCTCATAACTTCCGACCAGGCCGCCTTCATAGTCCAGCACCGCGATCCGTCCGGGCGCCGAATAGTCTGCCGCCTGGAGCGCGATGACAACATGATCATTCACTGTATCCACTGCCACGCTCGTCATATCTCCATACGCAAACCCATCGATCAGATCCTGGACTTCGATCACGCTCTCTGTAGTCAGGCTTCCGTCCCCGTTTATGTTCACCACGTTGAGGCGCCCCTGCTGTCCGTTGACAATATAGGCCTTTCCGTTATCCGGATTGTAGGACACGATCTCCGCGACTCCTCCGTCCGGATCCGCTGTCCCAAGGGTCACGTCTCCGGTCCGGTCGGCCTGGATCTTCGCCTCTGCCTCAAAACCGCCGTTCCGATATGTCTCTGACGTCTCCTCAGCCGATGCAGTGATCGCAAGATCTGATGGGATCAGAGCCGCAGTCACTGCCAGTACAGATGCTCCGGCAAGGACCTTTTTCCATTTCTTATCCTTTCTCATCACTTTTCCCCTTTCACTCGTAAGCAACTAATCTGATGATGCTCTGTATACTGCCGGCACATACCGGCACTGTTTTTACTTTACCAGAAAATGGAGGGGCCTTCTTCAACAGAATGTTTTGTTTATGTATGATTTATGTTAAAAACGGCACAGATTCGAAAACCTCAAATCTGTGCCGTCTTTTTGTTGATCTTATTCTCCCGGACATCTCTGTGCGGTCCGCAAAAATCATTTTACAATTCCAACCATATCAGAAATCGCAGCAAAGCCCTGGGCCTCCATGTATTTTTCGATCCCGTCCACGATCTTCGCAGACACGCCCGGATCATGGAAATTAGCCGTTCCGACAGATACCGCGCTGGCGCCCGCAAGGATCATCTCGATAGCGTCCTCCGCTGTGGCGATCCCGCCCATCCCGATGATCGGAATATTTACAGCATTCGCCGCCTCGTATACCATGCGCACCGCGATCGGATGGATCGCAGGCCCGGACACGCCGCCGGTCTTATTCGCCAGCACGAATGCCTTCCGGTTGATATCGATCTTCATACCCGTGATGGTGTTGATCAGGGAAACCGCGTCCGCGCCGCCTGCTTCTACGGCTCTCGCCATCTCCGCGATGCTGGTCACGTTGGGGCTGAGCTTCATGATCACCGGCTGCTTCGCATATTTTTTCACTGCGCAGGTGATATCTTCCGCCGCTTTCGGATTCTGTCCAAAGGCGATGCCGCCTTCCTTTACATTCGGGCAGGAGATATTGATCTCCAGCATGTCCACGTCCTCATCCGCAAGACGCTCCACCACCTCGCAGTAATCTTCTGCAGATCTTCCGCATACATTTACGATGATCTTTGTATCATATTTTCTCAGAAACGGGATGTCCCTCTCGCAGAACACATCGATCCCCGGATTCTGCAGTCCCACTGCGTTCATCATGCCGCCGTATGTTTCTGCCACCCTCGGAGTCGGATTGCCCTCCCAGGGCACATTTGCAACCCCTTTCGTCGTCACCGCGCCAAGACGGTTCAGGTCAACGTAGTCTGCGAATTCCGCACCGGAGCCAAAAGTCCCGGATGCCACTGTCACCGGATTCTTCCATTCCACTCCTGCGATATTTACTTTCATATTCATCAGATCTCCACCTCCGTAGAAAGGAATACCGGACCGTCCTTGCAGATCCTCTTGTTGTTCACATTGGTGTGATGGTCTTTCTCCTTGGACTTGCAGACACAGGCAAGACAGGCGCCAATGCCGCAGGCCATGCGCTCCTCAAGGGAGATATAGCACTCGATGCCGTTTTCCTCAGCATAACTTTTGATCGCACGGAGCATCGGGGTCGGGCCGCAGGCATAGATCATGTCCGCTTCCAGAGCATTCTCCCGGATCGCATCCATCACATTTCCCTTTGTACCCACGCTTCCGTCTTCCGTCGAAATATATACTTCGCCGTTCTGCTCAAACTCTTCCCGCAGGAATGTCTCCGCATCCCGGTAGCCCACCACGATCTGCTTCTTCGCACACGCCACCTGCTTTGCCAGCTCCAGGATCGGCGGAACACCGATGCCGCCGCCCATCAGGAACACCTTTTTTCCCTCGGCTTTCTCAAAGGGAAATCCATTCCCCAGGGGACCGATCACCGGGACTGTATCCCCTGCCTGCATCTTGGAGAAAAGCTCCGTCCCTGTATTCTCACCTGTAACACGGTAGACCACCCGGAGCGCTCCTTTCTCCTTATCGATCTCACAGATACTGATCGGACGGGGCAGAAGCTTACTGCCGTCGTTCGTATACATAGAGATGAACTGTCCCGGGCGTGCTTCCCCCGCCGCTTTCGTCTTCAGCCACATGCTGTAAATTCCCTGCGCGATCCGCTCCTGAGAGAGGATCACTGCATTTTCTCTTTCCTTCATATGGACTCCTTTGTCAGAATTTTCAGATTACTTTCCTCAAAAGGTGCCGTGTACTTTTGCAAAAGTACACGGCACCTTTTGCATAAAATTTACAGAATATTTTACAAATTTCCTTCCAGTGCGCCTCTGATGTCTGCCGCCATCGCTTCCACTGCCGCTCTGGACGCGTCTCCGAAGTTCTCCGGTCCGAATTTCGCATATGCCTCCTGCTTGTATGCCGCGATGATACCGCGGGAGGAGTTCACGACCGCACCGAGACCGTCCTCATTGAAGAAGTGTACCAGGTCTTTGCCCTGTCCGCCCTGTGCCCCGTATCCCGGAACAAGGATGTATGCCTTGGGCATGATCTTTCTCAGGATCTTTCCCATCTCCGGATAAGTTGCGCCGACGACCGCGCCCACATAGCTGTACTCATCGCCCATGCAGTCAGCGCCCCACTCTGCAACTTTCTCTCCCACCAGCTCATACAGCGGGCGGCCGTCAATCAGGCGGTCCTGGAACTCCCCGCTGGACGGATTGGACGTCTTCACAAGAACGAAGATTCCTTTCTTTTCCTCTCTACACACCTCGATGAACGGCTTCACTCCGTCAGATCCGAGATAAGGATTGACTGTTGCAAAGTCTTCCGCAAACGGAACGTATTCTTTGCTTCCCACTTTTACCTTGCCCAGATGTCCCACTGCATAGGCAGCAGAAGTAGATCCGATATCACCTCTCTTGATATCTCCGATCACGACCAGGTCTTTTGACTTGCAGTAGTCTACAGTCTTTTTAAACGCCTCGATCCCCGGAACGCCAAACTGCTCGTACATTGCGATCTGCGGTTTCACCGCCGGGATCAAGTCATACGTCTTGTCCACGATCTCTTTGTTAAACTGCCAGATCGCCTCTGCCGCCCCTTCCAGGGTCTCTCCATATTCTGCAAATGCCTTGTCCTGCACATGCTGAGGGATGTAGTTCAGCATCGGGTCAAGCCCTACCACGATCGGCGCGCCTGTTTTTTTAATTTTTTCAACTAACTTGTTAATCATAACATTTCCTCCATTTTTTCATAAAATCTGACAATTCTCCGCAGGCAGACCGCTTCCCTGCAAAAAAATCTGCACTCTTTTATCAAAAGAGTCCTCTCAGTCCTCCGGGTGCCAGCAGTGAGAACGGCGGCACAGGGATATTCCTCAGGATTCCGTAGATCAGGATCAGGACCAACACTCCAACCAGAAATCTCACACTGATCCTGCCATCCACATGGTTTCCGCCGGTGACCGCCCAATCGATCCCGCGGACCACGATATAAAGTCCTATAAAGGGGATCAGTATGGTCATCAGAGGGTTGTAGCAGAACGCCTCCAGAATGTCTCCGTGCAGAAGGGCGAAACACGCCCTGCCTGCTCCACATCCCGGACAGTACAGCCCGGTGAGCAGATGCAGCGCGCAGGGGATCGGATAGATCTGCGGATCATGGAAATACAGGTAAACCGCTCCCGCTCCTGCCAGAAGTCCTGCGCTCAGCAGGATCGATATGCGAGCTGTCCTGCTCTTTTTTAAAAGCTCTCTCATTGTCATTTTCTGACCTGATATCATACTCATTCAGTTTTTTTCAATTCCGCAGGGCATCAGTAAAAATAAACTCCGCCCATCGCCGAGAACAGGCCGAGGAAGATCATCAAAAGATCCCACACGATCCCGGATGCAACGGCAACGATGATCCAGATCTTCGCCTTTCTCGCAGAGTCAGCCGCTTTCTGCTCATCCCCGGCCGAGACCTCACTGTTGATCTTCACCGCATATACAATAGCAACGATCCCGAAAGGAGGGCAGCAGCAGATCGTAGATATGATCGCAAGCACCAGATAGGGAACCCAGTTGACTGTTTTTTCCGGCACCTGATAAGCATTCTGCTCATAAGGAGCCTCCTGCCCCGCACTGCTGTTTCCATATGTGTAGGGTACTCCGTGCACCTCCTGAGCCTCCTGCTGTTCTGTGCGGAAGTCCGCTCCAGACTCTGCTGTCTGATCAGAAAATCCTTTTTCTTCTTCCGCTGTTTCCTTCCCCCATGACCAGGTCTGTGTCTCACGGCCGCCTGTCACCGTCTGGTCCTCCTGCGGTTCCTGACTCACCCGCTGTCCCTGATCCGCCTGCGGTTCATGACTCACCTGCTGTCCCTGATCCGCCTGCGGTTCCCGGCTTTCCTCCGTCCGCGTTCTTATTCCCGCTGCCAGATTCTCTTCACCACAGTACGGACAGCACAGCGCATCATCCGGTATTTCCCGGTAACAGTTTGAACATCTCATAGTCTAACCTTCTTTCTAGTATAAGTTCAGGAATGCCTGGAGCATTCACGCTCTGTTAATCATACCATTGAACCCCCCTGACGCACAAGCAGAATCCTGAAACTTTTGGCACAGTCCGGGACTTTTGGCGCGGACCCCATCCGTAAATTTCTGATCCCGCGTCACAAGTCAATTCCTGATAAAGAAAAAGATCACACAGCCCCGCAGAAAAACGCATTGGCCAATCCGCCAAAGCCGTCTTTCCCGGATGCAGTGTGATCCATACTGTCTATCATTTCAATATAGTATTACGAGCCGGCTTTCACCGCGTGGATCAGCCCTGATCTCAACAGGACCGGACGCAGTGCATTGTACAGGATCCCTACCAGCACCACAGACACCACCGCATTCACAAACGTCGCCGCAGCGCCCCACTTTGCCAGCACCTCCGCCATCTGCTGGGGCTGCCCCAGAATATACTGTTTATAGAAATATCCTGCCAGCGGATCTGCGATCACGTTGAATCCCAGGCCTGCCGCAGATGCGATCACGCTCCAGCGGAACACATATTTCCGGTCCGTGCTCTGGTCGATCTTCGCGATCCTGTGCGCCACAAGTCCGACGATCAGCCCGATGCACAGCTTCAGCACGAATGTCTTCGGCGCTCCGGTAATGTACACCGGATCCATCAGATCTGCAATGGACATTCCCACCGCGCCTGCCAGCCCGCCGTACCAGCCTCCCAATATCAGAGCGCCCAGCACGCAGAATGCATTTCCGATATGGATGGATGTCGCATCACCGCCCGGCAGCGGGATCTTGATCTGCAAAAATGTAAATGATACATAGCACAGTGCCGCCATCAGCGCAGTCTGTGCCAGTTTGATAACTGTCTGATTTCTTCTTTCCATAACAACCGCTTCCTCTCTTCACCTGTACGGGCTGTATTCTGCCCGCCACAGGTATACTACCATCATACTGGCTGTTTTAAAATGTCCAGTTATCAACTTTTCATACAGTCCACTTTTCTATTCCCGGGTACGACCTGGACTGTGGCTTCCCAATCTGACTTTTTCCAGTTCCCGGGCATCCTCTTCCTTAAGATAGTCAAAGAGATAATTTCTGGCTTCTCCTTCTTTTCCCAGATAGTCTCCCCGCATCTCTCTCAGGGCAAGCTCCACTTCCTCCCTCAGCCCTGCCGCGGACATCCTGTGTGCTCCCTGTCCCAGGATGATGACCTGCTCCAGCCCGTCCGATGTCGCCACCGTCACATCCGCGGTCCGGGCGATCTTCCGCACCGTCTTCTCGATATACTGGTCCGCTGTCTCCGCCTCTTTTGTATAGACAACATGGATATTGTGATACTTTATCACCTCTCCGGGATTCCCCTCCACCTTATAGGCGTCAAACACCAGGATCAGCGTACACTGTCTCCAGCCCTGGTAGTTGCAGAGGATGTCCGCCAGCTTTCCCCTGGCTCCCTCCACGTTCGTCTCCGAGAGTTTACGGAGTTCGTCCCAGGCAAAGATGATATTGTAGCCGTCAACCAGAAGATACTCCTCCCGGTTCCCCCTCTTTTTCCCGCGCGGGCCGCTCTGTCCCCGCATGTTCCCCTCTGCCGGGGCCGAAAGACCTGCAGACGGGGAGGCGGCGGAATCCCCGGATCCGCTCCGTCTCCGCTTCTCATCCTGCCCATACACCGTCACTGCTCTCCGGTTCTTCTCCTTCTTCACCGGATCCGGTGTGCGCACATAGATCGCATCCAGTTCCTCCTGTGTCAGCTCGATCCTGGTGCCCGATCCCCGCACCACAGGGATATCAGGCAGCTCATCTTCTTCCTCCCCTGCGCTATCCAGACTGCTCTCCATATGCATATAGTCCTCCACCTGATACCAGGGAACAACGAATCCGGCTCCGTGGGCACAAAATACAGAACCGGTTGGATTCTCCGTGTCCGCTTCCGAATCATATCCGCATGCAGCTATGACCTCCTCCGCATTGTGGCAGACGTCATAGCCTTTCAGACTGCACATCATGCGCCCTCTTCCGCCTGTGTATCCTGCAAACTCTTTCTGATATCCACGCATCGTGGACACCGGAGCCGTTCCTGTGAGCACCGCCACCGTTCCATCCGTCTCCGGCGGCTCGAACCTGCCGTACATTCTCTGGATATCAGTCATGGCACGTCCGATATTCTCAGTGGGCATCTCCAGGCGGAATTCATAATACGGCTCCAGCAGGATGCTCTTCGCCTTCTTCAGTCCCTGACGGACAGCACGGTATGTCGCCTGACGGAAATCGCCTCCTTCTGTATGTTTCTGATGCGCCCTTCCTGATGTCAGAACGATCTTCATATCTGTGACCGGCGAGCCGGTCAGCACACCGGCATGCTCCTTTTCTTCCAGATGGGTCAGCACCAGCCTCTGCCAGTTCCGGTCCAGCACATCCTCACTGCACTCCGAGGCAAAGTGCATCCCGGAGCCCCGCTCTCCCGGCTCCAGCCTCAGATGGACCTCCGCGTAGTGGCGGAGAGGCTCGAAATGCCCCACTCCCTCCACCGGCTCTTCGATGGTCTCTTTGTAGACGATATTCCCCTCGCCGAACATCACCAGTACATTGAACCGTTCTTTGATCAGGCTCTGCAGGATCTCTGTCTGAACGTCTCCCATGATCTGAACATGAATCTCACCCAGTCTCTCATTCCACACGACGTGCATCTCCGGGATCTCTTCTTCCAGCTGTTTCAGATTTCTCAGCATGGTGTGGACATCGCAGCCATCCGGAAGGATAACGCTGCAGGTCAGCACAGGCTCCAGGACCGGCAGTTCCGACGCCGGTTCCTCTCCCAGTCCCTGTCCCGGATATGTCTGCTCCGGACCGGTCAGTGCGCAGACCTGTCCGGCACACACCTCCTGTACCATCTCGTATTTGGCCCCGGAATAGATCCGGATCTGATTCACCTTTTCTTCGATCCCCGGAATCACATCCTTCACTTTCAGCTTTCCACCGGTCACTTTGATATAGGTGAGCCGGTTTCCCTGGTCATCCCTTGCGATCTTGTAGACCTTTGCCCCAAATTCCTCCGGGTATTCTCTGACAGCTGTAAATCTGTCCAGCCCGTCCAACACTTCCTCCACGCCCTGTACGTGGAGCGCCGAACCGAAATAGCAGGGAAATACCTTTCTCTCAGCGACTGCCTGCCGGATCAGATCATCAGAAACGGTCCCCGTCTCCAGATATTCCTCCAGCATAGCTTCTTCACACACGGCAAGGTCCTCAGGCACCGCGTTTATGCCTTCCCGGTCTCCGCCCTTAAAATTATCCTGAAAATCCACACATCCTTCGCCGAATTTTTCCCGGAGTTCCGCCAGGAGGGCATCTCTGTCCGTGCCCTCCTGGTCCATCTTATTGATAAAAATAAAGGTTGGGATCTGATAGCGTTTCAGAAGTCTCCACAGCGTCTCCGTATGCCCCTGGATCCCGTCAGCCGCGCTCACCACCAGCACCGCGCAGTCCAGGACCTGGAGTGTCCTCTCCATCTCCGCTGAGAAATCCACATGTCCCGGAGTGTCAAGAAGGATCACTTCTGTCTGCCTCCAGGGGAACACTGCCTGCTTTGAGAAGATCGTGATCCCCCTCGCCCGCTCCAGCTCGTATGTATCAAGAAATGCATCCTTGTGGTCCACCCGCCCCAGCTTCCGGATACTGCCGCTTAAGTAGAGCATGCTCTCCGAGAGGGTCGTCTTCCCTGCGTCAACGTGGGCGAGAATGCCCGTGCTGAGATGCTTTCCCGTGTCATGTATCTGTTTCGTCTCTTTATCTCCAGACGTATTTCCCATAGAAAATACCCCTTTCTGTTTTATGATCATACATCCGTAATCATATCACAGAAAGGGGTATTCGTCGATAATTCATTATCTTATCTCTAAACCATACACATTATTCTTTTTTATATCTGCGTCCTTTATTCTTCCCGATTGCTTTGATCTTTCCAGTGTTTACAAGTTCGCTTACCAGAACTCTCGCTCTCGACTCTTTCACTCCGATAAACTCTGCTATATCACTTGTTTTATATTCTCTGTCGAAATTCATATATTCCAAAATAATCTCCAGCTGCTGCTCCGTCTTTTTCGAGATTTTCTTTTTATCGCCATTTTTTATCGCCACTTTTTTATCGCCATTTTTTATCGCCACTTTTTTTACAAACGATAATTTCAAAATGGTTCTGTCGGGTCCGTATTCTTCTATGACTTCCGGTCGTTTCCAACCCTGCTGTTCCCACACGCTGTATATATCCGGCACACCGCTTCCGGCTCTCTCTCCAATACCGATCAGATTAAACATCTTCATCAAAGCTTTGTTTCTCGGATCCGAAATACCTCCCTTGAGCATCTGTGCTTTTCCGGTCCGGATACTCCCCGGATTCTCCATTACGATAGACTCTGCATCTTTCCGAATCACGATCCCTCTCGGGAAATAAAAGTCTGTATTTACGATACAGTTTGCCAACGCTTCTCTCAACGCCTTGTGTACAGGCGTATCATCTACCCGGGTTATTCCCTCCAGCTTGAAAGGAATTTTCAGATCTTTCACAAGCTTCCCATAAACGCGGAAAAAGAAATCAAATAAATTGCCGGTCCAGTCACCAGAACTGGACTGCAGCCTGTCTGTCCAGCGGATCGTCGGGTCAAGAATTTCCCTGTAATCAAGAAAATATTCCGGAAATTCATATAAGATCTTATACTCCTCTCCGAACATCAAAAGCCCCGCTGCAGTAGGATGCAGAGTTTTGTCTTTCGCAGACAGCTTTGCCGCACCTATCCTTTCCAGATATTCTGCATCGTCCAATCTTTCCCAGACATGTTCCCTTCGATAAGCCATGTGGCGATTACGATAAGCATGAACTGTCTCTGTATTGAGCACATCCAGCGCCATATCTTCCAGGATTTTCATGTCTGCCGTCTCTTCCGGCTGATCCCGGAGCATTGCGAGCACCTCGCTTCGCTCACAGTGATAATCCCCCTCCCAGTTTCTTCGGAAGGTTCCATTGAACATATCACCGTTTATAAATATCGGTTTCTGCTCCCGCTTTGCTTTAGGAACATAAATGACCATTATGACATTGCCATTTTCCTCATATATTTCAACATCACTATCTGTCAGGAGATTTACTGAGACCTTATTTTTATTGTTGATCGTATCCCAGAAATCTTTTCGCAGCTTAGCTGCATTTTCCAGCCCGGTCATATACCAGCTGCCGTCTTTGTTTTCCTTTACACCAAGGATAATGACTCCGCCATAGCAGTTGGCAAAAGCCGAATAAGATTCCCACAGGGACAGCGGAAGTCCGCCTTTCGCCTTTTTAACTTCGCGTCGGTTATCTTCACGGTAAGAATCAAATTGGGACATATCAAAATTCAAATACTTTCATCCTCTCTCCGTTCTTTATCTCCAGACGTATTTCCCATAGAAAATACCCCTTTCTGTTTTATGATCATACATCCGTAATCATATCACAGAAAGGGGTATTCGTCGATAATTCATTGCTCTGTCTTTAATTATTCGTCTGATGGTGGAAGATCAGGCTCTCCCGGTCGATCCCGCGGAACTCATAGCCTTTGTCCTGATAGTATTTCAGGATATCCGGCAGAGCCTCCACCGTCGTATCCTTTGTCGCCGCGTCGTGGAACAGGATCATAACATGATTATACTCATCTGTCTCAGACTGTTTGATGATCTCTTCTTTTGTCGCTTTCGAACCGTCTCCGCTACTGATATTCCAGTCATAATACTGATATCCCTTTTCCAGGACCTTCTCGGTAAGTTCAGACATAATGCCCTCTGTATACTTCCTGGACACCGTGTTTGAAGCACCTCCCGGAAAACGGATATAGCAGGGCACAAAACCGATCTGCTCCTTTGCAAGCTCCCCGATTTTCTCCAGATCTTTAAAATACGCATCCACCGACGCATATACCTGGTCATATTCATGGATATAAGAATGCAGCCCTATGGTATGCCCCGCATCATATGCAGTCTTGATCATGGGAAAATATTCAGGCTGCTGCCCTGTTATAAAGAATGTTGCCTTTGCATCATATTCCGCAAGGATATCCAGCACTCTCTGTGTGTTTTTAGACGGACCATCATCAAAAGTCAGGTATACAACTTTCTCATCCTCCGGAGCCTCGGTCGTTCCCACCGGCACTCCCGGCTGGACCGAGTCTGATTTTTTCCTTGCCTCCAGGGCTGCTTCCGCCTCTTCCTGTGCCTTTTTTTCAGCTGCCGCCTTCTCTGCCGCTGCCTGCTGTTCCGCCGCGATACGCCGCTCTTCCCTCGCAGCTTCCCTTCCATTTGCGACCATACAGAAGATCGTTGCCACAATAACAAAGAAAACAAGTCCGCACAGGATCAGAGCATTGACGTTATAGCGGGTTCCCCTCCTCCTGTCCATTATTCCATCTCCTCATTTGTATTCCAGTCTGTTTCAAGTATACAATATCTTGTGTGATAAAGATATTGGTTTAAGAAAGAATTAATAAACTTTTTCTGGTAATCCATTACCGCCATTGTAACGATAAATCAACCTTTATTATAGAATACAAATTTTAAAAAAAATGTTCGCTTTTCTTAAATTTTGTTAACATTTCATAACAGAACAGAGACACCCAAACCAGCCGGGAAATATCATACCAGCAAGATCCGGCCGGCAAGGCATAAAGGGGAAGGAACCATCACTTCGAGTTCTTCGCCAGACACCGGATATATATCCCCCCGGCTGCTGTCTGGCGCACTTCTTTTACCGAGAATTCTACCGGCCCTGCACTGGTCAGCCCTGAAATCTGTGCAAAAAGGGACGCACTTCCCTGACTTCCATCGGTCACCGGAGCCATCAGCAGACTGAGTACATCCACCACGCCCGCATCCAGGAAACTCCAGTCTGCCCCTCCGCCCCCGCAGAGCAGCAGCTTCTCTATACGAAACAGCCGGTACAGCTTTTCCATCGCCTCCCGGCAGTTTCTGTTCCCATGAACGGTCCGTTGATCTTTCCATCCAGAGAACTTAATATATGACAGATCACATAAGGTCTCTTCATCTTTTCTCACCTTTCTTTCTCTTTCTATCCATTCTTCCGGTCCATTTTACCACGATTATCCTCAGTCCGCTTTTTTATCCACGTCTCCTGTTTACTTTCGGTCTGTTTTTTCCTGTCACTGCCAGATCCAGCAAAGTCCGTTGTAGAAATATTCCTGCGCATACTCTCCGCTGTGTACTCCGCCCTCCTGTTCCAGAAAGTACAGGTTGCCGTCCCGTTCATTGTCCGCATAGCGGAACGTCCCATCGCTCACATCCGCCATCGCTTCGATCTGTCTTTTAAAAGAGGAATAGGCGAAGTCTTCTGTTCCGGACGCCGCAAAGATAAAGAAATCATTCCACTCATGCCCGGAATCGCGCACCAGGGACGCCATGTACTCTCCGTCAGAAGTGAGATTTCCACTGGAAGGCATAAAATACCGGAAATAATCCTGGCAGTACTGGAAGGTCCTCCATGTCGCCACGGATCCCATGGAAAATCCGCAGAATGCCCGGTGATCCCTGGACGCTTCCAGTCCCTCAGGCGTCGTATCTTCTGCATAAGTGCTGTATGTCCCCTCCGCTGCCGGTATCGCTTTGGGGTTCGTCGGCAACTACGCCCCTCGCGGACTTTCACCACAGACTGACGGCATGCCCGTCATACAAAGAAAGATTCCGGCAGAACTGCCAGCTCTCCCATTTGTGATGTTACTGCGTAACAGGAAAAAGAAAGGAAGAGGTAGTCCAGATAAATCGTTTCAAAATGATACAGAAACGATACCCCGATTGCTATTCTATCACCGACAACAGCGGGGCAGCGGGAAAAGAGAAACACGGATGTGAAGAATAAGCAGGAAAAGGCGATGCCGGATAGTATTCTAATATCATTAAAATTATGAACCCCCTGCCATACTCATAGAGTGAACTTTCTTGTAGGAGTGTTTTTATTCATCTCCTGTGTTATTTTCATATTTTTTTATTTTCCGCATCATACCTCTGTATATAGGGTCTTTTAGTAGATATATCTTATCTCGGCTGATCGGATATTCCGACATAAAATCAGGATTTTCTGTAAAGAATTCCTTTTGTTGCTCATCAGTCAGATTAATCGTATATTCCTCATAGAAATCCATATCATCGCCCAGTATAAATTTTTTAAAACGTTTATATTGTTTTTCTGTCCATTCCATTTTCGCTATTATCCCTATGTAGGCTAATATTTAATTTTCCCTTTTTGCCAATTCTTAAAGATACTCTCAAAGCAAATACAGTCGTAATGAGACTAAAATTCAATAGTCGTGTCGAGACTTTTTTATAATGAAGAAAAATTGAGGGAAGTAAGTAAGACATGGTATTTGAAAATATCCGGAATCTCCGTGAAGATAATGATAAAACACAGCAGGAGATTGCTGATTATCTGAATATAAAGCAGACCACATATTCTAAATATGAATTGGGAAAGATCAATATTCCAATTGAAGTCTTTATTAAGCTGGCTGACTATTATGGAGTCTCTCTGGATTATCTGGTCGGAAGGTCAAAGAACAAAAATTAAGGATCACCTCTTTCAGAAAGAGCAGTGATCCTTTTATTCATATCATCTTTTCAATTTTATCCGGTAAAAAGTTTTTCGGAAAGGAGCATACATGCAAGATTTCCTCCTTTAATTTTTACGTCCGTGGAGGTAACATCAGGTAACACGAACGTTTGTTTAAATATCGGCTTACCAACACCCGAAAAACCTATATTTTTGCATGAAAAAATCGGAGTGACAGGATTTGAACCTGCGACCTCTACGTCCCGAACGTAGCGCTCTACCAAGCTGAGCCACACTCCGATAAAATAGGGAACTTGCTCTCTGCAAATTCCCAGCTACGGAAAAGGGACTTGAACCCCTACTAACAGAGTCAGAGTCTGCTGTGCTGCCAATTACACCATTCCGCATCAGTTGTTTTTTTCGTCGCTCACAAGCAACATGGTTATTATACCAAACTTATCAAAAAAATCAAGCACTTTTTTCAATTTCTTTACTTTTTTTAATTTAACGTCGATTGCAAAACTAAATTGGTTCTTCCGCATTTATTAGTGTTTGGTCGTTTTTAATCAGCCGCTACGATACATCAGTTTAGCCTCAAGCAATCTCTTGCTACACCGCCCGTACATGGTTCGCTTAAC
>NZ_JACJLR010000040.1 GCF_016902345.1 Mediterraneibacter glycyrrhizinilyticus | reverse complement strand
AGAGACAATCCACTGGAGAATTAGGGGCTTAAAAAAGCCCGAATTCTCTGGGATTGCCTCTTCCCTGCATGTCAGGGATTAAAAATCGGTATTAACCGACAGCCCCTTCGTTTTTGATTTTCTATAGGGCGAAAGCCCGCGACCGAGATGAAGCGGCAAAGGCGCGGAATCGAGGTCAGCACGGCGGAGGACCTGGCTTCAGTTTAAATCTAGTCCTGGGGTGATTTCGTTGATCTTCTATAGGAAGAGGGGGAAACTCCCAGTATTTTTTTGAATGCAATTGAGAAATATTGTTCGGAAGTATAACCACAGTAATAGGCTATCTCACTATATGAGAGCGCAGAGTTTGTTAAAAAATAGCAGGCTCTTTTAATTTTTAAAGAAGAAATATACTGGTGCATGGAGATTCCGGTTATTTCTTTAAAAATTCTATAAAAATGTGTTCGCTCCAGCCCAATCGAGTCACAGATATCCTGAACAGAAATATTTTTGTAATATGAATTTTGGATCATAGCGATGGCCTGATTCACGTAGTCTTCCTTTCGTGAAGGCAGCTTAATAGAGGTATTATATTGTATGAGCTTGGAACATAATGTATAAAATTGGCCTAATGCCATATAGTTATCGGCAATAGTACTGGTAGGGAGTAAGGTCAGAGGCTCGATAATCGAAGTAAGCTCTTCTATATTATCATAATGCAAAACAGGAGATTGATAAGAAATGTTGCATAATTGCATCATATGAAGTGCATCAATGCCATCAAATCCAATCCAATAATATATCCAGGGATTTTCTTCATCAGATTGATAGCGAATTGGAGTATTCGGCAGCAAAAGAAAACAGTCATTCTGCTGCAGAGAGTAAGTCTGGTCGTGAACACGGTAAGTACCTTTCCCATCAACGATACAATGAAGTGAGTAATGATCAACTACGGTTTGAGTGGAAGGTTTTCCCTGTGTTGTCTTATGATATCCGAAATCTAAGATATGAATTGTCTCATTTGTAGATTTGTTTTGTGTAAAATATGTGATGTTTTTAACGCTCATTCTCTTCCTCTTATTAAACAACAAAATATGAAATAGTTACAACATCTCTAGCTTTTATTTATATCAGAATATGGTATAAATAACAATAAGAAGTTTAACAAATCCAAAAAATTGTTCAATATAGTTAAAATGTTTTGAGCGTACGATTTGATTTTGTAAAAGTGAATTAGCAACATTTTACATATATTTCACATGCTTTGGATGGGATGTAAGAGGTGTATATGAAAATTACATATTTAGGGACTGCAAGCTCTGAAGCCTGGCCGGCGCTGTTTTGCGATTGTGAGGCATGTATGCTGGCAAGAAAATGCGGAGGAAAAAATATAAGGACGAGGAGTCAGACTTTAATTGGGGAATCCCTGTTGATCGATTTTCCGCCGGATACGAATTATCATGTGCAAAAGCTGGGACTGGATCTAAAGAAAATAGAGTCTTTGATCATAACGCACTCTCATCACGATCATTTTTTTCCCTATGATATATGTATGAGAAATGCAGGGTTTGCAGAAGGAATCAGGCCTTTTAAACTGTCAGTATACGGAAACAGAACGGTAGAGGAAAAGTTTTACGAAGCGGCAAGTATTTTTTCGGATGTAGATGAATTTATTGAATTTCATCAAATCAGCCCGTTTGATCAGTTCCGGACTGGGGATGGATATACTGTGACAGCTTTGGCGGCGGATCATAATCAGCCGGAAGAATCTTTGATCTATATTATTCAAAAAAATGGACAAAGTGTTTTATATGCACATGATACAGGAATATTTCCTGAAATCACCTGGAAATATCTGGAGGGAAAATATTTTGACTTTGTGAGTTTAGACTGTACTGCCCTGTCCAGAGATTGGAGAAAAGGTCATATGGGCTTTCGGGCTGTGGATGAAGTGACAGAGAGAATGAAAGCTATGAGATGTATTAGTCATGATACGATTCTGGTTTTAAATCATTTTGCACACTATGAGGATTATACACACGATAAAATTTGTAAGGAAGTTGAAAACAAAAATTATTGTGTGGCATACGATGGATGTCAGTTTGTGTTTTAGAGACAACAAGTTCTCGAGATCAGCTTTAAAAATCAAAGAGAGAATAAGGGAAAGGAGGATTAAATTTTGTAAAAAGAGGTGATGATATCGGGAATTTATTTTACATTACAAGAGGAGGAAAATTATGTTAAAGAGAAGATTAGAAACAGTAATTGCGTTATGTTTAGTATCAAGCACGATTCTTTTATCCGCGTGTGGGACAGGCAAAGAAGCGTCTGACGGATCTTCTGCGGAGGGGGGAGAAGCCGATCTGAGTGGAAAAGAGATCGAAATTGCAACGTATTTAACAGGAGATACATTGGAAGCCTATAAAGGCGTAATAGCTGATTTTGAAGATTCAACAGGCGTAAAAGTGACGTTAGATGAGTATGGGGATGATTATGAAAGCACGATGAAAACGAGGATGGCGTCAAACGACCTGCCGGACATTTTTGAAACTCACGGGTGGTCATTGATCCGATACAAAGAGTATCTGACGGATCTGAGCGGAGAAGAATGGGCGCAAGATTTAAATGATGCTGCACTTGGCGTTATACGGGACACGGATGGAAAAATCTATACCTTAATGACAACCGGGTCGTGTTTGGGGACCGCTGTAAACATGGATGTATGTGAAGCGGCGGGAGTCGATCCATGGCAGATCGAAACCTGGGAGGATTTCAATGCGGCATGCGACAAGATTAAAGAGGCCGGTTATACTCCTATTGCAAATTATTTCACATCAGCCGGAGCACTGGCAAATGCAGTCGGATCATGGCTTAACTACGAAGGGGAAACATATGATCTGAGCAAAGCGATGCTGGACGGATCCTGGGACTGGAAAGAGTATGAAGTTGTGCTTGATTATCTTCAGACATGGTTTGATAACGGATATTTATATGAGGACTGCGGAACTATCAGTCAGACAGACGCTATAGAGCGGTGTGCTCAGAATGACTGTGCATTTGTTGTAGGAATAGGTACCTCATACCAGGCGGCTGTGACAGCACAGAATCCTGATGTAACTATGGCAATGATCCCGATCTGTGCAAGTGAGGAAGGCGGGGCTCGTTTCTGCGGTATCGGAGAAGGCGCTTCATTTGGTATATGGAAAGATACAGAAGAAATGGATGTCTGTAAAGCATTTTTGAATTATGTGGCGGAAAATGCAGATCCGATCAATGCAGCAGCAGGTGAGATCAGTACATTACCATCCGAAACAACAAAATCTTATGGAATGCAAATGATGGAAGAAATGGAAGAACATTTCCCGGATGTTTTTTACGATAATCTCTGGGACAGAAAATATATGCCCAACGGAATGTGGAGCGTATTTGAGGTGGCTGCAGGGATGTTCTGTGAAGATCAGTCAGACGAAAACAAACAGAAGGTTATTGATTACCTGAAAGAAAATTATAGCGATCTGTACGAAACAGAACATGTCGAATAATTAAAAAATAACGTTGGTTTTATAAGGACTTCCGCTGAAATCACTTTTCTGAGGCTGCAGCAAAATAGTAATATTTTGCTTCTCCATAGTGCGGGTGAAGTTCGGCGGGAGTCCGGGTTTGGTGATCAGGAAAGGATGGACAATTATGAGCAAAAGGAAAAAAATAGCGTTACTGTCTTTGAGTATTCCAGCCTTTTTGTTGATATTTATATTTATGATTGTTCCTCTCGGAAACGCAGTACGGGTATCCTTCTTTAAATGGAATGGATATTCACAGCATATGAGTTTTGTCGGAGGCGAAAATTATCTTTCGCTTTTTACGGATGATGTGTTTTGGAGGTCTACGATTAATACATTTGTTTACGGATTCGGAAGTACGATACTTCAGAATATTTTCGGACTCTCGGCTGCATTATTTGTTAACCGGAAATTTAAGGGGAGAAATTTTCTGCGTGCGGTTTTATATATGCCAATTATGATTTCCGGAGTGATCATGGGGGCGATAATGTATTACATTTTCAATTATGAAAATGGGGTTTTAAACAATCTGCTGAACTTATTCGGGATATCAAATATTTATTGGATGGGAGACGGAGTACGGGCAGTTATAATTATCACGCTGATAAACAGCTGGCAGACTATGGGATTTTGTATGCTGATTTATCTGGCCGGCTTACAGAACATTCCCAAAGTATATAAAGAAGCTGCATTGTTAGATGGAGCTTCAAAGATCCAGGCCTTTTTTAAAGTGGATCTGCCTCTGCTTATGCCTGCTGTTACAACAGCAGTGATTACGAATCTGATCGGTGGGCTTAAGCTGTATGATATTATCGTTACCCTGACTAATGGAGGACCTAATCGAAAATCTTTATCGCTGTCATATTATATATCTTTGCTTTATTTCAATGATGAAAAAGCCGGATATTCATCAGCGGTAGGAGTTGCACTGTTTGTGATCATATTTTTGGTGGCAGTTCCTATTAATCAGTTCTTAAGGCACAGGGAGGTGGAATATTAGTGGCGGATATTCAGGAAAAAAGGAATGGAAAAGAACTGCGTCTTCCAATTGGCGGAAAAGTAAAGGTGAGTATTTATATTATTTCCTTTATTTTGATCCTACTATATTTACTCCCTGTTTATGTCATGCTGAATCAGTCGTTTAGGGAAGTGACAGACCTTACGCCGCGACTGTATTTGCCGGCCAGGTGGACATTGGAGAATTATGTGGAAGCGTTTCTCGATTCTGATTTATTAAATGGCTTTAAAAACTCGATTGTTTATGTTGTTGAAGTATGCCTGCTGGAAATTGTCCTGGGCGGATTAGCATCTTACGGATTAGCTCGTGCCGGAGGTAGAATATCATCCACGTTAAGAACGTTTAATATCTGCATTATGATGATTCCCAGTCTGTCTCTCTTAGTAGGAACATATTCTTTGATGGTAAAATTTGAAATGATCAACAAAATATGGGCGCTTTCTCTTCAGACGGCAGCGATCGGCATGTCAAGTACAATGTTTTTTTATACTTCATTTATCGTTTCAATAAGCAAAGATCTTGATGAAGCCGCTGCAATAGATGGAGCAGGTATTTTCAGAACGTTTTTCCGCATTATTATGCCTCAGCTGAAACCGGTAACGGTCACGCGACTGATAATGATCGCGGTAGGCGCATGGAATAACTACGCAATGCCCACATATTTGTTAACAGATTCGAGAAAGGCAACTGTAATATTAACTGTAAGAAAGGCGTTTTATACGGCAGCCGGTTCTGTCCAAAATGTCCCGCTGGCCTGTGCGATGTGCGCAGTAGCATTGCTGCCGGTTATTTTTGTGTATGTTTTCTTACAGAGATACATTATAGAGGGCCAGCTTGACTCTGTCAGCAAATAATAACGGGGAATTTGAGATCAGAAAGGAGTATGCGGTGATATATAACTGGAAAAAAGGAATATCATTAAGTTTTTTTCGTAATGAAAAAAACGAGTGTATCGGCGCAGATCCGGACGTCCTTTGTAAAGTAAAGGAAAATGATTTTGAGTGTGTGGAATTATCATTTTCACATGATGACTATTTTAATCGGTATCATTTTACTGAAGGGGATACTGCGGAAGAACTGTATCATTATTGCAGATCATTGGGGCTTGAACTTTGGAGCATACACCTTCCATTTTCGGAAAAATGGGATTTGTCCAGGGAAAATGCAGAAGAAGCTTTGGGCGATTTTGAGGAGCTGATCAAAGCGGCTTCACGGGCAGATATCTCTGTTGCGGTTCTCCATCCAAGTTTTGAACCGGTACTTCCGGAAGAGAGAGCGCAGAGGATGATCTACGCGAAAAAGAATATAAAATTGTTAAATGAAGCGGCAAAAGACATGGGAGTTGTTCTTGCCCTGGAAAATCTTCCGAGGACATGTCTGGGAAATTGTTCAAAAGAAATGCTGGATCTTCTTCAATCAACGGATACAAAGTTTATTTTCGATACAAATCATTCTTTGCTGGAAGAAAATAGTTCATTTTTATCTTTCATGATTGATCAGGGGTATTGTCCTGTTTCTCTGCATATATCGGATTATGATTTTTCAGATGAACGTCATGAATTACCGGGGTATGGAAAAAACAAATGGAATGAGATACTTGATATATTAAAAAAGGCAGGATATCAAGGGCCGGCGCTCTATGAGCCTGCGCTCTACCACATGTCGGGCGAGAAAATTGATTTAAATGAAATCAGTCAAAACGTTTGTGACCTTTTACAGGGGAAGATTTTTTAGACAGAGGAAAAGAATTTAATAGAATTGATAAACAGAATGAATCGGAGATGCTGCGGAAAAGTGCATCTTCGATTTTATCATTTGGAGAAAAGACAATATAGAACAGGAGAAACATGATAAATGTGATGGATAATATTTATAATGTATTGAAAGAATTAAATATAATATCTGTTTTATTTCGGGTGCTTCTTGCCGTTTTCTGCGGAGGCGTCATTGGCGTAGAAAGAGGCAGGGCGCATCAGCCGGCAGGAATGCGGACATATATGCTGGTATGTCTGGGCTCTGCATTGGTGATGGCAACAGGGCAGTATATGTACATTGCATATGAAAACGGCGATCCGTCAAGGCTGGGAGCGCAGGTGATCAGCGGGATAGGATTTCTTGGCGCAGGAAGTATTATTTCCGGAAAGACGAAGGTTCGAGGGCTGACAACGGCAGCAGGTCTGTGGACAGCGGCAAGTATTGGCCTTGCTATTGGTACGGGATTTTACAGCGCGGGTATTATTACAACCGTGATAGTATGTCTGATCATGAAATTTTTTAAAAAGATGGAATATGATATGCTTAATGAAACAGTGTGTTATGGATTATATATAGAGGCAGAAGGAAATAACGCGATAGGAAGCGCCGTACAGAAACTGACAGAGAATGGGATGGATATATTGGAGGTCCAGACAGGGAAGAAAAGAAGAGTACACAGGCTTACAATTTCGCTTAAAAACACCCCAAATATGAAAAGAGAAGAAATATTGAAGCTTGTTGAAAAAATAGAAGGCATAAAATTTGTAAAATATATATATTAATCGCTGTATCTGAAATGATCAATAATGCGGAGGAACTGTATAAAACAGAATAGCAAGGGCACAGATCTGATCGCGGCAAAATACTGTAAAATCAGACCGGAACGACTGTTCCGGCTGATCTTATATACACTTACCTGCATGTGTCTCGAAAAGCAAATTATAAAAAATTAAAACAGAACGAGATCAGAAACGGCACTGCCGCCGAACAGATCACCCCGTTGAACACGGACAGCACTACAGTCTCCCCGTTGGTGTACCGGATCATCATGGGGAGGGTTGTGTCCTCGCTTGTGGCTCCCGCCGGAGCGATACAGGTATAACAGTTCAGTTTTTTTGAGATCCAGGGAATGCTGAAAAAAGAGAAGATCTCCCTTAACAGATTGCTCAGGAATGCGATACTTCCTGCCTGAGCGCCTGCCAGATTTCCAATGGCGACTCCGGAAAGACTGTACCAGCCCAGTCCTGCGGCGGTCGCTGCGCTCTGGTTCAGCGGAAGTCCTGTGATCAGTCCGCTCACGATCCCCCCTGCCAGGGATCCGACGATGATCCCGGCAGGGATCACAAAAATCTTAATGTGATATTCTTTTATCTTGCTCACGATCCCCCTGTTCAGCCCAATGCTGATCCCCACCAGGAACATGAGTATGTACAGGATAAGGTCTTTGTTCGAAGTGATCATCTTAATGAGAAGAATGTTGTCCAAACCTGCCATTCCGCAGACGATCCCGCCCAGAAGCGCGATCACAGCCAGATAAACCATCAGTCTCCCTCCTTTTTTCCTTTTTTCCGGCTGTCCAGAAAGATCCGTGTGAGAGGATATACGATGATCACGGAAAAGACCGAGGGGATCAGGAAGAAAAGAATACTCTGAAATCCGAGAGTTGTGATCTCCTGAAGAAAATTTTCTCTGCTCCCAAGCAGGACTCCCATGGAAAAAATCAGAAGCAATGTACATATTGTCTGCAGCAGCTCGTTGATCCGTTTCCATTTCAGCGGGAAAAAGAACTTCCCTGTCAGCACTCCGAGACACATCACGATTATGACATCCATAATATACTCCTTGTTCTTTGATCAAAAATTTCGCATGACTACAAGGATATCACAAAAAGAACTGTCTGAAAAGGGATCGGGGATTTTTTGCAGCACTTTCGGTTAACGGCATACGATCAGAGTCAGACCTCTATATCATTTGCATCGGCAATAAATGTCTGGGTGTAGATGATCACCATATCACCTTCCCGCAGGATCATGTTCCCGTTGGGGATAAGGATTCGTTTGCGGCGCCTGATGAGAACGATGATGGAGTGTCTGGAAATATCCAGGTCACGGATGCGGTGCCCGATCCAGGGGTGGCTTTTCTGGAGGATGATCTCCTTCAGTTTGATGTGTTCGTTTTCATCAAAGGACTCTGCTCCGAGTACCATTACATCATTCGGCCTCAGGACCATATTGCCGCGGGGGACAAGGATCCGGTTGTTCCGCTTTACTACTGCCACGATAACTCCTTCCGGAAGCCGGAGCTGGGCGATGCTTTTGTTAACCCAGAAGTCTCTTTCGGTCAGATGGATCTTGATAAAATGAACGTCTGCTTCCTGTCCATACTCGCTCATCCGTTTGATTCGGGAATACTGATCTACAAATCCGGCTGAGATGATACCTGTAGGGATGGCGACCATACCGACGCCGAGGAAGGTGATGAAGATCCCAAACATCTTTCCCAGCGTGGTGATGGGATAGATATCGCCGTACCCCACAGTGAGCAGGGTGGAGGCGGCCCACCAGATCCCGGAAAATGCATTGGAAAACACTTCCGGCTGCGCCTCATGCTCCAGACTGTACATGCACAGACTGGATGCCAGCATCAGGATCAATATCGTAAATACGGAGGAGAAAAGCTGTTGTTTCTTGCTTGACAGGACTTCCGTGATCAGTTTAAAGGAATCATAGTAGGCGTTGATCCGGAACAGGCGGAACACTCTCATGATCCGCAGCATACGGAACGCAACCGCCCCGGATGGAAAGAATATGGGCAGAAAATACGGGAGGAACGAGAGCAGGTCCACAATTCCTGTGAATGAGAAGACGTATCTCCGGATGGAGCGCGCCTCACTGGTTTCGGGATAGATGTATTTTGCCGTCCACAGCCTGAGGATATAGTCAATGCAGAAGAGCACGACGGTGATCTGCTCGATCATCAGGAGCAGGTCTTCATACCGCATCCGGATATTTTCGTATGTGAGCATGATGCTCACCGTCAGATTGGCGATAATGATAAAAAGATACAGGAAATCAAAAATATGACCGGCTGAGTCAGTGCCGGTCCTGACATCGATGATCTCCGCGATACGTACCCGGCGTTTCTCAATCTTATCGTTCATGGTAATGCGGTCCCCCAAAAGCAAACATTTTCTATATTATATCCCTGCCGGGAAGGGACTGCAAGAAGCCGGTCCGTAAAAGATGGACCAGTCGCAGCGGTTCAGCGCGCGCCATTCGCAAAGCCGCACTTACGTGCTTTCTGCGGCTGCGCCGCTCCTTTGCTCATATACGGGCAATCCGCTCATAAGGTAAGGTGCAGACTGATTTATGCCGGCATAAGAATCCGTCTGCACCTTACCTTATGGCTGAGCTGTTACGACAAGTCGTTAAATTTCGATTTTACTAGACTGACGAAATGTGATAAAATGTCATTAGTTCTGCCGTGCACAGATATTATAGGACAGAAAACGCAAGCCTGCCTGCAGTTGGCTGTCCTATGATATTTGTATGGGGCGGACGCCCGCAGCGAGATGGAGCCAAAGCGAGATCGGGCTGGCACGGCAGAAAGATACTGTAAACAGTTTTACAAGGAGGTTTCTACATGATCAAATTATATGACAACGGTGTCTATCTCTTAAACGGCACTGAGATAGTAGAAGATACAGGAAATGTACAGGTTCCTCTGTCAAAAGAAGAAGCGGCGCGCAGCACGATGGCGTACGGCATTCTGAAAGAGCACAATACTTCTGACAATATGAAGGACCTGCAGATCCGTTTTGACAAACTGACGTCACATGACATCACGTTTGTCGGCATCATTCAGACGGCGCGTGCGTCAGGACTTGAAAAATTCCCTATGCCCTATGTATTGACGAACTGCCACAACAGCCTCTGTGCGGTAGGCGGAACGATCAACGAGGATGACCACATGTTCGGTCTGACCTGTGCGAAGAAGTACGGCGGCGTCTATGTTCCGCCTCATCAGGCAGTCATCCACCAGTTTGCCCGCGAGATGCTGGCAGGCGGCGGAAAGATGATCCTGGGATCTGACAGCCATACCCGTTACGGAGCGCTGGGAACCATGGCAATGGGTGAAGGTGGACCGGAGCTTGTAAAACAGCTTCTCAACAAGACCTATGACATCAAGATGCCGGGCGTGATCGCGATCTATCTGGACGGCGAGCCGATGAAGGGCGTGGGACCGCAGGACGTTGCGCTGGCGATCATCGGTGCGGTATTCAAGAATGGCTATGTAAACAATAAAGTGATGGAATTCGTAGGACCGGGCGTGAAGAAGCTAAGCGCTGATTTCCGTATCGGCATTGACGTTATGACGACGGAGACGACCTGCCTGTCTTCCATCTGGACGACAGACGAAAAGATCCGGGAGTTCTATGAGATCCACGGCAGAAGCGGGGATTACAAAGAACTGAACCCGGGTGCGGTGACATACTACGACGGATGCGTTTACGTGAACTTAAGCGAGATCAAACCGATGATCGCGATGCCGTTCCATCCGAGCAATGTTTATACCATCGACGAGGTAAATGAAAACCTTGCGGATATCCTTCATGATGTGGAGCAGAAAGCACTTGTCAGCCTGGACGGCGCTGTGGATTACTCTCTTCAGGGCAAGATCAGGAACGGCAGGCTCTATGTGGATCAGGGCATCATCGCAGGATGTGCCGGCGGCGGATTCGAGAACATCTGCGCGGCGGCGGACATCATCAAGGGAAGAAATATCGGAGCGGATGAATTTACATTCAGCGTATATCCTGCAAGTATGCCGGTTTACATGGAACTTGTGAAGAATGGCGCGGTAGCGGACCTTCTTGAGGCAGGAACTGTCGTGAAGACTGCATTCTGCGGACCGTGCTTCGGCGCAGGGGACACTCCGGCGAACAATGCGTTCTCCATCCGTCATACTACGAGAAACTTCCCGAACCGTGAGGGAAGCAAGCTGCAGAGCGGACAGATTTCTTCCGTAGCCCTGATGGATGCACGTTCCATTGCGGCGACAGCAGCGAACAAGGGATACCTGACTTCTGCTACAGACCTGGATGTAGAGTACAAAGGACAGAAATATCATTTCGATAAAAATATTTATGCAAACAGAGTCTTCGACAGCCACGGTGTGGCAGATCCGAGCGTGGAGATCCATTTCGGACCGAACATCAAGGACTGGCCGGCAATGTCTCCGCTTCCGGAGAACCTGATCGTGAAAGTCGTTTCTGAGATCCATGATCCGGTCACAACGACGGATGAGCTGATCCCGTCGGGAGAGACTTCTTCTTACCGTTCCAATCCGCTGGGACTTGCAGAGTTCGCTCTCTCAAGAAAAGACCCTGCATACGTGGGACGTGCCAAAGAAGTCCAGAAAGCGCAGAAAGCCATCGAGGCAGATACATGCCCGCTGGATGCGCTTGAGGAACTGAAACCGGTGATGGAGACGATCCAGAAGACATATCCGGAAGTCGGAAGAGGGAACATCGGAGTCGGCAGCACGATCTTTGCCGTAAAACCGGGAGACGGTTCTGCCCGTGAGCAGGCTGCTTCCTGCCAGAAAGTACTTGGCGGATGGGCGAACATCGCCATCGAGTATGCGACGAAGCGTTACCGCTCCAACCTGATCAACTGGGGAATGCTTCCGTTCCTGACCGATGCGGACCACGAAGCGCTTCCGTTCAAGAACGGAGATTATATCTTCGTGCCGGATGTGAGAAAGGCAGTGGAAGAGAAGAGTGATGTGATCAAGGCATATGTCGTGGGCGACGAGCTGAAGGAGATTGACTTACGGCTTGGCGACCTGACAGATGCAGAGAGACAGATCATTCTGGATGGATGTCTGATCAACTATTATAGAAATACGCTGTAAATCAAATCGTACGGCTGGCCCAAAAAGTACGCCGGGCGGTATGTGTTGTTCTCAGGCGCGCTTGCGCTTGGAGAACGGCGTAGCGGTACATAAGAGCGCAAAGGACGCGCTCTAAGGACCGACGCCGTTCTAACAGCCTTCGAACAACACATACCGCCCGGCTTGTTTTTTGGCTGGGGAAGGGAGTGGGATTAGGGGACGGGAGGGGCGCGCTGAAGCGCTGCTCCCTGGAGAGCGGCTGGGGGATTCTCAGGCGGAGGACGTTCGGTCCTGATCTGACCGCCGAAGGACAGTGTTCATGCTCTGGGTTCAGAGCGGATTTCCAAATTGACTATGTGGATTTAAGGATGTGATGCCGTTGGAGAAAAATTAAAGAGTGGATCATGTTGCAACCGAAAAATGAATTGGCTATACTGAAAGGAGAAATCCACATATGAGTGGAAGTGAAAAAGGAAACAGGCAGAGGCTGCAATGGCATCCTGCATTCGGAGCCGCGCTTCGGATCACGTTTGCGGAGGAGATAGAGAGGAAGGAACTGGAGCTTCAGGAGGAATATCTGCTGAGCAAAAAGCCGCCGCAGATCGATGTGCTCATTATCAAGAAACTGAGAGACGTTTCGATCCATAAGACGGTCGGAAGGATCTTTTGAAAGCATAATATTGTCGAGTATAAGGCGCCGGATGACAATCTGAGCGTGAATGATTTTTACAAAGTGTACGGATATGCCTGCTTTTATCAGTCGAATACGAACAGAGTCAGGGAGATCGAGCCGACAGAGATAACGATCACGTTTGTGTGCAATCATTATCCCAGGGAGATGATGAAGCATTTGAAGGAAGTGAGAGTGATAAGGGCAGAGTGCCACTATAAGGGAGTCTATTATCTCAAGGGAGACGCGATCCCCATGCAGCTTCTGATCACGCATGAACTGACTCAGGAAGAGAATTGCCGGCTTCAAAGCCTGAGAATGAACCTGAGAGCGGGGAAGGAGCTGAGTGATCTGATCACAAAGTATGAACCATATAAGGATTCAAAGGACTATGCTGCTGTGATGGATCTGATCACCCGGGCGAACTGGAAGGAAATGGAGGTTGAAGAGAAGATGTGTGATGCATTGAGAGAACTGTTTGCTGATGAGATGGAAAAGGAAAGAGAGAAGGCAAGAAGAACGGGACGACAGGAAGGACTTGAGCAGGGACTTGAAGAGGGACTTGCACTCGCTAAACTTATTTTCAGGCTTTCTTCCGAAGGAAGATCTGAGGAGGAGATCGCCGGAAAGTGCGGCGTACCGCTGGAGCGGGTGAGGGAGGTACTGGAATAGGGGCTGTTTAGGGTTTGTATCATGGAAACAGTCCGTAATTAAAAGCTTTTTATAGAGGAAACAGCCGCTGCACTTCAGAGGGATGTGCGGCGGCTTTTTTGAAAGGAAAATTAATAATTTCCTAAGATTTTCCCTCATCCCTTTTAAAAAATCTCCCCTATCATATATACTGTAAGGGAGGTGATGAAAATGTACAATATATTAGTGTGCGATGATGACAAAGAAATCGTGGAAGCAATTGAGATATATCTCAGCCAGGAAGGATACAAAGTCCTGAAGGCATACGATGGGATTGAGGCGATCAGCGTCCTGGAGAAGGAGGATGTGAACCTTCTGATCATCGATGTTATGATGCCGAAACTGGACGGGATCAGAGCCACCCTTAAGATCAGAGAGAAGAACAGTATCCCGATCATCATCCTGTCGGCGAAGTCCGAGGATGCGGACAAGATACTGGGACTTAACATCGGCGCTGACGACTATGTGACGAAGCCGTTCAACCCGCTGGAGCTTGTGGCGAGAGTGAAGTCTCAGCTGAGGCGGTACACGCAGCTCGGCGGCACGGTGCAGGACAGGAAAGACAAGATCTATGAAGTCGGAGGACTTCGGATCAATGATGACCTGAAGGAAGTGACCGTGGACGGTGAGCCGGTGAAACTGACACCCATTGAGTACAACATCCTGCTCCTGCTCATGAAAAATCAGGGGAGAGTATTTTCGATAAATCAGATCTATGAGTCGATCTGGAACGAAGAGGCGATCGGAGCAGACAACACAGTTGCCGTGCATATCCGGCATATCCGGGAGAAGATCGAGATCAATCCGAAAGATCCCAGATACCTGAAGGTCGTGTGGGGAGTAGGCTATAAGATCGAGAAGATGTAGAGGAGATGCCGGCTGGAAGGGCCGGGATATGGAGAAAAATAATGGGAGAGATGAAGGGAGACCTATGAACAGGTGGTATAAAAAGACAGTGACGAAAGCTGTCCTTCTTGTGCTGGCAGTGCTGAGCGGTGCGATCTTTACGACAAATCTGTTCGGTGCGCTGACGATTGCGGGGACTGCGAACCCGGCAGAACTGTGGGGAATGACGGATCAGCCTTTTGAAGACTCGGAAGATTTTAATGCCCAGGTGGAAAATTTCATGATGGAGATCATGAACCAGATGCGTCTTGAGAATCTTTTTGAGACGGACGGAGCCTACAATCCGGATAAGGTGATCGATATCATGGAGTACGGAAAGCAGGGCAGCGGAAACGTCAGCGGGGAAAATGTTTCCGGGATCGCATACACACTGGAAGAACTGGAAAGCTGGAGTGAGGACTATGTCAGCGGCGAAGGAGATATTTACGATGAAAACGGTGTGATCGTCTGCGAGAGACCGGACGGGAGCTACTATTACTATTATCTCAGCGATTTTCTGACAATGTTTGAGACCGGGCAGCTTGCGTTTGAAACAGAGGATACGGATCAGGGGACGATCCTGGATCTTCTGGAAGAAGGCGCGTACACCACGCCGGGGCAGTATGATTTCCGTATCGTTGATAAAGAGGGGGAACTGCAGTATACAGACTGCTGGAACTTCGGGGAGTCACTGAAGGAAAAATATGCACCCGCAGGGGGGAGCAATCTGCTCCAGGCTGTAAATGAGAATCCCGGGCTGAACGGGAAGCTCACTATCATTTATGAAAATATCACATATGCGCTGAGCAGTCTTTATTCAGATCTGCAGACGTATAACAGCGGCTGGGACTATCTGGCGGAAGGGAACACAAACCTTACTTATCTGTATATCAATGAAGAGACGAAACGGGTCGTCACGAACCGGAGCGAGTATGAAAATTTTGCGGAAGCGGAAAAAAATATCGAGAAGATGAAAGCCGGAGATTCGGTCAAATATATGGTCGTATATCCCAGGCTGAGAGATTTTGAGACCAATATGACGATCTCCGAGGCGAACGAGTGGGATGCGGTCCGAACTTACGAAGACCGGAGAAATTTCAACAGTATCTTTGCGGTGGCTGTGGATACCGAATTCCCGATACAGGATCAGTTTTATGAAGGAAAACAGGCATATGACACGAATGTCCCATATATCAGGAATTCTCTCGTCATATCAGTGATCGCCGCAGCTGCCTTTCTTGTATGCCTGGTATGGCTGACGCTGACAGCCGGGAGAAGAGCGGGTGACGAGAAACTCCACCTGACGGCATTCGACCGCTGGAAGACGGAGATCGCTGCGGCTCTGGTCATCCTCATATGGGCTGCGGGAACCGGGCTTTTTGCCATGACCTGGAGCGGGATCAACGTCAGTATTTCTGAAACGCTCACTTATGAGACGGATACTTATCTTTATCCGTTATACTATGACACAGGGATGTTTACGCAGAGCTATGATCTGTTTGACACGGCGGGATTATTTGTATACGGTGTGTTTACATTCAGCTGCTTTTTTGCCGGCTATATCAGTCTGGTCAGGCGGATAAAGGGAAGGCGTCTGTGGGAGGACAGCGTCTGCCGGGCGTTTATCCATTTCGGGGCAACGGTGTTCCGTGAGCGTTCTGCCACGACGAGAGTGGGGATCATCCTGGGAGTGTTTATCATCCTGCAGTGGCTCGCCCTGGCGTCCAATGGAGCGCCGCTGTTCGCGCTGTTCCTGCTGGCTGCGGACATTGCGGTGATCTATCTGGTGCTGAGCAATGTGATCGCAAAGAACCGGCTGAAAAAAGGTATTGAAGAGATCGCTTCCGGAAATATGAGTTATCAGATATCCCTTGCCGGCCTGAGCGGCACAAACCGGGACCTGGCAGAGAAGATCAACGATATCGGAAGCGGGCTGAACAAGGCGGTAGAGGAAGGGATGAAAAACGAACGGCTGAAGACGGATCTGATCACCAACGTATCCCACGACATTAAGACGCCTCTGACGTCCATCATCAATTATGTGGATATCCTGAAGCGGTCCAACATCAACGATCCGAAGATCCAGGGATATCTGGATATCCTGGAGGCAAAGGCGCAGCGGCTCAAGACTCTGACCGAGGATGTGGTCGAGGCGTCGAAGGTGAGCAGTGGGAATATTTCGCTGGAATGTATGGATATGGATCTGCGGGAGCTGGTGCAGCAGACGGAAGGGGAGATGGCGGAGAAGTTCGACGCAAGGAACCTGACAGTCGTGCTGAACATCCCGGAGGAGCCGGCGGTGATCCATGTGGACGGAAGGCGCATGTGGCGGGTCCTGGAAAATATCTTTGGGAACGCGGCAAAATACGCCATGCCGGGAACCCGGGTCTATGCCGATATGGCGGTGACGGAGGACACGGTAAACTTTACTCTGAAAAATGTCTCAGAACAGCAGCTCAATATCACGGCAGATGAGCTGACGGAGCGTTTTATCCGTGGAGATATCTCCAGGAGTACGGAAGGAAGCGGTCTGGGGCTGTCCATTGCCAAGAGTCTGGTGCAGATGCAGGGAGGAGAGTTTGAACTGTATCTGGACGGAGATCTGTTCCGGGTGAACATCCGGTTCCGGAGGGTGAGATAAGAAAGAGAACTTTCATATATAAGAGGAGGAAATCATGCGGGAATATCAAATTGACGCACGAAAAATCTGTAATCCGATCTACCCCGCGCCGATCGAGATGGGCGGGAGTGACGACAAAGGACAGAAACTGGAGATCATGAACTATTACCTCCAGCTGAATGATACACCCTCTTTTGCGATATGCGGAGAAGCACATTTTTCCAGAATGAATGAGGCACTCTGGGAAGATGAGATCATCAAAATGAAGATGGGCGGTCTTAATATTATCGCGACTTATATTTTCTGGATACATCATGAAGAGATCGAAGGAGAGTTTGACTGGACAGGAAATAAAAATCTCAGAAAATTTATCGAGCTGTGTAAGAAAAACGGGATGTTTGTGATACTCCGTATAGGGCCGTTCTCCCACGGCGAGTGCAGAAACGGAGGATATCCTGACTGGATGTTCGGGCGCCCCTTTGATATTCGATGCGATGATCCGGAATACCTGAAATATACAAAGCGCTTTTATGAGGAGATCTATGAACAGGCGAAAGGACTGCTCTTTAAAGACGGCGGTCCGGTCATCGGAGTACAGCTTGAGAACGAGATGGAACATGCCTCCTGCCCATGGGAAATGACAACGGAAAACAGCAAAGAGTGGGTAGTGAGCGGACGCGACGGTGTAAAGCATATGGCAACATTGAAACGGCTGGCAAAGGAGGCCGGGTTCGATGTCCCGCTGTATACAGCGACCGCATGGGGCGGCGCGTGTGCTCCTGAGAAAACGGTGTTTCCGCTGTGGGGCGGGTACGCATTCCGCCCGTGGATGTTTTATGACAGTTCGCTGAAAGAGCATCCGGCGACTGCGGAATATCTCTACGGTGATTTTCATAACAACGACTCTCCGGACTATTATAACTTCGATCCGGAATATCAGGCGGAAGATTTTCCCTTTGCATGCTGCGAGATGGGAGGCGGCATGAATGTGTATTATCCGTACCGATTCCAGCTTCCTTACGAAAGTGTGGGAGCCCTTGCCCAGGTCAAGGTGGGAAGCGGGTGCAACTTCCTTGGATATTATATGTACCATGGAGGAACCCATCCGAAAGGAAAGAGAGTACCGTATCTGAATGAATGTGCCGTGCCTAAATTTTCCTATGATTATCAGGCGGCGATCGGCGAGTTCGGTCAGGTGAGAAAATCATTCCATCAGCTGAAACTTCAGCATCTGCTGTATAAAGAATTTGAGGAGTATTTTACTTCCACAAAGACAGTGCTCTCGAAAGAGGCGGTCACACAGGTGCCCGAAGATGTTGAAACGCTCCGCTATGTCGTAAGGGTCAATGAATCAGGAAAAGGATTCTTATTCCTGAACAATTATCAGGATCATGTGGAAATGATCGACCAGAAAGACTTTGCAGTTGAAGTGAATACAGACATGGGAAGCGTGCGGGTTCCGGAGAGCGGAAGCCTGAATCTGGAAAAAGGCGGATTCGCGATCCTTCCGATCTGGTTTGCGTTCGGTGAGACGATCCTGAAGTATGCTTCTGCACAGCTGGTGACACGGATCAGGAGACCGGAGGCAGAGTACTATTTCTTTATCTGCGTTCCGGGGATGCGCCCGGAATATGTATTCCAGAATGTGGATAAATTCGAGGATGCCGAAAACTGTGAGATCGAGGGACACAAGATCCTTGCGTCGGAAAAGGAGATCAGTACGTTCTCTTTCACGGACAAAAAAGGCGTGAAGTATGTTATTGCCACGCTTCCGGAAGCAGAAGGCCTTCGGCTGTGGCAGCTTGAGGAGCAGGGAGAGAAAAAGCTGATCCTCTCGGACTGCCCGGTTTTCCTGAAAGACGGGAAGATCGAGATGGAGTATACGATTGGAAAAGAGAACGAGCTCAGTGTGTTCCCCGGACGCGCAGGAGAGATCCTGGCAGATGGCAGACCGCTGAAATGCACCGGAACAAACGGGATCTTTGCAGTATACGCTCCCTATCATGAAGAGAAGGAATTTCGTGTTGAAATTGAGGATCGCAGCACAGTAAACGACGAGAAAGAGCAGGCTCTGAAGCGTCCGGTAGTTGGAAGCCCGGTCTCTTCGACGAAAGTGATCAATGCCAGAGCGGTGCTCAGGTTCAACCCGGAGGACTTCGAGGGGCTGAAACGTCTCCTGCTAAAAGTCGATTATGAGGGGGACGTCGGATATGCATTCATCAATGGAGAGATGATCCATGATAATTTCTGTAACGGAGCAGCATGGGAGATCGATCTTTTGCCATACCGGGATGAGCTGATCAGACATGGGATGTATCTGTACATTTCTCCCAGGAAGAAGGGCGCATATGTGGATAACAGTTCAGCTATGGCGGCCAGATTTGAGGTGGTGGAAGAGCAGATCGCAAAGATTCACGGAATTTCTTTTGAAGGGATCAAAAAAGTGGGAATCGTCAGCAAAGCATATTAAAGGAGTCAGCTATGAAAGTCGGAATCATCGGAACCGGTATGGTCGCATGTACTATGGCGGAAACATTAAATAAAATGGAGGGCGCAGAGCCTTATGCCGTGGCGTCAAGAGATAAGCGGAGGGCGGAATCGTTTGCAGAAAGATGGGGCTTTAAGAAGTCTTTCGGATCCTATCAGGAACTGGCGGAGGACCAAGAGACAGAATTGATCTATATCGCGACACCGCACTCATGTCATTATGAGGACGCACGGATGTGTCTGGAAAACGGGAAGCCGGTACTCTGCGAGAAGGCGTTCATGGGCAATGCGGAGCAGGCGAAAAAGATCGTCAGACTGGCAGAAGAAAAAAACGTTTTTCTCTCTGAGGCCATGTGGACAAGATACCTTCCGGCCAGAAAGATGATAGAGCAGATCATAGAGAGCGGAGAAATCGGCGAGGTCACAATGGTCACAGCCAATTTTGGAGCTGATCTGACAAAGATAAAACGGATCACAGATCCCTCCCTTGCGGGCGGGGCTCTTCTGGATCTTGGCGTCTACCCTCTGACATTTGCCAGCATGGTGCTGGGAAATGAAATCGAAGAGATCATCACATCCTGCGTCAAATTCGAGACAGGGGTGGACTCACAGAACTCTGTGATACTGAAATACAGAAACGGCGCCATGGCTTCTCTCCAGAGCACTGCGCTTGCCGGGACAGACCAGAAAGGGATCGTGTACGGAACGAAAGGATATCTGGTGGCGGAACATGTCAACAATATCAAATCGGTCAAGATCTATAACGGAGAAAGGAAACTTATCCGGGAGGAGCGCGCTCCCGAACAGATCACCGGGTTTGAATATGAACTGGCGGCAGCGATCAGAGCGGTCAGGGAGGGGAGAACGGAATGTGGGGAGATGCCCCATGCGGAGAGTATTTTTATAATGGAACTGATGGACAGACTCCGGAAGGAGTGGGGAGTCAGATATCCGTTTGAATAAGAATGGATATGGGAGAGCAGCAGACGATCATGATCAATGAGATTTGAACATTTGATCAAAGATATTTCTTGAAATTCCTGAACCGGTATGTTACGATACCAATGTATGGAAAGCAGATATCAGGAAAGTTCTCCATGCAAATATTTTACGCGGCGCAAAAGCTGCATTATTGATTGAGTTAGAAGCTCAAATTTTATAAGTTGGTTACTTTATAACCGGTGTGCATGATACGCATACGCAACTTGTGAAACGGTCAATAAGAGTAGTAAAAGTAAAAATATTTGCTATATAGACTCTAACCCCAATATCTGTTTTATCTGTAAGAACGAGAACAAAAGAAGTTTCTTTCGAATAAGATATAACGTGATGACAAGACACAGGCTGGGTGCGCATGCCCCGGACCTGTGTCTTTATTTTTGCGTAGAAAAGGCACCAGTAACTGAGGGAGGTTGTCATGGATAAGTTATCACAGAAAAGAGCGCCCATCTACGAGGCACTGGAACGGTTCCGGAGGAACAGGGTGGTCCCCTTTGACGTTCCGGGACACAAGCATGGGAGGGGGAATCCGGAGCTGGTGCAGCTTCTCGGGGAGAGGTGCGTCAGCATTGACGTGAATTCCATGAAGCCTCTGGACAATCTGTGCCATCCGGTTTCCGTGATCAAAGAGGCGGAGGAACTGGCGGCGGACGCGTTTGGGGCGGACCACGCATTTCTCATGGTCGGCGGCACCACGTCGGCGGTCCAGTCCATGATCCTGTCCTGCTGTAAGAAAAATGACAAGATCATCATGCCCAGAAATGTACACCGGAGTGCGATCAACGCTCTGGTGCTGTGCGGGGCGAAGCCGGTGTATGTAAACCCGGATGTGGACCAGAGACTGGGGATCGCGCTGGGAATGAAGCGGGACGATGTCCTGGAAGCGATCGAGAAGAATCCGGACGCGGTGGCGGTCCTGGTCAATAATCCCACTTATTACGGCATCTGTTCCGATCTCAGGGCGATCGTGAAGGCGGCGCATGAAAAAGGGATGCTGGTCCTTGCGGATGAAGCGCACGGGACTCATTTCTATTTTGGAAAGGACCTTCCGGTCTCTGCTATGGCGGCGGGGGCGGACATCGCTTCCGTGAGCATGCACAAGTCGGGAGGGAGCCTGACCCAGAGTTCCTTCCTTTTGACGGGAAAGGGTGTGAACCCGGGGCACATCCGGCAGATCATCAACCTGACCCAGACGACCAGCGGGTCTTATCTGCTCCTGTCCAGCCTTGATATCTCCCGGAGGAACCTGGCGCTGCGGGGAGAGGAGTCTTTCCGGGCGGTGACAGCGCTTGCGGATTACGCCAGGGAAGAGATCAACAAGATCGGCGATTATTATGCGTTCGGTCGGGAGATGATCAACGGGGACAGTGTCTATGACTTTGATCCCACGAAGCTGTCCATCCATACGCTGGACATCGGTCTGGCAGGGATCGAGGTGTACGATATCTTAAGAGATGAGTATGACATACAGATCGAGTTCGGAGACCTGGGAAATATCCTTGCCTATCTGTCCATCGGCGACCGGATCCGGGAGGTGGAGCGGCTCGTGACAGCGCTGGCTGACCTGAAGCGGCGGTACAAGAAGGACAAAGCGGGGATGCTCAGCCAGGAGTATATCTCTCCGAAGGTAGTCATGACGCCCCAGGATTCCTTCTATGCCAGAAAGGAATCTCTGCCGTTGGAAGAGACGGCAGGAAGGATCTGCAGTGAGTTTGTGATGTGCTATCCGCCGGGGATCCCGGTGCTTGCTCCGGGGGAGGAAGTGACGGACGAGATCATCAACTATATTGTATACGCAAAAGAAAAGGGCTGCTCTATGACCGGACCGGAGGACGAGCGGATCGAGCGGCTGAATGTATTGATATAATAGATTGAGAGAAAAGCGGGACGGCTGCCGCGCAGGCAGGCCGGAAACGAGAAAGAGGTGACGACAGATGGAAATGTGGTTTTCCGATATGCATACAGACGGCGTGAAGCTGTCCATCAAGATCGAGGAACAGCTTTTCAGCGCCCAGAGCGAGGTACAGAGGATCGACGTCCTTGAGTCGAAGGACTTTGGGAAGATCCTTGTTGTGGACGGGGATCTGATGCTGACGGAGCGGGATGAGTTTATTTACCATGAGATGATCACTCACGTGCCCATGGCCGTGCATCCGGATGTGAAGGAAGTGCTGGTCGTCGGCGGGGGCGACGGAGGTGTGGTCCGGGAGCTGATCAAATACGATACCATAGAGAAGATCGATGTGGTGGAGCCGGATCCTCTTCTGGTTGAGGTGTGCAGAAAATATATTCCGGAGATCACGGGCAGCCTGACAGATGAACGGGTGACGATCTATCATGAGGACGGACTTCGCTTCATCCGCTCCAAAGGAGATGCCTACGACCTGATCATCATTGATTCGCCGAACCCGTTCGGTGCGGGAGAGGGGCTCTTTACAAAGGAATTCTACGGGAACTGTTACAATGCACTCCACGAGGACGGCATCATGATCAACCAGAATGAAAGCCCCTTCTACACGGAAGAGGCGTTCCAGTGCCAGCGGATGCACCGGAGGATCCTGGAGACATTCCCGATCTGCAGGGTGTACCAGGCGCATATCCCGTCATATCCGTCGGGACACTGGCTGTTCGGGTTTGCCTCAAAGAAATATCATCCGCTGGATGACCTGGACAAAGTGGGCTGGAAGCTGAAGGGGATCCATACAAAATATTATGAACCCAGGCTTCATGCGGGGGTGTTTGCCCTGCCTGCCTATGTGGAAGAACTTCTGGAGGATGTGGAAAAAAGGGATGGAAGATAGAAAAATGTGGAAAAATGTTGTGAATTACATAGGCTGTGACGCGGAATATGATGAGGCGCGGGTGGTCCTCTACGGAGCCCCGTTTGACTCGACCACTTCGTTCCGCCCGGGAACCCGGTTTGCGGGACAGGCGGTCCGCAATGATTCTTACGGGCTGGAGATCTACAGTCCCTATCAGGATCTGGAGCTGACGGAAGGGGCTGTGTACGACTGCGGGGACCTGGAACTGGCGATCGGAGATTCCGGGATCATACTGGAGCAGATCCGGGAGACTGCGGAGCAGATCCTGCGGGATGGGAAACTGCCGTTCATGATCGGCGGGGAACATCTGGTGACACTGGGATCTGTCCGTGCGGCGGCGCAGAAGTATCCGGATATGCACATCATCCATTTTGATGCGCATACGGACCTTCGGTCGGACTATCTCGGTGTGGAGCTGTCCCATGCCTGCGTGATCAGACGGTGCTGGGAGCTGCTGGGCGACGGCAGGATACATCAGTTTGGGATCCGGTCGGGAGAAAAGTACGAGTTCGACTGGGCGAAGAGCGGACATACAGATTTTCACCCGTTCGTTCTGGAGGATCTGGATGCGGTGCTGGAGAACGTGGGAGATGCCCCGGTGTATTTTACGGTGGATCTGGATGTGCTGGATCCGTCCGTGTTTCCGGGGACGGGGACCCCGGAGCCGGGAGGCGTGGATTTCCTGACGCTGATGAGGGCGGTCACAAACGTGTGCGGCAGGGTAAACCTGATCGGATGCGATGTGAATGAGCTGTGCCCGCCATGTGACCCTACGGGAGCGTCCACTGCCGTGGCGTGCAAGATCATCCGGGAAATGCTGATCGCGATCGTGAACAGAGGGAACGGAAAAACAGGATAAGTGCTATAATAAAGACAATCAGATACATCGGATAAACGAAAGGAGAAGATGAAAATGGGAAAGATCATGATCATTGGATGCGGAGGAGTAGGAAGCGTGGCGGTACACAAATGCTGTCAGAACAGCGACGTCTTTTCTGAGGTGGTGATCGCCAGCAGGACAGTGTCAAAATGCGACGCCCTGAAAGCAAAACTGGAAGGAAAGACAAAGACGAAGATCAAGACTGCGCAGGTGGACGCAGATGACACGGCGGTCCTGACGGAACTGATCCGAAAAGAAAAGCCGGATGTGGTGCTGAACCTTGCCCTGCCTTATCAGGACCTTCTGATCATGGAGTGCTGTCTGGCGGCGGGCGTACACTACATTGATACGGCGAACTATGAGCCGGAAGATACGGCGAAATTCGAGTACAAATGGCAGTGGGAGTACAGGGAGCGTTTTGAAAAAGCAGGGCTGACCGCCCTTTTGGGAAGCGGGTTCGACCCGGGCGTGACCGGCGTTTTCTCTGCCTATGCACTCAAACATTACTTTGACGAGATCAACTACATTGATATCCTGGACTGCAACGCGGGGGACAACGGTTATCCGTTCGCAACGAACTTCAACCCGGAGATCAATATCCGGGAAGTGTCCGCCAACGGTTCTTACTGGGAAGACGGACACTGGGTTGAGACAAAGCCCATGGAGATCAAGCGCACCTATGATTTCCCGGAGATCGGACCGAGAGATATGTACCTGCTCCACCACGAGGAGCTCGAGTCTCTGGCGATCAACATCCCGGGGATCAAGAGGATCCGTTTCTTCATGACATTTGGCGAGAGCTATCTGACCCATCTGAAATGCCTTGAGAATGTGGGGATGACATCCATCGAGCCGGTGACGTACAACGGGCAGGAGATCGTTCCGCTCCAGTTCTTAAAGACACTCCTTCCGGATCCCGCGTCACTGGGACCGAGGACCAAGGGAAAGACAAACATCGGATGTATCTTCAGAGGAAAGAAAGACGGCAAAGAGAAGAACCTGTATATCTATAATGTATGTGATCATCAGGAATGCTACAAAGAAGTGGAATCCCAGGCTGTGGCTTACACGACGGGAGTTCCGGCGATGATCGGAGCCATGCTGGTCATGAACGGGACATGGAGACGCCCGGGCGTGTTCAATGTGGAAGAGTTCGATCCGGATCCGTTCATGGATGCGCTGAATAAGTGGGGGCTTCCGTGGAAAGTATGTGAGGATCCGGAGCTGGTAGATTGATCTTCGACTCTGCGGAGGGGCTGTCCTGCCGGGAATTCTCATTGCGGACCCGCTTTCGCTCGGAAAAAAACGCAGCGGTACTAAGAGCGCAAAGGACGCGCTCTAAGTGCCGGCGTTTTTTTACGGTCCTTAATGAGAACACCCGGCAGGACAGCTTCGCAGAGGGGAAGTTCGTGAATTAGCAGGAAGATGGTTCCGGGCGGAGCGGTATTGCAGAAGTGGAAGTTTTTTGGGGACCGGATATGGAGCCGGTCTTTTGTATGTTTATATTTATGGAGGAAGAGTATGAAAAGGGAAGAGTTGCGGACACCGTGTTTTGTGGTGCAGGAGGGGAAGATCCGGGAGAATCTGGAGATCCTGAAGGAAATCGAGGATGAGACGGGATGTCATATCCTTCTGGCACAGAAGGCATTTTCCATGTATTCGTTGTATCCTCTGATCGGGGAATACCTGGATGGAGCGACAGCCAGCGGGCTGTATGAGGCGCGGCTGGGATATGAGGAGATGGGGAAGGAGAACCATATCTTTTCTCCGGCATACCGTGAGGAAGAGATGGACGAGATCCTGAAGTACTGTGACCATATTGTGTTTAATTCTCCGGCTCAGATCCGGAAATACGGGGGGAAGGTCAGGGCTGCGGGGCGCAGCATGGGGCTGCGCGTCAACCCGGAGTGCTCCACTCAGGAGGGACATGCGATCTATGATCCCTGCGCGCCGTTTTCCAGGCTGGGAACGACACTGGAAAGACTGCGGGCGGAGATGACGGAGGAAGAGATCCGCAGTCTGGACGGGATACATTTCCATACGCTGTGCGAGCAGAACTCGGATGATCTGGCGGTGACACTGAAGGCGGTGGAGGAAAAGTTCGGTCCTTATCTCCATGAAATGAAGTGGGTGAACTTCGGAGGCGGACATCATATCACCCGGCCGGATTACGACCGGGAACTGCTGAAGCAGTGCATCCGCCATATGCAGGAGACATACGGAGTGGAAGTCTATCTGGAACCGGGCGAGGCAGTGGCGCTCAACGCGGGGATCCTGCTGACAGAAGTCCTGGAGATCGTGGACAACGGGATGAAGATCGGGATCCTGGATACCTCGGCGGCATGCCATATGCCGGATGTCCTGGAGATGCCCTACCGTCCTCCGCTGAAAGGCGCGGGAGATCCGGCGGAGTGCTGTTCGGGCGAGAAAATAGAGGGGGCGGCAGAGAATATGGGGAATACGGTGGAGAGCGGAAAAGATGCGGGAGTATGCTGTCCGGAGAAGCCGTATGTATACCGTCTCGCGGGACCGACCTGTCTTGCGGGAGATGTGATCGGGGACTATTCTTTTGCGGAGCCGCTGAAATGCGGGGACAGGCTGGAGTTTCAGGATATGGCGATCTACACTATGGTGAAGACGAACACATTCAACGGGATGAAACTTCCGGATATCGTGCTGGAACGGGAAGACGGGACGTGCGAGATCATGAGGAGTTTCGGGTATGAGGATTTTAAGATGAGATTATAAAAAGACGTTCTATAGATCTGAACTTCCCCCAAAATTGACACTCAATAAATTGACACTCATTGGGGAAGCTGAAAAAAGTCCGTAAAATCAAGGAAAATCCCATTTTTCACTTGTATTTTTTGGAAAAATATGGCATAATACAAGAGAAGCAATTAACCCTCAAACATTAAACGGATGGAGTGCCATATGTACCTGGACTGTACGATAAAGATACCTGATTCAAACGGGAAAATCACGAAGAAGACAATCAAGGGAACGACGTATATCTATTATGAATACGCGCGGATTTATCTGAAAGATAAGAAGTATAACACACCGAGACGGATATGTATCGGCAAGCAGATTCCGGGCCAGCCTGCACTCATGTTGCCGAATGACAAGTTCTTAAAGATATTTCCACAGGAAATCCTGCCGGAAGAGAAACAGGGATACCGAAGTGGCTGCCTTCGTATTGGGGCTTATATTGTGATTCGGAAGGTCATATCTGACTACAGATTGGATCTGATGCTTGCAAGAATCGTTGGAAAGGATGCGGGGCTGTTTCTGGATCTGGCTGCCTATACAATCATTACCGAAGGAAATGCCGCCCAGTATTATCCGGATTATGCTTTCAACCATCCATTGATGACAGAGGATATGCGTATATACAGTGATTCGAAAGTGTCCGATTTTCTTAGCCGGACTACGACAGACCAACGGATTCTGTTTTTGAATGAATGGAACGAGAAGAGAGATCATAGGGAAAGGATCTATATTTCTTACGATTCCACAAACAAAAAAAGCCAGGCCGGCGACATCGATCTGGTAGAGTTTGGCCATCCAAAAGATGACCAGGGGAAAGAAATCTTTAATTATTCCATTGCCTATGACCGGAATAATAGAGAGCCTTTGTTCTACGAGTCTTATCCCGGAAGCATTGTAGACATATCCCAGCTTCAGTATACGCTTGGCAAAGCGAAGGGATATGGGTACAGACGGGTTGGGTTTATTCTGGACCGGGGATATTTTAGCAAGGAAAATATCCGGTTCATGGATGATAATGGATATGATTTCGTTATCATGGCCAAGGGGATGAAAAAACTGGTCAGCGATATCATACTGGAGCGAAGAGGACGTTTCGAGGATGATCGGAAAAACAGTATCCGCGCCTACAAAGTCAGTGGCACAACTGTTCGGCGGAAACTATATGCAGATGATGAAAAAGAGAGGTATTTCCATATTTATTATAGTGACAGCAAAAGGCAGTCTGAGCGGGAAAAATTTGAAGATAAAATTGACCAGATGGGAAAGAAACTAAAAGACTGTATGGGGCTGCCAGTTCGTCTGAGAGGAGATTTTATTAAATATTTCGATCTGGTGTACTGGCATGAAGGCCTGGAAGATGAGAAGTTCATGTCCGGAATCGAAAAGACAGAAATAATCAACCGGGAGATACAGCTTTGTGGTTATTTTGTGATTGTGACTTCGGATAAGATGACAGCAGAGGAAGCGCTGACGTTGTATAAGAGCAGAGATGGATCGGAGAAACTCTTCCGGGGAGATAAATCGTATCTCGGAGCGCGGAGTGAACGGGTTTACTCTAATGAGTCAATGGATACAAAGATATTTATAGAGTTTGTAGCCACGATTATCCGAAGTAAGATATATACCTGTCTGAAAGACGAAATGGACCGACAGGAACACAGGAGAAATTTCATGACAGTGCCTGCAGCTATAAAGGAACTGGAAAAGATAGAGATGCTAAAAGGTGCTGATAATGAATACCGTTTGGATTATGCAGTTACTGCCAGACAAAAAGAGATCCTGAAAGCTTTCGGCCTTACAGCATCTAATGTACAGAAACAGGCGGCTGCAATCAGTTCAGATCTGGCAAGGATTGAGGTTGAGGAGTTTGAAAAAGCAGCAAACGAACAAATGAAAACACTGTGATGTGGGAGGGCAGGAAGATGGCAAGACGGGTTGTGATATTAGAAGAAAAGATAGAGAAAGTTCAGATCAATGTGGCCGAAACAAAAGTGAAATACGACAAGGCAGTTGATGAATTGGAAAAGCTTCTGATGAAACGGAAAGAGCGGGATAACAAGCAGCTTCTGAAAGCATTCTCAGAAAGCGAGAAAAGGGGCTGTCGGGTAATACCGATTTTTAATCCCTGACATGCAGGGAAGAGGCAATCCCAGAGAATTCGGGCTTTTTTAAGCCCCTAATTCTCCAGTGGATTGTCTCTTCCCTTTTGTAACCC
>NZ_JACJLR010000039.1 GCF_016902345.1 Mediterraneibacter glycyrrhizinilyticus | reverse complement strand
TGTCGTTAGCCATCTTTTTTCTTTTTATAGGATAAATTTCGGGGGCAGATGTGACTCGTATGAGTCACATCTACCCCTGATTTGGACTATCTATTTCCCGACAGCCCCTGTCTTTCTTCTGCTGTGTTCCCCTGCAGGTTTCCTGCGGCAGACCGGCATATTTCCAGACGGATACAATTTGTTGCTTGCCTTCTTTTCTCCCACTATGTTATCCTCATATCATCTTATCTCAGGCGGAGGGCGTTCGCCCCTGATCTTACCGCCGGATAGTTATTTTATTTCATGCTCCGCATTCGGAGCAGCTTCCACACAGACTTATCGACTGACAGAAAGCGAGGTGTTTCCCTTGATAACAGGATTCCGTATTTGAATTGCTGCCTGAAACCTTGAACGGAGGAAGATTATGAAAAAACTGAAATACGCCCTGACGCTGCTGTCAGCTTTCCTGCTCATCACTGCGGGAATGGTATGCCTGGCTGAGAAAAACGCGTCGGAAGAAACAGAACCTGTTCACCAGTTAACGCTCGAAGGGGCGGAGCAAAATGCCCTTGCACCGGAAGTCATCCATGGCAGTTCCGGGGAGACCATCACATCCGCTTACATCAAAAAGGGCTCTGAAATACCGGGAAGGATCGATGTGATCCGGTGGGACGGCGATAAGCAGACCACTCTGGACCACTGGTCCGAAGGGATCCTCGGCACCACATCCGGTGAAAAACTTTTCTGTGCCGATCCCACACAGCACTTCGAAGAGGGGCTCATAATGACATCCTGCAATGCGCTTGAGTATTACAGCCAGGATACCATCGACACTGTCTGCGCTCTGCTGTACTACATGGATAACTACGGCTGTCCCAGGCTTACGGAAGATCAGAAATATATGATGAAACAGACCTTTCTCTGGACCGCCTTAAATCAGGTGTCCGACTGGTACACCGGTGGAGACTATGTAGAAATCTGTTACGGAATCGGACTCACTTGCAGCTGCGGGCATAACGTTGCCGGGCATTACAGAGACCATTACGCCAGCGCCATACAATGGCTCGCCGAAAATAAAGAGCGCTTTGAAGCGTCCGGTGAGATTTTCACAAACCAGGGCAGCCAGCCCTTAAGCCGCTGGACCTATCAATTCCATCCCGCGGGTTATGCGGCCCTCAGGAAACGTTCCGCTTCTCCCCCGCTGACCGAAGACAATTCCTGCTACAGCCTGAAAGGGGCAGAATATGGAGTCTATAAAGACCAGGCGTGCAGCATCCGGACGGGGACACTCATCACAGACAGCAGCGGAAATTCCGGTGCTGTTGAAGTCGATCCGGGAAAATATTATATAAAAGAGACAAAAGCATCCCCGGGATATGCTCTGGATCCCACCGTATATACTGTGACCGTAAAAGAAAACAAGACCACCACCCTCACTGTAAAAGAGATCCCTCTGAATCATCCGATCCGAATCTTACTTAAAAAGACTGACAGCGAGACCTCCGGGGGCAGCCCCCAGGGAGGTGCTTCTCTGTCAGGCGCAGAGTTTACCGTCCGATTCTACGGAGGACTGTACAGCTCAGATCCGGCGGAAAAGGGTGCGAAACCACTGAGAACCTGGGTGATGAAAACAGACTCCGGCGGGAACATAACATTTGACGCCGCATCCAGAGTATCCGGGGACCAATTCTATCTTTCAGACGGAAAGGCAGTTCTTCCACTCGGCACAGTCACCATTCAGGAGACCAAAGCCCCCGAAGGCTATCTTCCCAATGACCACGTCTTCACGCAGCAGATCACCGCGCGTGAGAACAGCATCACTGCTTACGATCAGCCGGACATTCCTGAGGACGTGATCCGGGGCGGGGTGCGGATCGAAAAATGGGACAGTGAGACCGACAGCCGAAAAGCCCAGGGCGGCGCCACCCTGCAGGGTGCCGAGTTCCGCATCATTTCCCTCAACGATGCCCCTGTGATCGTAAACGGGATATCCTATGTTAAAAATGATACCGTCGCATCCCTCACCACAGACAAGACCGGAGCGGCATGGACCTCTGCGGATCTCCTGCCTTATGGCGCTTACCGAGTCGAAGAGATAGAAGCGCCGGAGGGATATAATCCTTCCGGCACACTCTCCCGGGAATTCCACATCCGCCAGGACGGGAAGACCGTAAACCTGTCCACAGCCTCCACGGCCATCAAAAATGAGATCATAAGAGGGGATATCCAGATCATAAAATTTTCGGAACCTCTGGACGAAGAGGCTGATCGGATGTCTCCCCTTGAAGGCATTGTGTTCGAACTCACATCAAAGACGACAGGGGAAGTGTTCCGGATCACCACCGACGAAAACGGCTGTGCCTCCACAACGCAGCTTCAGATCAGCAGCCGGGGGAACCTGGTCTACGACACCTATACCGTACACGAAAAGAATCCGCCCAAAGGCCTGACCCCGGTGGACGATTTTGATGTCACCATCTCAGAAGAGGGACAGACACTCCACTATATTCTCGAAGACAGACAGATTCTCTCCCCCATTCGTCTTTTGAAGACCGACAGTACCACAGGACAGACGATCCCCATTGCAGGGGCCCTGTTTCAGCTCCTGGACAAAAACAAAGAACCTGTCACAATGACCACTTACTATCCGGACAAGATCATTCATGACAGCTTTGAGACGGATGAGAACGGCTCTTTTCTCCTCCCAGAAAAACTTCCCGCCGGGATCTACTATTTCCGAGAGATCAGCGCGCCCGCCGGGTATCTTTCCGGAGAAGATCTTCGGTTTGAGATCACAGAGGGAAAGGACTGGGCGGAACCCCTGACCGTGAAATACGAAAATGCGCCGGCAGAAGGCAGGATCCGCATCATAAAGACAGACGGGGAGACCGGAGACAGACTTTCCGATGTGGAATTTACCGTCACAGCGGCGGAAGATATCGTGACCGGAGACGGCACGATCCGTGCAAAAAAAGGGCAGACCGTTGACACCCTCATCACAGACGAAAACGGGACCGCTGAAAGCAGAGCTCTTTACCTTGGAAAATACACCGTCACAGAAACGAAACCGCCCACAGGCTATGCAGGATCCGAAGCCCCCCGGACAGTTGACCTTCAGTACGCCGGGCAGGATACGCCTGTGGTGACCGAAGTCCTGAAGATTGAAAACCAGAAGACAAAGATCCCGCAGACCAACGCGGTCAGCGCAGACACCGGCACCCGCCTGGGAATTGCCCGTGAAGATGCGGTGATCCGGGATTCCGTGAACATGATCCGTCTGCACATCGGCCAGGAATATCTCCTTCGCGCGGAGCTGATCGACACAGAGACCGGAGAGCCCCTGAAGAATGCGAACGGAGAGCCCATCTCAGCAGAAAAGACTTTTACGGCTGATGCATCAGATATGGAAATAGAGATCGAAATTCCCCTGGATGCTTCGGCTCTTGCCGGCAGGACCGTTACCGTCTTCGACACACTGTATATCGGAGACACGGAAGCCGCAGCACACAGAGACATCAGCGCCGAAAGCCAGCAGGTCACATTTCCGGAACATCAGATCCGCACAACAGCCCTGGGCGAGCTGACCCAAACCCATGACCTCCCCTCCGCAGCGGATGCAGTCATCATCGATACCGTTTCCTATCAAGGGCTGATCCCTGACCTTGAGTATGAACTCCGGGGCACCGTGATCGATAGAGAAACCGGAAAACCCTGTCTGGAAAACAACGAAGAGCTGTGGGTCTCACAGACATTCATCCCCGAGTCTGACACCGGAACTGTCGAGATGCGATTCTCCCTCGACACATCCGGACTGGCCGGGAAAGAGTTCGTCATTTTTGAATACCTCTGGCAGGATGGCGATCTGGTGACATCCCATGAAGATCCGTCTGACAAAGATCAGACTGTGCGCGTCCTCTCCCCGGAGGAAGTCAAAAAAGAAATCCCGGAGACAGGTGACGACGCAGGGATCACTTCGCTGGCCGCACTTACCGGGCTGACCGGACTTGCAGCCATCACAGGTGCAGGAGCTTATCTGGCCTCAAGGCGAAGACGCAGGAGTTCCAGACGACACAGATATTCAAAAAATAACCATTAAAAGTCAGGATATTCATTAAAGACAATGGAAAGGGCAGCTTCATGAAACAGATCATGGTGCTGCCCCTTCTTCTCCTTTTCCAAATCCTTTCCTCTCCGCCGCCGCATCGATCAGCTCCTTGGCCTCCTCAAATGCCTCCGGTAGATAAGCCTCCGTCCATTCTTTCCCGGCTTTCTCCTGCTTCTTGATCTCATCCCATTTTGTCAGCACCTCACCGGAGTCGGAAACAACGGCATTTCCGAACACATGGGGATGGCGGCGGATCATTTTGTCAATGATCGTCTGGATCACATCATCCATAGTAAAATATCCTTCCTCCTCCGCGATCCTGGCGTGCATAACCACCTGCATGAGCAGATCCCCCAGTTCCTCCTTCAGGTTGTCCGGGTCCCCGGTCTGTTCCAGGATATTGATCCCGCAGATCACTTCTGCCGCCTCTTCGATGCACGGCTTTTTCAGGCTCATATGGGTCTGTTCCCGGTCCCACGGACAGCCGTCCGGAGCCCGGAGTTTTGCGATGATGTCTTCAAATTCTTCAAACTTTGTCATTTTATGATGCTCCCCTTCCCTTTATCTGTCAGCCGGGAACCGGATTCCCTGCTGTGCGCGCGCCTCGTCCATGATCCTCATCTCTGTCTCAGAGTTTTTAAGCCATCTATGTTCCACCGCTCCGGCATGGATCAGCCGGATGAATTCCTCTGTTTCATATACCATATTGTTTGACGACTTCGGGCTATCCAGCTTCTTTTCTCTCCCGTCCCGGAAACAGATCGTGACCTCCTGTGGCTCCTGGATCCGGTCGATCAGCATCACACCGTTCTCCCCCTGGATCTGGCTTGGCACACGGGAATCTGTGATCTTTGAGTATACCAGTTCTCCCTGCATCCCGTCATATTCCACCAAGATCGTACCGGCGCCCTCAAAGCCATTGGACAGCTTCAGGCTGCTGCTCTGTATCCGCTCCGGCATACCGAACAGGTCCGCAAGAGGATGGACACAGTACACCCCGATATCCATCAAAGCACTGTTTGACAGCTCCGGCTTAAATGCATTTTCTATGATCCCGTTCTTAAACTTGTCATAACGCCTGGAGTACTGGCAGAACTGAAATGATACCCGCCGGATCACACCAAGTTCATGCAGGTTCTCCCTGATCGCGGAGAACCCCGGAGAAAATACAGAGCGCATCGCTTCAAGAAGGATCACCCCATTCTCCATCGCGGTCTCTTTCATCCGGCAGAATTCGTCCAGATTCGAGGCAGCCGGCTTCTCAACAAGGACATGTTTCCCCGCCCGCATCATCTGTATGCTCTGCGGCGCATGACAGCAGTTCGGGCTTGCCACATAGACTGCGTCCACATCCGGGCACGCAGCCAGCTCGTCCAGGCTGTCAAAGGTGCGTTCTGCTCCGTGCCGCCGGGCGTAGTCTTCCGCCTTTTCCATAGACCTGGAGTATACCGCTTTCAGACGGAATTCCGGCACGGACGATGCCGCCTCAAGAAAGCGGTCCGTTATGAAATTGGTCCCTATCACTGCAAAATTTATCATGAAAAATGCCTCCCTCCAAACACATGACCTCGGGTAAATCTGACCCCATTTTACTACGTTTAAAAAAGTGGTTCAAGATTGCTTTCGTGCCAAAATCGCGATATAGGAAATACGGGTTATGTCTTTGACTCATTTCTGATATGTGTTAAGATAATCTCGTAAGGCTGCCGCACTTTCCTGTATCAGCGCACTGACAGGAAAGGAGAAGTTTTATGACCTCAGCAAACAGCAGCCCGACAAAAAAAGAGCACACCGACGACAAATTTATCATGCTTCCCACCGTAGATGTATGTTTCAAGTTGATATGGAAATACAGATCCTCGAACTCAGAAAACTGCCGAAAGAACTGAAAAACGATTCAGATATCCTCAACTGGATGCGTTTTCTCGGAGGGAAGACCCGAAGGGAGTTTGAAGCCATGGCAAAGAAAGACGAATATATCGAAGAAGCTTACAGAGAGCTCGAGAAACTCAGCGCGGACGAACAGGCAAAACTTGAGTATGAAGCCCGCGAGAAAGCGATCCGGGATCATAATTCTCAGATGAACAGCGCCCTGAAGCGCGGGATGCAGCGCGGAATGGAAAAAGGAATAGAAGAAGGAATGAAAAAAGGGAAAAGATCACTTATCCGGACCATGCTCGCAAACGGCGCCGCGCCTGATCTGATCGCAAAGCTGACTGGTCTCAGCCTGTCTGAGATCAAAGAGGCAGAGAAACTACCGGACAGTGCTTCCTAGCACCCCCTTCTTTCCGGATCCAACCTGCAGTACAAATGAAACCAGGATCTTGCCCTGATAAAAAACAGTCATCCGTCACAAAAGCCCGACGGCTGCCACAAAATCTATGGCTTCTGCCGCGCAAAGGAGGCAGCGCGGCAGAAGCCATATTATCTGTATCACATCTTTCAATATCTTTTTCTACCTCCATCCTTAACGGCATTTTCTATCTCCGCCCTCGACGGCATCACCTTCAGTGCTCCCCGTCTCGTCGTGACGACAGACGCCGCGGCGTTCGCAAAGGTCAGCATCTTGTTCAGATCCTGCTCCGTCAGCCCGTTTATTCCCCGTTCCAGGATCCCGGCGAGGATGCATCCGCAGAACGTGTCTCCTGCTCCGGTAGTCTCGATCGTATCGGCTCGCAGGAAAGGCGCCGCTTCCACGATGCGCCCTTTATAATACGCCCTGCTTCCCTCTTTTCCCATAGACACGAGGATCAGAGGAATATGGTACCTGCTGCCTATCCACTCCACGCCTTCCGTGTAGTCCTCTTTCCCTGTCAGCCAGGTGATCTCATTATCTGAGATCTTCAGGATATGGCAGTGTCCCAGCCCCCACAGTACCTGGTCCTTCGCCTCTTCCAGGCTGTCCCAGAGGGGCGGACGAAGGTTCGGGTCAAAGGAGATGATGCAGTCTGATTCTTCCGCGATACCAACTGCCTTCTTTGTCGCCGCCCGTACGCCTTCATGGGTCATGGAAAGAGTCCCGAAGTGAAATATCTTCGAATCACGGATCAGATTTTCCTGGATCTCATCTTCTCTGAGCATCATATCCGCCCCGGGATCACGGTAGAATGAGAAGTCACGGTCCCCGTCCGGGAAAGTATGGACGACGGCAAGCGTGGTGTGAACTTCTTCATCCGTCAGAAGGTATCCTGAACAGATCCCCGCTTCCCTGATCGCGGCCCTGAGCTGATCCCCAAAACAGTCCCTTCCAACTTTCCCGACAAACGCCGTCCGGTACCCCAGCTTCGCCAGCATGGCGAGGACATTGCAGGGCGCTCCGCCGGGATTTGCCTCGAACAGAGGATTCCCCTGGGCGCTCACACCGTTTTCCGTAAAGTCGATCAAGAGCTCTCCGAGAGCGGTCACGTCATATTTCTTCATATCCATCTTCCGGCGGTCACTCAGGATCCGCCTCACTCCTCTCCTTGTTGTCCTTCGTCCTCTTCTCTCATCGTATACAGGTGCACCGGTTTTCCACTGCTTAATTTGATCGTCTTTCCGAGCCCGTACACGGCGTTGCTGATCACATATTCTCCGTCGTTTATATAGACTTCCACCAGGTTGTCGTCCACCAGCACTTCGACCCGGTATCCTTCTGTGATCTCCGGAGTCTCTGATATCAGGTGCGCCCCCTCAAAAGAAGGATATACCGCAGCCCGGTCCGTACGGATCCGGTTCCCGTTTCTTGTGATGAGAAAACCTCCGATATCTGCCTGTTCCCCGTCCTCCAGCTCAAACACTGCCATGTATCCGTCTTTCGAAGCCAGAGAAATATCTGTGATCTCTTTCGAGCAGGCAGCCCTCACGTTCGGATGGATACGGAAATAGATGTGTCCGTCCTTTCTCTCCACAACACGGGGCGAGCAGAACATCCCGATCCAGCCTTCCTCCGCAGCTTTCGGCATCCTGATCCACGCTTCCATCACTCTTCTCCCCTCAGCGTCCAGTGTGGACTGGGGAGCATACAGATCCATTCCATGATCTGCGAACTGATACCGGTCCGGTATCTCCATCCGGCAGGTGTCTTCATCAAATTCCACAGGGAAACAGACCGACTGATTTTTCTCTTTCTCTCCGTTTTTGAGGAGCCCCATGGGAGAGACAATGAGCACGCCGCCTCCCTCTGTCTCAAAGTAATCCGGGCACTCCCACATCCATCCATAATCCGGACCTTTCCATGCCTTATCCACATACGTCCATGTATGCAGGTCTTCACTCCGGTAGAAAAGGACCTCCCCGTATTTTTCTTCCACCGTGCTTCCCAGGATCAGGTACCATGCATCTTTTCCCCGCCAGATTTTCGGATCTCTTGTGTGGGTCCGGTCTCCGATCGATTTATCTGTGATCGGCGGGATGATGACGCTCTTTCCCTTCTCATTGTCAAAATGAAATCCATCCTCGGATGTGATCATAAGCTGAGCGGACTCAAACTGTTCATTCAGGCAGGTGTGCGGGTCTTCCGGGTTCACCACCTCATACCGCACACCGGTATAGGCAAGGTACAGTTTCCCGTCTTCCTCTATGGCGCTCCCCGAGAAGCAGCCGTTCCTGTCTTCGTAAGTGGAAGGATAGAGGGCGATCCCTCTGTGTTCCCATGTGACCAGATCCCTGCTCACCGCATGTCCCCAGTGCATGGTCCCCCAGCGTGGTCCATAGGGAAAATACTGATAAAACAGATGGTAGTATCCTTTGTAGTATATAAAGCCGTTTGGATCGTTTATCCAGTTGTCCGGCGCTTTCAAGTGTAATCTCTGTCGTTTCATACTTCGTTTCACTCTTCCTCCGTGTAATTGATCCCTGTCTCCTTATCAAAGAAATGCATTTTTGACGGCATGAACACAAAATCAATCTTGTCTCCGATCTGGCTGATCTCATATTTTGATACTCTCGCCACTGCCTGCGTTCCTCCGAAGTTGAAGTACAGATTGTTTTCATTTCCCATGACTTCGGTGTCCGTGATGACGGCGTGCTGCCGGTTGTCACGGTTCAGGTCCATGTTCTGTGCATCCATCTTGATGTCCTCACCGCGGATGCCGAGCACCATCTGTCCCTGGCGTCCGTTTAATCTCTTTGCAGTTCCTTCGGACAGGGTGATGGTATTTCCATCCGCGAACTTCACTGTGTTCCCGGAAACTGTCACGTCAAAGAAGTTCATCTGCGGGGATCCGATGAATCCGGCAACAAACTGGTTCTTCGGGTGGTCATAGAGTTCCATGGGCTTTCCGACCTGCTGGATCACGCCGTCCTTCATGATGACGATCCTGTCCGCCATGGTCATAGCCTCCACCTGGTCGTGGGTGACGTAGATCGTGGTCGCGCCCAGTTCTCTGTGAAGCTTGCTGATCTCTGTCCTCATGCTGACGCGGAGTTTTGCATCCAGGTTGGAGAGGGGCTCATCCATGAGGAATACTTTCTGGTTCTTCACGATGGCGCGTCCCAGGGCTACCCTCTGTCTCTGTCCGCCGGAAAGGTTCTTCGGTTTGCGGTATCGGTACTCTTCCAGTCCCAGGATGTCGATCGCCCAGTCTACTTTTTTCTTGATCTGGTCTGCCGGCATCTTCATATTCTTAAGGCCGTATCCGATATTTTTCTCCACAGTCATATGGGGATACAGAGCATAATTCTGGAAAACCATGGCGATCCCTCTGTCTCTCGGCGCCACTTCGTTGACTTTCTTTCCGTCTATGTAGAGTTCGCCTCCTGTGATCTCCTCAAAGCCCGCGATCATGCGCAGCGTCGTGGATTTTCCGCATCCGGAAGGACCGACGAAAGCGATGAACTCTTTTTCTTCAATATCAAGGTTAAAATTATCTACTGTATTTTTATCTGATCCGGGATACATTTTACATATATTTTTAAATTCTATAAAACTCATCTTCTTATCCTTCCTTTGAACCTGTTGATGTTACACCTTCCACGATCTGTTTCGAGAACAGAGAGTAGATGATGATGACCGGTATGGTAACAAGAGTAATGACTGCAAGTGTCTGACCCATCGTTGTATTTTCGTTGGATGTGATGGAGTTCAGACCGATCTGCGCCGTCAGCAGATCACTGGATGTGAACACCAGTGACGGCCAGAGGTAATCGTTCCACACATTCAGGAATGTGAACACGCTGACTGTCGCTACAACCGTCTTTGACATGGGCAGGACCATGGTGAAGAAGTATTTCACCGGTCCGCAGAAGTCCAGCTGCGCCGCCTCGTACACATCGTCCGGGAGGCTTACGAACACCTGCCGGAACAGATAGATATTGAACGGATTGACGATCAGCGGCAGGATATAACCTACGATCGTATTCAGCAATCCCGCCTTCGCGATGATCAGGAAATGGATCGTGATGACTGTCTCTGTCGGCACGATCAGCAGCATGATGATGATCATGAGCCACTGGTCGCGGAACGGGAAGTTGATCTTTGCCAGAGCATATCCTGCAAGCCCGTTTACCACAATGCTCAGGACGATCAGGATCGCCGCATAGAGGAGCGTGTTCGCCATATATCTTAAAAAGTTTGTGTCCGTGATGATGGAAACATAGTTTTCAAAGAAGTTTCCGCCGGGCGCCGGCGGGATGAACGCCGCGATGGAGTTCATGTCCGCAGTGATCGCCGCATCCGGTTTGAAAGAGTTCGCCAGCATCCAGAGCACAGGGAACAGGAAGAAGACCGACAGGACCAGCAGCACAGCTACCAGGATCCAGTTAATTCGCTTTTGCTTTTTTGTTAACATGCTTTCTTCCCTCCTTGTCCTTAGTCAGTACATTCTGGATGATCGTCAGGATCACCACAAATACTGTAAATACGATCGCCATTGTTGACGCAAGTCCCATCTCCCAGTTGACCGTTCCTGTTTCATAGATATCGTAAACGATAGTGTAGGTCGAGTGGTCCGGACCTCCTCCGGTCATGACCATCGGCTGCACCAGCATACGGAACGCGCCGATCGTGACCGTGATAAATACGAAGATGCACAGAGGCTTCAGCTCCGGAAGAGTGATGTCTTTAAATTTCTGCCATGCGCTTGCGTGGTCCATCTCCGCCGCCTCATAAAGTGCAGGGTTGATGTTCTGCAGCCCGCCCAGGAAGATGATCATCTGGTAACCAACGCCCTGCCATACGCTCATGATCGCGATGGACGGAAGGGCCTGGTCCGCGCTGTGGATAAAAGGCTGGGCGGCGATCCCGAAGTTTGCAAGAAGCGTGTTCAGGATCCCCTCCGGGCTGTAAATCTGCATCCACAGTGTGGACACCACCGCCAGAGACATGACCACCGGCACGAAGAATGCCACTTTAAAATATTTCTTGCAGTGTGCCGCCTTGTTGATCGCCAGTGCGAGGAGCAGCGCCCCGCCGCACTGGAGCGGCACGATGATGATCACAAATTTTACCGTGTTAAAAAATGACTGTACAAAAAGTTCGTCCTTAAAAATATCAATGTAGTTTTCCAGCCCCACGAAGTGCGTCAGCTCCGGGTTCAGCGCAAAATAGTCGGTAAAGCTGAATCCGAACGTGAGCAGCATCGGCAGGAATAAGAAGATCGTGAGCAGTACCAGCGCAGGTCCGAAAAACGCCATTCCCATGATTGAATTCTTTTTCTTCATATTTTATTCCCTCGTATAACGTTCCAGTTTCGAATCGATCCGTTCCACAGCTTTGTCAAGCTCTTCATGCACGTCCTTTCCGCTTAAGGCGACACTCTCCAGCACTTCCTGGAAACTGGTGCTCACCTGCGGATACACCGGCGTCTTCGGTCGCGGATGTCCGTAATTGCTGAGCTGTTCATACAGCGCGCTGTAGTTCTCATCCGTCTGGAACACATCAATGTTCTCAAATGCCTCGTAAGTCGACGGGAAACTCTTCGTCATCTCCCAGATCCGGATGCCGCTCTCCACACCGCTCATCCATTTGACCAGTTCTGTAGCCGCCTCGATGTCCTCTGTTTCAGAGGATGCGGCAAATGCCCAGGAGCCTGTCGGGGTGTAAGTTCCTCCGACCCAGTCGTCACTGACGATATACGGGGCGACGCCCAGTTCAATATCCGGATAGCTTGTATACACTGTATTGACTTCCCATGCGCCGTCGAACTTGAACGCCGCCCTCCCGCTCTCAAAGAGATGGTCAATGGGCGCTTCCGACATGTATCCGTTCTCCACGATCGTCCGGAAATATTCCATTGCCGCCGCAGTCTGTTCCGAGTTGAAATATCCGTCCACGGTCAGCCCGTCGTCGCTTACCAGCTCTCCGCCGCCGGACCAGACGAAAGGCGCGAAGTAATAAATGCTCGTCTCCCCCACCGGGAAAGTCATATCCAGCGGATATCCGTCTTTCTCCTCCATCAGAGGCTTTAACTCTTCCAGGATCTCAAGGAACTCTGACCATGTCCACGGGTCATCTGCATCCGGGATCTCGATCCCTGCTTCCTCGATGATCTCTTTGTTATAGTAGAAACCCACACTGGATTCCATCACACCCAGGGCATACAGTTCATCATCCACCGTTCCCTGCTCAATGATAGAGGGAAGATACTCACTTTCTTCCTCCTCCGTCAGTTCTGCCAGCGGCTGGATGATCCCGTTTGCCGCGTAGGCAGATACGTTCGGTCCGTCTACTGTGAGCACATCCGGAAGCCCTCCGGCCATGACCGAGGCGTTGACCTTATCCGAATAACCGCCTCCGCTGTCATTCCTCGGTACGAACTCGATGTCCGCAAAATACTGCCCGTCGTAAGCCTCGTTAAAACTTTCCACTGATTCTTTGTATGCCTGCCCTTCCTCTGTGTCCTCAATGGAATGCACCCAGATAGAAAGGTACTCTTCACCCTCATCATATCCTGCCACCTCTCCCGGCTCGGGATCTTTCTGCTGACATCCTGTGATGCTGGCAGCGGCAAGGATGATCCCCGTCAGACATAGCAGCCGTTTTTTCATTCCTTCTCCTCCTCTGCTCAAATTATTTATGTGAAACCGTTTGTGTTACCGGTTAAGTAACCGGTTCCTTTAATGGCATCATACCCCTTGCGCCAGCCTGTGTCAACTGAATCTTCTATTTTCGGCACATCTTCCATTTTTCCTTCCCGATTTCTGTACACATTTCACAAAACCGGTTTTGTAACCGGTTACTTCATTGTTTTTCCGTTCTTTCATCTGTTATACTGTAGCTGTTGGAACGTTCCAGTCCACAGTAACCGCTGGGATGGAACATATTTCAATACAGCTCTGTCAGATGCTCCGCCTTACAGGCAGGAGGCAGTCTGCGGGCTGTTCTTATAAAGAAGGAGCTGAAATATATGAAGTCAAAAAAGAAAGTGACCTTTGCAGATATTGCGGCATACACCGGATTTTCCAAGACGACGATCTCCCGCTATTTCAATGATCCGGATTCCCTTACATTGGAAAATCAGCAGAAGATCGCAGACGCCCTGGTGGCGCTGGATTATAAAGAGAACAAGGTGGGAAGGATCCTTGCCAGCGGCAAGACCGAATTCGTCGGCCTGATCATCCCCAACCTGTATCTCCACTACTACTCGGAGATGCTCAACCAGATCCTTGCCACCTATGAGACATACGGCTATAAATTTCTTGTCTTTGCCGGCAGTTCAAAAGCAGATGTGGAGCGGAAATATATCGAAGAACTCCTCGCCTACAACATTGAAGGAATGATCATCTTAAGCGGGACCATTCCCTCCAGAGAGCTCGCTTCCTATAATGTACCTGTCGTGGGGATCGAACGGGAGGACCGGTACATCTCCAGCGTCAACACCGACAACTACATGGGCGGCGTACAGGCTGCAAGCCTTCTTCGGAAGAGCGACTGCGACATTATCATCCATGTCAATGCGAATGTGCCGGACACTTCCCCGGCTTCCGGGCGTATCCACGGATTCGTGGACACCTGTGAGGAATACCATCTGCCCTACGAACTGGTCCTGACTGATCTGGGAGATACTTTTGAGGAAAACAGAGAGCGGATCACGCGGCTCGTAGATGAGTTTGAAGAGAAATATCCCGGGAAAAAGAAAGGTATCTTCATGCCAAACGATACCCACGCAAATGTCCTGCTCAATATCCTGTTCCAGCGGTACGGCAGGCTTCCCGACACATACCAGATCATCGGCTTTGACAACTCTCCCATCTCCAGGGAGGCAGTGATCCCGCTGAGCACTGTCGGACAGCAGATCCCTGTCATCGCGAACGAGGCGATGAAACTTCTGTCAGAACAGATGGAAGAACGGAAAAAACGGCGCCCCGCTCCCTTAAAAGAGCCGGTGCATAAAGTCATCCCGCCGATCCTGATCCGGAGGGATACGACTGCGTAAGACCGTCTGTTTCAGCAGCGCAAACGCGAAAAATCAGGAAGATCAATTGGGAAAAACTATACGAAAGGCAGGTGGGGAAATGATCATCAGCGAAAAAATATTTGCCCTTCTCGCACAGAGAGGCATGAGCCAGAAAGAATTTTCCGAGAGGACCGGGATCTCACAGAGCACGATAAGCGACTGGAAGCGAAAGCAGACGAATCCCTCTGCTGATAAGATACTGAAGATCTGCAAAGTTCTGCAGGTATCTCCCTATGAGCTGCTCTCCGAAGAAAGGGATTCCTATTCCGGGTTCAGCGCGGATCACGATATCGTTCTGAGCAGAGATGAGACACTTCTTCTCGAAAACTACCGGAACTTTTCATCCCGCCAGAAAGAACGTCTGATGGGCTATCTCGAGGCATTGCGGGAAATATAACAGCCTGTGCGGGATGTTAGACTTTACACCGCAGCCACGGGATCTCAGGGAAATTCAGAAGAAAGACCACGAATGCATGTCAGATTGACATGCATTTTTTGATATGATATTATTCGTATATACGTATCGTATAAGCAAATATATAATATATTTATCAGGGAAGCTGGAAAGGCGTGCAGTCATCCGTTCTTATCCTGTAGAAAGGGTGAATGCTATGAGTACATACGAAGAATTCATGGTCATTTTAACCGTGGTAACGCTCATTGTAGCAATTCTGAACTATAGAAAATAAGCAAGCCGCCTTGTCTCTTGACCGGAGTAGGCAGCTTGCTTTTTTGTAACTGTTAACTTTGCGTCGGAGCGGATAGGCTTCATCTATCTTCCGGCTTTCCTGTTAAATATATTATAGACTCTCTTTTTTGAAGTGTCAAATATTTAATAAATAGTATATTTACCCGGGCAGCCGGTAGAGCGGCTGTGGTTCTCCACCTGAGTCTTGACAGGAGGGGATGTCTATGAGCACATATGAAGAATTGCAGATAATCATTTCCATAGCGTTACTGATCATCGCGGTCCTGACATACACACATAGAAAATAGCCGCCCTGCTCTCTGGTAAAGAATAGGCGGCCATCAGCTAAACATTATTTGCCAGGCGGGGAGCCTTGACCTCCCTTACCGGCTGTCTTGTTAAATATATTATAGTCACCATATAAAACCGTGTCAAACATATTTCTGTAAAATAATATACTTACCCAGGGAGCCGATGGGGCGATATGTAGCCACCTACTCATAAGAGAAAGGGGCTGGTGCTTATGTACGTTACATACAGCGATTTATTCACCTTTGTAACTATGCTAGTTGCTGTTATTACCCTTGTTATAACCATCAATAAGCATAACAAAAAATAGCGCCCCCACCTGGTCAGTGTAGCGCTATTTTGTAATACATTTTTGCCGAGGTGGCTAGGTTTCAGCTAGCTATCGACTCCCTTGTTAAGTATATTATAGTCAATATTTCAATATGTGTCAAATGATATCTCCCATTAATCTTTATAGAAATCCTGTCAGTTTCCAATACGGGCAGATCAGCTGACCAATCAGGGCGCTTCCTCCCCCGCCAGTTCTTTCATCTTCTCATATGTAAAATGATTGAACACCGCAATGGTCCGTCCCACTCCGATCATGGCAAGGACCGTTCCCACTCCGACGCCCACCAGATGCCCGGCGAACACGAAGCTTAAGACAAGCGTGATCGTGATATTGGTCAGGTCAAAGCAGTTCTTTGTAAATCCTACGCTCTTATGTATCGTGTCTGCGATCGCCTGCACGATCCCGTCCCCCGGGTTCGGCACGATCCGCATGTTCAGCGACATTGCCGCCCCGATCCCGGTCAGGATGATAGCGATGATCAGACAGATCACACGGACCGCCATCTCTCCTGCCGCACTCTCTCCTTCGGAATAGAGATTCGGGATCACAGCGGAGAATACATTCAGAAAACGGGTGAACACAATGCTCAGCGGGATCTGGAGAAAATCCATCAGAAAGATCAGCTTCAGGTCCTTTTTCTCTGCATGTGCAAGCGCCTCACCTGACCTTCCCGAATATCTTATATGACGGATCAGGTGCAGCACCATCTCGATCACAACAAAGACACAGTAAAGCGCCAGCGTCATGTCACCGAAATTATGATCGAAGATCGTCGCAATGCTGTATGCCACCGAAATGATCGGCGAGACTCCAAGCCCCGTCTTTGTGTTCAGGGTGAGCCCGAGCGCCAGGATTAGAAGTCCCACGGCATAGAACAGGATGCGGTAAAAAAATTGTTTTTTCATGATGTCCCCTCCGGAAAAACTCTCAAAAAGGATGCTGTAAAAACATGAAATCGTGCTTTTGCAACATCCTTTTTCTATTTTAGACATTTTCCGCAGGATTTGTCAATCATCCCTGCTCCACTCTCAACAAGAGCTCCTGCCCCTTCCTGACAGTCTGCCCTGCTGTCACTTTACTTTTGAACCCTTCCCCATTCATATCCACTGTGTCGATTCCCACATGGATCAATATTTCAACCGGTCCAGCCTGTATGCCGACCGCATGAAGAGTATCCGCAAGATGAATGATCTTTCCGTCAGCAGGTGCCGCGATCCTGCCGTTCTCCGGATCAACGCCGATACATTTTCCAAGCGCACCTCCTGAAAATACCGGGTTCTGAATCTCCTCCATGGGAACCACGATCCCTGCTGCCGGCGCTCCGAGTTCTGACGGAAAATCCTGTGCCTCTTCTTGTTCTGCCGCTCTCTCATCTTCCGCTTCAGCCGGTTCTCCGAGCGACTTCTTTTTCCTGTCCCCCGGCTTTCCGGTCAGGAAATATGCCAGTGTAAAAGAGATCACAAGCGTCATGATCCATCCGATCGCTGCATATCCAAACCACGGACCGATATATGCCGGGATACTGAAGATACTGGATGTGATATATCCGAACAGCCTTACCCCGAACGTCCCGATAAACGCACTTCCGACCGTGCTCGCAACCGTTGCAGCTATGAACGCCTTTTTATATTTTGTCAAAACTCCGAAGAGCGCCGGCTCAGTTATTCCCAAAATGTCTGAGATAACAGAAGAACCTACGATCTGTTTTTCTCTCTGTGTCTCCGCCCTGAAATAGCATGCAGCCGCAGCCCCCACGATGGCGAGATTTGCGATAAACATCATCGGCATCAGCTGATCATATCCCAGCGTAGAGAAATTCTCCAGCGCCACCGGTGTCATTGCATGATGCATTCCCACAAGGATCGACGCGGGACGGATCGCCCCCATACGCCAAATATGATGGGAATGACTGAACTGGAATAGTTAAACACCGGAACCGGGATCACATCAAACAACATGAACGCACTGATCTCACCTGCCTGCGCCGCCTCCACCATGGTCGGATACATGATCACCGCCGCGATGGCAACTGCAAGATATTCGCTTGTCCGAAACTTTTTCGCCGCAGACACCGCAAGGAAAAAGGGCAGGAAATTAAACACACCGCTTGCCAGCATGTCGATCACCTTATAAGTATCTGTTGTATTTGTGATCACGCCCAGAGCCACCAGCCCTCCCATGAGCCCTTTGATCATACCTGCTCCTGCGATCGCCGGGACCACCGGGCCGAAAATACCAGACACCACATCCATGAACCATGTTATGAAATCCTTTTTCTTTTCACCTGCATCGGCTTCTACCGGTGCATTGGCGTCAAGCCCGAGCTGTTCCATCCCTGGATCTATCCGCTGACCATCGCAACAGTCCTTGTCACGGTATACCTTGCCCTTGTACGTCCCATGAGGACAGCCTCGAAGATCTCTCCCGTGGAAGCCATACGGTATCAGGGAACGGGCAGGGAAAAGAAGAAACAGCGCCGGGGATATCAGGATATGAACCTGTTCCGCCTGACGTCTGCCAATCTCTCCCGCAACCGGAAGCGCACCGCCCTCACTGTCGTCACACTGAGCGGAGTCGGCATCCTGTTCATGACCGTTGCATCCGTTTTAAGCTGCGCGGCTCCGAGACGGTCCTGTCGAGAGGACCTTTAAGCTGGCAGGCATCTGCCATTACTCTTCCGGATTTACCGACTCGGAGTTCATACTTCCGGAGAGTGTGCTCGCAGAGATCTGCCCCTATGATCTCACCAATACCTGCGAGATCACCGTAGATGCGGCACAGAAAGAGACCGCTTACGAGACACTTCAGTCGCTCGCAGATACAGACGAGCGTTTTGTATCAGATACCTATGAAGACTTCGTCGCCCAGTGGGAGAGCGTGACTTCCTTTATCAGTCTCGCCGGATATGCATTCCTTATCATCCTCGGCGCCATCGGCGTGATGAACCTGGTCAATACCATGATCAACAGCGTCTATACAAGGAAGCATGAACTGGGCATCCTGCAGGCTGTGGGCATGTCCGAACGCCAGCTCACCCGCATGATGCAGATGGAAGGACTGTTCTACACCCTTTGCACCCTGATCCTCTCCCTGGGGCTGGGAAGCCTTGCCGGATACGCTGCATTCCTCTATGCCCGGAGTGAAGGGCTGATGAACATCACCGTCTTCCACTATCCATTCCTGCAGGCGGTCCTGCTCACCGTCACTGTAGCGACAGTCCAGCTTGTCCTTACATTCGCGGTAACAAAGAGTTTCCGGCGCACGAGCCTGATCGAGCGGGTGAGATATTCCGAATAGCTGTGAAAATTTTGTGAAAAGCAGCGAAAAGCGCACCTGCCCACTTGACAACCGGTGCTATAATGTAACTGTAACAAAGAAACACACTTAACAACACCTATTTGTCCTGCATCCGCTCCATGCGGAAAAAGCAGCAAAGTTGAAGGCTTGCTAAGCGCGATTCAGTGATTGGAGGAAAAGATAAATGAATACTTTAAAAGCTGAAAGAAGAGACATGACAGTAAAAGCCAAGAAACTTAGACGTGAAGGATTTGTTACAGGCAGTATCTTCGGTCGTGAACTGGAAGAGACCATACCGCTCAAGATGGAGAAAGGCGCGGTAGAGCGTCTGCTCAAAGCAGAGGGCAAGGGCGGACAGGTCATGCTCGAGATTGAAGGGAAAACCTATGATGCACTGATCAAAGAAGTGGATTACAATCCGTTAAAAGGCTGTATCGACGAAATTGATTTCCAGGCACTGGTTGCGGGTGAGAAAGTGCACTCCACCGCCGAGGTACATCTGGTCAACCTGGAGAAACTGGCGGCAGGCGTCCCACAGCAGATGCTGCATGAGATCGCATTCAAAGCGCTCCCGTCTGCACTTGTAGATAAAGTTGAGATCGATGTGGGCGACATGAAAGTCGGAGATACGCTCAAAGTATCCGACCTGCCGATCGCACATACAGAAGGTCTGGATCTGACGACGGATGCCGATGCCACAGTAGTCACGATCACAGAAGTCCACGCAGCTCCGGCAGATGATGCAGATACAGAAGATGAGGCTGCAGAGTGATCCTGTTCCCGCGGGATGATCTATAAGTTCAAAAAACCCTGGACAAAAGGGGAATGTGCACGATTTTCGCATATTCCCCTCATATCCAGGGTTTTCCTTTTTTCTAGCCCTCAACCTGAGCGGCTGTCCTTACTTTATTCTTTTTCTCCCACTTCCGCATGGTATAGATATAATACGGGACCAGCGGGATCAGCGCTGCGATCCACGCTGCCGGATCTGAGAGACATACTCCCACGAAACTGGTTCTTCCCGCCACCAGCATGACAATGGCGCTCCTTGCCACCAGTTCAAACACGCCTCCCAGCATGGGGACAAGCCCGTATCCCATTCCCTGGAGTGTATTCCTATACAGAAAGATACTCCCCAGGAAAGGATAGCACCAGAACACAGCATGAAAATACATCACTGCCACATCGATCACTTCTGTCTCAGAAGGGCTGACGAACAGCAGCATCATATATTCCCCAAAGAAGTAAACGATCACCATAGTGACCACACTCCACACAAGGATCATGATCTGAGTATACTTCACTCCGGTCTTCACCCTGTCCATCTTTCCTGCGCCCCGGTTCTGTCCCACATATGTGGCGATCGTCGCGCCGAAGGCTGTGAAGACAGTAGCGATAATATTCTGGAGTTTCCCTGCCGCCGAAAATCCTGCCATATAAATTTCACCGTAGACATTGACCGCCCCCTGTACGATGATCGTCCCGATCGCCGTGATGGAGAACTGAAGTCCCATGGGGATCCCCAGCGCCAGAAGCCTCCCGAAACTCCGGAAGGAGATGCGGAAATCTTCCTTTTTCAGATGCAGGATCGGATATCTCTTCAAAATATAGATAAAGCAGAGCAGCGCTGAGATTCCCTGCGCAATGACCGTCGCGTAGGCACATCCCTCCACACCCATTCCAAAGCATACGATAAACGCGATATCCAGCACCACGTTGATCAAAGCGGAAATGATCAGGAAATAAAGAGGAGATCTGGAATCTCCCAGAGCCCTCAGAAAAGCTGCAAGGGAATTATAGGCCGCCGTCACGATCAGTCCCGCATATATGATTTCCATATATGCCATCACATCCGGCATGATCTCGTCGGAAAAGTTCATCAACCGCAGGATCGGTTCGTTCAGCACGAGAAAGCCTGCTGTCATGACGATCGCAAACGCTGACGCCAGATAGACCGACATTGCCACATAATGCCTCATATGATCATACCGTTTCGCCCCGAACCACTGGGATACCAGGATCGCAAACCCGCTGCTCAGGCCGTTCAGCCATCCGGTTACAAAAAACATCAGCGAGCCTGTGCTTCCGATCGCAGCCAGCGCATCCACCCCGATAAACTGTCCCGCCACGATCGAATCCGCCACATTGTAAAACTGCTGAAATATATTTCCCAGACAGACCGGAATCATAAACTGAAGAATCAGCCGGACCGGGCTGCCTGAGGTCATATCATTTGTAGTATTTGCTGCCATCATTTACCCCTCTCTTCTCATTCTCATTTTGCCAGAGCTCCATTATATGACAGCAGATACAGCTTTGCAAGAGAATATTTTTTGTTTTTATCCTGTTTTTTACAGCTCTGTATGCTATGATAAGGATACCTTACAGAATCGCGTATGCGCGTCACAAAAACAGACGCTGTACCAAAACGGAAATGGAGGAAAGTTTATGGAAAAAGAAAAACTTAAGATACTGGTCGCCGACGACGAAAAGGAGATCCGCGACGTCCTCTCCATGCTCCTCACCGCAGAGGGCTTTGAGGTCATCGCTGCAGCAGACGGGAAAGAGGCGCTGGATCTTGCCGACGAGTCAGTGGACCTCTATATACTGGATGTAAATATGCCGCTCATATCTGGATTCGCGGCAGGTTCTGAGATCCGGAAACAGTTCTATGCGCCCATCATGTTTCTGACCGCCTATTCCGCAGAATCCGACAAGCTCATGGGCTTTTCCGCCGGAGCGGACGACTACCTGGTCAAGCCTTTTTCCAACACAGAGCTCCTGATCCGGGTGAAAGCCCTCCTTCGGAGAGCGCGCGACTATTCCCATGCCTGGCAGACCACGGCAGCTGAAGCCGCTGTCCCGAAGAATGAAATCCATTATAAAGATCTCATCCTGGATCTGGACACCCAGAGTATACGAAAGGGAGATGAGGTTATCGTCCTCACATATACGGAATATAAAATGCTTGAACTCTTTCTCTCCCATCCCAAGAAGATCTATTCACTGGATAATATCTACCAGAGCATCTGGGAGGAAGATGCTGTGGGCGACAGCACGATCATGGTCCACATCAAGAATCTGAGGCGAAAACTCAATGACAATTCCAGGAACCCACAGTATATCAAAACCGCCTGGGGAAAGGGATATTATGTTGACTAAAAAGAAGAAAACCGGCAGTTCCGGCGCCAAAAAACTTTCCGCAGTAATTCTGGAATATCTCTTCCTCTCTGCTGCAATCTCTGTTTTTACATTTTTCTTTTTGTACTCAACCTCCATCTCGATCGGAGATAACTACCTGGCTCACCGCGGTTTCATGCTGACTGATATGCAGCAGGTCACCTTTCAGTTATGGGTCAGGAGCATCTGCATCTTCGCGTCGATCTTCCTGTTTATTGTACTCTTCCTCTCCGCGCTGGGACAGCGGCTCTCCTATCTCATTACTATAATAAAGGGAGTGGAAATGCTTCATGCCCGGAGTATGGACTATGATATTCCTCTGGAGGGCAACGACGAACTCACCCGGCTTGCGGAGAGCATTAATTATCTCGCCGCCGCCCGCAGAGAACTTTGGCGGCAGGAGACGGCTTTTAAGGAAGAGCGTGATGCCTGGGTCCGTTCCCTCTCCCACGATATTCGGACACCGCTTACCTCCATGCTCTCCTACTCTGAACTTCTCAGAGAAAAGGAACATCTGAGTGAAGAAGAGATGAAAAGTTATATTGAACTTGTCTTCTCCAAATCTTCACAGATCCGTCAGCTCACTGAGCAGCTCATGAATCAGGAGACCTGGACCTGGGAAAAAATCGATGACATAAAGCTTCTCGCGGAACAGTTTGCAGAAGAATGGGAGGAGATCCTGGAAGGCAGGTTTTCCTGCCGGACTGACCTCTCCGGACTCACTTCCTTTGAAGGTCTGGCAGATGTACATGCTCTTCACCGCATACTGGACAACCTGATCTCCAATGTGGAGAAATATGCAGATTCCGGACGTGATGTAGAACTTACCTTTAAAAACAAAGACCATCGCCTCGTTCTGATCCAGAGAAACGGAATCAAAAAGAGCAGTTTTGATAAAGTAGAAAGTTTCCGGATCGGACTGGAAAGTGTACGAAGGATTGCAGATCTTTACAGCGGAGAGGTCAGCGTCTCTGATGCGGAGGATATATTTGAGATAAAAATATCCCTGAATTTTCCAGCGTGCCTTTAGAATTCTTCAGAATCCCAGCTGAATTTTCTTCACAGATGTCTGATAAACTGCATGCATAACAGAGAAACAAACATTGATCCAAGGAGGAAAAAGTAATGGCATTAGGTTTATTATTAATAGCATTTGTGGGAGTGAGTGTGATCAGTATCATCGGACTGGCGCTGTTATATCTGCTGAAGAAGGAGCGCGCAAAGGCAGGCGTCTTCTACTTCCTGTCTATCTGGGGAATGGCGGTCGCCGTCATCAGCGCAATGAGCACCCCTTCGAATCGGATGTCGCAGCAGCTCATTGCATGGGGTTTCGGGATCCTGAGTGCAGCCGGACTGATGGTACACCTCAAAGGCAGCTCCGCTTCCAGCCGTATGACGGCATATGTCCTGGTAACAGTTTCCGTGATCGGCGGTGTTCTGAAAATGTTTATATTCTGAATATAAAGTGAATGAAATCCTCCTTCCGGATCGTATTCATAGTGAAAAGAAAATTTCACAGTACGAAACGGAAGGAGGATTTTTATTATGAAGAAAAAAATAACAGCGCTCATGCTGACAGCGCTTCTGCTGGTCACTCTGGGCGGAGCAACCGTCCTCGCGGCAGGAAACGGCTGGCAGGGAGATCAATGGCAGGAGACCCAGGGACAGGCGGACGGATCACAGGGATACACGGGAACTGTTACCGGAACCTGCACAGGCGTTCTCCGTGGAACGCTTGACCACTGCATATACAGTTATTACAATGGATACAACAGCGGTATTGAAAACGGCAGCTACAGTGAATGCCGGAACAGCAGCACCTGCATCTGCGGAGGAGCCCATACATTTACCGATCAGGATGGAGACGGGATCTGCGACTATCTCCGCAGCGCAGATGGGTATCCGGGCAGATCCGGGCTGTACAGTACAGGCGGGTCCGGACAATACGCCGCAGACGGTCACCATGCCTGCTTCGGACACCACGGCGCGGGTTCAGGCGGACATCACAGGGAATCTGGCTGCAGATAGACACGCTGCAGTCAGATTCTGATTTTCAATACATCACGGGAACAGAGAGAGGGGCAAAAACATGCGGAACGAAGAAGAAACGGGCAGAGCCATCCGGCTGTACGCGGATACAGTCCGGAGGATCTGTATGGTCCATCTGAAAAATTATTCTGACACAGAGGACATATTTCAGACCGTATTTCTGAAGTATGTCCTTATACTTATATTCCGGATTGTTGATATCGATCAGAAGTTCTTTGGAAAATGGATTCCAGAAACGTACATACTCAAATCTCAGAGATTCTTTCAGAAGCAGTATGTGTTCCTGTACCTCCGAGCGAAGAAGGTCCTCGGCATATCCTATATTGATGATCCGGCTCCAGATCCGTTTCAGCGGCTTCCCTCCTGCTGCCGAAACTTCCGCCTGTACTTCTCCGGACTCCTGCTCCGTACCCTTCCTGCTGCCTGCTTCACTCCAAAGAACGTTTTCCAGCTTTTTCTCCAGTTCATCTGACAGGACCTGCTGTCCTTCCTTCGTATTCTTAGCCGCTCTTTTCCTGACAGCGGACGGCGTCTCTCCATACTCCTTTTTAAACGCCTTATTAAAAATAGCGACACTTGCGAATCCGTTGTCGTATACGATCCTCGTGATCGGGATATCCGTGTACAGAAGCTGGTCAACAGCATGGTGAAGACGCACATTTGTAAGATATTCAGCAAAACTCATGCCGTAGTTCTTCTTGAAAAATCTGGAGAGATATCCGTTGGAAAGATACAGTTTATCTGCCAGTTCCTTCAGACTGATCGCTGACCGGTAGTTTGCCCGGATATAATTTTCAATCTGCAGAAGGCGCTGCCTGTACTTATCACTCTCTGTATCTCCTGTAGAAGCCGCCGAACGGATCAGGAAATGTTCGCATACATAATCCATGATCTGATAACAGATCGCGATATACGCAAAATCCGCCGTATTTCCTTTGTTGCTCAAATAATGTCCGAGGAGCTGCTGGAGCAGTTTTCTCAGACCGTCATAAGCCGCATCCGTATTTCTTGACGAATCACATACGAACATAAGATCAAAATTATTCAGCACATCGCTGAGCATATCATACACAATCGTAAGCTTGACATACATGATTTCACCGGAGCTCTTCAGATAATGCCGCTTATTTGCATTGATCATAAGCACATCCTCTGCTGTCATCTCTGTCTTCTGCCCGTCTATATTCAGTTCAATCTTTCCCGAAAGCAGATAGATCAGTTCTATATCCTGATGAAAATGTTCCTTCTCTTCCCTGTTCTCCAATATCTCAAGACGCAGTTTCTCTCTCCTCTGAAAATCGTCCATACTGCCCCGTTCCTTTCCACAATAGTTCCCGATCACTTTCTGAAAATGCTATCACAATTCCAAACGGTCCGCAAGTATATAAAATTTCAAAACTGCTTATAACGGCTTTTCACTTTTCATCAGACACAACCGGTCCGGTTATGTGTCGAACGCTGTATTAGTATTCCAGATACGCTCCTTTCATCGGACTTGCCGCATGTTCGCTGAAAAGCCGGAGAACGCCCCTTTTATATTTTTTCTCTCTGGGGCTCCATTTTTTCTTTCTCTCCGCCAGGATCTCCTCTATCTCCTCCGGGGATCTCCGCTCTCCCTGAACTCCTACGATGTCCAGCTTCCGAGCCATGACATCGATCTCGATCAGGTCGCCTTCTTCCACCAGAGCGATCGGGCCTCCCTCTGCCGCCTCCGGGCTGCAGTGTCCGATTACAGGCCCTGTGGACGCTCCGGAGAACCTTCCGTCCGTGATCAGCGCGATGCTGCGTCCGAGCTCTTTGTCACTGCTGATCGCTTCCGATGTATAGAACATTTCCGGCATTCCGCTTCCTTTTGGACCTTCGTATCGGATGAATACCGCGTCTCCCTTTTGGACTTTATGTTTCAGGACCGCATCCAGGCATTCTTCCTCACTGTCAAACGGTCTGGCTCTTAAGACTGCCCTGAACATTTCCTTCGGACACGCCGTATGCTTTATGACTGCCCCTTCCGGTGCGAGGTTTCCCCGCAGGACAGCGATGCTTCCGTCCGTTCCGAGGGCTTTTTCATACGGCCGGATGATGTCTTCTTTGGATAAAGACACCCCGCAGCGTTTATTAAACTCCTGAAGCCATCTTTCACATCGTTCATAAAATCCATTCTGTTTCAGTTCATCCAGATTTTCTCCCAGTGTCTTTCCGGTCACTGTCATCACATCCAGATGCAGATGTTCTCTGATCTCTTCCATAACAGCCGGAACACCGCCCGCATAGTAAAAGCATTCTGCCGGCCAGCGCCCTGCCGGACGCACATCCAGGAGATATCTGGCATTTCTGTGGATCCGGTCAAATGTGTCTCCTGTGATATCGATCCCTAACTCATGCGCAAGTGCCGGGATATGCAGGAGACAGTTCGTGCTTCCGGATATCGCTGCATGAGCATAGATCGCATTTTCAAAACTCTCGATCGTTACGATCTTACTCGGGCGCATCTCCGGCATGAATGCCAGTTTTACTGCCTGCCTTCCCGCTTCCCGCGCATAATCCAGAAGATCCGGACTGGTCGCCGGCATCAGTGCGCTTCCCGGCAGGGCAAGCCCAAGTGCCTCCGCCATGATCTGCATGGTAGAGGCGGTCCCAATAAAGGAACATGCCCCGCAGCTCGGACATGCATTCTGCTTTGCCCAGTCCAGCTTTTCCCTGCTGATCTCGCCCCGCTCGTATCTTGCACTGTATTTCCCAAGCTGTTCCAGTGTCAGCATATCCGGTCCTGCGTTCATGGTCCCGCCCAGGACCACCAGAGCAGGAATATCCGCCCTGGCCAGCCCGATCAGATTTCCCGGGAGTCCTTTGTCACAGCTTGCCAGATAGACACCAGCGTCAAAAGGTGTCGCATTCGCATGGATTTCGATCATGTTGGCGATCATCTCGCGGCTCACCAGACTGAAATTGATCCCGTCTGTTCCCTGGCTTTCCCCATCACAGATATCCGTACAGAAATATCTGGCTCCGAAGCCTCCGGCTTCCTCAATCCCCTTTCTCACTTCTTCAACAAGAATGTTCAGATGCCCGCTGCCCGGATGGCTGTCCCCGAAAGTACTTTCAATGATGATCTGAGGCTTTCCCAGATCCTCCGGCTTCCACCCGGTCCCGATGCGCAGCGGATCCAGTTCCGGCGCTATCCTGCGCATTTCCTGACTTTTTAATTCCGTCATCTTCTCTTTTCCCTGTCTGCCTGCTGAACCGCCGCCAGAAACCGTTTCCGAATGCTCCCCACAAAACAATCCGGCTTTTCTTCCGAAACCATTGGAATATCTTATCTCCCAGCCTCATACATTGCTAGAAAGCCCTGTCAGGAATCACTTTATATGAACAGAAACAATTATTATCCTTTCGTAAATACTCCTCTTCCGTACTTGTACAATGGTCTCGAGCCCTTTATCGATGAAGAGACAATGCACCTTCATCACGACCGTCATCTCCAAACGAATTCGGCGTGTTCTTTATTGTTATTAACTGTATTTGCTTAAGTTTTATGCAAATCCACACCGATTTTTACTCCAATTACATCATTTATTTTGCTTTACTGATTTTCTGTTGCCAAGATGTTGCCACGCCAGAACCTTATACTATTCTTTCTCCAGTTCAGTCTCTAACACAGAATTAGCCCTTTTGTAAATGTCAATTCCCATTTTGCTTTCTACCAACCCACAAATAATGCCAACTAAAATTTGAATTTCCTGATAATTTTTTATACTTTCTGTTGTAATATTTCCTACTGTTATCGTTGCAAATCCACATGATAAAAAAAGTTCAAATATTAAAGAACAAATTCCGATATATATCAATCTAATGATTGGTTCTAACATATCCTTTTCTATAAGCGACATATCCTCAAATTCAAGTTGAAATTTTCTTGCACCATATGATACCCATGCTCCAATCATTGCGCCAAACCATGTATACCCCATCATACAGAAAACATTACTTTTTAATAAGTGGAATAGTAAGCACATCATACATCCCACAATAGCTGATAAAATTATGGCTGTAATCCCTAATCTTTTCATATACCGATTTTTTATTCGCTTTCCCTCGATATGTAGCATTTCGGTTTTTAATTTATCTAAGGCAACCATCGCCATTTTAGGTTGTGCAGAATTTTCCGGCACTAGACCTACTTGAGCAAGAGATAATAGCTTTTTAAAATATTTCCGTTTAATCTCATCCGACGTATTATCTAATGCTTTAAGAACATTACAAGTATTCTCTATCTCCGAGTATAATAGACTTTGTAATTCTGGAACTTCATCTTCAACATCGGGACGAAGATCACACTTTATATCAAATTGTTCATCCTCATTTTCATAAACGACAAAATATCCTTTCATTACTACAATGGTCTCCCACATGATTTACATACTTTTGTAGATAATGATATAGATGATATAGAATGCTGCATTCTATCAATTATTCCACTTAGCGACTGCAGTTCAGCTAATAATTGAATTTCCGAATCTGATTTATTGTTTTTTTGTAATAGTTCCATCTTTAATTTTCTAAGTTCTCTATAATCCATATTTACAACCTCTTTCCGCATGTAGGACAAACCTTTGTTGATAATGATAAGCTTTCTAGCAAAACTCCTTGAATTGCTTCCATTTCATTCAATTCAGCTAATAGTTCTTCTTTATCAATATCAATATTAGTCGCTCCTTCTTCTAATTGTATTTTGATTTTTCTTAACTGTGGTGATAGCATTATTTTCCCTCCTATCGGCAAAAAAACAAATATAGTACAAGCAATTATAAATATATTATAACAAATCCACAAAGATTGACAACCTATTTTTCGAATGTTACACAGTAGAATCCCTTTGTCGGAACGACAGATATAAAACAATACTGCATAGCTACAATGTTAAATTATATTGCCAAGCACTTTATTATCAGCAGCATTTTTCAAACGGACAACGATACCGCTGATAGCGCCTGAAAGATAATTCAAAAGTTCTCTGTCATTTTGGTTCTTCCGCATTTATTAGTATTTATCTGTTTTATAATGATTGAATAAGGAGTATAATAAGCCTATATCAAAGGAAGGATTTTATATCATGGCTATATTAGACTCCA
>NZ_JACJLR010000038.1 GCF_016902345.1 Mediterraneibacter glycyrrhizinilyticus | reverse complement strand
GTTGAAGATGGTAAAGCGTACCATGTATGGCCGCTGTAATAAAGATTTATTAGCCGCAAAGTTAATGTACAGGGGATGTTAGATTTACGGATATTTGCGGAAGAACCCATTTTTACCGTAATATACAGGTGGCTGTCCAGGAATTGAATACAAAGATGCGGAAGAGCGTATTTTTTATCTGGTATGAGATCCCGCAGGACAGTGATCCGATTGCCATATTTACGAAGGTCAATCTCGGGAAGATTCCGCTTACGAATGCAGAGCTGATCAAAGCCCTTCTGCTTAACAAAGAAAATTTCAGAGGGGATGATGCCTTGAGAAAACAGCTTAGGATGGCGGCTTCGTGGGACCGCATCGAGCAGGGACTTCACAATGAACGATTCTGGTATTTTCTGAATAATTCGGAAGAAAGCAGCACGAGGATCGATATGATCTTTGATCTTCTGGCAAAAGAATATAATACGAATATATTGAACGATGGCATATCGGAAAAGCAGGGATATTTTTCATTCCTCGTTTTCAGCGCGGCGATGGAAATGGCGGAGGACAAAGGGCGGTTTATTGATGCACTGTGGGATGATGTGGAACAGATCTATGCAGAGTTTTGCTCCTGGTATGAAGATCTGGATAAATATCATGTCATAGGATATCTGATCAGCGCTGGCATGAAAGAAGTCGATCAAATTCGATGCCTGACTGCAGGAAAGAGAAAAAGTGAAGCAAAGTCTATATTGCTTGATCAGACAAAGACATTAAAAAACTATATTCAGAAGAAAAATAATGGGAAAATCGACTGGAGGATGCTCACACTGGGGGATTCGTGTGAGAAGAAAATAATACGTCAGGTCCTTCTTCTTTTTAATATCGCGACTCTTGTATGCAAAGGGGAGAAGCAGTACCGATTCCCATTTGATATTTTTAAAAAAGAGAAATGGGATATTGAACATATTCACGCGACAGCAGATTATACGGATGAACCGGATGATTCCCTTGGCAATCTGACACTGTTGGATTCTGCTACAAACCGAAGTTACAAGAATGCCCCTTTTCAGGAAAAACGTGCTGTTATTATTGAGAGGGAATCAAAAGGGCAGTTTGTCCCTCTATGTACAAAGAATATATTCCTGAAAGTCTATTCGACATCGCTGGATGATATGAATCTCTGGAATGAGGCGGATAAGACAAACTATATTTCAAAACTAACAGAGACATTAGAGCAATTCTGGGATAAAGGAGGTACACAATGAGCGATAAGACTCATTCCAACTTTTGGGAATTATTAGAATCCTATGCGGTGGAAATACCAGTCATACAGCGGGATTATGCTCAGGGGCGAAGCGATGTGCATGCTGAGAATGTGCGTAAGAATCTGCTTGCGGATATAAGAAAGTCAGTCCTGGGCGGAGAAACTGTTGATTTGAACTTTGTTTACGGAAAAGCGGAAAACGGAAAGTTTATCCCGGTTGACGGGCAGCAGAGACTTACGACACTTTTTCTTCTATATCTGTATGCACTCCGAAGTGATAAGACGAAGACCTCACTTTTGAAACGCTTTACATATGAGACACGCATTTCATCAGAAAGTTTTTTCAGGATGCTGATCGAAAACAGAGAAGAAGTGCTTATTCCGGAAGGCAGAGTATCGGAGCGGATCAAGGATGCGGCCTGGTTTGCGCCGGGATGGGATCAGGATCCTACAGTCAAGTCAGCGCTCGTTATGCTGGATGCCATTGCAGATGGTTTTTCAGATATTGAGAATCTTGCGGAAAGGCTGATGGATAAAGAACATGAGCCGGTAACGTTTCAGTTTCTGAATATAGAGGATCTTGGAATGGAAGACGGCTTGTACATCAAGTTGAACGCGCGGGGGAAGGCTCTGACGGAATTTGAGAATTTTAAAGCGCGTCTGATCGGCAGACTGAAAGATCTTGACCTGAGTTTCTGCGGAGAGTTTGAACAATTATTCGATGGGAAATGGACAGATCTGTTCTGGAGAGAGACCCTTGAAAAAAACAGAGATGAAGAGTTCGATCCAGAAAGAGTCGACAGGTCATTTTATTCATTTTTTGGTGTTTTTCTCATGAATCATGGGATTATAGAAAGCGATGTTAAATGGCAGGAATCAGTAGATTATGCAAAGATTTCAGAGGAGCTGTTTTATACCGCGTTCTATACGCTTAACTTTCTCTGCCGCGGGGCAGAAGAATATCAGGAAGAACAACGGCTGATCCTTGACGGGCTGGAGGATAAAACTTATATAGACCGTGTACTCTTTCATGCGGTCACAGTATACCTGTACAAGGCTGGCGGGAATCCGGACATCACTTCCATGAAGAGCTGGATTCGGATCATGAAAAACCTTATCCTTAATACTCAGATTGACAGCGCTAAGAGATACAGGATGGCGACCAGAAGTATCGATGAACTTTCCGGTTACTGGATGGATCTGAACAGTTATTTTGGAGGGAATCCTGTTATGAGTTTCTTTGACAGAGAGCAGATTGAGGAAGAGAAGATCAAAGCGGGAATTATTTTGTCGGATAAGCAGTTTGCCGAAGTGATATACCGGGCAGAAAAGAATCCATATTTCAGCGGACAGGTCAGGGCGGCGCTCTATCTGGCAAAAAATCCTGCTGGAAAATATGATATGGACAGTTTTGAATGTTACTGGAAAAAGATTGAATGTCTGTTTAAAGACAAAAAACCGCTGGAAGGAAATCTGCTGAGAAGGGCATTGCTTGTATTTGGAGATTATACACTTCCGGTAAGTCTTTCAAGGACACTGTGCGTGGATGATCCGGAGGAAGCGGCGCACACACCAGGGCTGAAAAGACTTTTTTCCAACTGTGGCAGCATTACAAAAGAATTCCTGGATACGATCGATCCGCAAAAGGAGATCAAACCTCAGCTGCAACAGATTATTGAGGATGCAGAAGTCAGCGGACGGGACTGGAGGTCATGCTTTATACGTTATCCATCGTTGTTCGATCATATGAGCGCTCGTCATCTCAGAATCCGCAGGATGAACGGGGAGATGCATATTATTCGTAATCAGTGGGCAAACGGATATAATATCGATCTTTTCCTGGCGGCGCTGCAAGAAGAGCTCGCTCGGAAGGGGATATCATCAGAATGGGATGACGAAAAAGGCTCCTTTGTACAGCATTATCTTTATGTCGGACAGAATTATTCGGTGATGTTTCAAAAAGGATGTTTTTACGTGGAGGATGAGGAAGGAAAGAACGTGTTTATTTCTCATACAGATGAACCGGTCCGTGAAACAACAGATTGGTTTTATAGTGACAAGAATACATTTGAGATTTAATCTGGCAGCAATGAGGCTTAAATGAGAGGGGGATTAAAATCCCCCTACTCTAATATGGAGAGAAGATAGAGGCGTTATCAACTATCTGTCTCATAGTACAGCTGGAAAATGTATTGAAGTATATTTAGTATCTAAAAAAGAGGTATTTAGGAAAATCTAAAGTTCTCTCTTACAATAACCCGCCGGATAGTGAACTGATCAGGGATCCGAGGGAACTTCTGATGAGCAGATACACTACGAGAAAACTGATGATTCCTATGCACAGCTTTGCGAGAAAGTATGCATACGGTTTTTTATCTTCTGCCATATTTACGCATCCTTGATAAGAGGCAAACTGTATATAGACGCTGATCGGGCTTAAGAACACCAGAGCTGCAAGCGCCACTTCCCATGCCATAAGACCAAGTATGATTACGATCAGGAAGATAAAAGTATCATAGATCCCCCTTGCGCCTATGATAGTGATCATTGTATTTATATTTGTGACACTGTTGAATGCGCCTGTGAGCACTTTCAGTATGACTGCTTCTAGAAAATCGATGCCGGCGGTCAGGATGAGCGTCAATAAGATCGCCTGGAAATAAGGAATCTCTGCTTCAATAAATCCATAGCTTGCTTCATTGATCTGACGTGCGGTCATGAACAGCCCAATGATCACCACAATGAGAAAGATGACGGTTTTTGCTATGATGAGCTGGACCCCTGTTGAAGCAGTGCCGGAGGAAGAGATTTTCCGTACTCTGCTGACCGGAGATTTGAGGATGGGCAGGATCTCGGAAAACATGGATTTGGTTCCGGAAACAAAAGCGTCTTTCTGCTTGTTGATCCATTCCGCTTCTTTTGTATAACCTCCGGGTTGCCCCTGCTGCTGGTACTGTTGATATTGCTGTTGCCCCTGCTGCTGGTACTGTTGATATTGCTGCTGCCCCTGCTGCTGGTACTGTTGATATTGCTGTTGTCCCGGCTGATGGTACTGCTGCCCGTTTTGAGATTCCTGGGAAGCCCCGGTGGTCTGGGATGTCTGTGCGCTGCCGGCTGTAAATGAGCCGCCTGGAGCTTGCTCATTAGCAGTGTGGATGGCGTCATTATTCTGGGATGTGCAGGTGCAGACTTCTCCGTCCTCAAGCTTTCTTCCACATTGTGTACAGTATTTTGCCATAGTGTGTTCCTCCCTGTCTCTGATTCCATATTGCGAAATCGTCTATAAATTACCATTTAATTATAAAAATAAATGAATTTTCTGTCAATATTTGACGAAGCCCTTCTGGCGGCGCTTATTATATCTGTACCTGAAAGGTTTGTATAAATAATATGTGGAAAATAGCTGAATAGTGTCGACAGACGTCGGTTTTATATTGAAAAAAGTGTTTGGAAAAATTATAATTATCAATATAAGACAGCATGTAAGAACATGGCTGAATCTGAGGAATGGGAGGAAAAATTATGCGTGTTTGTCCATCGTGTGGAAAAGTGAATGAAGACAATGCCCGATTTTGTGAAAACTGTGGTACAAAGCTTGCGGAAGAGCAGGTGTCACCTCAGGCGGGACCGGATACAGAGCAGGTTCCGGATCCTGTGCAGTATGGCGGGCAACAGGACTGGGAGGAGCAGATCCCGAAGAATCTGAAGCCGATAAGAAAGCTGTCGATGCTGCAGAAAGCTGTCATTGTGGAAGCAATATGCCTTGTGGTCACAGTTATTGTTTTTTTTGCTGTGGGGAACATGAAATACAGCGCCGAATCGGTGGCAAAAAAATATTTTGCTGCGTATACGGCTCATGACTGGGAAACTGTATATGCGCTCCTGGATTTGCCTGAGGGCGATTTCATGCAGGAGAGCCAGTTTGCGGAGATGATGGAGCGGACGCAGCTCCCCGATATCGCGAATTATAAAGTACGGGCTGCGAATGGTTCGGAAGAAGGGATTGCACGGTATTTTGACGTGGAATATTCGGTGACGGGGCAGGGCGCGTCCAGTACCCAGCTGTCTCTCGTACGCCAGAATCAAAAGGCGATGTTTCTTTTTGATACATGGAAGGTATCGACGGAAGGCATGGTATTAGACGAGTATGAAATCTCGGTTCCGGCGGGAGCACAGGCTTCTGTCGACGGAATCAAGCTGGCGGAGGATTACAGAACGGCAGAAAACGAAGACGGGTGGGACACTTATCAGATAACCCTGTTCAACGGAGTTCACTCCATTGCAGTGGCGGCTCCGTGGTGTGAGATCTACGAGGGCGAATTTGACACATCAACAGAAGGAAGTCTGAATGTTTCCGAGCTCGTGCTGACTGAGGCAGGCGAGGCGGCGCTTGAGGTCAAGATGCAGGAAGCGTTGGAGACATTCTATGCATCGGCTATGTCCGGAGCGGATTACAGCGAAGTGCAGGGATTGTTTGCAGCTGACGCGGCGGCTGAATTTGAGAGTGATTATAACGATCTTAAAGAGCGCCTTGCCAATGACCCAGACGCCTATTACACTCTGAATGGAATCACATTCAACAATTTCCAGGGGAATTTCTATGCTGACTATGGTGCGGTATCCGGCGAGTTGGAAGGGGATTATACGGTAGACTATACATATACGAATACATGGTTTGGCAGTAACGAGACGGAAAACAGGACAACTGACAGTTCTTTCTATATGAGCGCGTCATTTGTATATGAAGGAGATACCTATAAGCTTCAATATGTTTCCATACCTTCGGTATGGTGGTAGGCTGACGTTTATATTTATGAAATGGAAAGAGAGGGCATTATTATGGGTGAAAATTCGACAAAAAATGCAATATGGAAGTGCGCTTGCGCTCTGCTCGGGCTGTTTATCGTGTTGGTGCTTGCGGGGACGGCGCTGCTGTTCTTCTGGCCGGCTGGGGGGATCGGACAGGGGGCGGGAAAAACGGCGTCCAAAACAGAACTGCAGGCTGTGGCTCCTGCGGAGGATGAAATGCAGACAAAGTCGTCGATACAGATTGGGGCTTCGGGGGAAGTTACATCTGCGGCAGAGACGGAGGATGCTGAGTTGAGCGCAGACTACGTTATCCCGGACAGTAATACAAAACTTCTGGCAGACGCAGATATAGAAGGTCTGTCGGCCCAGCAGCTCAATTATGCCAGAAATGAAATCTATGCAAGGCACGGGAGGATGTTTGATTCTGATGAATTGCAGAAATATTTTGAAAGCAAATCGTGGTACAAGGCTCAGTATACGGCAGATGAATTTGATCAGCAGAGCGACTCGGTATTGACGGATACAGAAAAAAAGAACGCAGAATTTCTGCGGGAAGCGGAAAATAATATCCAGCCGGGTGGATATCAGCTCGATCAGTAAGAGGGGGCACAGTGATGGGAATGAGGAAGGCGGCGGTCCTGCTCCTGGGAGTTGGTCTGATGCTGACAGCGTGTTCTTCTGGGGAAGGCGCAGATGCCGGGGAAGAACAGACTGTGCCGGATCTTGAAATCCCGGCGGGGAGCCAGGAGCTGGCATCTGGAGAGAATGGACAGGAAGAGGATGTTCCGGGTGAAGACAGTGGAGAAATAGATGCGAAAGAGGAAAAAGAAGAACTTGTCGTGATAGATCCGGGACATTCGGCTGTGGTGAGCGGAACAAAGGAGCCTCTCGGACCTGGGTCATCGGAGCAGAAGGCGGCGGATACTTCGGGGACGAGTGGTGTTTCCACAGGGCTTCCCGAGTATGAGTTGAACCTGAGAGTGGCGCAGAAGCTGAAAACAGAGCTGGAAAACAGAGGGTACACCGTTATACTTACAAGGGACACAAATGACATTCAGATTACAAATATACAGAGGGCAGAGATCGCCAATGATGCTGGGGCGGATGCTTTTGTTAGGATTCACGCAAATGGGATAGACGATTCCTCTGTTAAAGGCGCCATGACTATATGCATTACTCCGGATAATCCTTTTTATCCGGAACTGTACTCTCAGTCCAGGGCGCTCTCCGACAGCATTATCAATGAAATGTGTGCTGCTGCGGGATGTGAAAATGACGGCGTCTGGGAGACGGACAGCATGAGCGGTTGTAACTGGAGTGAAGTCCCGGTCACGATTGTTGAGATGGGATATATGACGAATCCGGAGGAGGATGAACTTATGGCGACGGATGAGTACCAGAATATACTTGCACAAGGAATGGCGAACGGGATAGATGATTATTTCGGGTATCGGTAATTTTTATTCAGGATCAACATGAATTTATAGCCCCGGAGACAGTTACAACTCGGAAAACTGTCTCCGGGGCTTTTCTCTGTCTTTGAGACATCGGCCGGATAAACTGTCTGCTTACAACTTTGTTCTTGTATAAAATAGACTATGTGTTTGGCAAGCCCCTCTCATATTGAAAGTAAAATCGTCAAAAATAAAGATTTGTATTATAATACATAGTGATAAAAAGAGAAACAAACGATCCTGATTCAGATCACTGATCTCGGAGATGTATAGTCGGTGATCAAAGTCATTCTTATAATGATTATGGCACACATTCGTGTGACTATCATTTAAGGAGGACGATGATCATGGTAGATTATCGCGAAATCCTGAGACTCCATAGCCTTGGGTACAACATCACACAGATCGCCGGATCGCTGCACAGCTCCCGCAACACCGTAAGAGAAGTTGAACGGCTTGCAGATGAGAAAGGAATCCGGTGGCCGCTTGGAGAGGAGGTAACAAATCCACAGCTTTATGTTCTGCTTTATCCGGAACGGCAGGAAAAAGCAAATGTTTATCTGGAACCGGACTGTGTCTGGATTCACCGTGAACTGGCGAAAAAAGGGGTGAACCTGACATTGCTTTGGAAAGAATATCAGGTCAATTGCTCCAATGTGGGGCGTGTCCCATACCAGTATACACAGTTTTGTGACATTTACCGGGCATGGGCGAAAAAATCCAAAGCCACAATGAGGATCCATCATAAGCCCGGAGATGCCATGGAAGTGGACTGGGCAGGCGGGACACTATCGATCAAAGATCCTGTTACTGGAGAGACTGTTCCTGCATACCTTTTTGTAGGGGTTCTTCCCTGCAGCTGCTATGTTTATGCTGAGCTCTGCAGTGACATGAAGTCTGAAAACTGGCTGCTCTGCCATGTACATGCCTATGAGTATTTTGGCGGCGTACCCAGGCTGACGATCCCGGACAATTGTTAATGTAAAGCTTTACATTAGCAGTTTAATGTAAAGTGGCTGTTAATGTAAAGCCAAACAGTTCCATGCAATCATTAGCTACATTGATCTCTTACTGACTTTACATTAACACTTGTCTGCTACCCTAAAGAATCCAAGAAAGAAAGTAGATCATCCCGCTCCTCTTCAGAGAAGAAATCAAGACTTTCAGGTACAGTTTTCTCGGCAACTGATTCTATAGCCTTTCTTGTGATCTCAGGATTCGTAGTCAGATAAACCTGTGTAGTCGCCACAGATTCATGCCCCAGGAAATCTCTGACATTGTATATGTTTACGCCTCTGTTCACAAGGTGTGTAGCCTTACTATGGCGAAGTATGTGAGGATACGCAGAACTTTCAATAATTCCTGGTTCGTTTTTGTTGGCTATTTTGGAGTATTTTTGTATTATATAACGGATGCCCTGCCTTGTTAACCGCTCCCCGTTTTTATTACAAAACAATGGAGCATCCGGTGTAAGGCGGAAACGTTTGATATATTTTGATACGATCTTTTCTGTTTCACTGAGTAAGGGAATAAAACGATATTTGTTTCCCTTTCCACGGACATAAATCCTGCAACATTGGCCAGGATGGAAATCCATAACATTAAGACCAATGATTTCCTGAACCCCGCAAGCTGAATCGTACATAAGCGATAAAAGTGCAAGATGACGCAGCCCTTCGTCAACTGAGGAATCTATCGCTGCCAGCAACTGTTTTATTGCATCGGTGGACATACAGACGGGAGGTTTCTTCTCCCCTTTTCCGAAAGGGATACTAAGTATTTTTCGGCATTGATCCGAATGCTCTGGTGCAGTCATCATTACATATCGAAAAAATGATTTTATATGTGCTAACCTTACATTTTTTGTGGATACTCCATTTTTTCTAACTTCTGCAAGCCATGTCATGAACTCCAGTACTCTTTCATGGCTGATATCATAGATTTCTATCTTTGATATATCCGTATTGGATTCTGCCATAAATACAAGCAGCAGCCTGAAGGTGTCACGGTATGATGAGATAGTATTCGCCCCATAATTATGCTGTTTCATCAAGTACGACATAAAATAGCGCTGGACATAAAAGGATAAGTATTCACTCATCGATCACCTCCGGGAAAATACTCCCCAGGGAGGCTTCCTTTTCAATGAAGTCTTTATGTCCCCGTTCCGTGAAATGAATGTATTTTTCCGTATCCATGTAATTCACATGGCCAACATAGGCAGCCAATATCGGGATGGCAGTGTAGATATTCATTCCGCTGTCCAACATTTTCTCCAGACTTCTGGTACAGAACGTGTGTCGAATGGAGTGGATGTTGGGTGTTTTTCCATCTGCCATGTATATATCTGCCGCCTTAAACATCTTTGGAAACATATATTTCATCGCATCATATGTAAGATGGCCGCCAGTATAGGAAGAAATAAAAAACGGCTTGTCTTCGTCAGACATATCGATAGTTTCAGCATAACTGCTGAGAACCATTTTCAGACTATCAGATACAGGAATATATCTTGAAACACCGTTTTTTCCATTTATCACCTTAACTACACCATTTATTGGATCAACATCCTCCCTTTTCAGTGCCAAAACTTCTCCTATACGCATCCCGGTACCTATGAGCATCCTTACAAGCACTGGATAAATCTGTTGATGCGATTTGGTCCTATATGATGGAGAAAGTGAATCAGCAACAACGACTAAGCGATGTAATTCTTCATCGCTGAAAATATATGGACGAAATTCACATCTGGTTATCTTCATATACTTTGGCGGAACAGCGGCTGCATTTACTCCGAGAAGCACCAGGAAGGAACAAAACTGCCGAAGGTTTGATGCCATGTATTGACGTTCAATTTCGCTAAGACCATTACGCGGAGCCAATAACTCCCGTATCATCTTCTCAGATATCTGATTTGTCTGATACTGGTTAAGTGAATTATTCAGTTTTCTGAAACGGATCAGTGTTGAACTTGCAACCTTTTCGCCTTTACCTCGTTTGAATTCTATGAACTTTTCAAAATACGGCTTGAAGAAACCTTCTTCAAATTTAAGGAACTCCTTGTCATTAATCATTTTTGGGGCACCTCCAATGCTGCTATCCTGAGGCGCTCAATATCAGACCAGACATATGCCTTCGTTGAGGCTGCGGATGTGTGCCCGAGAATTACGGCAATCTCATTTACCGGGGTTCCCGATTCAAAGAGGTTTGTAGCCAGACTGTGTCTGAGCGAGTGAAGGCCATGGTGTTTCCCTTTGGTATCTACACCAGCAAGTTTGAAGTATGGCAAAATCTTATCTCCAAAATGGTCATTTACCGAGTATGGAATATATGGTTTTCTAAGCCGGATAAATACGTATGGGCTATCCACTTTTGGGCGGACATTTTTGATATAGTCAAGTAATGCAAACATCACTTCATCCGTAATAGGAAGTGACACTTCTCTATGTGTCTTGAATTGTAAAACTGTTATGGTTCGTTTTTTCCAGTTGATGCCACTAAAAATCAAAGCTTTAATATCACTGGAACGCAATCCATATACACAGGCAAGAAGCATCATAAGATAGGCAGTTTTACCCCAAGGAGTGCTTCTGTCAACTGCATTCAGAACACGTTTTACCTCATCTGTCGTATAGAAAGAAGGTAGCCTCTCATGTTTTTGGGAATGAATCCCTGCCAAAAAAGGAAGTGGATTAAACGGTAACTGCTCCAAAAACTCGCCATAGGAGAAAAAGTTCCTGATGGTATATAAAATAGAAGCCTTCCCTTGCGATGAATATCTATCCTTAAGAGATGAGATAAAATCAGCAAACAGTTCTGGTGTAATGTCCCTCAAGGCACCGCATTCCTTATCTGCCAGAAAAATAAAAAATACTTTCATACGGCCGGAGCGTGTACGGATAGTGCCTGGGCTCTTCTGGTCATCCCTCATAACAGTTTCGTATCTGCTGAGAATATCCTGATAAGGTACAGGACATCTAAGAGGATAATTAATATACCTTCGTTTTGGTTCTTCGTTATGAAGGATGTCGTAAATCATCCGCATAGTTCGTGCATACCGTTCTTTTGATTTGGATGGTGGCGCTTCAAATGGTGGGACTCCAACCATTAGGCTATAATACTCTTGGATGGCTAGTTCTGGGATGGCTAAGGGAGCCTTATCCTTTACATGCATCTGAAAATCATCAGCAATTCGGAGATATGCTTGAGCAGTTTGGGAATCAGATCCATGGTTTTGTGTGATGTATTCTCGGAACTGTTGGATTACATCATACAGTGTTTCTGTGTAATTGGAATCAATCATAGTAATTTCTCCTTTCTCATAATTGATTCCATTATGAGCTATTAATGTAAAGTTAAACACCATAAATCTATGATTTTTAGCTATTTCAATTACTTGCTTTACATTAATAGTTCCTTTACATTAAATTGTTAATGTAAAGCTTTACATTACATGTTATCCGGGGTAATCGTTGGAGTCACGCCGCCAAAATAGGCCAACGCGTTATTGTTGACCCGGATCCAGTTCCTGATATCGCATTCCGTCATGCCTTCAGCATAAAAGTAGTCACTGTAAGTGAGGGCAGCGATAAAGATGGTGACCTTTGTGGTCTCTTCCGGATTCCGACGGTTATGCAGGCAAAGCTGCTTCCCTGCATAGTCAAGTTCGAGATTGACGCCCGGATAACGTTGAATGTGAAAGGTCAGCTGTTTGGAATCAGCCCATTCACTGTAACGTCTGCAGTACTGACGATAGCTCATTGGCTTCTTTCCGTCTACGACACCTATAGCATTGTATTTCTGCCACAGATGCTTCAGGGTCTCTCCTTTGCGGGCCAGAGCCTTATAGACAGCTTCCTTGTTAAAATCCCGGTAGAGAAGCTGGTTCACTGATACACCAGGCTTTTTATAAAGAATGCTCTCAATGTATTCGTTCGTGACATCTGCCGGTAAAGGATATGAGAGCTCTGGATTCTCTCTGAAGCGTTTCAGAAACTCGTTGACAGTTGTTTTGCTGCAGTCGCCGCAGCTCTCGGCAATCTCGCGGCCGCTGAGATGATTCACAAAGTGAAGTCTCAATACTCTTTTGTAGTCCATAATTGAACCTCCAGTTATGATATTTCCCCCTGGACAGGAGATGATTATATTATAACTGGGAATTTTGGCCGTTTAATGTGTCCTTGGGTGACCGCCATTTAAGTCACAGGGTGGCCGCCGAATATGGCACAGGTGGCCGTTTTGGCTGGCAATCTGCAATTTACCCCTGCACTGGAATTTAAAATTTCAATTTAGCTGTCTGATTTTACCGGGAAATACTATATTGCCAATATTAGGCCGCTCCAACTATATTCATCCGGTTCCTTGGATGCATTTCTTTCAATATCTCGGCCTGCTTTTTAGCTGCAATATGTATATAAATCTGAGTAGTTTTTATCGAACTATGCCCTAAGATCTGTTGTACGCAGCTCACATCTACTCCCTCTTCTATCAAATATGTCGCAAATGAGTGCCGAAACATATGCGGAGTTATATTTCTTTCTATACCGGCTAACTTCGTGTATTTTTTCAGCATGATTCTGATCGACTGCTCCGTATATCTGTTTCCACGGCTGTTCACAAAAAAATATCCACTCTTTTTTATCGCTTCTGAATTCAGTTCATAATATCTCTTCAGGATCTTTAAGATCTCCTGCGCAGCGATCTGTATATATCTTTCTTTTCCTCCCTTGCCCATAATTTTTATAAGCCCTGTATTCAAATTCACATACTCCGCTTTAATATTAGATATTTCATACACTCTGGCTCCTGTAGCAAAAAAAGTTTCTATCACCGCTGTGTCTCGCAGCCAGTATTTATAAGCATTTTTGCTGCTTTTGTCCTCATGTACATACATATAATTCAGCAGCTGTTCAATCTCCTCCCGCGGAATAATTCTGGGAAGGATTATTTCCTCTTTAAATTTCACCTTGATCTTTCTGAAAGGATTATCCTCGATTATTTCAGCTTCTTCTAAATAATTATAATACGCCTTAATTGACGCTATTTTACGCTTTATCGTCTTCTGTTTATATTTCTTATGTAATTCTGTTATGTAATCTTCTATTTTGCTTCTGTCCGGTATATCTTCCCGGGTATATTCAAAGAACTGTCTCAAATCGATTCTGTATGCTTTCAGCGTATTCCAGTCCAGTTCTTTCCTTAGTTCGCAATATTCGAGATATTTTTTTACCTGTTCCATCTGATTCATCTTCATTTCCTCCACTTTTTTCGGTAGTGTAACACATAATATCCTGGTGTAAAATTCCTAATCCTTCTTTATATAAAAATTGAAGATAATTTGTAGTTATCTATAGATAAAAGTACTATGTAAGAGGTAAAATATGTATTCTAACAAACCAGACATAAAAACTATATGCAAACGGGATTTTTCTGATTCTGTTAATAATTTGAAACGTTATAATCAAGCGCCTGCATTTTTCGATATGAAATTTGCTCAATATGCTGTAGGGCAGCATTATACCGAGTCATTACATAGACTCCGAATTCAAAATAGTGACTTTAGAAACTGCTGTTTCTCTGCACCTATAACCCGTACTAACATATCTGGATCTAACTACGTTAATTGTAAATTTGAGGCGACAGATATCCAAAATTCAAATTTCCAGTTCGGAACATTCGAAAACTGCAGGTTTGATAGAAATTATATAGAAGGTTCTAACTTTAGCAATTGTTTTATGTCAGATGTTACAATAAGCAATAACCGTTTGATAGGTTCCAATTTCCTTCGCACACGATTTAGGAACTGTCGCTTTTGCGGAGGTGAGATGCTTTCTTCTTCACTGGAATTTGCTGAATTTCAAAATACATATTTCGAAAATCTGCGTCTTGCAAATTTATCAATGGAGTATTCAGAATTTAGAAAAGTGCATATGGATAACGTAATCCTTCCTTTTGCTCAACTGCCGCTTATCTTTGGTGGACTTGATTACATCCTGTCTACCAGCGACCACATTGCAATTTCTGCAGACATGGGAGATATTCAGAGTATATCAGTCGATGAATATATTTCTACATTTGAAGATTGGAAAACATTTTTATACCACAGAGAACTATATTTTCCGTTGTCCAATATTCTGCTGGCACAAAATAAAACAGATGAGGCCTTAGAGAGTATTCTGTCTGGTATACTGCTCATGATAAATCACTATGATTTCCGTATGCTTAAATATTTATGTAAATTAGCTGCCACTCATCCTAATGTTTCGAAAGAAGAATGCAAAAAGCTATACAAGCGAATCAAAGAACTGATTTCTATGAAAGCAATGAATGAGGAACAAAACTATAAATATTCACTTCATATAGATGATATACGAAACATTTTGATGGATAATCCGAAAGGGGAAGCACGTCTTTCGTTGTCTCTACAGACTAATATCGCTTCTGGTTCTGAAAGACAATTGTGCGAGATTATTCGAGGGCTTGAAATTCTAATGGATTCCCCGATATTTAATCTCACTGCAAAGTCGATTACGATACGCCATGATTCTCCGTTCGAGATTATTATAATGGCAGTAGGCGCATTGTATGCCCTAAAGAAAGTTACAGACTTAATATCTCAAATTATTCATAACGCTAAAGTTTCCGTGGAAGACCTTGCCATAATTCTGAATACTGTAAAAAACCAGGAAGAAAATGATGTGCTTGATAATGAATTAAAAAAAACCGCATTGGAAAAAGAGAAACTAGAATTACAAAAACTACAGTTGGAAATCAAAGAAATGGAAGAAAGGATAAAAAAGGAAAATATAGTAATTAATATAACACATGATATCAATGAGGAGGATAAAATTTATATTGCATAAATCAGTTAGGAGGCTGGCGATCATTCTCGCGTGCCTCCTAAATCCGTTACCATGGTAATGCCAAAGTATTGTTCTGGCAGCAAAAGCAGTCGGGGCCTAAATGTTGGTTATATTTTTGACAGATTTGATTCAATTCTTTATATGAGGAATATAAAAATTCATTTGACGGAGGAATGCTTGTATCCATTTCAGTTCCTGGAAGCGGCCGAAACACAGACAGAATAGGCATGATGCCATTAGAACACAAAACTTCTACTGCTGTTTTTGAAATTTCAAGACTTTCCAGTCCTAGAATCAGCAAAGATCTTACGGCATAAGGAGCCTCCCATATTTCAGTTGCATTTTTCAGGGCAGTCATATAATTTTGCCGTGGAATGTCCCCCTTTCCCGGCATTAGATTTCTTGCAGTTTTCTCTTCCCATACTTCTAAATTAAAGCCTATCTCTGTGACACCGGCGTCGTGTAATTCTTGCAGGATTTTTTTGTCGGAGATAGGCAGACACATTACATATATAGGCATATTTGTTTTTGTGCGGATGTATTTTACCAGTTTTATGATAGTAACATGTTCGCTGGTGAGACCCTCAGAAGCGCCCCCGATCAGAATATGCCGGAATCCGCCTTTATGCAGATAAAAATCAAACACTTCATAAATATCATCAAGCGTATACTTGAATCTGTTCACAGGAAGGTTGCAAAATCTGCAGGACTTTTTATTCTTTTTAAATATACATATATCTGTATGATGTACGCGCAGACGATCGCCGCCCAAATAAGCTAGTCTGCGATAAGGAACATTATTCTCCTTTGTGCGCTGTTCCCTGTCTTGATCAGTTTGTTCAAATGCTATTGTCTGTAAAAACTTTCCAAAATAATATAACCTGAATTTGCCCTCGTATTCTTCAATAGAAAATGGTGAAAAGTCCGCATAATTAATTTTATACGGGGTGTTTATAATCATATGATTCGACAGAATAATATCAATAGAATCAAAAACAGATGCTTTTATTCCCCCGTGTCTTTTCAGATATTTGAGCGTTTTTTTCGGAATATAAATCCCTTGATTGAGAAGGCTGATTTTTAAAGCTAGGATATCATCCGATACAACTTTTAAGTACCATTCTTTCGAAGGTGGAAGCAGGTTATCAAAGGTTATGACCTTATATTCAGGATTCAGTTCCGTAATAGAATCAGAAAATACAATTCTGTACAGGTATGCATCATTTTCAAAATCCATTTCCGAAGAAAGGCCGTCTTCCAGTATTTCTAAAACATTTGCGTTATCGCGCCATTCAGAACGAAGCATAATATAATGCAGATATTTTTTGTAGGGAACAGCAATGGTGCTATACGGTATTGCCAGATTTTGAAAATCAAATTTGGGAGCATGTGCATGGTGAAAGGCCATATGATTCATTTCTTGAACCGAAGGAAGCCCAATTCGATTCAAAGCTAAATTAATCAAGAACGAAGATGCCTGAAATCGGGGGTTACATTCCAGAAATAATACACCTGCCGAAACTGCTATATAATCAAACCCACAGATTCCTCTATATCCCATCTTTTTAAGCACTTCAGCCAGTTTTAAAGTATATTTATAAACTATATCTGCCTGGAAATAATCCCGATATTTTTCAATAAAATAATCTGACCCTGCAAAAAGGAATTTACCATTGATCTGCTGGCTGATCTGTACCGATGGAGGGAACAGTATAATTTCATCGTCAAATATAAGAAAATTAATATTGATAGGAATGCTTTTTTCATAATACTTAGATATGAGGTAAGTCTCATGATTTCTAATGTCAGGAAGTTTATCTATTCCGCTGCCAATATAAGTCCCTTCTCCTCCTGATGATATATTTTCTTGTATCACATATTTGGACATATCGTCTTCCGAATTAATGTAATTAGAAATATCCTTTCCTAAAATACGGGCAAATGGGACGATAGGTATATGCTCGGACGCCATTGTTCTCATCTCGCATTTCGATCGAAGCATATTCAATAGCGGTTTACTGTTTAGGCAGCATATATGTTTCTGAAGACCTTCCTCCAATAAATGAGCATAATATGGATTATAGTACATAATCTCAGCCAAAGGATTCTCGTTTATAATCTCATCAATTTTCATGGCTAAATAATTCGTATAATCATCATTTGTTATATTATAGTTTATTCGTTTTCCCGAATCTTTAGAAAAAGAATGATTCCCGTTTTTTCCGCTTCCACATGCAGTTACAGAGCCTTGAAAAAAGCTACCTGTATGAAGAATATCTGATTCTTTTGTTCCTATCCAGAATTTATTATTCATTGTCAGTTTACTCCTATGATATCTATAGATAACTACAAATTATCTTTAATTGTTATTGAGAAGATAATTAAATATCATCCATCATTTATCTCTCGTCCATCTCTCAGATTCATTGCCGCTTTTTGTACAAAAAAAGACAGCTTTCCCCTTTCTCAAGGAAATTCTGTCACCACAATTATTATACTAACACAAGAACTCTTTTCAGGCAAGCAAGTGTAGCCAAATTCGTGCCTAATTGATGATCTCCCGCGTTGTGATATATGTTTCTTCTGCACCGACAGCTTTTGGCAGTGCTCTTTTTCAATCCCTTCGTAGACATAGACCAGCTTTGCGAGCAGGCAGTTATTCAGCTGTTTCTGGATGTGGATCTCTACTACCCAGCCACATCTTCGTATCGAGCTTTCAAGCAACATCCGGTTCATCATTTCCAGAGATTCCTGTATCATCTTCAGCCCCAGCTGATGCAGTTCCGTTGTTAACCCATGGACATACTCAGCCAACTTATCCGGATGTTTCAAAAACTGATCTTCAAGTGGCAGGTAACACCCGTGACCGTGCATCTGCATACGCAAAAGCTGTAGCGCAAATCCTGTCAGATTGTATGTAGATTGCAGACCAGTTCCCTTTGCATCGCCAGTTATTAGAAACAAAACTTATGTGCCGCCCCAATATATGAATACCAAAATATGCGGAAGCCCCTAGAATCGTTCCGGAATACTCACGCTTACTTCAGGGAGGAATTAACTGTAAAGCATTTCATTCCAGAAATCCTCTTTAAAATATTCAAGCAAGAACAAAGGAAAACTATTGATAACTGCAATTTTTCCTAGTGTTATGTATTTTTCTTTTTGTCTTATGTACAGATTATGCTGTCCCATGTTTTCTATAAATTCCCATCTCTCCGGAATAAGATATCTATCATTTATAATACAGCTTGCTTTGCATACTGCATTTACACATAGTTCTCCCCACTTTTTATGGTCAAGTTTACGGAAATCCTGATAATCTTGTAATGTATGAACCGAATGTTTATAGCTTCCTATGTCATCCAAACTAATAGCACAATTCCGAAAACAGTATTCCTGAAGGGGCGGTTTATTATCTCTCAGAGATTCAACCATAGGATAATTTACATATAATTTCCCAAATTCCGTTTCTTCACAAAATGTATTTAACATTTCTTCCAGTATGTCAGACGCTTTTCCGTCCAACCACCCCAGATTATTCTGGTGTCCGTCATAGTCAAAGAACAAGTAGATTTCCATAAAATCGTTTCTCTGATAATTTTGCAGAACTTTTTCAGCTTCCGTATTATATTCACGCACGACTTCTATCAGATCCGTTTCGAAATCATCTTTTTTCAGCTGTTTCCAAAGCATATAAATATTTTCTCCCGCCGGAAACATAATCGGAACAAGTTCGGATATATCTTTAAAAAAGTTTTTATTCAGATTATTTAACAGCTGAGATTCGGTTTTTTCGCCTTCGTATATGATTGCTATGTATTTTTTATCAGTCATCAAAAGCTCCTGCATTGTACATCTTTTGTAAATTGTGTGCTTTTCTCAATTCCTTTTTCGTTGCCTCACTGAATGATTTGATTTGTCCGTTTTGAATTCTCATATAACAGTCCGGACGCAGGAGATCATTCGTCATGATATCTGTATTATGTGTTGTCAGAATACTTTGTGTATCAGGCAGCTTCAGCAATTCTTCAACGACTGCCAGCGCAAGATTATCATGATAAAAAGCATCAAACTCATCAATAAAAACAAGTGAAACAGCTTCCAGCTGTATCAGCCAGTAATAAAATAAAATAAGAGAACAGGTGCCCCTCGAGGCTACACTGTAAAAGTTCACTTCCCGCTCTCCGAACCGGCAGAAAAGCTGCTTTTCCCCTTCCAGCTCTTTTGCGATCAACTCATAGTGAATCCCCAGACGCCCCAGAAAATTCTGAAAATCTTTTACCTTTCCTCTCTCTATGATTCCCTGGGAAAGTTTTTCTGATCCATTTAAGTAGCCCTGATATTCATTTTTTTCCAGTGAGCTGAACCATAACATATTATCAACAAAATTCATAAATTTTCTAAATATAATATTTGTTGGATTAACTGTCAATACGGTATTGTTAAAAACGTATTTGACAAAAGAGATATTCTTTTCCGTCAAATCTGTATTCAGCGACTGTGCTCCTTCCAGCAGCACCATCCCTTTATGTTGTTTGTAATCATACTGCAAAACCAGCTCGCCGTTAATCCATACCTTCTCTTCCAGCAGTTCCTGCGCAGATTTTTTTCTGTACCGATAAAGCAGCGTACCTTCATCAAATTCAAACTCATAACTGAATTCTGTATCCTGATTCTGCTCCAGATTTCCATACAGTCTGTAGAAATAAAGATTTTTTTCTTTGTCAGTAAGATGCAGAATAATATCAAACAATCCATATCCGAGATTGCTCTTTCCACTCGCATTTTCGCCATAAATCAATGCTACTTTCACTATTTTATTACGAATCGCCATTGTACTGAACTCATAATTATTTACTTTTGAGAGATCCAGAACCAGTTCATCCTTAAAATTTTTAAAATTTCTCAAAGAAAATTTTTTCAGCATACTTTATCTACTATCCTTTCCCACATATGAAATATATGGAATATGTGAAATATGTGTATCATATAGATATCTTACAACAATAAAAAAAAGTTTACAACACATACCGTAAAAAAATTACGGACGCATTATAAACTTTAAAAATCAAAAACTCCTTTTAAAAACAAATTCCTGAGCTGATCCAATGATCGGATCTCTTTCTTCAGATATTGATCCGCACATATCAGATCCCCCGATCTCAAGAAAAAATAGTGTCCCATTCCTCCATATTTTTCGGAAATCCACTCACTCCTCCGCACCGCCAGAATGCCCTGTGTTCCTTCTTCTATCATTCTGCCGGCCAGTGTCTGGGATTTACTTTCCCCATTACACCGGTTATATTCAAAATCATCTATAATTACTGTGTGCTCCGCCTCTGTTCTGCAAATCTGTCCCGGTTGTTTAAAACAGACCGGCGGCAGGCTGCTGTCACGCAGGCTTGCTGCAGCAGAAACTTCTGTATCATCATATAAATGGAACTTATTTATAAGATAATATTCAAAAACATTTAAAATTCTATGTACATTCTTCTTTTCTGATGACGCACGGCATATTGAAAATATCTGCAGAGGACTGTAAATATCACCGATGTCTCTATACTTGTACTGCAACTGAGGAATACTTATATCCGCATTCTTTACCTTATTTTTATTGTCCCGCTCATATGTGTAAATAAGTGTATAGCCGGCATAAACAAAGCAGTAATAAAAGCGTGCCGTTTTCCAATTTTTGTACACTGAATAATCACAGATATCCCCCAGAGCCCGGCAAAAACTTGTTTTGCCCGAGCCGCAGGGACCATAAATAAATGTCAATCCATTTTGCAGAATAACCGGTTTTCGCATATTCAGATTGCAATAGTCGCGTACCCCAAAAGCATACAGCATTCTTACCTCCCGGCGTGAATTTTTTCAAAATTCACTTCTATATTATGCCGGAATAAACCAGCATAATATATTATATGTCCGTGTTCTTCTGAATAGCACTTAAAGCTTCTACCGAATATTCTTTCCGACTGTCTCATCAGTATCTTTAACCAAACAAGGGTGAAAAGCCAAAAAGCTTCTCACCCTTGTCTCTCTAACATATGTATTCGCAAAATCTTTCCCCGTCTGATACTCTTCCCGGAGCTTTTATCTGAAGTACCCCGCCAGTTCTTCCGCGATCCTCTCTTCCCCTGCTTTCGCAGCTTCGGAATTTTCCGCGCTGACGGAGATATACGTTTTAAGCTTCGGCTCTGTACCGGAAGGTCTCACCACAACAGAGCAATGGTCCTCCAGAAGGAACTTCAGCACATCTGACTTCGGAAGTCCGCCCAGCCCCTGTGAATAATCCAGGCAGGACACTACCTTCTTTCCGCCAAAGGAATCAACACCTTTCCGGAAATCTGCCATGATCTTCTGCATCTTCTCAAAACCTGCGGCCCCCTCAAATTCAAAAGAGTGGAGCGTATTGAGGCAGTAACCGTATGTCTCATAGAGCTCATTCAGTTTGTCAAGAAGGCTGATCCCTCTCGTCCTGTAATAAGCAAACATTTCACAGATCAGGAACGCTCCGTCCACCGCGTCTTTGTCTCTTACATAGGAACCACTGAGATATCCATAGCTTTCCTCAAAACCGAAGATATATGACTCTGCCTTATTGTCTTTTTCCAGAAGACCGATCTGTTCCCCGATAAATTTAAAGCCGGTAAGAACATTGACTGTCCTGACTCCATAATGGGCTGCGATCCGCTCTGCCATATCGATCGTAACGATCGTCTTGACGAGCACCGGGTCCTCCGGCATCCGCCCTGTCTCCTGCCGTCTGGAGCAGATATAATCAAGCAGGAGCATCCCTGTCTCATTTCCGGACAGGAGAACATAGTCTCCTTCACGGCTGCGTACTGCGATTCCGACTCTGTCACAGTCCGGATCCGTAGCCAGGAGAAGATCCGCCTGATATTTCTTTGCGTAATCAATTCCCAGCGCCATCGCTTCCCGAATCTCCGGATTCGGATAAGGGCAGGTAGGGAAATTTCCATCCGGCTTTTCCTGCTCACGGACAACAGTAATGTTGTCATAACCGCTCTCTTTTAATGTCCGGAGCACAGGCTTTAACCCGGTCCCGTTGAGCGGGGAGTATATGATCGCCACATTTTTATCGATCTCCACTGACTCATCCAGCATGGACTGACTTTTTACTGCATCGACAAAAGCTGTGTAGACGGACTCTGGAATATACCGGATCTTCCCTTCTTCCACACCAGTCTCAAAATCCATCGAGCGGACATCATCAAAAATATCCAGTTTTTCGATTTCAGCCAGGATCTGTGCTGCGGCTTCCGTCGTAATCTGGCAGCCATCCGCCCCATACACTTTATACCCATTGTACTTTGACGGATTATGAGAGGCTGTCACCATGATCCCTGCCGAGCATTTCAGCTCGCGCACCGCAAAGGAAAGACATGGGGTGGGCATCAGTTCCGGATAAATATGTACTTTGATCCCATTAGCGGCAAAAACACCTGCAGCGACCTTGGAAAATACGTCCGACTTGATCCGCGAGTCGTAACTCACCGCAATGCTGCGCGCCTCTTCCGGAAAATGGCTGTTTACATAATCGGAGAGTCCCTGCGAGGCCTTTGCCACCGTATAGATGTTCATCCGGTTTGTTCCCGCTCCGATCACACCGCGGAGTCCTCCGGTCCCGAATGCCAGATCTCTATAAAAAGCGTCTTCTATCCTTATGGCGTCTCCTTCTATCTCACTTAATTCGTTCACGATATCCTGATCTTTTAATGCCCGCTGCTGCCAACGGTGATATTCTTCCATAATTTTCTTCTGGTTCAACTCTTTCTCCTCCCTTCTAACAGCTTACCTTCAAAAGCTGTGCCCTGCCGTGGATCTTCAGCGGAACAGAATCCGCCGGAACGAACACACAGTCTCCTTTGAAAAAATTCACTGCCCCGTACGATGCTCCCGAGATCACTCCGCATCCGCTCACGCACAGAAGCACCTGAAAGGAATTACTTCCGGTCTGAAATTCTGCCATTTCCCTGCAGCGCTCCGTATTAAGAAGCATGCGTTCCACCTGAAAATACTTGCACCTGCATAACAGTTCGGTCGCCCAGCCCTTGTGATATTTCAACACGCGCATAGGCTGTCTGGGCTCTGCGCTTCCTTTCATGTTTGCAGTCTCCAGTGCTTTATCAATGTGCAGTGGTCTCTGTCTTCCGTTCTTGTCCGTTCTTCCGTAATCATAAAGCCGGTATGTCAGATTAGAGTTTTCCTGGATTTCGGCGATCAATGCTCCTGCTCCGATGGCGTGGACAGTGCCCGCCTCAATGTAGAACACATCGTCTTTATTGACTTTTACCTTCTGAAGATATTTTTCTATCGTGCCGTTCTCTATGCTCTTTCTCACTACAGATGGCTCCATATCGTGAAGGAAACCATACACAAGGCTTGCGTCTTTCGTGGCATCGAGAACATACCACATTTCTGTTTTCCCAAGAGATCCATTCTCGTGGATTCTGGCATACTCATCATCCGGATGAACCTGCACAGACAAGTCTTTTTTTGCATCGATAAACTTGATCAGCACCGGAAGACCATCTTCACAGGACGGATGAGTTCCGGTATATTCCGGATGTTTCTTTAAGACTTCTGCCAGAGTCTGTCCCTCGTATTCACCGCTCGCCACAATGCTGGGACCGTCCGGATGCGTCGAACACTCCCATGTCTCCGCCAGTGGATGTATATCTATATTTTTAGAAAAGTCATCGTTGAGACGGCTGCCGCCCCACAGATAATCTTTTCCGGCCGGACGCAGAAGAAAGGGGTCAGATCTCAAGCTCATATTTGTGTTTATCATCCACACTGATCTCCTTGCCAAGCTGAACTTCGATCACCTGCAGTTCCGTGTCCGCTATGATCGTATGGCGGCACCCTGCCTGCATCGTAACTACGTCTCCGGCTTTTACCGGCTGCTCCATTCCATCCACGATCGTACGCCCTTCTCCGGAGATCACCGTCCAGACCTCATCCCTGCGGTCATGGCTGTGATAGTTCATACTGTGTCCAGGATTCAGCGTCACCTTGATCGTCAGGCTGTCCGCTTCCACATCCAGCACCCGGAAACTTCCCCAGGACTTCTCCGCAAACATGATCTGCTGATCGATCTGATCCACGTAAGGTTTAATATAGCTGGACTGTTCTTTATCTGAAACAAGGATTCCTTCCGGGCTGGCAGAGACAACCACATCTTTCAGTCCCATGCACAGCACCGGGACATTCAGTTCATTGATCACATGCGTATTTTCACAGGTATCGTTAAATATGGTGTTTCCTATGCTCGGATCTTCCATAGCCTCAGTCAGTGTGTTCCATGTTCCCAGATCTTTCCACTGTCCGGCGAATCTCATCACTTCGATCTTCGGTTCTTTTTCCACCACTGCATAATCAAAACTTATCTTCGGCAGCGAATCATATGTCCCATATAATTCCTCATAATCCGCATATCCGATCAATTCTCTCGCCTTCTCCAGAACATATTTCAGTTTATAGGCAAACACGCCGCCATTCCAGAGGGCTCCCTGACTGATATACTCTGCTGCTGTCGCGGCATCCGGCTTCTCTTTAAAAGTCTCCACCTTACTGACACTGCTGCTGTCCGAAGGAATAATATATCCGTATTTCTCACTCGGATAAGTCGGCTCGATCCCCATCAATACCAGATTGGCATCTTCTGAAACTGCCAGTTCTCCCAGTTTTTTCAGTGCTTCAAAATAATCCTGCTCCACGTAGGGATCCACCGGGCAGACCACGACTGCCTCCTCCTCGGAGACGCCCTTCACATCATGGAGATAAGCGCTTGCGAGCGCGATCGCCGGAAAAGTATCCCGTCTGCACGGTTCTACACACACGCCGACCTTCTCCCCCAGCTGATTATGGATCGCAGACACCTGTGTCCTGGACGTCGCGATCGTCACCCCCGCATCCGCATCAACCGCACAGATCTGTCGGTAAACACGCTGTACCATTGATTCATACTCTCCGTCCTCTGTCCTGAAGATCCGGATAAACTGCTTGGAACGGATATCATTTGAAAGCGGCCACAGGCGCTTTCCCGAGCCGCCAGACAATAAAATAATATTCATTGCAACTCTCCCTTCCGCTGATCAACGCTCTGCTCTCATCGGATTGTTCAGGAAATCTTCATAGGAGAGACGGATCCCTTCTTCTAATTCCGTATGATATTTCCAGCCCAGCTTCTCCAGTTTGGAGACATCCAGGAGCTTTCTCGGAGTTCCGTCCGGTTTAGAGGAATCCCATTTGATCTCTCCTTCATATCCGATCACTTTCGCTGTCAGTTCTGTCAGTTCCTTGATCGTAAGTTCTTTCCCTGTTCCTACGTTTACCGTCTCATTTCCGGAATAATTGTTCATCAGGAATACGCATGCCTCAGCCAGATCATCCACATACAGGAATTCTCTCAGCGGTGTTCCTGTTCCCCAGCATGTTACTTCTTTCAGGCCTGCCTCTTTCGCCTCGTGGAAGCGGCGGATCAGTGCCGGAAGTACATGGCTGTGTGTGGGATGGTAATTGTCGTTCGGACCGTAGAGGTTGGTCGGCATGGCTGAGATATAGTCCGTGCCATACTGCCGGTTCAGGAACTCGCAGTATTTCAGACCGGAAATCTTCGCCAGTGCATATGCCTCATTGGTCTTCTCCAGCTCAGACGTCAGAAGGCAGCTCTCCGGCATCGGCTGCGGAGCCATGCGCGGATAGATGCAGGAAGATCCCAGGAACAGAAGTTTCTTACAGTCGTTCTTCCACGCTGAATGGATCACATTCATCTCCAAAGTCATATTGTCATACATAAAATCTGCCAGCGCTTCCTGGTTGGCGACAATTCCGCCGACCTTCGCTGCCGCAAGGAACACATAGTCCGGTTTTTCCTCCGCAAAGAATGCCTCTACCGCATCCTGACGGCAAAGATCCAGTTCCTTATGCGTCCTTGTGACAATATTGTGATATCCTTCTTTCTCCAGTTCTCTTACGATAGCCGATCCTACCATTCCCCGGTGCCCGGCAACATAAATCTTCGCGTCTTTTTCCATCATTTGATAAACACCTCTTATACTCTATTTTTGATCGATTCTTCAGACATCAAATCTCTTATGAATTCATTGCGTCTTTTACTGCTCTCTCCCGTTTTGCCAGTTCCCAGTCATGTTTCGCCATGATCTCCACAAGCTGCGCATAGGAGGTCTTCTGCGGATTCCATCCGAGCACGGTCTTTGCTTTCGTCGGATCTCCCCACAGATTATCCACATCCGTCGGCCGGAACCACTGCGGATTCACGCACACGACCATCTTTCCGGTAGCCTTGTCATATCCCTTCTCATCGATGCCGGAGCCCTTCCACTCAATATCGATTCCCACAACTTTGAAGGCACGCTCTGTAAAGTCACGGACTGTATGCTGTTCTCCCGTCGCAATGACAAAATCCTCCGGTGTGTCATGCTGCAGAATCATCCACATACACTCCACATAATCTTTTGCATATCCCCAGTCACGCAGGGAGTCCATATTTCCCAGTTCCAGATGATCCTGAAGCCCCTCTGCGATCCTGCCTGCTGCCAGAGTGATCTTTCTTGTCACAAAATTCTCTCCGCGCCGCTCAGACTCATGGTTAAACAGGATTCCATTCACGGCAAACATGCCGTAAGCTTCCCTGTACTCTTTCGTGATCCAGAATCCATACTGTTTCGCCACAGCATAAGGGCTGTATGGGTGGAATGGCGTTGTCTCTCTCTGCGGTACTTCCTCCACCTTGCCAAACAGTTCAGACGTAGACGCCTGGTAAATCTTTGTCTTCTTCGTAAGTCCGAGAATACGCACAGCCTCAAGGATCCTCAGGACCCCGATCGCGTCAACATCACCCGAATACTCCGGAACGTCAAATGATACCTGTACATGGGACTGTGCGGCAAGATTGTAGATCTCGTCCGGCTGTACAAGGTTGATAATGCGGATCAAAGAAGAAGAATCTGACAGGTCCCCGTCGTGAAGTGTCACCGCATTCGCCTCAAGCAGATGGTCGATCCTTGCAGTATTGGAGATTGAAGCACGACGTGTGATACCGTGTACCTCATACCCTTTTTCCAGCAGAAACTCTGCAAGATAAGAACCGTCCTGTCCTGTAATTCCCGTGATCAATGCTTTTTTCATAAAATACGCCCTCAACTTTCTGAAAAATATAATTTCATCTCTGAAAATAACTCTACAATAACTGATTCTAATCGACATGAATCCAGTTTTACAGTGCTAATCTTGCAGTCCTCTAGCATTATATTGACTTTTCTGATATACTAAAGAAGCCCGCAGTCCTCTGCCATTCCAAAAAGCATGGAGTATACTGCCTGCTCAAAAGAAAGGAGACGCCTAATGGATAACTCACTTTTTCAGGGGAAACTCGTAACATCACGCCGCATCATATATACCCCGTCAGATTTTGCCCGGACCAACCTGATCCATCTTCAAGAAATAGGATCCCTCCAAGCCCTGAGGCCACATACAAGCCAGAGGGAAAACCTGTCCTCCTATCTGGTCTTCCTTGTCCTGGAAGGAAGCGGAACACTGAGTTATCAGAACAGAAGTTTCCCGCTTTCAAAAGGAGACTGCGTCTTTCTCGACTGCAGAAAACCCTACTCCCACCGTTCTTCCGATAATTTATGGCAATTAAAATGGGCCCATTTTTATGGACCCAATTTAAACGGTATTTATGACAAATATACACAGCGCGGCGGACGCCCCTGTTTTCACGCCCACGATCCCGCATCTTTTGAAAACACCCTGGACGAGCTGTACTCCATCGCAGATTCTTCTTCCTATATCAAAGATATGAAGATTTACGAGAAACTCTCTTCCCTGCTCACGCTCCTCATGGAAGAAAGCTGGAATCCGGATCTTACCAGAAAACAACACGCAAAAAAACAGAATCTCCAAAACATCAAGGACTATATTGACTCCCACTATCAGGAGAAGATCACGCTCGACACACTCTCCGAACAATTTTTCATCAACAAATATTACCTGACCCGCGTTTTCAAGGAACAGTTCGGCGTACCGGTCGTCAGCTATCTCATCCAGGTCCGTATCACTCACGCCAAGCGTCTGCTCCGCTTCACAGATCACTCCATAGAGCGGATCGGCCAGGAGTGCGGCATTGGAGACGCCAATTATTTTACCAGGATTTTCCGGAAGGTGGAGGGGGTGACGCCGGGAGGGTATCGGAGGATGTGGTAAAGAAACAGATAGATTACATTACAAAAATATTATTGATTACAGGCAAAGAAGTTTTCCTCTTCTCTGTCTAACGATTTAAACAGAAAGAAGGCTGTATTATTAATGATGATCCATTCTCTTGCCATCCCTGATATCAAGCTTATCACTCCGGATTCTTTCCAGGATTTTCGAGGCTCTACATCTGTATTATTTGACGCGGAGACTGCCTCTGAATTAAACTTTAAAATCGCTCAAGTCAATCAGGGATACAGTATCTCCTCCTATACTCTGCGCGGGCTTCATTATCAGGCAACGCCGTACGCACAGGCAAAGCTGATATCCTGCCTTCATGGAACTATATTTAATGTAGCTGTAGATCTCCGGAAAACTTCCCCCACATTCGGAAAATATGCAGCCGAATTACTGAGCGCCAGCAACGGAAAACTCATGTATATTCCCAAGGGCTTTGCCCACGGTTATCTGACTCTGGAACCGGATACACTGATGCAGTGGTGCACAGACACAGATTTTTTCGGCCCGGCGGCACATTGCCTAAAATGGAACGATCCGGATGTGTCTATCCAGTGGCCTCTGGGAAATCATTGTCCAATCCTGTCAGAAAAAGATGAAAACGGATCTTATCTGCGAGATCTTTCAAAATTATAAGGTTCCTGTTAAAATATCAGGAAAGACTCCTGTCGAGAGGCTTTATTCAGACTTCCTAAAATATAACCGAGCACTATAAACAGAATCCCCTGAATGGTTCCCGTCTGAGGCGCGTGAAAAATCCCTAATACAGGACCTCCACAACGATCAGATATCCCAGGAAAAACATGCCCGGTATCAATAAACCGAACAAATCATATATGCCCATTTTTTCAAAAATATTTTCCATACTATTTCCTCTTCTGATTTTATTTTCTGTATTTCTCTACAATCTGTTCCAACGGTATTGACTTTCTTCTCTTCTTTAGTTTAAGCGCTCTTTCCAGTTTTCGAATGTATGTATCTATTTCAACAGCTATTTTAACACTGCGCAAAACAGTTTCAGTAATGTGTTCACTACGTAATTTCAAAATTTGATTAAGGGCTTCAATCTTTCTATCGTCATCAACATCAGTGTCACCTATAATTGATAAACTAGCCTCTGAAAATTCTCCATAATTTTTAGCGATCTCCTCTTCTCCAAGCAGTGTTCTGTAGTCAGAGACACTGTTGTTTATACACCATGAAATATCAAAACCGCCCAGCCCACGAATGTATTTATTGATCGCTGCGGTCGAATAAAAGGGACTCGTCTTCTCGAATTTCTCCAGTTTCTCTTTCATTCCACCCACAAGGTCCTCGATACACTCATAACCAAAAGTTTTGGACGGTTTTCCCAGGGAATAATCAAGTTTTTTTCTTCTTTTAAAACTTTTCTCTTCAATACAATATTTAAACTCGAAGAATTCCCTCTCCATATTCAGCCTCATTTCCCCGACAATTCCATCTTGTTTAGAGCGATCTAAAAAACGAGTTATATTTTTACGCAACTTCCAGTTGAGTACTACAAAATCTTTAAACAATTCTTTGTGTAGTATCATAATATTATGAAGCTCTTCTTCCTGAAATTTGATAAAAGTTTCATCTATAAATTTATTTTTAAAAGCCACATATAATAAAGACAGTGTAGACAAGGCCGTCAGAATAATCCACCTGTTTTCAAAAATAAAGTCCGCCGCACGCATTATATTCTCTTTGCTGATCACTATTTGAAAGAACGTATGTCCCATATCCTGATGGCCCAAAATAAATTTGGTCACCGCCAGAACGCAAAACAGAAATAGAACTACCAGAACATTTCTTCTGGCCCTTGTGGTTAACAATCTTGGAGAAAAAGATCTGTCCCTACCTTGCATGTCCCATCTGAAAGGCTGTATACAAAACAGGAGGTAATTCACTGCTTTTTCGAACTTATAGATCAACACCAGCATTTTTTCTGTAAAAAGACTGTTATTTTGCCCAGATCTCTTGATCAGTCTAATCTGGACCTCGCAACAGAGACCGACCAGATTCCAGCGCAACCAGAAACATAGCACGGAAAACAAGAATACGACTGAAGATACTAAGATCAATAATACCAACAAATTACTATCGAAAAATGAAGTTAACTTTCCCATAATCTCCCCCTATATTTGTAGTGTCCATTTACTAAAATTGTACCAGGCCGCTGACGCCTCAGTGCTTAGCACATATTATCCCCCTCTGTACAGAAATCATCCGATCAATCAGCGGACTCTGTCCCCTTATCCCCAACATCATCGCCTAAACATTTTATCATATTTATTGCTGATTCAGCGCTAAAACTTTGGTTTCTGTCTATAAACAGGCCTTTTCTGTTAAATCCCCAGAAAATTCCTTCCATTATAGTTCTCAAGAACGTATTTCTTCCTATATAAAGAGACCTCTGTATATATCTGAGTCGTCACGATGCTCTTATGTCCCAGCAGTTCCTGTACATCCCGGATCCCGGCTCCGTTATTCAAAAGCTGTGTCGCGAACGTATGCCTCAGGAAATGAGGCGTTGCCTCGGGATTGATCATTGCACTGTCCCTGTATTTGTAGAAGATATTCTCTATTCCGTAGATACTGATTCTTTTTCCGGACTTGTTTGCTATGAAACACAACCTTCCGGGTAGCCAAAAAAGCGCAGACTACCCCTCTCAAACTTAAAAAGGTTGATTTAAAACTTAACTGGTAGGTCTATGCGGCAATTACTGGGA
>NZ_JACJLR010000037.1 GCF_016902345.1 Mediterraneibacter glycyrrhizinilyticus | reverse complement strand
GTTTCACTTTTGTTGACATGACAGGTCATGTAGACTATACTACCTTACAGAAAAGCAGAAACTATGTAAAAATTCTTCCGGCTTTTACAACATAAGGCAAATTATGTTGTCACTGCACCAGTCCCAGTGCATCTATCTTTCTCCGGTGTTCCCATCCTGATGTCGCAATGTAGATCCTGGTCGTATTGATACTGCTGTGCCCCAGGACATCCGCCAGTTTCGCAATATCCTTATCCAGCTCATAAAAACATCGGGCAAAGAGATGTCGCAGATTATGAGGAAATACTTTTTTGCCATCCACCCCCGCTCTCTCACAGAGTGCTTTCATCATCTTCCATATATTGGAACGATCAAGCGGTTTTCCGTTTCGCGTGACAAATATGGCTCCTTCTTTGATCCTTTCCTTTTTTGCATACTGAGTCAACCGTTTTTTCAGTTTTCCGCCAATGAGTATTGTTCTAGTTTTACCTTTCAGCCGTATCACGGCCTCTCCACATCTGACAGACTGTACAGTAAGATATTTCAGCTCCGATACACGTATCCCGGTCCCACAGATTGTCTGGATGAGCAACGACAGCTTTTTATTCTGCTCTTTCTCTGCCGTATCGATCAGTTTGATATATTCCTGTTTAGACAGTTCTTTCTCTCCAGAGCAGTATGCTTTTCTCTGGATTTTCAGCTGACTGACCTTAAGCTTCTCTTCACCCAGAAAATCAAAAAAACTGTTGATCGCAGCAAGCTTAACGTTAACACTGGAAGACCTGTAGTTTTCTTTCAGATATTCCTTATATTCGATCACGCTTTCTTTTGTCACCACTTCTCTGCCCTTTCTTTTCAGAAACCTTTCGATATCACGTCTGTATTGTTTCTTTGTAAGGACGCTCCTTTCTTTTTCATCCAGATACTTCATATACGCTTCTATTTTCTTCCACATTATTGTTTTTTCCACAGCTTTCCACCTCCTGCTCCTAGTTTTTCCCCCGCATTCAAAACTATTCTATATCTGTGTGATGAATCCGTGCATTTTCAGACACATTATGATATCATAGTTATAAACTCGGTCACCGGGATTTTCTGTTCCCGGCACAGAGAAAGACGTAATATGCACAAAGGAGTTTTGCTTTATGAAAATGAATGAATTGAAACTTGTCTATTTCAGTCCCACAGGAACGACCAGAAAAGTCATTATGGAAGCAGCCCGCAACATCGACCTGAAATCTGTTTCCCATGATTTTTCTGTTTATAAAGAGAAGAAACCTGTCCTTAAATTTGCAGAAAACGACTTTGCACTTTTCGGAATCCCGGTGTATGCCGGACGCGTTCCCGCACTCTTTGCAGAGTATCTCCAGAACGTGACCGGAAAGAACACTCCGGCTGCACTGATCGCTACATATGGCTGCCGGGAGTATGAAGATGCCCTTCTCGAACTCAAAGAACTGGTGGAGAAAAATGGGTTTAAGGTGATCGGCGCCGCCGCGTTCCCAACAGAGCACTCCATCGTACAGACCATCGGAGCGCGCCGCCCCAATAAAGCCGACATGAAAGTCATCGCAGAATACGGCATCAACCTGAACCGCCGCCTTAGAAAAGAAGAAAATTTTGACAATATCAACATTCAGGTCCCCGGGAACAGCCCTTATAGAAAATACAGCAAAAGCTCACTCTTCCCGAAAGCGGATGTCAGTCTGTGCACAGAATGCAAGGCATGTGCAAGATCATGTCCTGCCGGCGCCATCTCGATAAAGGATCCGAAGACGACAGACCACAAGAAATGTATCGGCTGCTTAAGATGTGTCCATTTCTGCCGCCAGAATGCACGCGGTGTAAGCTCGATGAAACTCCGCATGCTGGAGGGCAAGCTGAAAAAAGTCTGTCAGAACGATAAAACAGCGGATATCTTTCTCTGATCATGGTGGATAATGAGCAGGAGGACTCCTGATCACGACGGGGTTTGTCTGATTTCCTAAGGCATGAAAAAAACTGTGAGGCAGATGCTGCCTCACAGTTTTTTATTGCATTTGTTTTATCCTTCGGATTACTCCTGCGGACCAGCTGCAACAAGAGCTTTTCCAAGTTCGTTGCTCTCGTATTTTTTGAAGTTCTTGATGAATCTTGCAGCCAGGTCTTTTGCTTTCTCTTCCCACTCGGAAGCATCAGCATATGTGTCTCTCGGGTCAAGGATCGCCGGATCAACTCCCGGAAGCTCTGTCGGAACTTCGAAGTTGAAGTGCGGGATCGTCTTTGTCGGTGCGGAAAGGATCGATCCGTCAAGGATAGCGTCGATGATTCCACGAGTATCTTTGATGGAGATACGTTTTCCTGTTCCGTTCCATCCTGTGTTAACGAGGTAAGCTTTCGCTCCGCTCTCTTTCATTCTCTTAACGAGCTCCTCTGCATATTTTGTCGGGTGCAGCTCAAGGAACGCCTGTCCAAAGCATGCAGAGAATGTCGGTGTAGGCTCTGTGATGCCGCGCTCTGTTCCTGCAAGTTTTGCTGTAAATCCTGACAGGAAGTAGTACTCTGTCTGCTCAGGTGTCAGAACAGATACCGGAGGAAGTACTCCGAACGCATCAGCTGACAGGAAGATCACGTTCTTCGCTGCCGGAGCTGCAGATACCGGACGAACGATCTTCTCGATGTGGTCGATCGGATAAGATACACGTGTATTCTCTGTCACGCTCTTATCTGTGAAGTCGATCTTTCCATCTGCATCCAGAGTAACATTCTCAAGAAGAGCGTTTCTCTTGATCGCATTGTAGATATCCGGCTCAGACTCTTTGTCCAGGTCGATAACTTTTGCATAGCACCCACCCTCGAAGTTGAAGATACCGTTGTCATCCCAGCCGTGCTCGTCATCACCGATGAGGAGTCTCTTCGGGTCTGTGGAAAGAGTTGTCTTACCTGTTCCGGAAAGTCCGAAGAAGATCGCTGTGTTCTCGCCGTTCATGTCTGTGTTTGCTGAACAGTGCATGGAAGCGATTCCCTTCAGCGGCAGGTAGTAGTTCATCATGGAGAACATACCTTTCTTCATCTCTCCGCCGTACCATGTGTTTACGATAACCTGCTCGCGGCTTGTGATGTTGAACATAACCGCTGTCTCTGATCCAAGTCCCAGTTCTTTGTAATTCTCAACTTTTGCCTTGGAAGCGTTGTAAACAACGAAGTCCGGCTCGAAGTTCTCCAGCTCTTCTGCTGTCGGCTGAATGAACATGTTTGTTACAAAGTGTGCCTGCCATGCAACTTCCACGATGAAACGGATCGCCATACGTGTGTCCTTGTTTGCGCCGCAGAATGCGTCAACAACAAACAGTCTCTTGTTGGAGAGCTCTTTCTTTGCGATCTCCTTTACTGCGTCCCATGCTTCCTGTGAAGCCGGGTGGTTGTCATTCTTGTACTCGTCAGATGTCCACCATACTGTGTCCTTGGAATTTTCATCCATTACAATGTATTTGTCTTTCGGGGAACGTCCTGTGTAGATACCAGTCATAACGTTGACTGCTCCAAGCTCGCTGACCTGTCCTTTGTCATATCCTTCCAGGTCTGACTTTGTCTCCTCCTCGAAAAGCATCTCATAAGAAGGATTGTGAACAATTTCTGTAGTTCCTGTAATGCCATACTGAGTTAAATCAAGATTCGCCATGTTACATTCAACCTCTCTCTTTCTTTTTGTATTTCAGGAAATCCATACCGCAATTTCCAATCTTCCCATATTATACAGGATAATAATTCAAAAAGCAACCATAATTTTTTCCACTTTGAAAGTTTTTCGCTTTTTAATTTCATCAAATCCAGATTTACATCGATTTTACGTCATTTTTAACAGTAAAAAATGCAGGATTTCAAATTCAATCCTGCATTCTTTGTTATTTTTTAATCAATTTTTAATCAAAACATTTCCGGGAGGAGCTCATTTAAAGAGAAAATCCGGTACTCATCCGCCGATTTTGCACAAATGATCTTAAACTCTTCTCCATTGCAGAATTCAGCCATGACCTGCCTGCATACTCCGCAGGGGTAGCACCAGACCAGCTCATCTTCCCCTCCAACGATGGCAATTGCTGCAAACTCCCTTTTCCCTTCAGACACTGCCTTGAAAAACGCCGTCCTCTCCGCACAGTTTGTCGGTCCGTATGCGCGGTTCTCTATGTTGCACCCTGTATACACACTCCCATCCTGACAGAGAAGTGCTGCCCCGACCCTGAAATGTGAATAGGGACTGTAAGAATATTCTCTTGCCGCCAGTGCTCTTTCGATCAGTTTCCGGAAATCCATAACCGCTCCTTTACACTCCGAGAATCTCTTTTACCGTTTCTTTCATCCTGTCCGCATCGCACTCCCTGCTGTGACGGACCTGAGCATCCCGGATCTCCCGGATCGCTCCCGGGATCTCCGTTCCGGATATCCGGCTCAGTTCATCGATCAGTTCAAACTCATCTGCGGAAGCATATTTTTCATCGATGGCGCTCATCACACTGTGAATAAATTTATACGGACTTGCCGTGGAAGCAATGAGACACTTCTTCCCGTCCCCGCTCTCTTTTCTGTATTTTGCACATACACTGGACGCCACCGCTGTATGAGTATCCATCACATACCCTGTGCGCTCATAGGTTGTGCGGATGGCTGCTCCCGTCTCTTCTTCCGTCGCATAGCCGCCTGCAAAATCAGCAAGCTTCTCTCTCATCTTGGGCGTGATCTCATAGCTTCCCTTTTCACGGAGCTGCGCCATAAGATCCGCATTTTTCTCTGCGTCCTGTCCTGCGACCGTATAGATCAGCCTCTCCAGATTGCTGGAGATCAGGATGTCCATGGACGGAGAAGATGTGAGGATAAACTCTCTGTTTTTGTTATATACACCCGTCTGGAAGAAATCAAAAAGAACTTTATTTTCATTAGAAGCACAGATCAGTTTCGCGATCGGCACGCCCATCTGTTTCGCATAATATGCCGCAAGGATATTTCCGAAATTTCCTGTCGGAACCGTCACGTTGATCTCCTCGCCCGGTGAGATCTCCTCATTCTGGAGAAGTTTTGCATAAGCATATACATAGTACACGACCTGCGGGACAAGGCGTCCGATATTGATCGAGTTTGCTGAAGAGAACTGATATCCTGCTCCCGCAAGTTCTTTTTCCAGTTCTTTATCTTCAAAGAGAGCTTTCACGCCGCTCTGCGCGTTGTCAAAATTCCCGTGGATTGCGACAACAGATGTATTATCGCCTTTCTGTGTCACCATCTGCAGTTCCTGTACCCGGCTCACGCCCCCCTTCGGGTAGAACACGATGATCTTCGTTCCCGGCACATCGGCAAATCCTGCAAGAGCAGCCTTTCCTGTATCCCCCGATGTCGCCGTCAGGATCACGATCTCGTTTTTCACATTGTTCTTCTTCGCCGCCGTGGTGAGCAGGTGCGGCAGGATAGAAAGCGCCATATCCTTAAATGCGATAGTCGCCCCGTGGAACAGCTCCAGATGATAGACGTCCCCCACCTTCACAAGAGGCGCGATCACCTCTGTGTCAAATTTCGAATCATAGGCGCTGTCAATGCAGTGCTTCAGTTCCTCTTCTGTGAAATCTGTCAGGAACTGTTTCATCACCGCATATGCTGTCTCCTGGTAAGACATGTCTTTGAGCTCTTTCAAGGAGACATCAAGCTTCGGGATATATTCCGGCACAAACAGACCTCCGTCATCCGCAAGCCCTTTCAGTATCGCCTCAGACGCGGTCACTGTCCCTTCTTTGCTTCTTGTACTTTTGTATAATAGATTCATCTTCTTATCCTCTTTTTCTTTCAACGGTTTACTGTCCTGAATTATAGCATAACTGGCATCCCCCGCGCAACCTCAGCACGGATGTCTTTCACCTGTTTCTTACCAGGAAGATCGACAGGAATCCGCACACAGCCATAAGGATCGGATATATCAGGTATGGGATGATCTCAAAGGGAGTCAGCGCAGTCAGCGTCGCTGCAGAAAGAAGCTGTGCTCCATAGGGGATCAGCCCCTGTCCCACCGAGGTATAAATATCCAGCATGGATGCGGACCGTTTCGGATCCACCCCATAGTCGTTGCTTATCTCCTTTGCGATAGGTCCTGCCATCACGATCGCCACTGTATTGTTCGCTGTACACAGATCGACGAACAGAGCAAGGAGCGCGATCCCTGCTTCCGCCCCTTTCTTTCCTTTGATCCGGCTTTTGATCAGATTCAGGATAAACTGTATCCCGCCGTATTCTTTCACCAGGGATACGATACAGGCAACAATAATGGAAATGACTGTAATATCATACATGGACGTCACGCCTTCACCCACCACAGTAAACATCTCAGAGAGTAGGATATTTCCTCCTGCCACCCCCACGATCAGGGAGATCACGATCCCGCTCACCAGAACAAAGAACACATTGATTCCGATCAGAGCTCCGATAAGCACCACAAGGTAAGGCAGCACTTCCCACAGATTATAATCCAGATCTCCGCTCATCGTATAGTTTACATTTCTCGTAATAAACCAGAAATATATGATCGTTATGACTGCAGCAGGTAGAACGATCAGGAAATTTGCCTTAAACTTATCCCTCATCTCGCACCCCTGTGTCTTCACTGCGGCAATCGTAGTATCTGATATCATGGACAGGTTATCCCCGAACATGGCGCCGCAGACTACAGCTGCGATACAGATTCCCATAGAGAATCCCGTCTTCTCACTGATCCCCACAGCGATCGGCGCCAGTGCGGCAATCGTTCCCATGGAAGTCCCCATGGACACCGAGATAAAACAGCCTATGATAAACAGGCCTGCAACTGCAAAATGTGCCGGGATAAGAGACAGTCCCAGATTGACCGTGCTGTCCACTCCTCCTGCGGCAGTCACCGCACCGGAAAAACCGCCGGCGCTCAGGAAGATCAGGCTCATTGTGATAATATTCTCTTCCCCGACACCTCTCGAGATCACTTTGATCTTGTCATCAAACTTCAGCTCTCTGTTCTGAAAGAACGCCACAAACAGAGCGATCAGAAACGCCACGATCGCCGGCATTGCATAAAAATCCCCAAAAACGATCCCCGCTCCCAGAAAAATAACCAGAAATACTCCGATCGGAAGAAGGGCGATCGCCCTCCCCTTCTCATTCGCTTTTTCCATAAAGATATCCTCTCTTCTTCTTTGTTCCTTTTTCCGTCACCTTCATCGGTGCCGTGTACTTTTTAAAAGGTACACGGCACCGATTGAGTAATATTTTCAGAATGTTCAAAAAGGATGCCGCAAATCTCTGCCTGCTGCATCCTTTGTCTCACATTTTCAATCAATGTTTTATTTTTTCTTACTGTTTGTGTAATTCACAAGTCCGCCTGCAGCGATCAGTTTCTGCATGAACTCCGGGAACGCCTGTCCCTGGAACTCTGTGCCTTTTGTGAGGTTATAGATCTTTCCACTGTCAAAATCAACCTCCACCTCATCCCCGGCTTCGATTCCCTTTGCCGCTTCCGGACATTCAATGATCGGAAGTCCGATATTGATCGCATTGCGGTAGAAGATCCGGGCAAATGTCTCTGCGATGATGCAGCTTACTCCAACTGTTTTTAAGCAGAGCGGCGCATGCTCCCTGGAAGAACCGCAGCCGAAATTCTTATTCGCCACGATGATATCCCCGGGTTTCACATTTTTCACAAAATCCGGATCAATGTCCACCATCGCATGGCTTGCAAGTTCCTGAGCATCAAATGAATTCAGGTATCTTGCAGGAATGATCACGTCTGTATCTACATTGTCTCCATATTTAAACACATGTCCTTTTGCTCTCATTTCGCCTCACCTACTTTCTCCGGATTCGCAATATATCCCGCGATCGCGCTCGCCGCCGCCACTTCCGGTGACGCAAGATAGATCAGGGAATCCACATGTCCCATGCGGCCGACAAAGTTTCTGTTTGTCGTAGACACACATTTCTCTCCTGCCGCCATGACTCCCATGTGACCTCCCATACACGGTCCACAGCTCGGAGTATTGACCGCGCATCCTGCGTCCACGAAAATCTCCAGGAGCCCTTCCTCGATACACTGCTTATAGATCTTCTGTGTCGCCGGAACGACCATGACACGCACATCCGGGTGTACTGTATGCCCTTTCAGGATAGCTGCCGCTTTTCTCATATCCTCCATCCGTCCGTTGGTGCAGGATCCGATGACCACCTGATCGATCTTGATGGGCTCCATCGCCTCCACCTCATCGATCGTCTTCGCATTTCCCGGAAGGTGCGGGAATGCCACGGTAGGACGCACCTCAGCGAGATCGATGCAGACCACCTCGTCATAGACAGCATCCTCATCCGCCTCATAGATTGTGTAAGGTTTCTTCGAATGCTCTTTCATGTAAGCTTCCGCTTTTTCATCCACCGGGAAGATTCCGTTCTTTGCGCCCGCCTCGATCGCCATGTTTGCCATGGTAAAGCGGTCGTCCATGGACAGGTTCGCGATGCCGTCCCCTGTAAATTCCATAGATTTATAGAGCGCACCATCCACGCCGATCTTTCCGATGATATGGATGATGATATCTTTTCCGCTCACATATTTTCCTGGCTTTCCTGTCAGGACAAATTTGATTGCGCTCGGGACCTTGAACCAGATCTCACCGGTGGCCATTCCCGTCGCCACGTCTGTCGTTCCCATTCCTGTGGAAAATGCGCCCAGCGCGCCGTATGTACAGGTATGCGAGTCCGCTCCGATAATACATTCTCCCGCCACTACAACACCTGCCTCCGGAAGGATCGCATGCTCCACGCCGGATTTCCCCTGTTCAAAATACCAGGTCAGTCCCTGTTCTTTCGCGTATTCACGGATCGCTTTCGAGTTCTCAGCGGACTTGATGTCCTTATTCGGTGTAAAATGATCCGGCACGAACACCACCTTGTCCTTGTCAAACACATGGTCCGACATCCGTTTAATGATCGGAAGCGCCATCGGTCCGGTGATGTCATTCGCCATGACCACGTCAAGCTTTGCCTCGATCAGCTGCCCCGCCTCAACAGAATCCAGTCCCGCATGAGCTGCCAGTATCTTCTGTGTCATTGTCATTCCCATAGGAATCCGCCTCCTTTATTTTAGAAATTATCTGACAATTCTCTTCAAAGGTGCCGTGTACTTTTGAAAAAGCATCTGACACCTTTATAGTGTAATTTTCAGAATATTCTTACTTCTTTGTGATATATCCTTTCGCTGCCAGCGCCTCTGCACACAGTACTGCACCGCCTGCTGCGCCTCTGACAGTATTATGGGACAAACCGATGAACTTGTAGTCGAACATCGTGTCCTCTCTCAGGCGTCCGATAGATACGCCCATGCCGTTCTCGTAATCCACATCCATTGTCACCTGCGGACGGTTGTCATCCTCAAGATACTGGATAAACTGCTTCGGAGCGCTGGGAAGCTCTGCCTCCTGCGGATAGCCTTTGAAGTTTACAAGCTTCTCGATCAGCTCTTCTTTTGTCGGTTTCTTCTCAAAATTGATAAATACTGCTGCTGTATGTCCGTTCAGGACCGGAACGCGGACGCACTGGCATGTGATCTTCGGAAGTTCTGCTTTCACAATCTGCCCGTTCTCTACTTTGCCCAGCACACGCAGCGGCTCCTGCTCGCTCTTCTCTTCCTCTCCGCCAATGTACGGGATGATGTTCCCTTCCATTTCCGGCCAGTCTTTGAATGTCTTTCCCGCACCGGAGATTGCCTGATATGTTGTTACAACAAGTTCTTTCGGTCCGAACTCTTTCCATGCCGCAAGGCAGGGAGCGTAGCTCTGAATCGAGCAGTTCGGTTTTACTGCGATGAATCCGCGTGTTGTCCCAAGACGCTTTTTCTGATCCGGGATCACATCAAAATGAGCTGCGTTGATCTCCGGCACTACCATCGGCACATCCGGAGTCCAGCGGTGCGCACTGTTGTTGGAGACCACCGGTGTCTCCGTCTTTGCGTATGCTTCCTCGATCGCTTTGATCTCTTCTTTTGTCATATCCACTGCACTGAACACGAAATCAACCGTGGAGGCAACTTTCTCAACTTCATTTACGTTGAGGACGACCAGATTTTTCACTGCCTCCGGCATCGGAGTGTCCATTTTCCAGCGTCCGCCCACAGCTTCCTCATATGTCTTTCCTGCAGAACGCGGGCTTGCAGCCACCGTCACGACCTCAAACCAGGGGTGGTCCTCAAGCAGGGAGATAAATCTCTGCCCTACCATTCCTGTTGCTCCAAGAATACCTACTCTTAATTTCTGTTCCATTTTATTTCTCCTTTTCCATATGTATTTTTATCTTCCGATACATCTGTTTCACATTGCTGCGCTCGGACATCAGCGCACGGCATCATTCCGCATCAGTATCCCGTATCATTCTGCCACGAGATAAGCTTCCTCCGCAGCGATCACCTTCTCCATCGCCGTTCTTCCCGGAGCACCGATCGTATTTCTCGTCTCCACACAGGTCTTCATGCTGATCGCATCATAGATATCTTCCTCAAATACCGGAGAGATCGCCTTGAACTCATCCAGCGTCATGTCATCCAGCGCGATCTTCTTCTCGAGGCAGTACAGCACCAGTCTTCCCACGATCCCGTGGGCATCCCGGAACGGCACCCCGTGATTGACAAGATAGTCCGCCGCATCCGTAGCGTTGGTAAAGCCGTGCTTTGCACTCTCCTCCATCCGGTCTCCGTTAAACTTCATGGTCTTAAGCATTCCCGTAAACAGCGCCAGACATCCCTTCGTCGTGTCAATGGCGTCGAAAACAAGTTCTTTGTCCTCCTGCATATCCTTATTGTATGCAAGCGGAAGTCCCTTCATCGTGGTCAGCAGCGACATCAGCGCGCCGTAGACTCTTCCTGTCTTTCCTCTCACCAGTTCCGCGATGTCCGGGTTCTTCTTCTGCGGCATGATGCTGCTGCCCGTGCTGTAGGCATCGTCGATCTCCACGAATTTATATTCATTGGAATTCCAGATAATGACCTCCTCCGAGAAACGGCTCAGGTGCATCATCACTGTGGACATCGCCGACAAAAGCTCGATCAGATAGTCCCGGTCTGACACGGAATCCATGCTGTTCAGCGTAGGACCGTCAAATTCCAGCAGCTCCGCCGTGTACTCCCTGTCCAGAGGATAGGTCGTCCCTGCCAGGGCGCCCGATCCAAGCGGACAGAGGTTCATCCTCTTATAAATGTCCTTCATCCGGGACCTGTCGCGTTTAAACATCTCGAAGTAAGCTCCCATGTGGTGAGCCAGCGTGATGGGCTGTGCTTTCTGCAGATGGGTGAAACCCGGCATGTACGTCTCCACATTCTCCTTCATCAGCTTCAGCAGGACTGTGAGCATCTCTTTCAGCAGTCCGTCCATCTCCAGGATCTCATCCCGTGTATAAAGCTTCATGTCCAGAGCCACCTGGTCGTTCCTGCTCCGCCCGGTATGCAGCTTCTTGCCCGCATCTCCGATCCGGTCGATCAGGTTCGCCTCAACAAAACTGTGGATATCTTCATATTCATCCGTGATCTCCAGGGTCCCATTTTCCACATCCCGAAGAATACCCTCAAGCCCCTCTGTGATTTTTTCTTTCTCTTCCTCCGTCAGGATCCCCTGCTTCGCGAGCATCGTCACATGCGCGATGCTGCCGCGGATATCCTGTCTGTAAAACCGTTTGTCAAAAGAGATAGAAGCATTGAAATTATATACCAGCTTGTCCGTTTCTTTCGTGAAACGTCCGCCCCATAACTGTGCCATTTCTGTCTTCTCATTCCTTTCACTGTTGCATTTTCTCCTAAGTTTAACACACTAAAGTGTGAAATGTCTACTGTAAATCTTAAACAGGTGAAGAAAACTCCTATTTACGGTTACGGGGGCGGCAACTCGGCGTGGACTGTAACTATTTTTTTGCTTCCTTCTCCTTTTTCTCCCGCTCACGCTGCGCCATCGAGAACTCGCATCCGCAGTAATCCTGCCGGTACAGACCGTACTCAGCCGATAGTTCCGTAGACCGCTTGTATCCGTTCTTCTTTTTAAAATCAGAAACCAGATAGGGCACCCCGGCCTTCTCTCCAAGCCGGCTCCCGATCTCATTTAATTTCTGGGCGTTCTTCAGGGGGCTGATGCTGAGCGTGGTAGTGAAATAATCGTATCCGCCCTTTCTCGCCTCTTCTGCCGCTTCAGAAAGCCGGAGTTCATAGCATTTCATGCATCTTGCTCCGCCCTCCCTTAAGTGTTCCATCCCTTTTGCCATCTCGTAGAACCGTTCTTTCTCATAGGCTCCGCCGAGAAATGATACCGGATGTTTCAGCTCCATCCTGCGGATCAGTTCCTGCTGCTCTTCGATCCGTTTCTCATACTCACTCTCAGGATAGATGTTCGGATTATAGTAAAATACAGTGATATCAAAATACTCCGACAGATACTCCAGCACATAGCTGCTGCAGGGAGCGCAGCAGCTGTGGAGCAGCAGTCTTGGCACCCGTTCCTCCCTTTGCAGTTCATCCAGGATCTTTTCCATCTCTTTCTGATAATTTATTTTCTGTACGTTCATAAAATGTCTCCCCGTCTTTTGCAGCATCCTGCTCCAGTTTGTGTCACTCTATATTTTAATCCCTTTTTCACATTCGTCAAGACAGAGGGATACCGTGTTCACAGACATCCTTTTCTGCTTTTCAGGAACAGGTCTTTTCCCTCACAGTTCTTTCATTTTTACATACATTAACAATATACCGCAGAACAGGAGTGACCACATGAAACCAATTCTGGAATTAAAAAATATATCCTATTCCTATCACACACCGGAAGGTGAGACGCAGGCTCTTTCTGACATCACATTTTCACTCGCCCCGGGAGAATTCACGGCGGTCGTCGGTCCCTCAGGATGCGGCAAGTCTACCCTTCTCTCCCTGATCGCCGGGCTGATGAAGCCGGAATCCGGAGAGATCCTGCTGAATGGCGAACCACTGACAGAAAACTCATCCCGCATCGGCTACATGCTCCAGCACGATCACTTATTTGAGTGGAGGACTGTATACCGCAATGTTGTACTCGGTCCGGAAATAAACGGTTCTCTGAATGAAGAGACAAGACAGAAAGCAGAAGAGATGCTAAAACAGTACGGTCTGGCACAGTTCGCATCCTCAAAGCCTTCCGAACTCTCCGGCGGGATGCGTCAGCGCGCCGCACTGATCCGCACCCTTCTCCTTGACCCGGAGCTCCTGCTCCTGGATGAGCCGTTCTCCGCCCTTGACTACCAGACGCGCCTGAACGTGAGCGACGACATCGGACAGATCATACGGGATTCAGGCAAAACTGCGCTGCTGGTCACCCACGACCTTTCCGAGGCGGTCAGCCTTGCAGACCACATCATCATCCTGAGCGAGAGACCGGCCAGGGTGTCCGATATCATGCCCGTGACCTTTTCTCTGGAAAACGACACCCCGCTGGGCAGGCGGAATGCCCCGGAGTTCAAGAACTATTTCAACAGAATCTGGAAGGAGTTGAACCACCATGAATAAAATATCCGCCGGGCAGGACTTATTTTTACGTTCTCTGAAAAGGCATCGGCTCTTTGTCCTCATCGCCCGCATCCTGATCCTGGTCCTCTTCCTGCTCCTCTGGGAAGTCTGCGCGGATACCGGGATCATTGACTCGTTCATTTTCAGCAGTCCCACAAGGATCTGCGCCTGCTTCTGGGAAATGGTGCTGGACCGCTCCATTTTCCTCCACATATGGGTGACGCTCTACGAGACCATCGTCAGTTTCCTCCTCGTCACACTTGTGAGCATCCTTGTGGCAGTCCTCCTGTGGTGCAGCCGCCGGCTCTCCGAGATCCTGGAGCCTTACCTGGTCGTGCTCAACAGCCTTCCAAAATCCGCCCTCGCCCCGCTGCTCATCGTCTGGCTGGGCGCCACGCCGACTACGATCATCGTTGCAGGGATGTCCGTCGCTCTCTTTGGCAGCATCATGAACCTGTACACCAGCTTCACTACTGTGGACCAGGAAAAGATCAAGCTGATCTACACCCTTCACGGGAACCGCAGGCACGCCCTGACAAAAGTAGTCCTGCCCGGATCCATCCCTTCTATAATAAGCAATATGAAGGTGAATATCGGGTTATGCCTGGTCGGCGTGGTGATCGGAGAATTCCTGGCGGCAAGGAATGGGCTCGGCTACCTGATCATCTATTCCAGTCAGGTCTTCAAGATGAACTGGCTGCTCATGTCGATCGTGCTGCTGTGTATCATGGCGATGGTGCTGTATACGGTGATCGGTCTTCTGGAAAAGCTTTATAAACACAGAATATAAGAAAACGGCTTATGGAGAGAGCTCCATAAGCCGTTACTTCTGACATTCAATCTCTGATCATATGCTGATCGCGGAGCAGGTACTCCCCCTCCTCTTCACTGCATTCAGATCATTTCTTTATTTTCTTTACAGTTATCACCGCAGCTGCCACGGCGCACATTCCCATCAGAGAGATCCAGAGTAACGGAGATACCGCATCATCTCCTGTCTTGATACTCTGCTGAGCGCTTTCGCCATTTGCTGACGTATTCTTGTCTGCCGCCGGCACCTTATCCGTCTTATCTCCGCCCGTGCCTCCGTCTGGATCAGACGGTTTCGATCCCGGATCTGTCGGGTCTGTACCGGGTTTGCTTCCCGGATCTGACGGATCCGAAGTCCCAGGTTTATCTCCCGGATCGGACGGATCTGATGGATCTGTCCCGGGTTCTTCCGCTGCCGCGACCTGTACCGCAATACTCTTCTGCGCCGCTGTGAATACCACCGGATTTCCGCTGACCACAACATTTCCTTTCACCGCATAGGTGAGATAAGCCGTTCCCTCGCCTACAGCTGTCACGCTGCCGTCTTCATCGACGACTGCCACGCTCTCGTCGCTGCTCGCGTAAACGCCTGTTTCCTGTATCGTCACCGACTCAGGAACACTCTGTGCTTCGAACTGCGCGTTCAGTACGGAACTCTCCCCTTCTGTCAGCTTCAGTTCCTCATCCATTCCCAAAACCAAGACCTGCACGGTTTCATTTTTCTGCGCGCCGCAGACACATGTATATGTAACAGAAGCGGGCTGACCCTCTGTCGCATCTGCAACAGCCGAAGCCGTATAGCTGCACGGCACGGCATCTTCCAGCTTCACGCCGCAGTCTTTGCACACCATCCGATGTGTCCCGTCGCCGTTGTCAGTATATCCGAAACTCTCGTGGGAAACCAGGCGCATACTGTCAACAGCACCCCAGCCGCCCGCAAGAATCTCTACCGTTCCCTGCAGTTTCACTGTTGTCTGTGTATCGAGGCAGAAGGTTACCGACGGCGTCAGCCACTGCTCCAGATCCGCTGTCCATCCCGTAAGTTCGGTCGGTTCACCACCAAAAAGCACCTGATCGTTCTCATCCAGGATATTCAGTGATACTTTATCCCCCGCTTCCCCCATGGCTGCAACACTGAACGTATGCCATCCCGGCTCCAGGGTGATCGGAACATTGTATGTAAATGATCCTGTTCCACCGTTGGCCTGATACCAGTGCGCACTGTAGGAACCTTCATAAACATTTTCATCGTCCGGTATGGATATCTTGCTGGTAGTAAAGTTTTCCCCATTTTCAAATCCAGCCGCATCTGCGTCCGTGATCAGATTCGTCTCTTCCTTTCCTTTCACAGTCAGCGTATACGATGTTTCCGCCTCGGTAAACCCTTCGTAATTTCCTGCCGTCACTTCTTTTGAGAAAGTAACGGTCCCTCTTACCACATAGGTTCCCGGAAGCGCCGGATTTACATTTGCCGCATCCTCCTCATTCCATGTTACAGACTCTGCCACCGTCGTCCCGTCGCTGTAGGAGACATTGATCGTCTCTGGCAGTGTATAGCTGCCGTTTTTCTCTATCGTCTCGGATATCGTTTCCACCGATTCTACCGAAATCTTATTGGATACAGCGCCGGTCTTCACATAATCCCACACATGCAGGCTGGCAAGCGCCGCTCCGTCCGCGTCAAACATGGCCTGATTGTCCACAGCGGAACCACCGTACCATTTTCCCGCGTCATCCGGATCATATTCTCCGGAATAGCTGGATGCCCAGCCGGAACCACATGTTTCCCACAGAGTCTTATTCTCCTCTACCTGCGCGGCATAATCATCTCCTTCCAGCCCGGTGGTGTCCCCCACCGTGATCCATGCCGGCTCCCAGTAATACACGCCGAGACCTCCGGCCTCGTTGACCGCCGCAATGATGTCACGGATACAGTCTGCCTGTCCCTGCTCGCTGAACTCATAGGAAGTCACATTGTCATTCTGCCCCACGCGCACCGTATTATCGTGTCCGTCGGTATCGCTCAGAGTATAGGCATAGCTCGTCTCCGCTACCATCACATCTTTTCCGTACTCTTCGCGCACCGTCTCAAACTGACTCTTCAGATTTTCCAGAGATCCGTGCCAGTACGGATAGTAAGAGGTTGCCAGGATGTCGTAAACTACCTTGTTATTTTCAAGGCGCTGTGCCCAGTTCACAAGCTGATTCGGTCTCTCCGGATTCGTAAAATGGATCACGATCCGGATATTACTATCAAATTCCCGGATTGCTTTGGCGCCCGCATTGAACAGGGTGCACATATCCGCATAGTTCGTTCCTGTCTCGCCGACGAAGCTGTTAGTCGTCTCATTTCCGACCTGCACCATGTCAATGTCAGCGCCGGTTGCTGCGATCGTCTCAAGAGACTTTGCAGTAAACTTCTCGATCGCATCAGCTTTCTGCTGCAGATCGTAATCCTCCCATTCCTTCGGCGGCTGCTGCTTGCCCGGATCTGCCCAGAAATCGGAGTAGTGGAAGTCAACCAGCATCTTAAGGCCGGCATCTGCACATCCTTTTGCGATCTTCACTGCGGTCTTCACATCATTGTTTCCGCCGCCGTATCCGTTAGCCTTGCTGTCATAAGGATCATTCCACACGCGGACACGGATATGGGTGATCCCGCAGTCTTCTTTAAGGAACCTGCAGAAATCCGTGATATTATCGATCACATTCCCCTCAAAGTCCTGATACGTTACCCCGCTGTTAAATTCCGAGATCACAGAGGAGATGTCCAGACCCATGATAAAGTCTTTGCTGAGGTTCTCCACCTTCTTGACATTGATATCTCCCTGGACATAGCCGTCTGTGTCATCTTCGTCTCCGGGATCTCCCGCCTCAGTCGTCGTAAAAGAGACCACGGTTCTTATCAGTTCCTGCTCCCCGCTCTGCAGCTGGGCCACAATATAATATTTGCCGACACTCGGCAGCGTCATATCCACCTCAAAAACCTGTCCGCTGTCATCGCTCGGCGCTGTGTCCACCAGCCCGTCCTCATGTCCTGCCGTCCACTGATCCGGCCACCACCACAGATCGAGGCCTGCCGCCTTAAGATCGGTGATCTCGGTATCACCTTGGAACACCTTTGCCGTAAAATGTACTGTGTCTCCCGCTTTCGGAGAAGAATTGTCTACAGTGACTTCAACACGGTATGCATCTGTCCCGTCCGGCTCTTCTGCAAACACCGTAAACGCCGTCATGCTCCAGATCATACACAATGATAACAGAAGCGCCAGTGTTCTTCTCCATGAATGATGTTTTTTCTCACCCATTCCTGTCATCTCCTTTTCCATAATCCCCACTGCGTCTGAGCAAATATTTGCGCATCGCTTTTATTCCAGTATAGAATCAAAGGAAATGATTTACAATTATTTTTTGCATTTTCTACTTATTATCTAAATTTATTTTGATATTTTTATGCATTAGTTATAACCTTTTTGCGCAAATTATAACATTTGCGCATTCGTCATAAACTTCTTCTTACAGACCAGTAAACCAGCTCCGTCCCAAACGCTCTCGGCTCCCTCCGGCTCATGCCATGCAGCTCGATTCCGCTTCGCTCCATCCCGCTCACGGGCTGCGCCCTATGCAAAGAAAAAGAAGCGCACCCTCATTCATGCGAGCATGATGAGTGTGCACTCCTTTTCCTTTGCGCATGGCTTGAGCCTAGCCTGCAAATTTACTCCAGTATCCCTGGATGAACAGGAATATCACGATCAGTGGGATGATGTAAGTCACGTAAGGTCTTACCCATTTGGGAAATTTGGGACCTTCTCCGGAGTTGGCTTCTTTCAGGAAGTTATCCCATCCCCAGCCGTAACGGGTAGTGCAGAACAGTACATAGAGCAGACTTCCCAGAGGCAGAAGGTTATTGCTGACAATAAAGTCTTCCAGATCCAGGATCGCGGACCCCTCACCAAACGGCTGGAAGCCGCTCAGTACGTTATACCCGAGCACGCACGGCATAGAGAGCAGCAGGATCGCCACCAGATTGACTGCCACTGCCTTTCCTCTGGAACAACCAGTCAGATCCATGGCAAAGGCAATGATGTTCTCGAACACAGCAATGATCGTGGATGCTGATGCAAAGAACATACACAGGAAAAAGATCGCCCCCCAGAGTCTTCCGCCTGCCATGGAATTAAAGATATTCGGCAGGGTAATAAAGATCAGATTCGGACCACTGTCCGGATTGACCCCGAACGCAAAACTTGCCGGGAAAATAATCAGACCGGAGATCAATGCAACACTTGTATCCAGGACAGTGATCGCTACCGCCTCTCCCGCAAGCCTTCTCTTCTTATCTATATAGCTTCCGAAGATAGCCATGGCTCCGATCCCGAGGCTCAGCGTAAAGAAAGACTGGTTCATCGCTGCGGAGATCACCTCCAGGATCCCTGCCTCTTTCATTTTTCCGAAGTCCGGCAGAAGATAAAACTTCAGTCCTTCTCCCGCACCCGGCAGCATGATCGAGCGGATTGCAAGAACGATCAGCAGGAAAAGTAAGAGGACCATCATGATCTTTGTGATCCCCTCAACACCTTTCTGAAGTCCCAGCCTCACGATCCCGAAACACAGGACCACAACAACCGCCATGCACACTGTCATAAGGGCCGGCTGTCCCATCAGCTCACCGAACTCCCCCTCAATCTGTGCCGCATCCATGCCTTCAAAACTTCCTGCCGCCATTTTAAACAGATAGATTAAAAGCCATCCGCCGATCGTTGTGTAGAACATCATCAACAGATAATTTCCTGCAATACCAAACCATTTATACCAGTGCCACTTTGTTCCCAGCGGCTCCAGCTTATCAAAAGCCATCGCAATACTGCATCCCGAGCCACGTCCGATGGAGAACTCCATCACCATGATCGGAAGTCCCAGCAGCACCAGACAGCACAGATAGATGAGCACAAATGCCGCTCCGCCGTACTGTCCTGTAATGTACGGAAATCTCCATACATTCCCCAGTCCGATCGCACATCCCGCCGAAATCAGAATGAATCCCAGGCGGGAAGCGAAACTTTCTCTCTTCATCAATTTTTCCTCTCTTCCTTATAAAAATCATATTATCAGCGGTTCTCCGAAGGTTCCTCTGCTGTCTCATAGAATGCCTTCATCGAACTCACGACCATCTGAAACGTCAGTCTCGCCGCATATTCCGGACTTTTATCTGCTCCGTCTTCCAGCCACGTCTTGACAAATCCAAGACATCCGTTCAGGCAGAATGAATAGAAATATTTCATTTCCTCCAGCTTTTCCGGAAACATTTCAGCAAGCATATCCCTGCTGTTTTCCTCCAGCAGCTGCTCGATCTGACGGATAAAACCGATATCACCGTGAGGACCCACAAGCGCACATCCGATCTCCCGGTTGACTGCAAGCACCTGAAAAATGTCCTGGATAAAATACAGCATTGTATTTTCCCGGATGTCAATGGGATGTTCCCGAATCGCCCGCTTCATCTCATCCATCATCCCGTCCTCGATTTCCCGAAGAAGGCTGGGGATATCAGAATAATGCAGATAAAATGTAGATCTGTTGATATCAACTTCATCCACGAGCTCCCTCACAGTGATCTCGCCGATGCTTTTCTCCTTCATCAGGCGCGCCAGACCCATACGTAGCTGGCTTTTTGTCTTTCTGACCCTCCGGTCTGTCTTCTTCTGCATTTCTCATTTCCTCCCGAAAACATGTTCAGCACGAAACACCGCTGTGCTTTCAAACGGTCGTTACTACTATAATACTTTTCCGACAGAAATTCAACATCACATCTATTAATAGAATATTTCGGCTTATTATGCCTTTTTATATCCTGTTGTATTCACGACCGCCGCCAGGTTTTCAAATTCATCCCTGACTTCAATACGATAATAGCTTGTTGTTCTCCCGTTTTTTACACAGAGCGCTTCCGCAGTCAGCCTGTCCCCCTTCGCAGTGCCAAGATATGCGATCTCAGAGTTCAGGGATACCGTTCCGATCTCCTGCCAGTTCGCAGCAACCGCAAAAGCAAAATCAGCCAATGTAAAATATGCGCCTCCCATGACCGCTCCCATAGCGTTTCTGTGCCGTGCTTCCACTCTAAGGCTGCATTTTGCATAGTGGTCATCCACTTCTTCTATGACGGCCCCATTATCCGTCGCAAATCTGTCTTTTTCAAAAAGCTTTACTGTTTCTTCTGAAGGTTTCATCTTTCTTCCTCCTGTACAAATATAAAAAGGAGAGTCCTTCACAGGAAGAACCCCCCTATACCGCGCAGCTTTCGTCCGCTGTGATACACTAATGCATATCACTAAACAAAAAGAAGCCGGAAATCAGACTTGAACTGACGACCCCTTCATTACGAGTGAAGTGCTCTACCGACTGAGCTATTCCGGCATCTGACTCGTCTCTTTCAGACGAACCTTTGTTATTATATATCTTTTCCAGCCAAATTTCAACTGTTTTTTTCATTTTATTATTATCTTGCAAATACCAGGCCAATATGATAGGATATATTCGTTCGTCCGCTGTATAAAGGACGAAACTCTGGAGAGTCTCTGAAAAAGGGCGCCGAAGGTGTAAGGGCAGCAGCTGCTGTCCGATCTCTCAGGCAAAAGGACAGGGCATATCGGTTACACGGCAGACAGGATGCCGATTCAGCATCCATAAAATAACACGTATATGTTCACTTTTAGAGACTGGACCATCTGGTACCGGTCTTTTTCTTTTTCCATATGGAAAATATGGGGCGAAAAAGAACGATGCGAAAAGTTACATAGGAAGAATTGAGGAGGATTTTTTATGGATGCTTTAACGCAGATTGTAACTCAGGCAAGTGATTTTTTATGGAACGTAGTACTTATCATCATTTTGTGTGGTACTGGTATCTACTATACGATCCGTCTTAAGTTTATCCAGGTGAGAAAGTTCCGGGAAGGCTGGCATCAGGTCTTCGGAAACTTCTCTCTGAAAGGGAAGAAAGAGAATGCTGGTGAAATGACCTCTTTCCAGTCTGTCGCGACAGCGATCGCAGCTCAGGTCGGGACCGGCAACCTCGCCGGTGCGGCGACCGCGCTGATCGGAGGAGGACCTGGAGCCATCTTCTGGATGTGGATGAGTGCTTTCTTCGGGATGTCCACGATCTACGCCGAGGCGACTCTGGCCCAGCAGTACAAGACCAAAAAGGATGGAGAAGTGACAGGCGGTCCGGTATATTATATCCGTGCCGCATTCAAAGGAACTTTCGGTAAGATCCTTGCCGGGATCTTTGCCGTACTGATCATCATCGCGCTCGGCTTTACCGGAAACATGGTGCAGTCCAATTCTATCGGGAGCGCGTTCTATGAAGTATTCAACGCAAGGGGAATTAAAATTCCCCAGATTGTTTTCGGACTGATCCTCGCGGCGATCACGGCATTTATCTTTATCGGCGGAGTCAGCCGCCTTGCATCGGTTGTTGAGAAACTGGTCCCGCTCATGGCAGGGATCTATATCGTAGGAAGTCTGATCCTTATCATCATGCATATTGATGCTCTCCCTGGCGCATTCCGCATGATCTTTGTAGGCGCGTTCAATCCGGAGGCAGTGATGGGAGCAGGCGCCGGTATTGCAGTCCGCGAAGCGATCCGCTACGGCGTTGCCAGAGGACTGTTTTCCAATGAGGCCGGTATGGGTTCCACGCCTCACGCGCATGCCCGCGCAAATGTCGAGAATCCGCACCGCCAGGGCCTGGCAGCGATGATCAGCGTATTCATCGACACCTTCGTTGTGCTGAACCTGACTGTTTTCTCCATCCTGACAACAGGCGTTCTGGACAGCGGAAAGACCGGGACCGCGCTCACGCAAATCGCATTCTCCAGCAGTTTCGGAGGATTTGGTGACATTTTCGTGGCGATCTGCCTGTTTTTCTTTGCATTTTCCACGATCCTGGGCTGGCATTTCTTCGGCAAGGTAAATGTGGAGTATCTGTTCGGAGCAAAGGCAACGAAGTTTTATTCCTTCTTTGTCATAGTCTTCGTTGTAATCGGATCTACACTTAAGGTCGATTTTGTATGGTCGCTCTCCGATTTCTTCAACGGACTGATGGTCATCCCCAATGCGCTTGCCCTCTGGGCACTGAGCGGGATTGTGATCAGTATCGCAAAGAAATACGGAGGAAGAAAATAGTCTTTTGCAAAGCAGTGCCCGGGCGAAACAATCTGCCTGTTTCGCCCGGGCATCTTTTTACTTATTACTTATTTGCTCTTTTTTGTCTGAAGTGATCAGGAATGATAATACAATTCAATCGGATCGATCGGATCAAACGGATGCTCCTCCTCCATTTTCTTATTTCTTCCCCGGCGCTTTATCAGTTCACCGCTCTTATTATATACCCAAAACGAATAAACCAACAGCTTGTTGACTTTCCCAATCTTCTCTTTCGTCGTCTTTTCATACAGAGTTCCGCCTGCCTTAAGCGGCGTCTTCTTGTGAATCAGGGAGATCAGTTCCGTCTCGCATGTGACAGGTTCCGGCAGAATCGTATATCCGCGTCCCACACAGTCCGGTTTGTGTGAATCACTTCCTCCCGTCGTCACCTTTCCGTATTTTTTTGCCAGTTTTGCAGCTCCTTCATTCGACTCGACAGATTCGCAGCTGTTAAATGCTTCGACAAAATCAAACCGCTTCACGATTTCCGGGGACAGATAATATCTCCTGGCATTTGTAAAACTCATATACTTCTCCCCACACGGATGTGCAGGTCCCAGCACGCCGCCGTTGCGGTGCACCAGATCGATCAGCAGCGCCAGCGGCATCCCCCTCATCTCGAGAAGACGGATTTTTACTCCCTCCGGCATGATAACAAGGATATGTCCCGCATCCCTTGTATCATACTCGATCCCCTTGAGGACAACAAAATCTGTATGCTTTTTCCCTTTGATATTATTTTTCCAGTAGCGATATCCGTTATATGTATCATGATCTGTAATGACCATCCCCTGAAATCCATGTTTCTTCAGGATTGTAATATATTCTTCCAGCCCCACCTTGCTGTCAATAGAGCCCTCTTTCACATGGCAGTGCATATCAATCTTCATACGCCAGCCTCCTTTTTCAGTTCTGTTGTTATGCTCCGTCAAGAACTGTTTTTTTGTTTCATTATAACGCCTGGAACAACCTGTGGCAACCTGATAACATGACTTTTCGCTTTCTTCATATTCTTTATTTATTCTTTACAGTCAGATTGAACTAAGTATTTCATTATCTCTGATCTATAACTGCTCCAGGTTCTCAATAAATACAGTTGACAATTCTATCCTACAATTGTAGTATTAAAAAAACAAACCATGGAGGTCTGGCTTTATGAGTACAAGAAAAGAATATCTCAAAAGGAAGAAAAAACGTCGTCCGCCCCAGCGGAGAAAATGGCTGATCCCGCTGATCATCCTTCTGGTCCTTGTCCTCTGTGCGGGAGCAGGTTTGCTTATATGGTATTTTCTGCGCAGCCGTCCTGTGCCCGAAGATACTCTCCGCAGCTATTTTTCCATGCTGAGTGACGGAGATTATTCAGGAATGTACGGACTGTTGACCGATAATTCAAAAGATTCCCTGAGCGAGGAGGATTTCATTTCCAGAAATCAGAATATCTACGAAGGGATCGAGGCGACAAACATTAAGGTCACTTTCCCCTCGGAGGATTCCGATTCCAAAGATACAGCAGCTGTCACATATTCTACCTCAATGGATACCTGTGCCGGATTCGTATCCTTTGACAATCAGGCGACCCTTGAAAAAAACAAAGATGGAGAATATAGGATCGCCTGGGATTCTACTTTGATCTTCCCCTCTCTGCAGGATGACTATAAAGTAAGAGTTTCTGCCGAGACCGCACAACGCGGAAGCATCTATGACCGCAACGGAACTGCCCTTGCCACACAGGGAACTGTTTCAGAGGTCGGGCTGGTCCCCGGCAAGATGAATTCTGACCGAACTGCTGATATCCAGAAGATCGCAGAACTCCTGGATATGGACGAAGAGGACATCAGCACACGGCTCAGCGCTTCTTATGTTCAGGATGATACCTTCGTCCCGTTGAAACAAATCTCAAAGGATGATACAGACACGGAATCAAAGCTCCTGGAAATCCCCGGCATCCTGATCAACGATGCCACAGAACGTGTCTACCCTCTGGGCGAGGCAGCCGGTCATCTCACCGGGTATGTCCAGTCGGTGACCGCAGAAGAGCTGGAAGAAAAGCAGGGACAGGGATACCACTCCGGCAGCGTCATCGGCAAAGCCGGTCTGGAACTTGCATTCGAAGATACGCTCAGAGCCATTGACGGTTCCTCTGTCAATATTGTAGACAGTGAAGGCGAGGTGGTCGAGACCATTGCTTCGCAGGAAGCGCAGAACGGGGAAGATATCTATGTGACCATTGATGCCTCCGTGCAGCAGACCGCCTATGATCAGTTCGCTTCTGACGTCGGAACCGCCGCCGCCATGAACCCGAAGACCGGCGAGATCCTGGCGCTTGTCAGCGCTCCCGGGTATGATCCCAATGAATTTATCATGGGAATGTCAGACGCCCGCTGGAACGAACTGAGCAATGCCGGGACAAAACCTCTTACCAATCGCTTCTCCGCCTCCTGGGTTCCCGGCTCTACGTTCAAGGCGCTCACCGCAGTCATCGGAGTTGACAGCGGAAAGATCGATCCGGCAGAAAACCTTGGGTTTGATGGACTGAGCTGGCAGAAAGACGAAAGCTGGGGAGACTACCACGTGACCACCCTCACCGACTACGGCGACCAGGCCACCCTGGAAAATGCCCTCGTCTACTCAGACAATATTTACTTTGCCAAAGCAGCTCTGAACATTGGCGCAGATACCTTGATTGAGGACTTTAAAGCAATGGGCTTCGGAGAGGAGATTCCGTTCGAGCTGAAGCTCACATCCTCCACATACGACGATGATGACAGCATCGATTCCGACATCCAGCTTGCTGACACCGGCTACGGTCAGGGACAGCTTCTTGTCAATCCGGTCCACATGCTCTCCATGTATTCTCTCTTTGTCAACGAAGGAAGCATGATCCAGCCCACCCTGCTTTATCAGGACGGCTATACCGGAAAAATCTGGAAAGAAAATGTCTTTTCTGCGGATGCTGCGGAAACCGTAAAAAACGATCTGATCCAGGTGATCGAGAACCCTTCCGGCACCGGTGCATCCGCCCGGATCGACGGGGTATCACTGCTCGGAAAAACCGGTACGGCTGAAATAAAAGACAGCCAGACCGATACCGACGGCATCGAGCGCGGATGGTTCATCTGTGAGACCGCCGGTGATACCGACACACCGATCGCTGTCGTTGGCATGGTTGAGGATGTAAAAGACAAGGGTGGAAGCAGCTATGTTACTGAAAAAGTCCGGAATATCACCGCGGATTACTTCAGCAAATAACCCCATTCTAGCTGCGGGCGATCCGCTCTGTCCCTGCCCGCACGGCATAAATGCAGCCAACCCAGGAAACAAGATAAACCGCGGACGGGATATTGGTCTCTGTAAAATAGTAAAGCAACGCGAGCAGGCACAGCACGATCGCCCCGATGATCAGAACAGCTGCCTCAAGAATTGATTTTTTCATATGCATAATAAAACACACCTTTCTCTGCTTGGATTTTTGTTAAACTAATCCTAACAGAGGAGGTGTGTCATAAAACGGACTCATCTTTTCAATCTGTATTATTTTTCAGTTTTTTCTTCCGTTTCCTCATCCAGATAGTCGATTTCTTCTTCGTCCAGGTAATCGATCTCATCGTCATCTTCCAGGTTATCAGTCTCTTCTTCACTATCCAGATAGTCGATCTCATCATCATCTTCCAGATCATCTACCTCTTCGTCGTCAGATTCCACATCGAACTGTATAAACTCCAGTTCGTCCGATTCTTCCACATTTTCTTCATCCAGTTCGTCCACCAGAGCACGGGCCTTTTCCACTTCATTTTCTGTGGATTGATTATCCCGTATCTCGGCAGCTTTCTTCAGGTTCTGTTTCTTTCTCTTCCTCGATTCAAGCATAAGCTGGACAAAAAACCCAAAAATTCCCAGCACTGTACAGATGACGATATGTATCGCCATTCCGTGGAAGGGTGTCAAAAAATAAGCAGCAGTCCCTCCTAAAACAGCTCCTCCGGCGGCTGTAACGATCATAGTCAGAAGTGTAACAAAACGCATAGCCAGCAACGCCAGTACAAGCCCCGCTGCCAGACATGCAGCTCCCCATATCCAATCCGCCGGGCGGATAATATATACACACGACAGGCCAGCAGAAACCCATACTGTCAGAAACACGCCGAAGCGGTACCGCCATGCCCCAAGCACTGCCAGTACAATACCCGCCACTGCCCCCGGAATCCAGATGTACGGTTCTTCCAGGCCGAAATAATATGACGCCACAGTTCCTCCCGCCATGCCGAGCAGAAGTCCCAGCAGTCCTGCCCAGAAACGCACGATCTTCAGTCCCAGAAGGCAGAGCAGCACTCCAGCCGCACACAGGACCGCCAGCACAAGCGTCTCCGTCTGCGTGAGAACATGACCCGCGTCTTCCAACGTCATTATTGCTTCATTAATGTCAAACATCTGTATCTGTTCCAAGATTCCATTCATATTCATATACTCCACCTTATCCTTGCTTTCTGATCACTTGCTCTGTTCATTATAAATACTCCCTTTGAACCCCGTCTTACCCCTTTCTCTATTTTTATCTGGAAACCATTTTATCAACTTTCCTTCTATATTACAAGAGCAGAGAATATGCTTATAATTCATATCCGGCCATGCTCAACAAGTATCCGGGATACCTTTATCTATACATAAAAGAAGATGGATGCCAATCAATTCTGTCTGATCAACATCCATCTTCATCTTGATATTTCTATCATTCTTTTTTACCTCTTTCTATCTTTTTCTGATAGATTTAACTTATGTTCCCGGCGGTCCGTACCTCCTGTTCTTAGATTTCCTCTGGACTTTGGTCCTCGATGACCTTTCCTCCGATATAGATTTTGCTTCTCTCATAACTTTCTCGTCATTATGATCTTTCTCTATATCTGATCACCCATTTCCAATCACGATATCCAGTGGATGAATAAAACTTCTTTGAATTTTCTTTTAAAGAAGAATATAGATTTTATCCTTTTGGATATACTTTATATTCTTTTTTAATTGATTATTCATTCAGTTTTATTTGTTGATTATATATTAACTCTTAATTTCTAATTTGTCAATATGTTTTTAGAATTTTATTTACATTTTTTATAGTTTTCTGTTAATTTAATCATTCCAACCACTTCAGAACAAAATCACGTCTAGTTCGGCGTGGATTTTTATCTCCTGAACTTTCTTTCCGATTGACTTCTTTCTCTCCTGACATTAGAATATATAAGTAAATGTCTAAATTGTATATAAAAAGGAGTCTTTTATATGGAACAGTTAAAAATCCCTTCCGGCTACTTCGCCCCTCTGACGATCCGCGAAACAGAAGTTGCCATCAAGGAGGTCAAAGATCACTTTGAGCGCGCACTGGCAAAATCGCTCCACCTGACCCGTGTATCCGCCCCGCTGTTTGTCCGGCCTGAAACGGGAATGAACGACAACCTGAACGGAGTGGAGCGCCCGGTGTCCTTCGGGATCAGGGAACAGGATGATGCGCCTGCAGAGATCGTACATTCCCTTGCCAAATGGAAACGCTATGCGCTGAAGCATTACGGCTTCCACTCAGGCGAAGGCCTTTACACTGACATGAGTGCGATCCGCAGGGATGAGGACACCGACAATATCCATTCCCTTTATGTGGATCAATGGGACTGGGAGAAGATCATCTCCAAAGAAGAGCGCAACACAGAAACACTCCAGTACACAGTCCGCAAGGTGTACAGCGCGCTGAAAGATACAGAAGATTACATATCCAGAAGATATAATTACATCGAACCTCTTCTGCCGGATGATATCTTTTTCATCTCCTCCCAGGAATTAGAGGACCTGTATCCGGGCTACACTCCGAAGGAAAGGGAAAACCGCATCGCGAAAGATAAGGGCGCTGTTTTTATCTCCCAGATCGGAAAAGTCCTTGCATCCGGCGAGAAGCATGACGGACGTGCTCCGGACTATGATGACTGGGAATTAAACGGAGATATCATCGTGTACTATCCTGTCCTTGACATGGGACTGGAATTGTCCTCCATGGGGATCCGTGTAGATGAAGATTCTCTGCGCAGGCAGCTTCAGATCGCAGGATGTGAGGAGCGTGCGGAACTGCCGTTCCAGAGATCACTTTTAAACGGCGAACTGCCTTACACTGTGGGCGGTGGGATCGGACAGTCCCGCATCTGTATGTATTACCTTCGCAAGGCACATATCGGCGAGGTACAGTCCTCTCTCTGGCCGGAAGATGTTGCAGTCCGCGCTGCAGAGGTAGGCATTCATCTCCTGTAAAAATCATTCAGAAAATTCAGAAAACGGTGAAAGAAAGTGTCAGGCACTTTCTTTCACCGTTTTCTGATAATTCATCTATTATTCAGTCTTTTTACTCCAACCGCCTGCATGTACTGCGCGCGATGGCGGTTTTCCGTGATCAGCTTCGGATATCTCACCTCTCCGTTATTTTCATAAGGATCATTGAAATAGTATCCCGTCTCATCATATCCGGTCATCAGCATACAGTGTTCATTGGAAATCCATGTGAATCTTTCTCCTGAACCGATTAGCTTCCACTCCGGTCCGATGATCGGCTCGCGCATGTTGATACACGCCCAGACAATGACCGGCATTCCATGATCCAGATACTTTTCCGCCAGATCAGGAAGCGCCATCCCGCTCTCATCCCTAACTTCAAAATCTTCTCCCAGAACGCGTTCAAGCGCTCTTGCAATGACAGGCGCATAACATCCGAAAGATTCCGCATCATACGGACTGCCACAGAAATAGTTCCGGGGATCCGGGCCATAGAGTTCGCCATTTCCCCATTCAAACTCCTGTAGGTCGAGATACCGGTCAATAAATTCATTTACAGAAATATCATATCCCAGAAAATGGAGGAGCATCACCGCAGATACGCTCTCACAGCCCGTCGGGAAGCTTTTGCTCTGATCCAGATACGGTGCCTTGATCCTTACCATATCAGCTGCCATATCATCCCTCCCGGTTTACCGGCTTTTTCCCCAGGGTCATTCTCATCACTGTCAGGACAGCCAGAAGGAGGATCAGCCCGAATCCAAGAACAATCCACCAGACCTGTACGATCCCAGCCAAGAGATAGCCGATAAGGGATACGATCATCACGACCAGAGCATACTGCATCTGGGTTGATACATGATTGATATGATTGCTCTGCGCTCCCGCCGACGACATGACCGTAGTGTCTGAGATCGGCGAGATGTGGTCACCGCATACCGCACCCGCAAGGACAGCGGAAACGGACACGATCATCATCTCCAGGTCCGTGCCTCCGGAGAACAGTGCCGTTGCGATCGGAACAAGGATCGCAAAGGTTCCCCAGGATGTCCCAGTCGAGAAAGACAAAAAAACAGCCGCTATGAACAGGACCGCAGGGATAAAGATACTGGCCGAAGCATTGTCTCCCACTACATGTCCCACAAATTCCGCAAGTCCCAGAGCATCACCTACTCCCTTCAGAGACCAGGCAAAGATCAGAATCGTCACAGCGGGCACCATCAGTTTGAATCCCTCCGCCAGACTGTCCATGAAACCTTTAAACGTCACCACTTTCCTTGGAAGATACAAGAACAGCATGAACAGAATGGTGACCATCGTCGCAAAGATCAGGCTTGTCTCCGCATCACATCCGGAGAACGCAGTGATCAGGTTCGTAGCACCGCCCAGATATCCGGTATAGATCATTGCCCCGATAGCGGAAATGATCAGCACCGCCACAGGAAGGATCAGATCCATCACCTTTCCATTCGGGTTCACTTCTTCCTGTGCCACCTGCTCAAATTCTTCACCGCCGCTAGTAAAGAGGTCTCCCTTCGCCGCGTTCTCTTCATGTTTCTTCATCAACCCGAAATCAAACGCCGTGATCGTCATATACAGGACCATTACAAGCGTGAGGATCGCATAGAGATTGTACGGGATCGTCCTCAAGAACAGTTGAAATCCGCTGATTCCCGCATCTTCCGGCACATAGGAGTTTACCGCAGCCGCCCAGCTGGAAATAGGTGCGATAATGCACACAGGAGCCGCCGTTGCATCGATGATGTATGCGAGTTTGGCTCTTGACACCTTATACCGGTCCGTCACGGGACGCATCACCGAACCCACGGTGAGACAGTTAAAATAATCATCCACAAAGATCAGTATTCCAAGCCCCGTCGTAGCAAGGAGCGCGCTCCTCTTCGATTTGATCCGGTCTCCTGCCCATTTTCCATATGCGGCAGATCCTCCCGACTTCGCCATCAACACAATGATCATACCAAGAAGCACGTCAAAAATGAGAATATTTAGATTCATACTATTCTTCATAATGTCAAAAAAACTCACAAACGACTCCCAGGGATGGAATCCTCCGTAGAGCAGTGCGCCCACTGCCACACCAAGAAACAGAGAACTGTATACTTCTTTTGTCACAAACGCCAGCACGATCGCCAGCAATGGCGGCACAAGTGCCCACCAGGTTCCTATAAACATCGAACCGTCCATATTTTTTCCTCTCAATCCTTTCTATATTTACAGGCAGACCACATCTTCCTTCTGTCTCACAGTTTTATCTGACATGCAGAAGTGCCGTCCGCATTTCAATCTATTATATCATGCAATCCTGATTACACAAGAAGAATCTCTCAAAGAGCAAAGCAGAAATCTCAGAGTATAAAACAGAAACCGTTCGCTGTTCACAGCCCGCACTGCTCAGACAGCAAAGTCAGAACAAAAAAAGGGGCTGTCGGGAAATAGATAGTCCAAATCAGGGGTAGATGTGACTCATACGAGTCACATCTGCCCCTGAAATCTATCCTATAAAAAGAGAAAAAGATGGCTAACG
>NZ_JACJLR010000036.1 GCF_016902345.1 Mediterraneibacter glycyrrhizinilyticus | reverse complement strand
CGTTAGCCATCTTTTTCTCTTTTTATAGGATAGATTTCAGGGGCAGATGTGACTCGTATGAGTCACATCTGCCCCTGATTTGGACTATCTATTTCCCGACAGCCCCCTTGCATAAAACAGATACTTTTGATTCTCTGTTTTCCCCTGTTTATTTATCTACTGGATCGACAGGTTTGTATATCCCATCAGACTTTCATCAACTTCTTTCGCTGCTTCCCTGCCTTCCCGGATCGCCCATACTACCAGGGACTGGCCTCTGTGCATATCGCCGGTAACAAATACATTCTTTACGTTGGTCGCATGCATTCCTGGTTCTGTCTTTACATTGGTCCTCTCATTAACCTCCACACCGAATGCCTTGGTGACATAACTCTCGCTTCCCAAAAATCCAGCTGCGATAAGAATCAGATCCACATCCACCGTGTACTCGCTTCCCGGGATCTCTGCCATCATCATCCTGCCGGTCTTTTCATCTTTTTTGCTCTCCAGCTTCACCAGGACCGCCTTGCACAGTTTTCCTTTCTTATCTTTAATAAACTCTTTCACTGTCGTGGTATAGACGCGGGGATCGCTGCCGAACACCGCAATGGCCTCCTGCTGACCGTAATCAGTCTTGCACACCCTGGGCCACTCCGGCCACGGGTTGGTCTCGCTCCTTGTATCCGGAGCCTTTGGCATCATCTCAAGCTGGGTCACGGACTTTGCCCCGTGGCGGATGGATGTGCCGACACAGTCATTCCCTGTGTCTCCTCCGCCGATCACGATGACCCGTTTTCCCTTTGCAGAGATATAGGTCCCGTCTTTCAGTTTCATATCGTTAGCCCACAGCGCTTTCGTCGTAGACTTCAGGAAATCCACTGCAAAATAGATTCCTTCCGCATCCCGCCCCGGAGCCTTGATATCTCTCGGGTTTGACGCGCCACAGGCAAGAACGACACGGTCGTATTCTTTCAGGATCTGGGCTGCCTTCACATCTTTTCCCACATTACATCCGGTCTTAAACTTCACTCCTTCTTCCTCAAGGATGGAGACTTTCCGGTCGATGACCTGCTTCTCCAGCTTCATGTTCGGGATTCCATACCGGAGCAGTCCTCCCACTTTATCTTCTCTCTCAAACACCGTCACCGAATGCCCTCTCCTGTTGAGAAGATCCGCTGCCGCAAGCCCGGAAGGGCCGGAACCGATCACCGCCACTTTCTTTCCCGTACGCACTTTCGGCGGCCTCGCTTTCGCGTATCCCATCTCGTACGCATTTTCAATGATCGCATACTCGTTGCTCTTTGAGGCCACTGCCTCCTGGTTCAGACCGCAGGTACACGCGTTCTCGCACAGTGCCGGACATACTCTTGAAGTAAACTCCGGGAAATTGTTCGTCTTGGCCAGGCGATAGTATGCCTCCTCCCAGTTACCGTTGTAGATCAGATCGTTCCACTCCGGCACCAGGTTGTGGAGGGGACAGCCGCTTGCCATCCCCATCAGGTTCAGTCCTGACTGGCAGAAGGGAACGCCGCACGCCATGCAGCGCGCTCCCTGGAGTTCCTGTTCCTCTTTTGACAGGGGCGTATGGAACTCATTGAAATGCTTGATCCGCTCGAGGGGCTGTTCCGCCGTCTTATCCTGTCTCGCATAATCCATAAATCCTGTTGGTTTTCCCACTTTTAACGCCTCCTATCTTCCGTTTTTGATCTTGTTGAACGCTTCGATCTTCGCCTTCTCCCGGCTCAGACCTTTTTCTTCCATCTGGTTGATCGCAGCCATCATTCTTTCATAGTCTTCCGGAATGATCTTCTTAAATTTCGGAAGGTAGTCGTCAAAATGATCGAGGATCTTCTTGCCGACTTCCGAATTCGTGTAGGAGACGTGCTCCTGGATCATACTCTTTAATTCCTGAACATCATACTTATCCGTTACCCGCTCAATGTTGACCATCGCTTTGTTGACCTTCATATACAGACGGCTGTCCATGTCAAGAACGTACGCGATACCGCCGCTCATTCCTGCTGCAAAGTTCTTCCCGACCTGGCCGAGCACGACCACGCACCCGCCGGTCATGTACTCGCACCCATGGTCTCCGACACCCTCCACGACTGCTCTTACACCGGAGTTTCGAACGCAGAACCTTTCGCCTGCCACACCGCCGATGAACGCCTTGCCGCTGGTCGCTCCGTAGAACGCAACGTTTCCTATTATAATGTTTTCATCTGACTTAAATTTTGTCCCATTCGGAGGGCATACCACAAGTTTTCCGCCGGAGAGTCCCTTTCCAAAGTAGTCGTTGCTGTCTCCGGTCAGTTCCAGGGTCAGCCCCTTGGGGATGAATGCTCCGAAACTCTGTCCGCCTGCACCCTTGCACTGGATCACAAAGCTGTCCTCCGGAAGTCCTTCCGGATATCTTCTTGTGATCTCGGAACCAAAGATGGTGCCGAAGGTACGGTCTGTGTTGGTCACATCCACCTCGATGCTCCTCTTCTGCCCTTTTTCAAGAGCCGGAAGGAGCTGTTTTACAAGAACCTTCTCATCCAGCGTCTTCTCCAGCTCAAAGTCGTAGACTTTCTTCGGATCAAAGATCATGCCCTTCTTCTCTTTCGCATACGGATTGTACAGCACGCTGCTCAGATCCAGCGTCGCCGCACGGCTGGATGTAGGATCCTCTTTTACTTTCAGAAGATCCGTGCGTCCCACCAGTTCATCCACAGTGCGCACGCCCAGTTTTGCCATATACTCCCTGAGTTCCTGCGCGATAAAACGCATGAAATTGATCACATACTCCGGTTTCCCTGTAAAGCGTTTTCTCAGTTCCGGGTTCTGTGTGGCAACCCCCACCGGACAGGTATCCAGGTTGCAGACACGCATCATGACGCATCCCATGGTCACCAGCGGAGCCGTCGCAAATCCGAACTCCTCTGCCCCTAAGAGCGCCGCGATGACAACATCACGCCCGCTCATGAGCTTGCCGTCCGTCTCGATGCGCACCCGCTCTCTCAGACCGTTCTGAATCAGAGTCTGATGCGTCTCAGCAAGTCCCAGCTCCCAGGGAAGCCCTGCGTTCTGGATAGAACTTCTCGGAGCGGCTCCTGTCCCTCCGTCATATCCCGAGATCAGGATGAGCCCTGCCCCCGCTTTCGCAACACCCGCTGCAACGGTACCAACACCAGCCTCGGAGACCAGTTTCACTGAGATCCGGGCATTTTTGTTCGCATTCTTGCAGTCATAGATGAGCTGTGCAAGGTCCTCAATGGAATAGATATCATGATGCGGCGGCGGTGAGATCAGGCTTACTCCCGGTGTGGAATGACGGGTATTCGCGATCCACGGATATACCTTTCCTCCCGGCAGATGTCCGCCCTCTCCCGGCTTCGCGCCCTGCGCCATCTTGATCTGGATCTCCTGTGCGCTCACCAGATATCTGGATGTCACTCCGAACCGGCCGGAAGCCACCTGTTTGATCGCGGAACTCCGGTTGGTGCCGAGACGCTCGATCTCCTCACCGCCCTCGCCGCTGTTGGACTTTCCGTGCAGTGTGTTCATCGCGATGGCCAGTGTCTCATGGGCCTCTTTGGAAATCGATCCGTAGGACATGGCACCGGTCTTGAAACGGGTCACAATGGAATCCACACTCTCCACTTCCTCGATCGGTACACCTTTCTTCGGATAGTTGAAATCAAGCTGTCCTCTCAGATTGATCTTCTCGCCTTCCTCATCCACCATATGGGTGTACTGCTTGAACATATCATAGTTGCCCCGCCTTGTGGACTGCTGAAGCATATGGATCGTCTGTGGATTGTAAAGGTGTTCCTCCCCGCCGCTCTTATATTTGTGTCTTCCCAGGCTGTCCAGGGTCATATCCCCGTCCAGTCCGAGCGGATCAAACGCCTCAGTGTGGAATGCAGTATAGTCTTCCGCGATCTCCTCGATGCCGATCCCTCCCACACGGCTCACCGTATCGGTAAAATACCTGTTGATAAATTCCTCTTTCAGACCGATCGCCTCGAAGATCTTCGCACCCTGGTAAGACTGAATCGTTGAAATTCCCATCTTGGATGCGATCTTCACGATGCCATGGAGCACTGCCGAGTTATAGTCATCCACCGCGGCATAGTAGTCTTTGTGAAGAAGCCGTGCATCAATAAGCTGGCGGATGGACTCATGGGCCAGATAAGGGTTGATCGCGCAGGCCCCGTATCCCAGCAGGGTTGCAAAATGATGGACCTCTCTGGGCTCGCCGCTCTCCAGGATCATTGCCACGGACGTCCTCTTCTTTGTGCGGACCAGATGCTGCTGCAGTCCGGAAACCGCCAAAAGTGACGGGATCGCAACATGATACTCATCCACATCCCGGTCTGTCAGGATCAGGATGTTCGCACCCTCCCGGATCACACGGTCCACTTCAATGAAGAGATACTCGATCGCCTTCTCCAGGCTTGTATTTTTGTAGTACGTGATCGGGATCTCAGCAACCTTGAATCCCTCTACATTCATATTCTTGATCTTCAGCAGGTCCGTGTTGGTCAGGATCGGGTTATTCACACGGAGCATCTTACAGTTTTCTTCCTTCTTCTCCAGAAGGTTTCCATCCCGCCCCACATAGATCGTCGTCGATGTAACGATCTCCTCACGGATGGAGTCGATGGGCGGGTTCGTAACCTGGGCAAAGAGCTGTTTGAAATATCCGAATAAGGGCTGGCGCTTTCTTGAGAGCACTGCCAGAGGGATATCGATTCCCATCGCTGAGATTCCTTCTCCTCCATTCTTTGCCATTGTGAGGATGGATGTCTTCACATCCTCGTAAGCATATCCGAAGGCTTTCTGAAGACGGGTACACTCATCCTTTGTATATTTTGGAATATCTTTGTTCGGGATCTTCAGATCCTTAAGCTCGATCAGATTCCGGTCAAGCCACTCTCCGTAGGGCTCTTCGTTGGCATATTTTTCTTTCAGCTCCTCGTCCCCGATCACTCTTCCGGCAACCGTGTCCACCAGAAGCATCTTGCCTGGATGAAGCCTCTCTTTTACAAGGATCTTTCCCGGATCAATATCCAGGACGCCGACTTCGGAGGAAAGGATCAGATTATCGTCATCTGTGATATAGTACCTGGATGGTCTCAGTCCGTTCCGGTCCAGAACTGCTCCCATCACGTCTCCGTCAGAGAAAAGGATGGATGCCGGTCCGTCCCAGGGTTCCATCATGGTAGCGTAATACTGATAAAAATCTTTCTTGTTCTGAGACATGCTCCGGTTGTTGACCCAGGGCTCCGGAATCGCGATCATCACCGCCAGCGGAAGTTCCATGCCGCTCATGACCATGAACTCCAGGGCGTTGTCGAGCATCGCAGAATCAGACCCGGATGTATTGATGGCAGGAAGGACTTTGTGAAGCTCTCCTTTGAGGGCACCGGACTCCATGGTCTCCTCACGGGCGCGCATCTTATCCGCATTTCCACGGATGGTGTTGATCTCACCGTTGTGTACGATAAAACGGTTCGGATGAGCCCTCTGCCAGCTGGGCGCCGTATTTGTACTGAATCTTGAGTGTACCATTGCAATGGCGGACTCAAAATCCTCATCCTGCAGATCCTCAAAAAACAGTCTCAACTGACCCACGAGGAACATTCCCTTGTAGACGATGGTCCGGCTGGAGAGCGAAACCACATAGGTATCGTCGCTGCTCTGCTCGAAGATCCTTCTGACAATGTAAAGCCTGCGGTCAAAAGAGAGTCCCCTTTCTGTCCGTTTCGGTCTCTCGATAAATGCCTGCATAATGCACGGCATGCAGTCCACCGCGGTCTTTCCAAGAATCTCCGGATGGATCGGAACTTCTCTCCATCCGAGAAAGTTCAGGCCTTCTTTTTTCACAATGACTTCAAAGATCTTCTTTGCCTGGTTTCTCTTTAGTTCATCCTGGGGGAGGAAGAACATCCCCACGCCATAGTCTCGTTCACCGCCCAGATGGATGCCAAGTGGCTGACAGACCTTGCTGAAAAACTTATGTGAGACCTGAAGCAGAATTCCCACACCGTCGCCGGTTTTTCCCTCTGCATCCTTTCCGGCTCTGTGCTCCAGATGTTCCACTATCTTTAGAGCGCCTGCCACTGTGCTGTGACTCTTTTTCCCTTTAATGTTTACGATTGCTCCAATCCCGCAGTTGTCATGTTCAAAACTCTCGCGGTACAATCCCTGCGGACGTTCCTTTTCATTCCTCATAAGTCGCTGTCCTTTCTTTTGAATTTTGCAGTGTATCAGAAAAACAATCCCCGCCGGTCTGACAGGTTTTATCTGACACCCGCATTTCTAGTTTAAAAATATACACCTTTTTTTCCAGCTTGTAAATAAAAAATATTTTTTAAATTGTCAGATAATTAGATAATTAAATATTTATTCTATAATTACCAGATAATTAATATCTTTTAAAAACTATAGGAATTATTATTAAAATCAGGAATATGTATTGAATTTTAAGGAAATCAGATGATTTTTCCCATAAAAGAAGCGGAAGGATCTTTATCCTGCCGCAAACAATTTTTATTTGTATTTTTATGAAAACATATCAAAAGAATTCTGGTCCTGCTCCGGCTCATCCTGCTTTTTTGCCCCTTCCATCTGCCGGATCACCACATACATCGCCGAGCAGACAAAAGCGCTCAGGATCACTGCGACTGCCATTCTCATCAGATCCGCCGCAAGCCAGTTGAACACGCCCGCCTCTGTAAAGACCACTGCTCCCAGATTCAGCATAATGTGAAGAAGCAGAGGAGCTTTCAGCGATCCGAATTTTTCATACAGCCAGGCAAGCATGAGCCCGAGAAGGAATGTATACATCATCTGCACCGTGTTTGTATGCATGATGCAGAAAAACAGGGACGACCACAGAGCCGAATACCAGAACCGCCTGTTTTCCCGGTATCTCGAGAACATGATCCCCCGGAACATCAGCTCTTCCGCCACTGGGACGATCACCCCCATCGCCAGAAGCTGTACCGGGAATGGCGCGGAATATACCGCCTGGGTGCTCTGCGCGTATTCCGCATCGTACAGGGCCGCCTGGGCCATCGCCGACAGGCAGGTCACCCCGATCGTTCCCAGTATTCCAAATAACGCCACCGGCAGGTATTTGGAATACGGAATCTTTTTCGGCGGTTCGATCCCCAGGCTTTTCTCCAGCTTCCTGTCCCTGCGGAACAGGATCATCGTCAGCGGAAGCGTACAGAGCGCCGCCGCGCCTGTGATCTCTGTCTCATATCTCATCACCGCTTCCAGCGCCGGACCGATCACCGACAGATAGCTCTCCATCGCCTCCTGGGAGTTCGTGATCTGCCCGCTCGTAAGCTGTTCCACATAGGCACTGGTCATCATAGGGACCTGGATGACCGCCTGGATGATAAACCGGACAGCCGCCTGGATCCCCCAGTACGCCATCAAAGGCCCTGCAACACTCCAGAATGGATTTTTTCTCCGGATATGGTTCATTGCATATCCCCCGCTTTCTCAAAGATCCACGCCCTCATCTCAGATGCACTTCCCTTCGCAGTCCCCTGTACCATCTCCGGCTTTCCGCCGCCTCTTCCTGAAAACGCAGCATTAAACTCCTTCGCCAACATCCTCATGTCATTCTTCCTGCTTCCGATGACATAACGGTATCCGTCCGCATCATTTCCATAAAACACTGCACAGAGTTTTCTCTCTTTTTCCAGTACACGGTTCATGAGGAGACGCATCGCCTCCCCTGCAATATCTTCCGTGAAAATGCAGACTGCTTCTTCTTCATCCGGGACCAGGTCTGCCCGGTAAGCGGCAAGGAGCCTGTCCTTCTCTGTGATCTGATATTTCAGATCTGAACATTCTTCTTTCATCCGTCTCACCGCCAAGGCAGTCTCCTCCGTTTTCGCACAGAGAAGAGCAGAGATCTCTGCTGTCTGCTCCTGTTTCATCTCATAATCCTTCAGCGCCCGGATCCCACAGAGCATAGTCACCCGCACGCCGCCTTTATACCGCTGCACATCCGTGAGTTTGATCATGCCGATCTCCCCTGTGCGCTTCACATGGGGCGCACAGCAGGCGCACACGTCGTATCCGGGGATCACCACGATGCGGATCTGCCCCTCGATCTCGATCTTGCTGCGATACTCCATTTTCCCCGCCTCTTCCGGCGAGGGATACAGCACCTGTACCTCCAGGTTCTTCCACACTGCCCGGTTCGCTTCCACCTCGATCTCCCGGAGTTCTTCCCTGGTGATCTCACCGCTGAAATCCATGGTGCAGTCCTCACTGCCCAGATGGAATCCTACATTATTGTATCCAAAGCGTCCATGGACAAGTCCCGAGACAATATGTTCCCCGGTATGCTGCTGCATCTTCATAAACCGCTCTTCCCAGTCCAGCTGCCCTTTAATCTGCATTCCCGGCTCAAGAGGACGGTCTGTTATGTGAAAGACCTGGCTGTCCCGCTCCTGTACATCCAGAACTTCCGCGCCGCCCAGACTCCCATGGTCCGCATACTGTCCTCCGCCTTCCGGGAAAAAGGCCGTCTGATCCAATACGATCTCGTATCTTCCTTTCTCTCCTTCCATCGGCCCGCAGGAGATCACTTCCGCCTCAAACCCGCTCAGACGGCTGTCCTGATAGAAGAGTTTATCCGTCATTTTCTTCTCTGTCATGAAAGCTTACATCCTTTCCGGCGCTTCAAACCCGAGCAGGTCGATACAGGTCTCAAGGACTCTCTTTGTAAGTGAAAGAAGTGCAATGTATCCCGCTCTCCTCTCCTCATCCTCCTCGGACAGGATCTTGGTCTCATGGTAAAACTTATTGAACTCATTTGCCAGCTCATAGATATACGCGCAGATCTTATGAGGCGCGATCTCCTCATACACTGTATCCATCACATCATTGAACCTCAGCGTCTGGAGCATGAGCGCTTTCTCATATTCATCCTTTGCCGGAAGGATACGGATCCCTTCCAGACTTCCCCCGTTCTCCTGATATTTGTTCAGGATCGATTTGATCCGGACGATCGTGTACAGGATATACGGTCCGGTGTTTCCTTCAAAGGAAGTAAACCGGTCAACATCAAAGATATAGTCTTTCGACGCCTGATTGGAAAGGTCTCCGTATTTGATCGCGGCAAGCCCTACAGTCTGGGCAGTACGCTTTGCCTCTTCCTCCTCCACTGTCCGGTTGTCCATGATCTTCTTATACATTTCCTCATCGATCTCACGGATCAGGTTTTCCAGGCGCATCACACCGCCCTCTCTTGTCTTAAAGGGTTTGCCGTCCTTTCCGTTCATGGTACCGAATCCGAGGAATTCCAGCTCCGTCTTCTCCGGTACGATTCCCGTCTTCTTTGCACACCGGAACACCTGGATAAAATGAAGTTCCTGCCGCTTGTCCACAACGTAGATCACCTCATCCGGATGGTAGTCCTCCTCACGCTGGACCAGCGTAGCAAGGTCCGTCGTATCATACAGTGCCGCTCCGTCAGACTTCAGGATCATGCACGGCGGCACCTCCTTATTGTCAGACTCTTCCTGGACATCCACGACCAGAGCGCCCTCGTCATATCTCGCATAACCTTTGTCTTTCATCATCTGCACCATGTCAGGGATATATTTCTGCGCATCCGCCTCTCCTTTCCAGAGGTCAAACTCCACATTCAGCTTCTGATAGTTTTTCTTCAGGTCCGTCACAGAAACATTCATGATATGCTCCCATATAGCTCTGCAGCCCCGGTGTCCGTTCTGCAGAAGATAGGTAGCATGCAATGCTTCTTCTCTGTAATCCTCGTGTTCTTTGGCATATGCGCTTGCCGCAGGATAGATCTCCTCCAGCTCGCCGATCGTAAACGGTGCTTCCTCCGGATACTCCCCTTCAAAGTTCTCATCAAAATACGGAAGTTCCGGTTTGCGCTTCTTAAGTTCCGTAATGATCAGCCCCATCTGATACCCCCAGTCTCCCAGATGGATATCTCCGATCACATTGTTTCCCTTAAAGCGCATGATCCGCTTCACGCTCTCCCCGATGATGGCAGACCGGAGATGTCCCACATGCAGCGGTTTTGCCACATTTGGTCCGCCGTAGTCGATCAGGATCGTCTTCGGCTCCTTCTCTTCCTCCGCGCCCAGTTTCTCTGCCACAGCCATCTGGTTCAGATAATCTGCCGCAAATGCCGGATCCAGCTTCAGATTGATAAATCCGGGTTTCACCACTTCCACCGCTTCAAAGCTGCTGCTCTCCTTCAGCTGTGCAGCGACATCCTCCGCGATCATAAACGGTGCCTTTTTATATTTCTTCGCCCCCGCCATTGCCCCGTTGCACTGGTACTCGCACAGGTCCGGGCGGTTTGAGAGCGTCACTTTGGCAAGTTCCTCGTCATAGCCCGCCTTCTGAAACGCATCCCGCATCTCAGATGTGATCATCTCAAGTAAAGTCTTCAATTAGTCCACACTCCTTTAATCTGTATGATTGTCAATATCCTCTGTAACGGTTACAGTTCACAGTCTGTAAAGCCCAATTATTATACCATGTCTGAAGACCGACGGCAAGTTCCGCTTGAATTCAGCTTTGGCAGCACGTATAATGCAAAAGGTATCCGTTCAGCCATATAAGAAGGCGCAGGACGGACTGTCACTTTAAATGATACTGCACTACAGATAAGATCATTTTAGGATGATACTGATAAAGGAGGAAAATACACATGAAATTAGGTTCACACGTCGGCATGAGCGGGAAGGAGATGCTCCTCGGTTCCGCAAAGGAGGCCGTTTCCTACGGAGCCGACACCTTTATGTTCTACACCGGCGCACCGCAGAATACGCGGAGAAAAGAGATCAGCGAACTGAACATCGGTCCCGCCTGGGATTATATGAAGGCACACGGGATCAATGAGATCATCGTTCACGCCCCGTACATCATCAATCTGGGGAACTCTGTCAAACCGGAGACTTTTTCTCTTGCCACGGAGTTTCTCGCCAAAGAGATCGAGCGCACCATAAGCTGTCGGAGCCATATCCTGATCCTTCATCCGGGTGCCCACGTGGGAGCCGGAGCCGACGCCGGGATCAGCCAGATCATAAAAGGGCTGAACGAAGTCCTCACTTCAGATACGGACTGTTACATTGCGCTGGAGACTATGGCAGGAAAAGGGTCTGAGATCGGCAGGACTTTCGAGGAACTGGCGCGCATATATGACGGCGTAAGATACAGCGAGAAGCTGAGGGTCTGCTTTGACACCTGCCACACCAGTGACAGCGGCTACGACATTGTCGGGCACTTTGATGATGTGATCGGTGAATTCGACCGTCTCATCGGGAAGGATCAGATTGCCGTGTTCCATATCAATGACAGCAAAAACCCCAGGGGCGCGCAGAAGGACCGGCACGAGAACCTCGGTTTCGGACATCTCGGATTTGACGCCCTGAACGCGATCGTCCACCATCCGGATTTTGAAGATGTACCGAAGATTCTCGAATCTCCCTGGATTCCCTCTTCCCTGTCTCCCAAAAAGTCCTATGCGCCTTATAAATATGAAATTGAAATGCTCCGCAGGGGAACGTTTGATGAAAACATGAAGACACGGATCCTGGCAGACCACGAACCCCCCGTCAGGGCTTGACAGGCCTCCTTTTTCAGCGTATCATTGTATTATACCTGTAATACAGTTTGCAGAAAAGAAAACGAGGTGATTCGATGCCATGGGAACTAGATAACGACCGTCCGATCTATCTTCAGCTGATGGAACGGATCCGACATGACATCATTTCCGGAGTATACAGACCCGGGGACAAGATTCCGTCCGTCCGCGACCTCGCACTTGACGCCGCAGTAAACCCGAACACCATGCAGAAGGCACTTGCCGAGCTGGAACGCAGCGGGCTTCTTTATTCGCAGAGAACAAGCGGACGGTACATCACAGATGATGAAAAGCTGCTGAGAAAAATGAAAATGGAACTTGCTTCAGAGCACATCCACCAGTTTTTTGAGCAGATGCATCATCTCGGTTTCAGCGATGATGAAACGCTGGAAATGATACTCGAAACACTAAGGAGGGAACAGAATGGAAACGATTCTTGAATGCAGGGATCTGACAAAAAAGTACGGCAGCAAATATGCCCTCTACAACTTAAACCTCTCTCTGGAGCGCGGACAGATCGTGGGACTCCTGGGGCCAAACGGCAGCGGAAAGACGACTCTGATCAAACTGGCAAACGCTCTTCTGCGCCCCACAAGCGGACAGATTCTGATAAACGGGACAGAGCCGGGAGTGGAGACAAAACGGATCGTCTCCTATCTTCCGGACCGAAATTATCTCGGGAAACATATGCGCGTGAACGAAGCCATGACATATTACAATACATTTTACGACAACTTTAATCTGGAGCGCGCTTCTCAAATGATGGATTCCCTGGATATTGATCCCCGTTCCAGGCTTTCTTCCCTCTCAAAAGGAACACTGGAAAAAGTCCAGCTCATCCTTGTCATGAGCCGCGAGGCAGATCTGTATATCCTGGACGAGCCGATCGGAGGCGTGGATCCCGCAGCCCGGGATTATATCCTTCAGACCATCCTGACGAATTATAATGAGAACGCCACAGTACTCATCTCGACCCATCTGATCTCGGACATCGAGAACGTCCTTGATCGCGCGGTCTTTCTGCAGGAAGGGCAGCTTGTTCTCAACGCATCCGTAGACGAGATCCGCTCCCAGCATGGAAAATCTGTGGACACTTTGTTCCGGGAGGTATTCAAATGTTAGGGAAATTAATTAAATTCGACTTAAAATACGGGATAAAGATATTCATTCTCCTGCACGGGATCCTGATCGTGCTCTCCGTGCTGGGACGCTTTCTGTTTATGGACCGGCTCAGTTTCGATGATCCGAACGCAGCCCTTGTTTCAAATGTGGCACTGTTTGCATCAGCAATGCTGTTTCTCCTTATTGCCGTCTGCTTCTGCACCTGGCTGATCATCACATTTCGGTTCTATCGGAATCTTTTCACAGGAGAGGGGTATCTGTCATGGACACTCCCTGCCTCCGGCGTGCAGCATCTGTGGGCAAAAATCATTTCCGGCTGCATCTGGTATGCATTGGACTGTTTCATAATGGCAGGCTGCATCCTGCTTCTGGTGACCGGAAACAATGTCACGGAAGCATACAGTCACATTGCACCTGAATTTAACACAGAATTGGGAATGTCGCTGAGCCGTTTTGCTCTTCTCCTGTTCCTCATCATGCTGGCCTCCTGTCCTCTCACTGTAATACAGACTTATTTCTGCATCGTGATCGGACAGATTTTTCCGGCGCACAGGATACTCGGAGCTGTTGCAGCTTACTTCATATCCAACTTTGTGATACAGATCCTTTCCTTTGCCCTTCAGATCGGAACAGGGTTCTTTCCGGAATACATCCTGGTGGGACAGAGCGGATCATCAGACCAGGTCGGAATGTACCTGTTCAGCATGATAGGCTATTCCATTCTGATGATGATCGTTATTGCGGCCGCCCAATATGCAGTAACCCACTACATCATGAAGAAAAAAATCAATCTTCTGTAGAAAGATGGATGATCGGCCGTCAGTGGTCTGTCAAAAAAAGTTTTCTCCGGAAGCAGAAAATCCCGGGAAGTACGATAACCTTCAGGTTTTCCATAACTTCCCGGGATTTTTTAAGCGTCTGAGCGGAGTCGAACCGCCGCACATGCCTCCGGAGGGCATTGCTCTATCCACTGAGCTACAGACGCATTCCGGTCTTTTAAGGGAAAGAGATCGCTTCCCCTTAAAATGACCTTATTTATCCTATCACACTTTTGCGAAAATGTAAAGCATTAAAAATGATCCTTTTTCGTCCTTTTGCTCCTTTTTTCTCCTTCCATATCCATAAACACCTTTCCCGATCTGTGATCCACAAAATAAGCATGATCACTCAGGACCTCATCATCCTCAACCTGCGTATCATTGATCTCTTTGACCATCTCATCAAGATCACAGAGATCAAACTCACCGGAGTTCGGCACGATCACGACCTCGTGGACGCTGCTGGGCAGAATATAATAATCTTTCTTCAGGATCTGTCCGATCATCTTCAAGACATGCGGATACGCAGCGCAGGCAGCGCCGTAACTTCGCAGCCTGTTTGAGAGCACATACATCCTGTCTTTTTTTCGTCTCTTCTCTGCAAAAAGGTTTTCCGTTTCCCCTGCCTTTTCCGGAACACTGTTCACAAGTTCACCGAGAGCATGGTTCATTGTAAAAAACTCCGCCGGAAGAATCCTTTTCGAATTTTCCATTGCATCATCCCAAAGTGTGTTCACATTTGTTTTCCACTGCTCCATATGGCTGTTCTTCACTGTCATCGTAGCCATACCCGCGTCGTTCATCTCAAGCAGAAGATAAAAGACCGCAGACAGATCATACACATCCCGGTGTGGTACTGTATCTAAGAACTCCCGGTTTTTCTCCGTATTAACCAGTCGGAATACGATCTTGTCCCTGACCCCTTCATAAGAAAGGAGGCTTCTGCTGTCCCAAGAATTTTCACATCGGATGCTCTCATAAAATTCCAAGACTTCATCCACAATCTCTTCCAGGGGCTCTCCCTGTCTGTAATACTCATAATACTCTTCCAGATAGATCGCCGGAGAGACATTGACCCCCATCGTCTCCACCAGGATCCCCTGCTTTTCTTTCCCGTTATTCTTTATCGCTGTATGCAGCGACACTTTTTTTGACGTTCCGAGCCTGAGGCTCACACTTTTCTCAACTGCGCGTACAAATTGTGTATAATCCATTTTTCTCCTTTCTTTCGCGCGGTCCTGATAAATTAAATGAGAAATCGGTACGAGACGTACCTTTGAAATAGAATCACTGATCTGAACAATATTATGTAATGCCCATTATAGATGAACTTCCGAAAAATAACAACACTTTTTTTCAGCTTTGCCGGCATCCGGCAGCGCCCCGGATATATGCGTCCCCAACACTTTTCCGGAAAACGATAAAACCCGCTGCTTTTCATGCCGAAAAGCAGCGGGTATCCATCTTCTATGCACTTCCGCACGATCACACTCTGGAAAGATATTCTCCTGTACGTGTATCGATCTTAAGCACATCGCCAACCTCAACGAACAGCGGAACCATAACCGTTGCACCCGTCTCAACGACAGCCGGTTTTGTAGCTCCCTGTGCTGTATCTCCCTTGAAGCCCGGCTCAGTCTCTGTGATTGCAAGCTCCACGAAGAGCGGCGGCTCAACAGAGAATACATTGCCCTTATGAGAACAGATTTTCACAGTCTCATTCTCTTTCACAAACTTCAGTGCATCGCCGACCACATCAGCATCCAGGGCGATCTGATCGTATGTTTCCACATCCATAAAGTTGTACAGATCTCCATCCTGATAGAGATACTGCATATCTTTTCTGTCGATATGTGCATTCTCAAATTTCTCAGTCGGGCGGAAAGTCTTCTCAACCACACCGCCACTGATGATATTTTTCAGTTTTGTTCTCACGAACGCTGCACCTTTTCCAGGTTTTACATGCTGAAATTCCAGAATCTGAAAAATGTTTCCATCAATCTCGATGGTAAGTCCGTTCTTAAAATCTCCTGCTGCGACCATTTGTAATCCTCCTTCAATCGTACGCCCTCAAGGCGCTCCACTCTGTTTATTTTATAATAGTTTTCTTCTTTTTTCAATCCTTTTTTTGGATGAGTGTCTCATACCCTCAGTTTTTGTCAGTATTTCTTTCCTTTTGTCTCCTGTAAAAGTGAAGAACGATTCTTTCCAGATACCGCTTAAGTACGATCTGTATCTCCTCTTTCGGATGGATCGGTCTGACAAGGATACTGTGTATCCCTGCGCGTTTCGCTCCCCAAACATCCGTAAAAAGCTGATCCCCTACAAAAATCGTTGTACCTCGGTCCGTTCCCATGATCTCCATAGCCCGGCCATAATTTTTCACTGACGGTTTGTGTGCATTGAAAATGAAGTTGGTGCCGATTTCCCTGTTGAACATCTTCACACGAGGCTCCTGGTTGTTGGACAGAAGACAGGAAGAGAAACCGATTTCCTCCAGGCGGGCAAACAGCTTCCTTGCCCGCTCATCCGCCGGAGCCCCATGGGGCACGAGTGTATTATCTATATCAAATATAACTCCTCTGTAACCCTCTTCATACAGTTTTTCAAAAGGGATGACATATGTAGACGCTATATATTCATCCGGAAAAAATGATTCAAACATTATTTACCATCCAATTCCATCAGTTTCGAGATCAGCTCTTCACTGATCTGCAGGATTGTCTTGTTATCCGTCTGTATCACTACATCTGCGGCAGCCTCATATTTCTCACGGCGTTTCTCCATCAGATCTGCAATAAACTCCACATTCTTGTTTCCATTAAGCACAGGTCTGTCATCACTGTCTTTCACTCTCTCATAGATTGTCTCAGGACTCGCGGTGAGAAGGACAACGCGGCCGTTCTTCTTCATCTCGATAACATTTTCCTTTCGAAGTGCAACGCCTCCTCCGCAGGAAATCACACAGTTTTTCCCTGTCTGCAGTTCTTTTAACAGTTTTGTCTCCAGACCCCTGAAATATTCCTCTCCATATGTAGCAAAAATATCAGGGATACTCATTTCTTCCCTCTCCGCGATCACCTGGTCCATTTCCACCAGTCTCATGTCGAACATCGTGCTCAGGTAATCGGAGATCGTTGTTTTTCCTGCCCCCATAAAGCCAATCAGCACAATATTATACGAGAAGAGTTTCCTTGCCTGGATCCGCTTGCTGTTCCGCAGGATACGCTGGAACACGTCATGGATCTCCTCACTGTATTTATTTCCCTGAAGTTTTTCATTCAGCCTGCGTTCCTGTTTTGCTTCCTGAGCCGGCTGAAGGATTGGCATACCATAGGTCTCTTTATATGCCATGATCTTCTCGATAATTGCGTTTCTTTCCACGAGAGCGTCTATGATCTTGTCATCACAGAGTGCCAGCTGCTCGCGGTACATTTCCAGATCGTTCATGTTCCTCCTCCAAACTTTTAAGGCGGACACAGGTCCGCCACCATTGTTTACTCTCAGATGCAGAATACCCTTTCACATTCTGCATAATCCATAATATTATATCAATTCTCCAGAGTCCTGTCTATAGCCTTGCGCACATTCTGTCGGAATTCTTCCCAGGCATCCTCATGATCCACAAAGTATTTCGGACAGATTTTTCCTGTCACATCATAATGGCGGATCACATCATCCTCAGACAGATCGAATTTCAGGCACAGCCACGCTGTGAGCTGGACAAGAGAACGATATGTCTCATCCGTAAACGCTCCACTGTCATCAGGATGGCAGCACTCGATCGATACCGTATCAAAGTTCCTTTCATTAGAAGCATATGCAACCTCCCAGGTGGGCACACATTGTATGATCTCTCCGTCCAGACCCACCACAAAATTGCTGCTTGCTTCCGTTTCCCGGCTGTACTGGAGCCCGTTGAAATAATCCCTGTTGTCCTGCGCCGTGCTTCCCGGATTTGCAGTATAATGGATCACAATACCGTTAATCTCCTCCGTCTCTATCCCGGGCCTGGAATACGGGTTGACGTCAAGGAGCTGGACATCGATATCCGGCTCCGATGCATCCACATTCAGATTTCTGCGGTTCCCCGAAACACAGGAATAAATGCCCAGTACCACTGTAAGTACCGCCAGGACCAAAATCCCGATCCTGATATACAATGCTTTATGATCGATCCTTCTTCGTCTGCGTCTTTTTCCGCCCCGTCCCGTTGTCATTTGTATCCCTCGATTTCTGTCTTACAACTATATCAATGATAGCACACAGTTTCTAAAGGTTTGTGAAAACTTTCTTATGAATTTATAAAAGAAAAACGACAGAGCCCGGACTTTGGCCCGTCGCCGTTAGAAAAAACTGCACCGGCATCCTGTATGCCGGTGCAGCTGTACTGTCACGCCTCGTCCAGACGGACCGCTCATCTGTTATTCGTCAACGCTGTAATTCGGAGCCTCTTTCGTGATATGGATATCATGCGGATGGCTCTCTCTGAGTGATGCGGCGGAAATCTTCACAAACTGTCCGTTTTCCTTCAGTTGTTCTATACTAGATGTTCCGCAGTAACCCATTCCTGAGCGCAGGCCGCCCATAAGCTGGAATACCGTATCCTCTACAGTTCCTTTGTAAGCTACGCGTCCCTCCACGCCTTCAGGAACAAGTTTCTTCGCATTCTCCTGGAAATACCGGTCCTTGCTTCCATTCTCCATAGCTGCGATAGATCCCATGCCGCGGTATACTTTATACTTTCTTCCCTGATAGAGTTCGAACGTTCCCGGACTCTCGTCACAGCCGGCAAAGATGCTTCCCATCATACATACATTTGCCCCTGCCGCGATCGCTTTTGTCATATCTCCCGAATACTTGATACCGCCGTCCGCAATGATCGGAATACCGTATTCTTTCGCCACTTCGTAGCAATTCATGACCGCCGTGATCTGCGGTACACCGATTCCCGCTACAACTCGGGTCGTACAGATCGATCCGGGACCGATGCCGACTTTCACCGCATCCACGCCCGCTTCGATAAGTGCTTTTGTCGCCTCGCCGGTAGCTACATTTCCTGCGATCACCTGCAGATCCGGGAACTTTTCTTTTACCATCCTTACCGTGCGGAGCACATTTGCTGAATGTCCATGCGCGGAATCCATTACCACAACGTCCACTTTGGCGTTTACAAGCTCCTGAACGCGCTCCAGACAATTCGCTGTGATCCCGATCGCAGCGCCACAGAAAAGGCGTCCCTGAGAGTCTTTTGCTGACAGAGGATATTTGATCTGCTTTTCAATATCTTTGATCGTGATAAGTCCTTTCAGATTTCCCTCATCATCTACGATCGGAAGCTTTTCCTTTCTTGCTTTTGCAAGAATCTTCTTTGCCTCATCGAGAGTAATCCCCTCTTTTGCTGTGATCAGACCTTCTGAAGTCATGGATTCTTTGATTTTCTTAGAGAAGTCTTCCTCAAATTTCAGGTCACGGTTTGTAATGATACCGACAAGTTTGCGTCCTTCTGTGATCGGCACCCCGGAAATGCGGAATTTTGCCATCAGATTATTCGCGTCTTCCAGAGTATGCTCCGGTGACAGATAGAAAGGATCCGTAATGACACCATTCTCTGAGCGCTTTACTTTGTCAACCTCTTCTGCCTGTTCTCCGATCGACATGTTTTTGTGGATGATTCCGATTCCGCCCTGACGCGCCATCGCGATCGCCATACGGTGTTCTGTAACCGTATCCATTCCGGCACTCATCATCGGAATATTAAGTTTGATCTTTTTTGTCAGGTACGTAGAGAGATCTACCTCATTCGGAATCACCTCAGAATATGCAGGAACAAGCAGAACATCGTCAAATGTAATCCCCTCGCCAATAATTTTCGCCATTGTCTATCTACCTCTCTTTCTTAAGAATCCACTTATGTAAATGTATTATCTGATATACTACATAAATTCAGGGTAGATGTCAAGAGTTTCACATTCTGGCAAAAGGGATTTTAGTTGATTTATTTTTAATTCAATTATTAAGCTGTGCTTATAGATCGAGCTCTATTTTTTACTCAAACTGAACACCAGTCCTGTGATATCCGTGATAAGCGCATGAAATCGCTATACGATCACCGCAAGTGCCAAAAAGTATCTTTCCGAATGTAAGCGGGCAGCTTCACAAAAAAGCGGGTACATACCCTCATTCGGTACATACCCGTTTTCACGTTCCCAAATACTATTATAAAGTATCCTGTTTCGTTCTGATATTACATCATTCCCGGATTTGCAGCCGGTGCAGGTGTATCCTCTTTGATCGTGGACACAACCGCCTCTGTTGTAAGAAGTGTAGCTGCCACACTTGTCGCATTCTGCAGAGCGCTTCTTGTAACCTTTGCAGGATCAAGGATTCCGCTCTCTACCATATCAACATACTCCTCTTTGTAAGCGTCGAAACCAGTTCCCGGTTCAGACTCTCTTACTTTATTGACAATGACTGCCCCTTCAAGCCCTGCGTTTGCAGCGATCTGATACAGCGGAGCCTCAAGTGCTTTCAGGATGATACGCGCACCTGTCTTCTCATCACCTTCAAGCTCATCAGCCAGTTTTGCAACCTCTTTTGAAGCGTGGATATATGCAGAACCGCCTCCTGCGATGATTCCCTCTTCAACAGCTGCTCTGGTAGCGTTCAGAGCGTCCTCCATACGGAGTTTTGCTTCTTTCATCTCTGTCTCTGTAGCCGCACCAACACGGATCACAGCCACGCCGCCTGCCAGTTTTGCAAGTCTCTCCTGAAGTTTCTCTCTGTCAAAGTCAGATGTTGTCTCTTCGATGGCTTTCTTGATCTGAGCCACTCTGTCTGCGATCGCAGCTTTGTCGCCGCATCCGTCAACGATAACTGTATTTTCTTTCTGGATCTTAACAGATTTTGCACGTCCAAGCTGATCCATCGTGGTCTCTTTGAGATCCAGACCAAGTTCTTCGGAGATCACCTGTCCGCCTGTCAGGATCGCGATATCCTGGAGCATCTCTTTTCTCCTGTCACCATATCCCGGTGCTTTGACAGCAGCTACGTTGAATGTTCCGCGCAGTTTGTTGACGATCAGTGTTGTGAGTGCCTCACCCTCAACATCCTCTGCGATGATCAGAAGTCTTGCACCGGACTGTACGATCTGCTCAAGGAGCGGAAGGATATCCTGGATGTTGGAGATCTTCTTGTCTGTGATAAGGATATACGGATCTTCCAGGTTTGCTTCCATCTTCTCCATATCTGTCGCCATGTATGCGGAAATGTATCCGCGGTCGAACTGCATACCTTCTACAAGATCAAGCTCTGTCTGCATTGTCTTGGACTCTTCGATCGTGATAACACCGTCGTTGGATACTTTCTCCATTGCGTCAGCCACCATTGCGCCGACACCTTCATCGCCGGAAGAAACAGCTGCAACTCTCGCGATCTGTTCTTTTCCGTTTACCTTGCTGCTCATTGTCTGGATCGCTTCTACTGCTTTGTCTGTCGCTTTCTTCATACCTTTTCTCAGAATGATCGGGTTCGCTCCTGCTTCCAGGTTCTTCATGCCTTCGTGAACCATAGCCTGAGCCAGTACAGTAGCTGTTGTAGTACCGTCACCTGCAACGTCATTTGTCTTGGAAGCAACCTCACGGATGAGCTGTGCTCCCATGTTCTCAAAACCATCCTCAAGCTCGATCTCTTTTGCGATTGTAACACCGTCGTTTGTGATCAGCGGAGCGCCGAATGATTTGTCAAGGACAACATTTCTTCCTTTCGGTCCAAGAGTTACTTTTACTGTATCTGCCAGCTGGTTGACACCTTTCTCAAGTGCTGCTCTGGCTTCTGTTCCGTATTTGATTTCCTTTGCCATTTTAAGCATCTCCTTCTATATTTATTGATATTTTCAGTCTGCGATCATTTTGTTCGCCGTATCGGCTAAAACACCAGGCTCGAAAAAACCTCGCCAAGTGTTTTATGCCTCTACGATCGCGAGGATGTCACTCTGTTTTACGATGATGTATTCCTCTCCGTCAAGTTCTACATCTGTTCCGGCATATTTGGAGTAGATAACTTTCTCTCCTACTTTCACCTGCATCACAACTTCTTTTCCATCTATATTTCCGCCAGGTCCCACAGCGATGACTTCCGCTTCCTGCGGTTTTTCTTTTGCCTGTCCCGGTAAAACGATCCCGGATTTGGTTGTCTCTTCTGCTTCTAACTGTTTTAAAACAATCTTGTCACCTAATGGTACTAACTTCATTGTAATTCCTCCTTGCATTTTCTTATTAGCACTCATTTAAGTCGAGTGCTAAACCTCACGAATATAAAATAGCACTCCCCACACCGTTTGTCAACCTAGTTTAAACTTTTTTTATAAATAAACAAAAACGGAACCTGCCTGTGCAGACTCCGTCTTCTTCAATAACTGTCAAACAGCGTCAGGCCCTCTTCATCGTCCTGCGCCCTTCATATACATTATAAAATCCGTTCTCGATCCGAAACTTCAAAAGATTCATATCTTCAGAGCGGTATCGCTCCTTCACTACCCCAGTGCAGTAAAGAAGTTCCGATTTTGTCGATATATAGCACCTGTACTTTGCATCGAGCGATATCGCTGTCAGATCGTCTTCCTTCAGCTCCAGGTAGATATAATCTTCCTCAAGATCATATTTATAAACTCTGCATTTCCGCGTCGAATCGTCAAAGATCCCGTCCGCTGAGATTATCTTCTCCATCTGGAGATCAACTGGATTTCCTTCGTACATTTCTTCTCTCCTGACTACATGCGCTCTTTCTTGATACGTTCAAGCTCGGTAAAGACATAATCGTTGAGGACTTTGATATAGGTTCCCTTCATACCTGAAGATCTGGACTCGATCACGCCTGCACTCTCAAACTTGCGCAGAGCATTGACAATGACCGAGCGGGTGATCCCTACCCTGTCCGCAACCTTGCTCGCAACGAGGATCCCTTCCGTGCCGTCCAGCTCATCAAAGATATGTATGATCGCTTCCAGCTCGGAAAAAGAAAGTGTTCCGATGGCAGACTGAACGATATGCTCTTTTCTTGTCTCTTCCGCGCTCTCCTCATTCACTGAACGCAGCATCTCCAGTCCGACGACCGCTGTCCCGTACTCGCTCAGGATGATATCGTCAATAGAATAAGTGGCATCCTGTTTATAGATAAACAGAGTCCCAAGCCGCTCTCCTGCTATATCGATCGGAGTAACGATCGCCTGGCATCCCTGCACTGCTTCCGGGGAAAATCCGAGCGTTTCGAGATTTACATTTTCCTTTGTCGACAGGATGCTGAGCAGTCTTTCGTTCAGCATACTATCAATATGGGATCCCACCGCTTCTGTGATCAGCTCGTGGATTTCCTTTACTTTACTGCATTTGCTCACACCGAGGATTTTCCCCTTCTTGCTGACCACCAGCACGTTGGAGTCAAGAATCTCTGTGAGCACAGCACAGATGTCGTTGAACACGACCTTACTGGAATTATTATTATGCAGCAGCTTATTGATTTTTCTGGTTTTATCCAATAGTTGTACGCTCATTATTTCCTCCGCATTCTACCATATACTTCCTTTAATTGTATACACAAATCGCAATAAAAATATAGACAGATTAATATTATCACACAATTCTGGAAATATCAATCTCATTCCTAATTCTTTTCACAACAGCAGCCCGGTCTCACTATCTGCACCGGACTTCGGTCATGCAGGGAAAGGTATGGCCTACTCTTCTTTCGAGAGTTTGTCTGCCGCAACAACATATCCGCACTCTTTATTGGCACATACGAGCCGGTTTCCCTTTTCGACCATATAGCTTCCACATTCCGGGCATTTCTCTTTTGACGGCTTCTGCCAGGACATGAATTCACATTCCGGATTATTCTCACATCCGTAATATTTTCTTCCCTTCTTTGTCTTCCTGATGACAACCTCTTTTCCACAGACCGGACAGGGCACTCCGATTTTTTCCAGATAAGGCTTTGTGTTCCTGCACTCCGGAAATCCGGGACAGGCAAGGAACTTTCCGTGAGGACCGTACTTGATCACCATATTGCGTCCGCACTCTTCACAGATCACGTCCGTCACCTCATCCTCGATCTTGACGGTTTCCAGCTCCTGCTCCGCTTTTTTCACCGCCTCCTCAAGATCGGGGTAGAAGTTCCTTATCACTTCCTTCCACTCCACCTTGCCTTCTTCGACCATGTCGAGGAGTCCTTCCATGTTCGCTGTAAAATTCACATCCACGATACTCGGGAAAGACTGTTTCATCATATTGTTCACTACCTCGCCGATCTCAGTGAGGTAAAGGTTTTTCGCCTCTTTTGTGACATATCTCCTTCCGAGGATGATAGCGATCGTGGGCGCATAAGTGCTGGGACGTCCGATCCCCAGTTCTTCCAGCGCCTTGACGAGGGATGCCTCCGTGTAATGTGCCGGCGGCTGTGTATAGTGCTGTTTCGGATCAAACTCTTCTCTGGTGAGAACAGAGTCCATACTTAGATTTCCCACCAGCACATTGCTCTCCTCTTTTTCTTCATCCGCCTCTGTATAGACAGAACGGAATCCGTCAAAGGCAACTTTCGCGGTGGATACTGTAAAGCAGTACTGGTCCGCTCCGATCTTCACGGAGATCGTCTCGTAACGCGCCGGCTCCATCCGGCTCGCCACAAACCGCTTCCAGATGAGCTGATAGAGCCGGAACTGGTCCCTTGTGAGGGAATCCTTCAACGCTGCCGGCGTCCTTGTGATATCTGTGGGACGGATCGCCTCGTGAGCGTCCTGGATCTTCTTTCCGCTGCTCTTGGAAGCTCCGCCCTCCGCCGCATACTCTTTTCCGTAAACCGAAGTGATATACTCTCTTGCAGAAGCATCTGCCTCTTCGGAGATCCTTGTGGAATCCGTACGCAGATAAGTGATGACACCGACCGTGCCATTCCCTTTGATGTCGACTCCCTCGTAGAGCTGCTGTGCAATACGCATTGTCTTCTGCGTTCCAAAATTCAGGGCTTTTGACGCCTCCTGCTGGAGAGTACTGGTCGTAAACGGGAGCGGCGCCCTCCGGATTCTCTCGCTCTTCTTGATATCCGTGATCTTAAACTCAGCATTCTCGACCGCACTTAGGATCTGATCCAGTTCTTCCTTCGTGTGTATCGTGATCTTCTTTTTGTCAGTTCCGTAAAACTTAGCGGTCAGTGGGCGTCTCTCTCCTTTGACCTTGAGGACCGCGTCCAGGGTCCAGTATTCTTCCGGAATAAACGCATTGATCTCTTCCTCGCGATCCGCCACCAGCCGCAGTGCCACAGACTGCACTCTTCCGGCACTCAGCCCTCTCTTGACCTTCGCCCAGAGCAGGGGGCTGATCATATATCCTACCATACGGTCGAGCACACGTCTTGCCTGCTGCGCATCAACCAGATCCATGTCAATATCTCTCGGCGCTTTCAGAGATGCCTTCACCGCATTTTTTGTGATCTCGTTAAATGTGATTCTGCGCATCTTCTTCTCGTCAAGCTTTAACGCTGCCGCAAGATGCCAGGAAATCGCCTCTCCTTCGCGGTCAGGGTCGGTTGCCAGATAGACTTTATCAGACTTTTTCACTTCTTTTCTGAGGCTGGCAAGGATCTCTCCCTTCCCCCGGATCGTTATATATTTCGGTTCATAATCGTGTTCTATGTCGATGCCAAGCTGGCTTTTCGGCAGATCACGCACATGTCCCTGAGATGCCGCAACTGTATAATTGCTGCCAAGAAATTTTTTAATTGTCTTCACCTTTGCTGGCGACTCCACAATAACAAGATAGTGTGCCATAAGACTTGATTCCCTCCATCCGGCAGGTTTTCCGCCTTCTATTCTGCTTTCACATAATAATTCTTTGATATTTCTCTAATGTATCCCTGAAGTTCCAACGAGACCAGGATATTGAGCAGTTCCCCTGCGCTCAGCTTTGTCTCCTCTGCAAGCCGGTCTACATTCTTCGGATACAAACCGAGACAACTATACACCAATTTTTCTGGAGTTTCAAGCACTTTTTTGTTTTTGCCTCCTTTTCCGGCCTGCCCCGAAACACAGATGTCCCACTCTCCCAGGAGCGTTTCCGGGCTCAGAAGAAGGCCCGCCCCCTGCTGGATCAGCCGATTGCACCCAGCGCTCAATTCACTGTTTACCGGACCCGGAAGCGCATAAACATCCCTTCCCTGCTCCAGCGCCAGATCCGCTGTGATAAGAGAACCACTCTTCTCCCTTGCCTCCATGACGAGAACAGCGTCGGACAGACCGCTGATGATGCGGTTTCTCGACGGGAAGTTCTGCGGAAGCGGCGGCGTGCCCGGCGGATATTCTGACAGGATCCCTCCGCCCTGGTTCAGGATATCTACATAAAGTCCGATATGCTCGCGTGGGTAGCACACATCCACTCCGCTGCCCAGCACCGCAAAGGTCCGCCCACCGCCAAGCAGAGCGCCGCGCTGCCCCATACCGTCAATTCCTCTCGCCAGTCCGCTGATGATCTCTATGCCATGTTCTGCCAGTATTTTTCCAAACTCTACCGCATATTTCTCCCCGTAGGGGGTGCACCTTCTCGCTCCCACGATAGCCGCCTTTCTGGCCGTCCTGTCAGGCAGCTCGCCCTTTACATAAAGGGCATAGGGGAAATCCTGCAGCTCCAGGAGTCTGGAGGGATACTCTTCCGAAAAAAATGGGACAAAGCGGATTCCCTTCTCCTCCATCTTCCGGTAGCTCTCTTCCGGATCCGTCCCTTTCTGAGCCTGCCTAATTGTATTTTTCTCTTTTTCTGTTAAGAACTGAATCCCTGAAATATCTGTTTCTTCTATATAATAAACAGCTTCTGCCGTTTTCATATGCTGGCGCAGAAGGTATTTTTTCCCGGATGAAAGGGGCAGTCCCGCCAGCCAGAATTCATATTTCATCTCTGCTTCCTGTCTCATCTCGATATCCCGCTTGTCTGTTTTTACCATTTCTGCTGCCTCCCCCAATATTTTCTGTCTACCATTCGATAACCGATCGCCTCTCTTAAATGCACTTCGGAAATCCGCTCTTCTCCTGCCAGATCCGCAATAGTCCTGGCAACCTTTAGGATTCTATGATAAGTCCTGGCACTCATTTTCATCACGTCAAACGCCGTTTCCAGAAGTTTTCTACAATCCGGTCCAAGTTCACAGTATTTTTTCAATTCTTCCCCCGTCAGCATAGAGTTTGTCCGACTCTCCTCTCCGTATCTCAGCGCCTGCATCTCTCTTGCCCTGCAGACCCGTTTCCTTATCGACATCGAATCTTCTGCTTTCTCCGTTCCCGTCAGGTCATGAAATTCTATTCTTGAAGACTCCGCACAGATATCGATCCGGTCCAGAAATGCCTGGCTGACCCTGCTGATATAACCCTGGATCTGTGCAGGCGTACAGGTACATCTTTCCATATCCGGATAGCATCCGCAGGGGCAGGGATTCATCGCCGCGACAAGCATAAAATCTGCCGGAAATGTATAGTTTCCATGTGTTCTGGTTATCTGGATCTGGTGTTTTTCCAGGGGCTGCCGCAGGACTTCAAGAACGCCTTTCCTGAACTCCGGAAGCTCGTCGAGAAAGAGCACACCTCTGTGGGCAAGACTGATCTCTCCCGGCCGCGGTACCATCCCTCCTCCGATCAGCGCAGCTCTTGTCGCCGTATGATGCACGCTCCGAAACGGTCTGCGCCGGATCAGCGGTTCCTTCTCATCCAGGATCCCCATCACACTGTAGATTTTCGTGATCTCCATACTTTCCTCCTGGGTAAGCGGCGGAAGGATTCCCGCGATACACTTTGCGGTCAGTGTTTTCCCGCTGCCCGGAGGACCGATCAGCAGAAGGTTGTGTCCTCCTGCCACGGCCAGCTCTGCTGCCCTCCGCACATTTTTCTGCCCTCTGACTTCTGAGAAATCATTTTCCCACACAGTGTCACATAACGTCACATTTGTCTTTTTCTCACATGGTCTCCTCTTTCCGAACCCATTTAAAAATTCTGCAGCATCTCTGAGATCCTGCACGCCTATGATCGTCATTCCCTCCACCAGCGCAGCTTCCTCTGCGTTTTCCCGGGGTACGATACAGCAGCAGACGCCTGAATCTTTCGCCTCCATCACGATAGGAAGGATGCCCGGCACCTTTCGGACCCGGCCGTCCAGGCCAAGTTCTCCTATGATCAGAGGGTTTTTCACCCTGTCGCCCGGAATTTCTCCCAAAGACACCAAGATCGCCACTGCGATCGGCAGATCAAAGGAGGCGCCTCTCTTCCGCATCGTCGCCGGAGACAGGTTGATGACGGTCCTCTTCGCCGGGAAACTATAACCAGAATTCCGTATCGCTGTCCTCACACGTTCAGACGCCTCCTTTACCTCTGAGGACAGGTAGCCCACCATATGAAAGACAGGCAGTCCATTACTCACATCTGCCTCCACATGGATCAGTTCCGCCCGAAGCCCCTCCACAGCCCCGGAAATGATCGTACTGAAACTCATTCACAATCTCCTTTCTCCTGTACTGAGACAAACACCACAATAAATTTACTTATGTGTCTCTTTCGACACAGTAAACTTTACCTGAAAACTTTGGCTGAACCAGCCCGAAATGATCACCGGGAAAGATTTTCCCGGGAATGTAAGAACATAATAGGATATCCGTCCTGTCTCTGTCAATCGTTTTTCTCACAACTCTGCCACATTCTGTTTCTCCGGATTCCCGCTTGTTGTTTCCTGCAGCTTTTCCGGTATCTCTTCCGTCAAGCAGTCCTCTTTTCCGTTGGAAAAGCACAATCCACCCCTTTTTTTCATAAACTATACTAACTATGCTAAGAGGTGACACCTTGAGATCATTTCCCAATCCTCTCACCCCGGCGGAAGAGAAATATTACGTCCAGAAGTATACAGAAGGAGACCTCGAGGCAAAACATATTCTCATCGAACGGAATCTCCGTCTCGTCGCCCATGTACTGAAAAAATATCAGAACCTTGACGAAGACCCCGAAGATCTCCTCTCCATTGGAACGATCGGGCTGATCAAGGCAGTTGTCACATTTAATCCGGATAAGGGTAACAGGCTGGCGGCCTATGCCTCTCGCTGTGTGGAAAATGCTATCCTATCGCCAATGCGGTTTTACTCCCGGAGAGCGTCCCCCGTCAGGGATTTCAGCCACGCTGGAAGATATTTTCAAAATTTTCTGATGAAAATTATCTTATGTGCCGAACAGAAGACGGCATTGTACGGTACGCCCCTATGTGTATCCATACATTCCGGCTGATCGCTCCCCGTAAGCTCCTGGAAGCACAGCAGTTCAATCAGCAATATCACAGTTACGAAGAAATACAAAACGTTCCTGACCGCCTGCGCTGGTGCCGCCATCACATGGGCTTGATGCAGAAAGAAGTTGCAGAGCAGATTGGGATTTCCAGAGGACACTATATAGATTATGAAGTGGGATATGTGGATTATTATCCGAAAGAAGTAGTGGACAGGCTGGCGGCCTTCTATCATATCCCGGTTGAAGACCTTCTGGATGAGTACAATCTTTTCTTATACAAAGGTCAGGGGAAAATGCTAAAAGAATGTCGGGAAAAAATGGGATTAAAGAAGAAACCTTTTGCGAGAATGCTGCATGTGGATCCAAATACTTACCGGAACTGGGAATCAGATAAAAAAAGAATGTTTAAGATTACCTGGGAAAAATATTTTCGTGAAGTGCTCATGACCAGCCAGAATACATCAAATCAGAATAACATTTGAATAATTGAAGTCATACTTCGACAGACTGACCATCTTGAGCCCTGATCGTCAGTCTGTTTTTTCTTTGACAGTTGAATGGATGATTTCATCAATCAACTGTACTTTCTGTTCAGAGGGGCAATTCAACCTGTTGATATACTGACCGACCATATCAGCGTGGACGCCTGCCGCCCGGACTGCCAGCTCATGTCTTCCCTCTTCTGTTTTCGGATAATGGACGATCACATGGATCGGAGCACTTTTCCTTGCGATACCACACACCTCCCCGGTATTTCAGTTTATGAACGAGAAGTTGTCCGCTATTCTTCCGGAGACTGTTTCCTTTTTCTGCTTCCTCAGATAAAATTTGATGTTATAATATATGGAAGAAACGCATTAAAACTTCTTTGTGATACCATCTTATCAGGGAGTTTGCAAAAGCTCATTGAGCGCAGTTTGAGCATAAATTGACCAGGATCAGGAGGAACTATATGGAACGCTGTGATTTCAGTTCAATCATTACTACAGTTCGCAAATATATCGGCGATGACAGAGGAATGAATCAGATTGATCTGCTTTATGAATTGTTTGAAGGTTTTCTTGAAGAGGAATCTTCACAGGACTTTGATTTTGACAACGGTCTTGTCTGCCGCTGGTTTAACGGACAGGCCCGGATCAGCCCCCGCATCTCCGGATATTATCTCCATACAGATAACCAAAATCGTTTGGCCGATGATATAGAGACAAATATTCTGCCGCTGATGTTTGACAGCGCAATGGCAATACAGGAAATCTACAAGATTCTGATACAGGATGGAACTATTTCTGATCAGAAAAAAGAACGGCTTACTCAGGATTACCCTTGTCATACTTCTGAAGAACAGGCTGCTTTTCTTGCGTCTGTTCTTTGCTTTGGAATGGAACGGACATTTGTTAAAAGGAACGCTGCCACCAAAAAACTACTTGCTGCCGGAACACTGTCTCCGGTAATCAGTGATTTTGTTTATAACGGAGAAGTTCCCAAGGCGTGCGCTCATTTCTGCGGAAGAAATCAAGAGCTTTCCACACTTCACGAACTAATATCAGAAAAGCAGATCATTTTTCTGCTGGGAATTGCCGGAATCGGAAAAAGTGAGCTTGCAAAAACATATGCAAAAACCTACAGAAAAGAGTATACAAATATCTTATATCTGACCTACAGCGGTGATCTGCGGCAGGATATCATTGATCTGGACTTTGCGGATGATCTGCCGGAAGATACAGAAGACGAACGTTTCCGCAAACATAATCGCTTTCTGCGGACATTAAAAGAAGATACTTTACTTATTATAGATAATTTCAACACTACAGCCAGCAAGGATGCTTTCTTATCTGTGCTTTTAAAATACCGTTGTCGCATCCTTTTTACTACTCGGAGCCGGTTTGACAACTATGCTTCTTTCAATTTGGAAGAAATATCGGATCAGAATGCCTTATTGTCGTTAATGGGATATTTCTACTCAGATACAGGAAAAAATCAGAATATACTGGAACAGATTATACAGACCGTACACAGTCACACCCTGGCGGTGGAATTGTCCGCACGGTTGCTAGAAACAGGTATCCTGGAACCACAGGAATTACTTGCACGACTACAGATTGAAAAATCCGCCCTTGGCGCAACAGATACCATTGATATCGTAAAAGACGGGCAAAGTCGGAAAGCCACCTACTATGACCATATACATACGTTATTTTCTCTGTATTGTCTCTCCGAGGAAGAACTGAATATTGTGCGGGGACTGATTTTTGCTCCCGTCAGCGGAATCAGCGGACGACTATATGCGAACTGGATGAAACTTCCGGACATGAACAGGATCAATGACATGATTGAGAAAGGGTTTATACAGACACAATCCGGAAGACAGATTTCTCTTCATCCGATGATACAGGAAGTGGCAGCTGACGAGACCAGACCATCCGTAAATAACAGTGCTGTTCTGCTCGACAGCCTGCAGTCTATCTGTCTGCTTCATGGGCGTGACGTCATCTGGTACAAACCGCTGTTTCTTACCATCGAGAATATCATCCGGGAGATTATAGATGACAATACGCCGGCTTATTTAAGTTTTCTGGAAGATGTATTTCCTTATATGGAGAAATATCACTACACAAATGGAATGAACGCTGTTCTTGGCAAATTATCCGGACTGCTCAAAGATGAAACTGTCGGGCGCAGTACAGACCGGGCGCTCCTTCTTGATTATCGTGCCGCCTGTGAAGATAAAACAGAAAAAGCCATTAAACTGGAAAAAGAGGCCATTGCCCTGATCCCGGAAATCTCAGAAGAAAATGCTCACCTTGTTTCTAAACCTCCATGCCCGCACACTTGGCACCACCATAAATGAAACTGCGAGGGCTGTAGGTTATTGAATTTAGTTGTGCCGTTCTTTATACTTAGTGTAACGGC
>NZ_JACJLR010000035.1 GCF_016902345.1 Mediterraneibacter glycyrrhizinilyticus | reverse complement strand
TACTTTCTGTCCCAAAAGATGACAAGACAAGGGGAAAGAGAATTGGTAAGGGAAAATAGCGCAGGTGAATATTTATAAAAGGGAAATCTATATAAAAGCGAAATCCCTGCCCGAAAGGCTTGAAACTTGACGCCGAATGTGTCAAAATTGAAGATAGGTAAAAAAGGAGGGATCTTTTATGGACCCACGTACATTTCCGACAAAAGGTAACTTAATGCTGGCGAAGAACTCTCTGGCTCTGGCACAGCAGGGTTATGACCTGATGGACAAGAAGCGCAACATCCTGATCCGCGAACTGATGGATCTGATTGACGAGGCCCGGAATATCCAGGACGAGATCGACACCACGTTCACCTATGCATACCAGTGTCTGCAGCGCGCCAACATCGAGAACGGCATCAGCATGGTGGAACAGCTTGCGTACACCGTCCCCATCGAGAACTCGATCACGATCCAGACGCGCAGCATCATGGGAACAGAGATTCCCCATGTGAAGTATATTCCTGACGCCGGAAAGCCCACATATGCTTTCAGCACGACACATGAATCCATCGACCAGGCTAAGGAGGCCTTCCGCAGGGTGAAGGATCTGACCGTGAAACTTTCCATGGTGGAAAACGCGGCTTACCGCCTGGCAAGCAACATCAAGAAGACACAGAAACGCGCCAACGCGCTCCAGAACATCACGATCCCGATGTACTCCTCTCTGGTCTACACGATCACGAATGCGCTGGAGGAGAAAGACAGGGAAGAGTTCACCCGGCTGAAGGTGATCAAACGGATGAAAGTAAAGAAAGGGTAGCCGCAAAGGCTGCCCTTTCCTGTTTCTCGAACCGTTACTACGCCACCACGATCGTATAAGACTTCTCAAAGCACTCTCCCGGATCCACCGCATTGATCCCTGGTTTCTCAGAGATATCCCTATCGAATCCGATATTATCCGCCCGTCCCATCCAGGGCTCCAGGCAGACGAACGGCGCGTCCTTCACGGACCAGATTCCGAAGTTGGGAAATCCTTCACACTTCATCCCCACATAAGGTGTTCCGTCTTTGTGGTACAGCCAGACTTCCCCGATCTGGCCGCCGTCGAAGATCAGCGCGTCGTTCGCAAAAAGTTCTTCTGTCACTTCATAGCATTCATCTGTCAGTTTCATCTCATGGACCTTTTTGGGATCCACTGCCGCCTCCGCCGGATCGATGAGCACATACTGAAGTTCCTCTTTTCCCGGAAACTTCAGGAGATAGTCTGTCTTGACCTCGGCTTTTCCTGCGAACCGAAATGCCGGATGTCCTCCGATCGTAAAATAGATTGTCTCGTCAGAAGGGTTCCGAACTTCCCATTTCACTGTCAGGCTGTTTTTCTCCAGGCAATAAGTGATGATGAGCTCAAACTCAAAGGGGTAGACTTCCTTTGTCTCCTCGTTGGAAGCAAACAGGAAGCAAGCACTGTCCCCGGAGGCGCGAATGCATCGGAACTCATTATCTCTGGCAAATCCGTGCTGCGAGGTTGGATACTGTACTCCATTGATCAGCATCGTATTCTTATACGTCTTTCCTACATTGGGAAAAAGCACGGGAGAGTGACGCTTCCAGAAAGCAGGATCCGCCTCCCACAGAACATCCGTGCCATTCAGTTTGTCGTAAATGCGCGTCACTTCCGCCCCCATGTCGGCGATCTCAACACAGAGCCGCTCATTTTCCAGTTTCATAAGATATCCCTCCTTTGATCTTATTTATAATGAAACGGAGAGCCTCCTCTCCGTTCATTTCCTTATATTCGCTCTATATTAAGAACAAAATCTATTTTTCTGTCTCCTACTCGCTGTCACCGGAATCTTCCACCTGAACACAGTGATCTACAAGATAATCCAGCACAGTCTGTCTGAGGACAGACTCCTTCAGCACATCTTCCCCGTACTGCTCTTTGAACGCATCCACATCATCCATTCCCGCGCTCTCAGCAAGATCTGCGATCTCTTTTTCATACTCTTCATCGGATGGCTCCAGATTTTCCTTCTCCGCGATCAGCTTCAGCGCCTCATCCAGCTGGACCGTCTGCTGAGCAGCTGTCTCAACACTGGCATTGAAGTCCTCCTCTGTTGTCTGAAGATAAGTGGTGATGAAATCAGAAAGCTCCATTCCATACAGACCGGCGATCGAAGTATAGTATTCATTTGCCTGCTCAATCTGCTCGTCCATTGCCCCTTCCGGATATTCCTTGATCTCACTCTGGGCAAGGAGCGCATCCTGGATGCTGGTCCTGAGTTCACTTCTTGCAGATTCCTCCGCACTCTCTTCCAGAGATGTCCGGACTTCCTCCCGGTACTCATCTACCGTCTCAGAATCCTCACTGTTCTCTGCCACCCACTCATCGGTCAGTTCAGGTGTTTCCTGACTGTATATCTCGTTCAGAACAATATGGAAATCTGCCACAACTCCCGCCATTGCCGGGTTGTTTGAGTAGGTTTCCGGGAACTGCACCTTGATATCGAACTCATCGCCTGTGTTATGTCCTGCGATCTGGTCCTCGAATCCTTTATAGTCGTCCGTAGCCCCGATAAAAGAGCCGGATCCCAGTTCTAGATCTGCACCCTCGGCAGAGCCTCCGTCAAACGCCTCTCCGTCAACATAGCCCGTATAATCGATATTCACCCAGTCCCCGGACTGCGCAGCGCGGTCTGTGATCGGATTCTTTGTCATATCTGCGCTCAGGGCGCTCTGGATCGTCTGCTCCACCTGGTCGTCCGTCACTTCCTCTGTGACCACCTGGGGAACTTCCAGCCCTTTATACTGAGTTACCGTGACATAATCGTTTGAGATCTCCCCGCTGCATCCGGCGAGAAGGCTCCCCGCAAGCGCAGCAGATATCAGTACAGCAGCAATTTTTCTTTTCATGTTCTTTTTCCTCCATTGTTCAATTCTGTTTTTATTTTATATTTAATTTTAACTTTTTCTCTCGACCCGGTCACAAGAGTGGAGACAGCAGCCTTGAGAACTGCTCTTTTGCCTTGATGACGATCCCTCTCTCATCGTATACCTTCCTCGTCACATGGGTACACTGTGTCATATCGTTTTCAAATGCCTGTTCCAGCCTCCGAACCGACCTTTCACTGTAGATCACTGCGTTGACCTCAAAATTGAGTCCGAAACTGCGCATATCCATATTTGCGGTCCCCACACATGCGACCAGACCGTCAATACTCAGCGTCTTCGCATGAAGGAATCCGTTGTTGTACACATAACACTTTGCCCCTGCCGCCACCATATCGCCAATGTACGAATAGGTCGCCCAGTAGACGAAAGGATGATCCGGCTTGCAGGGCACCATGATCCGCACGTCGATTCCGGAACGGCTGGCGATCTTAAGCGCATCCAGAATAGAATCATCCGGAACAAAGTAAGGCGTCTGGATATAGACATGATCCTTTGCACTGTGGATCAGCCGGAGATAATTGTCATGGATCGTCTTGATCTGCGAATCCGGGCCGCTCGATATGATCTGCACCGGATCCCGTCCGCCGCGCACATACCGCGGAATCTCGAACAGGTTATCGTCAAGGAAAAGGTTCTCCCTGGCCGCATAGTTCCAGTCCAGGACAAACCGGACAGCAAGTGATGTCACAGCTGCCCCCTCTATACAGAGATGAGTGTCTCTCCAGTAACCGAATTTCGGGTTTCTCCCGAGATATTCCCTTCCCACATTGAATCCGCCCACAAAACCGATCCTTCCGTCGATCACCACGATCTTCCTGTGGTTCCGGTAATTCACACGGAGCTGGAGCTGCCCCAGAAGCGCAGGAAAGAACTCTGCCACCTTGATTCCTTCCTTCTTCAAACGTTCCCAGTCCCGCCTGTGCATGGTCCGGCAGCCCATACTGTCGAAGAGGACACGGACCTCCACGCCCTCTCTTGCTTTTTCTATCAGGACTTTCTCGATCTCCTGCCAGAGTTCATCGTTCCGGATGATATAATACTGAAGGTGGATGTATCTCTCTGCCCGTCTCATCTCCTCGATCAGGGCGCGGAATTTCTCCTTTCCGTCTGTATAAATCCTGATATCGTTGTTGTCTGTCAGGACAGCCTCCCCTGCTTCCAGGTTATAAAGGATCAGATTTTTAAACCGGTTCATCTCCGGATTCGCCAGCATGAGTTTCCTGTTGTATATCGTCTCCTCCTGCCGCCTGACCGCATATTTCAGTTCGCCTTCGATCTCCTTCGCCTTGAACATCCTGCTCTTATGGAAATCCTGTCCGATGATAAGATACATCACGAATCCGAGGATCGGTATAAAGTAAAGCAGAAGCAGCCAAGTCCAGACCGTCTGCGGAGATCTTCTCTGAAAGAAAACGATCACAAGCGCGAGAAGAATATTGATGATGACCAGGTTGTCCATGACAAATTCAAAAGCAGTCACCGCTCCGTTCCAAATTGTTTCTGCCATAATAATATTGATCATACTCCTTTTCCAGACATAAAACGCCATCATAGACAGTATACTCGCAATCCCTGTAAAAAGTAAACCCAAAATGGTAATTCTCTTGCACTTCCCCCGAAACAATGGTACAATACTACATGCAAAACAACGCAAAAGAGAGCGTTTAGGAGGGTTTTAACGTGAATACATTCACTATCGTCTTGCTCGTCATCCTTGTAGTGTTGATCGCAGCATGTATCGCATTATATTTCTTTGGAAAAAAAGCGGAAAAGAGACAGGCGGAACAGCAGGAGCAGATGGATGCCATAGCACAGACTGTCAGCATGCTGGTCATCGATAAGAAGAAAATGAAACTGAAAGAAGCCGGATTTCCTTCCGTCGTACTTGAGAACACGCCGAAATACTTACGGCGCACCAAAGTACCGGTCGTGAAGGCAAAGATCGGTCCCAGGATCATGACACTGATGTGCGATGCAAAAGTCTTCGATGTCATCCCGGTAAAGAAAGAAGTCAAGGCAGTTGTGAGCGGGATTTACATAACCTCACTGAAAAGCGTCCGCGGCGGCTCTATCGAAGCTCCGCAGAAGAAGAAAAAAGGACTTCTTGCAAGATTTAAAAAAGACTGAAAAAAAGCTTATGGATTCTAAATCAAGAACCCATAAGCTTTTTTCTGTCCCTCTTTTTCATAATCCCCGTCAGAAGGAATGCGCAGCTTCCAGCCAGCACCGCCGGCACGGCTCCTGCCGCTCCCACGAAGCGGAGTCCTGCATGATCCACCACCAGGCCTCCCAGGAAGGATCCCGCTGCGATCCCCAGATTAAAGAATACAGAGTTAAAGGAAGCGGCAAGGTTCACACAGGACGGATACTCTTCCGCAGCTGTATTCAGAAACAGCATCTGGCTGGGGGAATTCACCAGATACATGAGGATTCCCAGCAGGAAGACCGCCGCCAGTCCGGTAGGCAGGCTGCGCGTGGCGAAGGGCATGCACAGGAGGCAGAGTGTATGGACTGCGTAAAAGCCCGGCATCCATACTGCCCCATACTTTTTCTGTTCAGGAGGAGGAGAATTCCGTTGGAAATACCTGTATTTGGAATAGAGGACCAATCCGCCAGCCCCGATTCCGGGCTGTCCTACACGATCAATACGATCTATGATGAACCGCCGCTGCACACTCATACATACTATGAGTTTTTTGTCGTTACAGAAGGTTCGGCACTGCATCTGGTCAATGACTCGGTCCAGACGATACGGAAAGGTGATTTCTTTTTTATCCGTCCGTCTGATGTACACTGCTATAACTTCTATCACTCAGAAAATTTTCACAAGCTCAATCTCGGGTTCACCCAGCAGATCTTCCGTTCTGTCAGTCTCTTCTTTGACAACACGGAAAAACTCTCCCTTCTCACCTCCCCGGAATTTCCGCCCTCGGTCCACCTTGACAGAAGCCGCCTTGAGCGTGTGGTCGCTCTCATGAAAGAAGCGGGAGACTATCTGCAAAGCGCGAGCCCGCTGCACACCAAATACCATGTTCAGTGCATCCTCGCCATATTCTTTGAGGAATACTTTTTCGAATATGACGCGGAACTGCCGCAGAAGATCCCATCCTGGCTGACCGGCCTGATGACGGAGATGCAGAAGCTCGAAAACATGCAGGAAGGCTACCCCGGGATGTGCCGTCTTGCCCCCTGTTCTCCCAATCATCTGTGCCGTACGATGAAACATTACTTCGGCGTGACCCCGACACAGTATGTCAATGAGCAGAGGCTGAACTATTCTGTATATCTGCTGATGCAGACAGATATGGATATCCTGGATATCTGCGGTGCCTGTGGCTTTTCCAATCTGAGTCATTTCTATCATCTGTTCCGCCGGAAATTTTCCTGCCCTCCCCTTCAGTTCCGAAAGGACAGAGAAAAAGCCTGTACGAGTGCATGAAAACACTCATACAGGCTTTGATCCCATATATTTTGTGCTGCATTATTATTCTGTCTTTAACTCAGCACGGAGAAGCCTCCGCTGTTCTTCGAAGTGATGTTCATCCGGATCCTGCAGTCTGCGAGGGGCTCGTGATTGACATCCAGCTCATAGTCCACAGACACATTAATGTTGTCCTCCGACACATTGACTTTCATGTTCTTTGTATTAATGCCGATAAGCATCTGTCCGTACGGCGTCTTATAGTATGTCAGGTTCTTCCGGTTCTTCTCAAACACCATGTGCGTCCCGGTCTCGCCGCTCTTCATGATCTCCATGCTGGTGTCGCCGGTGATCTTGATCTTGTTTTTGACTGTCCCTGCCATTCCCTCCAGCACTTCATCATAGATAATATAGTGCTTCCCGTTCCGGCAGTAGTAGCTGGCAGGAGTCACAACCTCGATCGGCTCGTCCTCCTCATCCGGCTGCGTGGATACGATCCCCATATGCATCCCGGAAATGCTGACTAGTACATCCTTCGTCATATTTTAATATTCCTCAATATTTACTACATTGGTGGTGGGTACGTCAAAAGGCATCACCGTATTGGCAAATCTCCTGAACTTCTCCGCCGCATCGCTGACATAGAATGAATATCTGCTGTGCTGCTCTGTTCTCCCGTCATTTGCCATTCCCCGTTCTTCCAGCATCTTCTTGAGATCCATCGCGGTCTCATATGCCGGATTGACGATCTGGATCCGGTCTCCCATATATTCCCGGATCTTTGACCGGATCAGAGGATAATGGGTACATCCCAGGATCATCGCGTCAATGTCCGTATGTTTCATAGACTCAAGATAATACTCGATGATCTCCTGCGTCACCACATGTTCTTTAAAGCCTTCTTCTACAAGAGGTACAAAGAGCGGACACGCCTTCTCGATCACTGTGATATCCGGCGCCATCTCCCGGATGACTTTCGTATACATCCCGCTCTGGACCGTAGCATCCGTCCCGACCACACCGACATGCCGGTTCTTCGTCGCCTCAACGGCAGCCCGCGCCCCCGGGATGACCACGCCCATGATCGGAATATCGAACTCATCTCTCACCGCGTCAAGCGCCAGTGCGCTTGCTGTATTGCACGCGATCACGATCGCCTTCACCTGTTTCGTCTTAAGGAAACGGATGATCTGCTCCGAGAAGCGGATGATCGTATTCTGTGACTTGCTTCCGTATGGAACACGCGCAGTATCCCCGAAATATACGATATTTTCTTCCGGCAGCTGGCGTGATATCTCCCGCGCAACTGTCAGACCGCCGACTCCGGAATCGAACACGCCGACCGGAGCCGTTTTTCTGCTCTCCATACCCACGTTTCTCTTTCTCCTAAAGTGCTAATACTTTCGCCACGTCGTACTGATACTCTGAAACGGACTTCTTCATTGCAAGAGCTTCCTCAATGTCAAAATCAACGAACTCACCGTTCTTGTATCCTACGACACGGTTGGTCTTGCCCTGGCAGAGAAGATCCACCGCCATGGACCCCATAATGGATGCGTAAACCCTGTCTTTACATGTGGGGCTTCCGCCGCGCTGCATGTGTCCAAGAATCGTCGCTCTTGTCTCCATTCCTGTGGCAGCCTCGATCCTCTTGGCCATGTTGATGGAGTCGCCGATACCCTCAGCATTGATAATGATATAATTCTTTTTGCCTCTCTTCTGGCATTCTTTGATATCCGCGATGATCTCCTGCTCGTCGATATCATGTTCCTCCGGCATCAGGATGCGCTCCGCACCGTTTGCGATACCGCACCACAGCGCAAGATATCCTGCGTCGCGTCCCATAACCTCGATGATACTGCATCTCTCATGAGATGTGGAAGTATCACGCACTTTATCGATTGCTTCCATCGCAGTGTTTACTGCTGTATCAAATCCGATCGTATAATCCGTACATGCAATGTCAAGGTCGATCGTTCCCGGAATCCCGACTGTGTTCACCCCGAGATTGGCAAGCTTCTGCGCACCGGCAAAAGATCCGTCACCGCCGATGACTACCAGGCCATCGATTCCATATTTTTTGCAGATCGCAGCAGCCTTCTGCTGTCCTTCCTCTGTCCTCATCGTCTTGCAGCGGGCAGTCTGAAGGATCGTACCGCCGCGCTGGATCGTATCAGAAACGTCACGCGCTGACATATCAATGATCTCTTCTTTCAGAAGACCGTGATATCCTCTGCGGATTCCACGCACTTTCAATCCTCTGGACAATGCTGTTCTCACGACTGCACGGATCGCCGCGTTCATTCCCGGCGCGTCACCGCCGCTGGTAAGAACACCGATCGTACGGATCCTGTCTTCAAAGTCGTCTGCATAAATTTCGTCTAATGTGTTTTCTGCCATGTTTTTCTCCACCTTTCCTTTTCATAATAGTTCCCGGCTGCACATCCGGCCGTTTCGGGCAACACAGCCTTAAAGATAACCGCCAAACCCTGAAATTGCATTTCTCATCAATTCCGAGAATATTCTACCGTATTTAGAAGTGGTTTTCAATAGCTTTTTCCACCACTTTTACCCTGCCTTCCCCATAATGGTTCATTAATCTGCTCAAAATCTGCGGCTCGATCCGGATATTCCGGTTTCTAGGAAGACGCTTGACCGCCCGCTCCTTTGCGCAGTAGATAACAACCTCGTCTTCCCCCTCGGAATCAGCCAGATACCCGTTAACGATCTGCTCCTCATCCAGATAGGAGGCCTTGTCCGGAAACTGGATCCACAGCTCCCTCTTTTTCTGTTCGAAGGGGATCACCTTCTCGCAGATCAGTTTGCTGGCGCGGTCATCCTCCTCAGATACTCTTCCTCGTATGAATACCTTGCTGTCCGTCTCGAGATACGCACGGTTCTTCTCATAGTCCCTGGGGAACACGACAACCTCCACTGTCCCCATCAGGTCTTCTACCGTGAGAAACGCCATCATCTGGTTTGTCTTCGTATGCTTTACCGTCTTCTCCGTGATCATGCCGCCGATGACCGCACGGGCGCCGTCTCTTACTTTCGTCTGCCCGGTCTCCTCGTCCGGCTGAAAATCCCCGGTCGTTGCAGTGATCACCTTTTTCCACTGCTCCTCATATTCCTCCAGCGGATGACCGCTGACATAGATCCCCAGGACTTCCTTCTCAAACGCCAGAAGATTCTCTCTGGAATACTCGCCCACATCCGGAAGTTTGATCTGAAATTCTTCTTTCTGATCCTCTCCCACCATATCGAACAGGGTCATCTGTCCCGCCATGGAATACTTCTTCTCCTGGTTTACATGATCCACGATCTGGATGTAGATGCTCATAAACTGTTTTCTGGTGCCTCCCAGTATGTCCAGCGCCCCGGATTTGATCAGATTTTCGATCGTGCGCTTGTTGAGCGTTTCCCTGGCAGACATTCTTGTGATAAAATCTTCCAGATTCTTAAAGAGTCCGAACTGTTGTCTCTCCTCCACGATAGCTTTGATCACCGGCCTGCCGATGCTCTTGATCGCTGCAAGCCCGTACCGGATATTTCCTCCGTCAACGGAGAAGTCTGCCTCTCCCTTGTTGATGTCCGGCGGCAGGATCCGGATGTTCATCTGACGGCAGGCATAGATATATTCTGCCACTTTTGACGGATTTTCAATCACGGAAGTCATGAGCGCCGCCATGAATTCTACCGGATAATAGTATTTCAGCCATGCCGTCTGGTAAGAGACGACTGCGTATGCCGCAGCATGGGACTTGTTGAACGCATATTTCGCAAAATCGATCATCTCGTCATAGATCTTGTTCGCCGTCTTCTCATCGATCCCGTTCTTGATACAGCCCGGAACGTTCGTCTTCTCATCGCCGTAGACGAAGATCTGCCGCTCCTTCTGCATCACGTCTCCCTTTTTTTTGGACATGGCACGCCGGAGAAGGTCGCTCCTCCCCAGCGTATACCCTGCCAGGTCACGCACGATCTGCATAACCTGTTCCTGGTACACGATACACCCGTAAGTGGGGGCAAGGATCGGCTCCAGCTGGGGACAGTCATAGGTGATCGACGCGGACTCGTTCTTTCCTTTGATATACTGGGGGATAAAATCCATCGGTCCCGGACGGTACAGAGCGATCCCGGCTATGATATCCTCCAGACTGTGCGGTTTCAGTTCCTTCATGAAACTCTTCATACCGCTGCTCTCGATCTGGAAGATCCCATCCGTCTTTCCGGTTCCGATATAATCCATCACCGCCTGATCATTATAGTCGATCTTCTCAATATCAAGATCAGGATCTTTCTTCCTGGCCATGTTCACCGCATTCTGGATCACGGTCAGAGTCCGCAGTCCCAGGAAGTCCATCTTTAAGAGTCCCAGCTCCTCCAGCGTGGTCATGGTAAACTGGGTCGTGATCGTCCCGTCTGCCGCGCGGGAGAGGGGCACGTACTCATCCACAGATTTCTGGCTGATGACGACTCCGGCGGCATGCATGGAACTGTGCCGCGGCAGTCCTTCCAGGCGCTTCGCCATATCGATAAGGTTTTTCACCTGCTCGTCACTCTCATAAGTTCCGCGAAGTTCCGGATTCTCTTTCAGTGCCTTGTCGATGGTGATGTTCAGCTCCTGGGGGATCATCTTTGCTATGGAATCCACGAAAGCATAGGGCAGATCCATCACCCTTCCCACATCCCGGATGACACCCCGCGCTGCAAGGGTTCCAAAGGTTACGATCTGGACGACCCGGTCTTTCCCGTATTTGCGCACCACATAATCAATGACCTCCTGCCTCCGCTCAAAGCAGAAGTCCACGTCGATATCGGGCATGGACACACGTTCCGGGTTTAAGAATCGCTCGAACAGAAGCTGATACCGGATCGGATCGATGGTCGTGATCTCCAGGCAGTAGGAGACAATACTCCCCGCCGCAGAGCCTCGTCCCGGCCCCACCGCGATCCCGTGATCCTTTGCATACTTGATGAAATCCCAGACAATAAGGAAATAATCCACGTATCCCATGTTCTTAATGGTATCCAGCTCATAAGCAAGTCGGTCTTTCAGCTCCCGGGACGGATCGCTGCCATAACGTTTTTCCAGCCCTTCCCAGCACAGCTTCTGGAGGTATTCCCAAGAGGTCAATCCGCCCGGGACGTCATATTTCGGAAGTTTCGTCACCCCGAACTCGATCTCCACCGAACACCGGTCCGCGATCTTCTGCGTATTTTCCAGCGCCTCTTTTGCAAATGGGAAGAGCGCCTCCATCTCCTCCGGAGATTTCACATAATACTGTCCGCCCTCGTAACGCATCCGGTTCTCATCCGCCAGTTTCTTTCCTGTCTGAATGCAGAGCAGGATATCGTGGGCTTTCGCATCCTCCGCATAAGTATAGTGGATGTCGTTGGTCGCCACCAGGGGGATCCCGGTCTCCCGGGACATCTTCATAAGCTGCTGGTTCACCAGAGTCTGATCCGGAATACCGTGATCCTGCAGTTCCAGAAAATAGTTATCCTCCCCGAAAATATCCCTGTACTCGAGGGCTTTCTTCTTCGCCTCGTCGTACAGCCCCTTGACGATATAACGCTGGACCTCCCCGGCAAGGCAGGCGCTCAGTGCTATGATTCCTTCATGATATTCCGTGAGCAATGCCTTGTCCACTCTGGGACGGTAATAGTAACCCTCCACAAAACCTTTGGAGACGATCTTCATCAGATTCGCATAGCCCTGATTGTTCTCCGCCAGAAGGACAAGATGATAGTACCTGTCGTCTCCCCCCGTTATCTCACGGTCAAACCGGGAGTTGGGCGCGACATACACTTCGCATCCAAGGATCGGATTGATCCCCTGTTTCTTCGCCTCACGGTAAAAATCGATCACACCGTACATCACGCCGTGATCTGTGATCGCAGCGCTGTTCATCCCCAGTTCCCTGACCCTTGAAACATATTCTTTTATCTTATTCGAACCGTCCAGCAGGCTGTACTCTGTGTGGACGTGTAAATGTACAAAACTCATCCGATACCTCTCTGTCTGTTGTCTGTCTCACTGCTGCTTCTGTCTTCTGAAATCCCCGGTTCAAGATAAAAGAGGCAGCCCCTGTCCCGGGGACTGCCCTCTTTAGCCCTTCTCACCGAAAGCGGCCTTCCGATCACATATCACTTCTGTCGGATCTCAGTCTCACCGATCTCGATCTTGTTTTCTTTCAGAAGACGTCCCACGGCTCTCTTAAAGGCGGCCTTGCTCATATCGAATTCCTGACGGATCTCCTCCGGCGACGCCTTATCCGTAAACGGGATCCTTCCCCCGTTTTTCTCCAGCCGCTCCAGCAGAATCTGTGCGTCTTTGTCCATCTGCTGGGGGATCTTTCCCCTCACACTCAGATCCAGCTTGCCATCGGCCTTGACTGCCATGACTCTCGCCTCGATCTGCTGGCCGTTCTGAAGCTTTCCATAGACTTCCCTCTTTGGGATCATGGCAGAGAACTGATCATCCACTGCCACATAGACGCCATAATCCCGGTTTCTTCCATATACAGTCCCGGTGACCATATCATCTTTTTTATAAGGGGAATCTGTCCTCAGCATGGGATAGATCTTCATTGTGGCACAGAGCCGTTCGCTCTTATCGATATAAAGTCCCACAAGACAACGGTCGCCCTTCTCCACTCTCTCAGTCTGCTCTTTATATGGCAGCAGAAGATCTTTTTCCAGCCCCCAGTCCAGAAAGGCTCCTACTCTTCCCACATCGACAACTTCCAGCACCGCGAGCTTTCCCAGTGTGAGTTTCGGCTCCCGCGTGGTCGCGATCATACGGTCAGAAGAATCTTTGTACAGAAATACTTCCACCGGATCTCCCACTTCGATCCCCTCCGGGACCTGCTTCTTCGGGAGGAGAACCCTCTCCTCATCGTTTCCCAGATACACACCGAAGTCCACGGTCTTCACCACAGTAAGTACCTGTATCTCTCCTAATTTCATATGATTATTCTCCTTGATCACTGCATTTTAGGTGTAACTATTATAGTAAGATATCATCGCAGGATTGTCAATCATCCCGGAAGGGTTCTCCGTATTTTCCGCCCCGGCCTGTTCGGTATGAACTGCCCCCGCTCAGTGCCCCGGGATCTCTGCCCTGTCAACGCCTTTTCACCGATGCCCTCTTCACCAGTTCCACATTCAGCACGATATTTTCCGCCGGGGAATCCCGCTCCGCTATATGCTTCATCAGCAGATCGCATGTAACGGAAGCCTTCTTTTTGATATCCTGGCGCACTGTAGTCAAAGGCGGCGTCACCCGGGAGCTCATGTTCAGATCGTCAAACCCTATGACGGACAGATCGTCCGGAACACGGATTCCCATCCGGTATGCTTCAGAATAAATCTGATAAGCACAGTTGTCCGCCGTAGTAAAGATCCCCGTCACCGGATCAGGTCCGCTGCAGAGACGTTTCAATGCTCCTCCCAGATCTTTCAGACTCAGATTCATAAAGTTCTCCGGAGGGAGTGAGATCCCCGCCTCCCTCAGCACAGTGACAAATCCTCTCAGCCGGTGCATGACAACACCATTGTCCAGCACTTCCGGACCGTAAAAAGCCAGATTTTTATGCCCGTTCTCAAGAAAATACTTTGCCGCCAGTTCTCCTCCCGTATAGTCATCAATCCCCACATTGGTAATACTGCGGACCGAACTGTAACTGTCCGTAAAGATCAGCGGGATATGATTATCCTCCTGAAGTTTCCGTATACTCTCATCGAACATGCCGATAAACACAGCTCCCGCCACATTCCAGGACTTCAGACTGTAAGTGATCTCCGAGTAATCCTTTACATAATGGATCATCAGGTCATAGCCTTCCTTTTTTATCTGAAGCGCAAGTTCACCAAGAAAACAGCTCGCATAACTGTCTTCCAGCGGGTTGTGGTCCTCATCGTACTCCTGAAGGAGCGCTGCGATCAGACGTGAAGATCTGGAAGCCAGTGCCCTCGCAGAAGAATTCGGCACATATCCCATCTCACGGGCGATCTTCTTGATCCTCTCTGACGTTTTGCCGGAAACTTCCTTCGTATTCCCGTTCATCACCCGGGAAACCGTCATGCTGCTGACTCCCGCTTTTTTCGCGATATCCTTTAACGTTACCATTTTTTCACCGCTTTCTGTTTTTGTTGATATCCCCCATCATTTCGTTATCGCTAACGAAATTATACCTTATATTTTACGTGAAATCAAGAATCTCACAAAATAGTATTGACATTTTTTACAGCTATATCTATAATATTCTCAAACGTTAGCGCTAACTTAACGAGTAAAGGTTATCAGGAGGTGCAATTATGAAAAGAATACTTTCATTCTGTCTTGCCCTTGTCCTTGTCTTATCCCTGGCCGGATGCAGCAGCGGCGGCAGTGAAGGCGGGACTGCCACAGGCATACAGGACACACAGGCAGACAAAGGTCTGGAAGTCATGGGGGAAAATGTAACTTACGACCCCAACCATCTTGTAAACAACGGTGATCCCATCTCCATCGACTGGTGGATCTGGGCATCAGAAGACATGTTCCGTGCCATCGCGGACGAGTATGAAGAGATTCACCCCAACGTCACGATCAATATCATCAACAATCCATGGGACGGATTCTTTACCAAACTTCCTCTGGCTCTGCAGAGGGGAGAAGAGGGTCCCACACTCTACAATATTCACAACAGTTATGAAAACCTGCTCCTTAACTATATGGAGCCATATGACATCGATACAGATGAACTGATCGCGGATTATCCTTCTGCATCGACCCATCTGATGGACGGCAAGATCTACTATGCGGATTACGGACTTTCCACCGGAATGTATTATTATAATAAGGCTCTCTGGAAAGAAGCCGGGCTGACAGACAATGACATCCCGAAAACATGGGACGAATTCATCGAGGTAGCTCAGAAACTGACAAAGTTTGATGAGAACGGCAATATGATCCAGGCAGGATACAACTATAACAACTATTTCAATTCCACGGTCATAGGCCTCAACTACCAGTTTGGAGACAACCTTTTCTCTGAAGACGGGAAATCCTCTCTTGTCGACAGCGATGGTATGAAAGATGCCGTCTCCTTCCTTGTTGATCTCTATGACGAATATCATGTAGGCGACAAAGATTTCGGTACAAACTACGATCAGAGTTTCTATCAGGGACAGAGTGCGATCGTCTTTGCCTGGGGCTTCTTTGTGGGAAATCTTGCCACCAACGCTCCGGATATCGACTATGGTACTTTTGAGATCCCGACCCGGGACGGAGAAACTCCTTACGCTTACTACCGCTACAACGGAGAGTCCACGCCGGGTATCAACAAGAATGCAACCGACGCACAGAAAGAAGTCGCACAGGATTTCATCCGGTTCTTCCTCGCAAGCGACGACGTGCAGATCCGGCTCAGCCAGGAGGGCGGACTTGTCCCCGCAAAGACTTCTCTTATGGATGCACCGGAGCTGAAGGATACCCCGATCGTCAAGACGGTCGGTCCTCACATCGACCGTTACATATGGCCGGGAGCAATGCCTTCCACAGTGGAAAACAATATGAAGATTGCCGGCGAGGATATCCTGTATAATGGAAAAGATGCTGCCGACGCTCTGAAGACCGCTGCAGATACCATAGACATTGACCTTGCGAACGCAGACTTCACCTCAAGTGAGAGTCTCTATGCATACTATGAAAAGTAAAGGAGGGGGAAATTATGTTCAAAAGAAGGCCACTTCAAAGCAAAAGTGAGATCTGGATGCGTAATATCGCGATGGGATTTCTCATCATCTATATGACGATCTTCCTGATCATCCCTGTGATCATGGTCGTAGCGGGAAGTTTTCATCAGTGGAACCCGCTGAACCAGACTTACAACTGGATCGGCCTGGATAACTACGCCCGGATGTTTTCCTATCCGACGTTCTGGCAGTCCATGGCAAACACCGTGATCTTCTGCGTGGTCGTCGTCATTTTCCGTGTTGCTCTCGGACTTGCGATCGCCTACGCACTCAACTCAAAACTGATGAAACACAAGACATTATTCCGGACGATCTTTTACATGCCGACTGTAACTCCTCTGGTTGCGGTTGCATACGTATGGAAGATCATGTACAACCCGCAGTTTGGTCTGATCGACAACATCTTCGGACTGGATATCAACTGGCTGTACGACAGCAGGTTCGCCCTCATCGCGCTGATGGCGATGACGATCTGGAAGGACTTCGGATATGCCGTGATCCTTTTCCTGTCCGGTCTTCTCTCCCTGCCTTCCGACTGCTACGAATCGGCGAGCATTGACGGAGCGAACGCATGGCAGACATTCCGGTATATCACTCTTCCGCTTTTGAAACCGACCATGCTCTTCGTGGTAGTGACCTCCATCATCTCCTATCTGCAGGCATACGTACCTGTTCTGGTCATGACCACAGGAGGTCCCGGAACTTCTACCTACTTAAGTTCCTACCTTGTATACGACCAGGCGTTCAAGCAGTATAACTTCGGATTCGCGTCAGCCATTTCACTGTTTATCCTTGTGCTGACCGCTGTGTTCACCTTGATCTCATTCAAGGTTACCGGCGCAAATGAAAGTTAAGGGGGTCTGGACATGAAACACAAAACACTGACAACAGTTTTATATATCGCGCTCGCTCTGCTCGGAGTCGTCACCGTCTTCCCGTTCATCTGGATGGTGCTGTCCTCCTTTAAGACGAACAATGAGATACAGTCTATCATACAGACGCTGCTTCCTCAGGAGGCGATCACAGATAATTATCTGAACCTTCAGCAGACTTTTGATTTCCTGAGATATTTTATGAACAGTATCTTTATCGCCGTAGCAGTCACCGTGATCGTGATCTACACAAGCTGCCTGTGCGGCTACGTACTTGGAAAATATCAGTTCAAAGGCAAAAATATCATTTTCGGATTCGTCATGATGACTATGATGGTTCCCTGGTCGGTCACCATCATCCCGAGATATACCATGTTCATGGGCGCCGGGCTTCAGGATACCTACCTCTCCCTGATCCTGCCGGTCATGGTCAGCGGTTTTGGAATCTTCATGATGAAACAGAATATGGAGTCTATTCCGGACGAACTGATCGAGGCGGCCCGGATGGATGGTTCCAATGAGTTCCAGACCTTCCACAAGCTGGTCCTTCCGCTCTGTAAGAACGGGATCTCAGCGATCGCCATTTTCCAGTTCCTCTGGGTATGGGAGGATTACCTCTGGCCATACCTTATGATCGACAGTGAGAAAAAGCAGCTCCTCGCCGTAGGACTCACCCTGTTCAACGGACGTTATTCCACGGATTACGGCGGACTGTTCGCTGCTACAACGATCTCGATCCTGCCGGTCATCATCGTTTACGTCATCTTCCAGAAACGCTTTGTTGCAGGTGTTGCTGCCGGAGCGGTAAAAGGCTGATGAATTACATAAAATCTGAAACCTGAAAAGGAGAGTGTATATATGAGACCTGAATTAATCGCAGCTACCCATCCTGAAACAAGACCGGAAAATATCATCAACGGCGACTGCTGGCGCATCAGCGTCCTCACGGAAAGCCTTCTGAGACTTGAGTACTCGCCGGAGGGCATCTTCGAAGACCGTGCCACTCAGTCTGTGTGGAACCGGGATTTCCCGGCGTCCACATTCCGGCGCATTGAAACAGAAGATTCGCTGGAGATCATCACACCGGCGGCACATCTTATCTACAATAAAAAAGAGTTTTCACCCAATGGTCTGTCCATACAGGCCATCGGGGATTACAGTGCCTACCACAGCATCTGGCATTACGGAGATGATTTCCGGGATCTGGGCGGAACCGCCCGCACTCTGGACGAAGCAGACGGAGCCATCCCGCTGGAACACGGCATCATAAGCCGGAACGGCTTTTCTGTGATGGATGACAGCCGTTCTCTGGCGCTCCGCGAAGACGGATGGGTGGAGCCCCGCAGGAAAGGATGCACAGACATCTATTTCTGGGCTTACGGCCACGATTATCATCAGGCACTGAAAGACTTCTGCCATCTGTGCGGGAAAGCACCCATGATTCCCCGATACGCTCTGGGCAACTGGTGGAGCCGCTATTACAAATACACGGAAGATTCCTACAAAGCTCTGGTGGAACGGTTTGAAAAAGAGGACCTTCCATTCTCTGTCGCAGTGATCGACATGGACTGGCATCTGGTGGATATCGATCCGAAATACGGAAGCGGCTGGACCGGATATACATGGAACAAAGATTTCTTTCCCGATCCGGAAGGCTTTATGAAATGGCTCCATGACCGGAACATGCACATCACCCTGAACCTTCACCCTGCTGACGGGATCCGGGCCTTTGAGGACGCTTATCCCGAAATGGCGGAGGAGATGGGAATCGACCCGAAAACGGAACAGCCGGTCGTGTTTGATATATCAGATCCACATTTTCTTGAAGCGACCTTTGAACATGTACTCCATCCGGAGGAAGAAAAAGGTGTCGATTTCTGGTGGGTCGACTGGCAGTCCGGAGGAATCAGCAAAGTCGAAGGACTTGATCCCCTGTGGATGCTGAACCATTATCATTATCTGGATAACGGAAGGGACGGAAAGCGTCCCATGGCATTTTCCAGATATGCGGGACCGGGGAGCCACCGGTATCCCGTCGGATTCTCAGGTGATACGCTCATCACATGGGAGTCCCTCGACTTCCAGCCATATTTTACAGCCACAGCGTCAAATATCGGCTATGGCATGTGGAGTCATGACATCGGCGGTCATATGATGGGCTGCAAAGATGACGAAATGGCAGGACGCTGGCTCCAGTTCGGCGTATTCTCGCCGATCATGCGGCTCCACTCCAGCAGCAGTGAATTCAACGGAAAAGAGCCATGGCGCTACAAGCCGGAGATCTGTTCCATGATGAAGGAATTTTTACGTCTCCGCCACCGGCTCATCCCCTATCTCTACACAATGAACCACCGTGCCTATGCGGAAGACATCCCCCTGATCCTTCCGATGTACTACGACTATCCGGAGGAAGAGGCAGCTTACCACGTGCCCAATGAATATGCCTTCGGAAGCGAACTGATCGTGGCTCCGGTCACAACTCCCCGGATCACCGGGCTGAACACAGCCAAGACCAAAGTATGGCTTCCGGACGGAATTTTCTACGATGTCTTCACCGGACGAAAATACCGGGGGAACCGAAGCATCATGATGTATCGCGGCATCAATTCCATCCCTGTCCTCGCCAGGGCAGGGGCCGTCATCCCAACCGCCTGCGACATCCATGACGTGGAAAACAATCCGGAAGAGCTCTGCATCCACGTGTATGCCGGAGCAGACGGAAGCTTTACCCTCTATGAAGACGACAATGTCTCGGAAGAATACAAGAACGGCAGATGTGTGACTACAGAGATGCGTTTCCTCTGGGGCAAAGACGCGGAGTTCCTGATCGGCGGCGCGAAAGGCGCCACAGACCTGATCCCCGCCAAGCGGACCTATGCAGTAAAAATCCATGGTGTAACACCATGCGAAGACAGAGTTTCCCTGTTTGTAAACGACTTCTCCAATGCTCCTGTCAGACTGCCGGTATACGACAGCGAGACACGCACACTCACCTGCACCCTGGAGGGAGTCCCCTCCGACGCGCGCATCCGCATCCTCATTACCGGTGTGTCAGAAGCAGAAAACGATATTGTAAAAGAAGCGTTTGACTTCCTGAACCAGGCGGAGATTTCCTTTGGTCTGAAGGATGAACTGTACAGGCTGATCTCGGAAGCATCAGACCGGACGGTCCTTTTATCGCAGCTTGCAGCAATGGAACTTGAGCGGGAACTTTTCGGCGCGCTGACAGAGATCATCAGTGCATGACCGGACGAACGAATCACCTGAAGTGCCAAAAGGCAGCTTCCGGGATTGTATGCGGAGCCAAAGTCTCGGACAAGACCGGTATTCGGCTTGTCCCCTCCGCAAAAAAGGGGCTGTCGCATGAGGAAGTAAATTTCTCATGTGGCATGCCCCTCTTTTGTTGCTTATTTCAGAGAAATATCCAGATGATCTGCCTACAGAGATCATCATGAGAGGGTTCGGAAGTGATCCCCGGCGTGTCGCTGACATGAGTGCCGCATACTTAAAAGGCGCCCACAGCAATCCTGGATTCGCCTGCGCCGCAAAACATTTCCCCGGAAACGGACAGGACTTCCGCGACGCCCATCTCTCCAACAATGTGAACTACTTTGACGTGGACGAGTGGGACAAGACCTACGGGATGGTCTACAGGACGCTGATCGACAACGGTCTGGACGCCATCATGGGAGGACACATCATGCTGCCGAAATATGCAAAAGCCATCAATCCGGACCTGAAAGACGAAGACATGATGCCGGCGACCTTAAGCCCGGAGATCATGACCGGACTCTTAAGAGACCGTCTGGGCTTCAACGGAATGGTGGTCACCGACGCTTCCCATATGGTTGGAATGACAGACCGCATGACCCGCGCCGAGATGCTCCCGCGCTCCATCAACGCAGGGTGCGACATGTTCCTCTTCTTCAACGATCCGGACGAAGACTTCGCCACCATGCTCAAGGCTTACAAAGACGGCGTCATCAGCGAGGAGCGCATGACAGAGGCCCTGACCCGCATTCTGGGACTCAAAGCCCGCCTTGGACTGCACAGGAAAGCTAAGGAAGACCTTGTTCCCCAGCCGGAGACCGCGGAAGCTGTCCTTGGAAAAGAAGAATTTAAAGCAAAATGCAGAAAGCCATCAGCGACGACTGCATCACGCTCGTAAAATATAAGGATGAGGACGTTCTCCCGATCACGCCGGAGAGATATAAGAGAATCATGATCGTCCACATCAAAGGTGCAGAGAGCGGAATGGCTGCCCTGACCAAGCTGCTCGGCATGTCCGGCGGATCCAGCCCGGCAGAGCTGTTAAAAGAAAAGCTCTGCGCCAAAGGGTTTGATGCGTTTGTCTATGAGAGCCCGCTGGATCTTATGAAGAAACAGGCGGCGGAGGGTAAAAAACCGGATCTGAACATCTATTTTGCAGGCAAGAATGCCATTGCTGATTTCGTATCCGGCATGGATCTTGTCATCACCCTGTGCGACGTCTCCGAAGGCAGACCGAGTTTCGGCATGTCCAAGGGCGGCGGCGAGATCCCGTGGTATGTATTTGAGCTTCCGGTCATCGTGGTCGGATGCGGACAGCCTACCATGCTCGCTGACATCCCGCAGGCCCGCACTTATATCAACACCTATGACGCAAAGGATACCACCTTCGACGCCCTGGTGGATGACCTCATGAAAGGGAAGGATGCCTTCAAGGGCAAAGATCCGATCGACAGCTTCTGCGGTCTGTTCGACGCAAGGTTGTAAAATTCGTAACACATGACTTACAGAGTCAAATAATAACTGCCATGTTTTAAAGCATACCGCCCGGATGCATAGGACCTACTCGTAAACTTTTTCTTTTCTTTATTCCATTAAATATTGCGCGTTAATTTTAGTTGACAAACTTCCATCCTCCGATGGTAGACTTAGTTGACGCCTTCTGCTATGCTTTTTTCAGCAGACGGAAACGGTGCACTGACAAAAGTCTGACCCAATCTTACAGGAGGAAACTTTATCATGACTTTTCAAGACCAACTCATTACCTTAAGAAAGCAGCAGGGACTCTCCCAGGAGCAGCTCGGGGAAAAGCTGGGAGTGACCCGTCAGACTGTATCCAAATGGGAACTGGGCGTCACGACGCCGGAGATGGACAAGCTGATCCTTCTTGCTGACCTGTTCCATATATCCATAGATGAACTTGTCGGGCGGAAAATCCCCGACACGCACAATGAAACCACAGACAATACCAAGACCCCTCCACCGGTCCGTGAGATCCGCTATGTCCCATATCAATGGCATTATGAGTACAAGAGCAGACGCACTCTTTTCGGGCTTCCCCTGATCCATATCAATGTGGGAAGATGGATCCCGGGGCAGAAACGCTGCCATGCAAAGGGCGTGATCGCCATCGGTAATTTTGCCAACGGCTTTCTCTCCCTGGGCGGCATCGCCTCCGGTTTTCTCACCATCGGAGGGCTTTCCGCAGGGTTCTTCTCTCTGGGCGGCCTGTCCGTGGGACTCCTTCTCGCCGTCGGCGGACTTTCCGTGGGGACCATTGCAGTCGGCGGTCTGGCTCTCGGGATCTTTGCCATCGGGGGAGGCGCCTTTGGAATATATTCCCTGGGCGGAGCGGCAGTGGCACAGAAGATTGCCGCCGGAGGTGCCGCTCAGGCAGCCATCGCCATCGGAGACGCAGCGAGCGGCGAGATCACCTTTGACATAAACAATCAGGTCCCGCCGTCTGTGATCCGGGATGCGATCCTGACCAGGTTCCCGGGAACCTGGGAGATCATCGCAAAGATCTTTTCTCATGTGATATAACAAAGTGTTCACACCCCTCTATCTTGAGGGGTGCCGGACACCCGGCAGATGTCCACCTAGCACCGGCCGGAGTGAAATGGAAACCTTGAACACTTTTCGCGCTGCTGCGATCCCGCAAAACGGTAAAAGAATCTTGTTTCAGCGTGCGCGTTTTCTTTTTCACAGCATATCTTCAAAAAGGCTCATCTGGTGCCAGCTTTCTTCTTTTTTCTTTTTCTCCACATTTTCTTCCTCGAGCAGTCCACTCGGAAGCGATATAAGAAACTCTGACATTTCTCCAGATGTAGTCATGATCAGTTCTTCTTTTGCCCTTGTCATGCCCACATAGAAGAGCCGCCTCTCTTCCTCTTTATCAGAAGGATGCGTTTCACTCTCCAGCGGGATGGAGCCCTGCTCCGCCCCGTAGATGAACACTACGGGAAATTCCAGTCCTTTTGAGCCGTGCAGCGTCATAATGGTGACTGCCTCTGATGTATATTTTTTCATCCCGCAGCGCTTCAGGTCGCTCTCCACCCCCAGGGTGAGCGCACTCACAAACTCCGGCATATTCTTATAAAACACGCTCATCTGAAGAAGCCTCTGCATGGCCGGATCCTCCGAGATTCCCATCTCTTCCATCCATTCCTCCAGAAACTTCTGCGGTTTCTTCTTTTGATAGAGCGGCCGGAACTTCTCCGCAGCGGAACGGACGACTTCCGCTGTCATGTCATTCCACTCCAGCTTCCAGAGCTGTTCCGCACTGATCCTCATGACAGAGAGAGCCTCCGGATCTTCCAGATACCGGAAGAAAGAGAGACTGCCCTGTACGGTCCCTTCCTGAAGGAAATCTTCCCGCCCGGCCATAATATAGGGGATGCTTTCCTTTTTCAGACATTTCTCCACCAGTTCTGCCTGGTGGTGCGTCCTGCACAGAACTGCGATCTCTTCAAATCCTCTCGGCCTGCGTTCTCCCAGCTCCCATGACGCCTGATGTGCTTCCAGCATTCCAATGCCGCCGACCAGGCGGTTGATCTCCTTGGCGATAAATATCGCCTCTCCCATGGGACTTCCCGCACGGATCAGGCGCACAGGAACATTGTCCCGGCAGTTGGGGTGAAGAAGCCGCTGACCGGCGTTGAGACCGGAATCCCCTTTCTGTTCTCTTTCTTCCGCACCTTCCTCTTCCCCTCCCTCTTCCTGCGAGATCACTGCCATCGCCGCATTCAGAATCTGAGGCGAGGAGCGATAATTTTCCTTCAAGGCCACTGTCTCAAGGTCACTATATTCTTTCTTAAGCTTCTCAAAGCATTCTGCATCTGCCCCTCGGAACCCGTAGATAGACTGGTCCGGGTCTCCGATCACGAAGAGTTCCCTTCCTGCACGGCTCCACAGCTTCACCAGGGTGAACTGTGCCGGGTTGATGTCCTGAAATTCATCCACCAGCAGATATCTGAACCGCTTCTCCCATCCGTCAGAGACTTCCCCGCTTTCTATCCTCTGTGCGGTCCGAAGAAGAAGGTCGTCAAAATCCCAGAGTTTCCGGGCATCCTTTTTCGATTCATAAAGTTTCTGTGCCTGCTGCCACGCTGCCTCCGGTATCTGTTCTTCAGACAGGTCCGCTTTCATCCCGGATTTGTATCTGGAGACCGCTTCAAGGAACCTCCCGGCGTTCAATGAGATCCCGCTCTCGACAATGGTCTCCTCCGCCAGCCTGCGCTGCTCTTCCTCTGTCATAAGCGAAGAATCCTCTCCCTGTCCTTTCAGGAAATCCAGACAGATCGCGTGGAACGTCCCAATCTGCATGGAGCGGGCTGCCTGTTTCTTTCCCGTCTCTCTCTCGATCCTCTCCCGCATCTCCTGTGCCGCCTGGTTGGTAAATGTGACCGCGGTGATATCCGACGGCTTCACCTTCCGGTATTCCAGCAGATAACGGAGCCTTGAGACCAGTGTCTTGGTCTTCCCGGTCCCCGGCCCTGCTTTTACGGCAATGCGGGGAGAACTGCACCGGACCGCATACTCCTGCTCCGGGTTCAGACGCAGGGCAGACTGGTTCGTCTTCCCAGTATCCATGCCTGTCTCCACAACCTCTTTTGTGTCTTCTTTTTGATCTATCTTCGAACCTTCATTCGTCTCTTCTTTCACAGCTTCTTCTGTGCCTTCTTCCGCCCTGTTCTGCTCTGTATTCTGCCTCTTCGCAAGCTCCGGAGACACTTTTTTCTTTTCTTCGTTCGTATTTTCATTCCATACGACCGTGCTGTTTCCCAGCAGATCAAAGAAATTCATCTGTCCCTCTGTGTTATTCAGCTCCTCCGCAGTGAACAGCCTGATCACGCCGTACTCCCCGTCGAATCCCGGGATCCGCTCCACCTGACCGCTGCGCAGCCGGCCGATCCCTTCCGCGAGTCTGGTTCCGGACACTCTGTGGATCTCCTCCAGAGGAAAGGTCCTCAGGATGTCAAATTCCGGTCCCAGCTCGGAGAGGAGCCGGTGATACTCCCGGTCCACCTTTTTGCTCGCTGCCGACGCCCCGATAGATGCCCCGATGACTTCCGGAAGGGGAACCAGGCTCTCAAACCGTTTTGTATTTTCCCTTATATATCCTTCCGCCCGGTCAGAGAGTTCCTCCACGCGATGGGAAACGCCAATAGTGATCTTCCTGCCGCACACCGGGCATTTCCCGTTATATCTCATGGTCTCCGAGGGCGTCAGGCAGAGGTTGCATTTCCGGTGCCCGTCCATATGATACTTTCCTTCCTCCGGGAAGAACTCGATCGTACCGTCAAGCCCCTCCCCCGTCTGGATCGCATGCGCCAGCGCTCCGTAGGACATGGGGATATCAAACAGATTGGCCTCCCGCCCCAGCTTCGCCGGGGAATGCGCGTCCGAATTGGAGATCAGCTGGAAGCGGTCCAGCGCAGATACCCTCCAGTTCATCGGCGGGTCCGAGGAAAGCCCTGTCTCCATAGCATGGATGTATGGCGTAAGATCTCCGAAACACTCCTCCACCGTGTCAAACCCGGAGAATGCCCCGAACAGGGAAAAGTGAGGAGTCCAGATATGTGCCGGGACATAGACTGCCTCCGGACACAGTTCCAGCAGGATCTCCAGCAGGTCATGACAGTCCAGCCCCAGGATCGGGCGGCCATCCGAATGGATATTCCCGATCTGCTCCAATTTTGCCGAGATCTTCTCCGCGTCCTCAAGCCCGGGGAGCAGGATCAGACTGTGGACCTTGCGCACTTTTCCGTTTTTCTTATAAATCGAACTGATCTCCCCTGTGATCACAAAGCGTGGGATCATCTCACCGGGCACTTCACTGTCCCGAATCCGGTATTCCTTCTTCAAAACATAGAGCCCGTCCTCTGACGGTTCCAGCTTTTCTGTCAGCTCCTCCCTCCACGCCGGGTGGGTAAAGTCGCCTGTCCCCACGATGTGGATCCCTTTCCGTCTCGCCCAGAGGTCAAGATACTCCGGAGTACAGTCCTTGCTGGTCGCCCGGGAATAGCGGGAATGGATATGTAAATCTGCTATGTACATTGTGATCACCTCTCGTACTTTGCCGCGGTACTTTATCTTGCTGTATTTTTCTGTATTGTCTCAAAAATTTCCAGTTTTAATTTTAGCACAGAGGATTTGAAACCGCCACCCTCATGCTCAGGTATCACACATTACCTGCTGACATTGCCCGTGTGGACAGAAGCGGTTTTAATCTGTTTTTGTGCATCCTGCCATATTGTTTTGTCCGTATTTTTCCTGTACAATAATCAGACAACAAACGGGATTTTCTTTTCCCTAAGCTGTATTTATAACAGCGTCTGGTTTTCACATGTTTCCGGCGGTCTCCGCCACAGATTTCCTTTTGTTTGAGCTCACAGAAGGTTGCAGCTATTCTTTTTTTTTCCTATAATGGAGGTGTAGTTTATTGGACAAAAAATTAAATAACAGTCAGGAATATCCGGCTGTAAACCGCCAGTACAAAGACCGGCTGTTTCGCCTGGTGTTCAGCAAAAAGGAAGACCTGCTCTCCTTATATAACGCTATTAATGGCACAGATTATACAAATCCGGATGATCTGGAGATCACAACTCTGGAAAATGCACTATATCTTTCCATGAAAAATGATCTCGGCTTTCTTGTCAGTGTCGTTCTTAATCTGTATGAACATCAGAGTACATTCAACCCGAACATGCCGACAAGGGCATTACTGTACTTTGCAAGGATGTATGAAGATCATATAGCAAAACATAACATCAACATCTACAGCAGCGCCCCTAAAAAGCTTCCCTTTCCACAGCACATTGTCTTCTACAACGGAACAAAAAATGAACCGGACCGGCAGCTTCTGAAATTATCAGACCTGTTTGAGACTCCGCCAGCAGGAATGGAACCATGCCTGCAGTGCACCTCACTCATGCTCAATATCAATTACGGGCACAATAATGAACTGCTGGAAAAGTGCAGACGTCTGAAAGAATATGCCATCTTTGTAGATACCGTACGGCGGAATCTTGATTCTGGTCTTCCGCTTCCACAGGCTGCATCTCTGTCTGTAGATGAATGTATTCAGAATGACATCTTAGCGGATATCCTGACTTCGCAGAAAGCGGAGGTGATCCATGTGATATTGGAAACATTCGATCTGGAAAAATATGAAAAAGCAGTAAAGCGTGAAGGATTTGATGAGGGATATGATAAAGGTCTTAATGCGGAACGGAAAAACGGCATCCGTCAGCTTATCTCTGCTTTGCGGGAGATGCAGGCAGATCATCCTATTTCTGACGAGGAGATCACTCAGAAACTCATGAGCAAATATTCTCTTACGCTTGAAGAAACTGAAAACTTTTTAAAGCAATATGATAAATAGCATACAGGATCTTGGAAGATCATTTAAGACAGGAAAAGAGTGCGCCCTCATCGCTTGCTGCGAGGAAGAGGATCGGACCGTACTGGATGGGGTTCGAATCCCGGTGGAGCACACGGCTGCTTTAAATAAATGGAAAATGGTCGGAGAAGTTCCGATCTCCGGCGTCGTGTACACTGCGATCGCCCAGCCGTATTCCACGCCGTCCTTTTTGCGCCTTCTCCGGCGGAAATCTCTGGTAACAAGATATCCCTGCATCTGAAGTTCTGTGATCACTCCGTCGTCGATCAGCTCCCGGAACATTTCCTGTCTGACGAGGACCTGCCTGTCCGGTCCCGGGTCCTCAGCGATTTAAGGATAAAGCGGGAGGGCTCATCTTATCCGGAATTAAGAAAAGAACCGGAAAATGTTTTTCTTACCTAAACATCTTCCGGTTCTTTCCCTTTGATCTGTTATTCAGTTCTTTCATCCTGCACTGTACCTCTGAGCATTATCTCATTGACTTGTACAGTCCATATGCATCAACGTTGCCGTTCAGAAGAAGAAGCCCTGCATTGATCATCTCTGTGTTAGATGTGAAATAATTTTTAACTGCGTTTATAATCATACTCATAATCTTTATCTCCTTTTCATTTTTTCTTATCTGTTTCCCTGTTACGCCTATATCATAGCGCAAGAGAATCCGTAAAAACAGGTGTTTTTTTGACCTTTTCTAAGTCGATATTGACTTTACATTGCAGTTATACACGAAAAGCATCTTCCGTGATCTGAAAAAAGCATTAGACTTTCCGCTGTCAGAGAAATAAAATAGAAGCATCTGATAACCATAAAAAAGAACTAAAACAGACAGACTCCTATTCCTGGTCACGAGTTCCACCCGCACTCAGGAATAGGAAAAGGAGCGTATTATGAAGTATACAAAATTGGGGAATTCTGACCTGAACGTATCCCGCATCTGCATGGGATGTATGGGATTTGGAGATGCTGCACACGGGCAGCACACCTGGACCCTGGACGAGGCGCACAGCCGCGAGATCATAAAGCATGGGCTGGACCTGGGCATCAATTTCTTTGACACTGCCATCGCTTACCAGAGCGGGACCAGCGAACAGTACCTGGGAAGAGCGCTGAAAGACTTTGCCAGACGGGACGACGTGGTGGTGGCGACCAAATTTCTCCCCCGCACGCCCGAGGAGATCGTGGCAGGCGTGACCGGACAGCAGCATATCGAGACTATGCTGGACAAGAGCCTGGAAAATCTGGGAATGGACCATGTGGACCTCTACATCTATCATATGTGGGACCACCAGACCCCCATCTACGATATCCTGGACGGACTCAACCGGATGGTAAAAGCCGGAAAGGCCCGCTATATCGGCATCTCCAACTGCTTTGCCTGGCAGCTTGCCAAAGCCAATGCACTGGCAGAAAAAGAAGGCTTCGCAAAATTCGTTTCCGTGCAGGGACATTACAATCTGATCTTCCGCGAGGAGGAGAGGGAGATGGTTCCCTTCTGTCAGGAGGACAATATCGCCCTGACTCCCTACAGCGCCCTTGCTGGCGGACGGCTCTCCAAACACAGAGGAGAGACTTCAAAACGCCTGTCCGAGGACAGCTACGCCCAGCTCAAATACGGTGATACCGCCGCTCAGGACCAGGTGATCATCGACCGTGTCGCCGAGATCGCGGAAAAGCGCGGGGTGACCATGACCGAAATCTCCCTTGCCTGGCTCCTGACAAAGGTCACTTCCCCGGTGGTGGGCGCTACCAGGTTCCATCATGTGGAAGGAGCGGCAAATGCAGTGGACCTGGAACTGACTGCTGAAGAGCTCGCTTATCTCGAAGAGCCCTACATTCCTCACAAACTGGTGGGCGTGATGGCGCAGAATACTGCTGCTTCACACCAGCGGCCGTAAACACTTGACAATGTTTTCCACCGTGCGCACAAAGACTTCCGTATCTGCCTCCGGGTTGCTCAGATACGCGTGATATGCCCCCTGTATGCAGTAGGACAGAAGGATATTTTTCTCCACGTCCTTCTCATACTCGGGGTATTTTCTGTAAATCACCTTCTTTAACTCCCGATCAAGCTGATTCCCGAGATGGTTCTGCTCTTTTCCCGAAAAAATAATATTGATAAGCGAGATCTGTGACATGAACGCCAGGCACAGTTCTCTTGTAAATGCATCCGAATTCTCAAATGTGTATTCTTTCAGATGTTCGATCCCGTTTATGATCGATGCGACCGTCTCTTTCTCCATCGCTTCGGAAAGCGCATAGATATCTTCATAATGAGAATAAAAGGTGGATTTGTTGATGCACGCCTCGGCGCACAGCTCCTTCACTGTGATCTTCTCCAGCGGTTTCTTTGATCTCAGTTCGATAAATGCATTGCGGATCGCCCTCTGCGTCTTTTCTATTCTCAGATCCATGATCTCCTCCCTGGCATATCACTTCATTCTGCGCTTCCGTCATAAGCTTCCATAAACTTTTTCTTCCGCGCAGCAATGATAAACAACACTTTTTCGAAATAGTCGGTTTTCCGACACATCCCCGGGATTGTCGGTGGACATCCTGATTTTTTGAAGCTATTCTTATTATAAAATGAAAACCAACTACTGTCTATTATTTGTTATGGAGGTAATTATGGATTTTTACGGATTCTACACTGGAAAAATATTCGACGCTTACAAGTATCTGGGCGCGCACACGGAAAAGGGCGGCGTGGTCTTCCGCACCTTTGCCCCGTCCGCCTCGAAGATCTCTGTCATCGGAGAATTCAACGACTGGGAAGAGAGCCCCATGGAGAAAGTCCATGACGGAAATTTCTGGGAGTTTACCTCAAAAAACGCGCACCCGGGAATGATGTACAAATACCGGATCTATGATCAGTCCGGACAGTTTATCGACCACTGCGACCCTTATGGATACGGGATGGAGCTGCGTCCCAACACCGCATCCATCATCCGGGACATGGATGCTTACTGTTTCCGCGACTCGGCCTGGATGAAGAAACGCACGGACAGGCTCAGCGGTCCCCTGAATATCTACGAGATCCACTTCGGCTCCTTCAAAAAGCCCTCCGCCGAACCGGACGCATGGTATGACTATGAGGAGATGACAGACATCCTGATCCCTTATCTGAAGGAGAACGGCTACAATTATCTGGAGATCATGCCCCTCAATGAATATCCAAGCGACGAATCCTGGGGCTATCAGGGCACCGGCTTTTTCAGCCCCACTTCCCGCTACGGAACGGCGGACCAGCTCAAAGCCTTCGTAGATGCCTGCCATCAGAATGACATCGGCATCATCCTTGACTTTGTGCCCGTTCATTTTGCGGTGGATTACTATGCTCTGGCAAATTACGACGGCACGGCGCTCTATGAATATCCTCACGCTGCGGTGGGACAGAGTGAGTGGGGAAGCTGCAACTTCATGCACTCCCGCGGGGAAGTGAGAAGCTTTCTCCAGTCCGCCGCCAACTACTGGCTGACCGAGTTCCACATGGACGGGCTCCGCATGGACGCCATCAGCCGGGCCATCTACTGGCAGGGAACACCGGAGCGGGGCGTCAACTCCAACGCCGTGGAATTCTTAAAAAACATGAACCGGGGGTTGAAAGAACTGCATCCTTCCGCTATCCTGGCAGCCGAGGACTCCACCAGTTTCCCGGGCGTCACTGAATCACCGGAAAACGGAGGGCTGGGGTTTGATTATAAGTGGGACATGGGCTGGATGAACGACACATTGGACTACTTCCGCATCGATCCCCTTTTCCGTGGAGGGTGTTACCATAAGCTCACCTTCTCCATGGCATACTACTACGATTCGAATTATCTGCTTCCCCTCTCCCACGATGAGGTGGTCCACGGGAAAGCCACCATCCTCCAGAAGATGTTCGGGGACTATGATATGAAGTTTCCGCAGGCAAGGGCATTTTACATGTATATGTACGCGCATCCGGGCAAGAAGCTGAATTTTATGGGCAACGAGATCGGGCACTTCCGGGAGTGGGATGAGAAGCGGGAACAGGACTGGGATCTGCTCACCTATCCCGCCCACCAGGATTTCCACCGGTTTATGACCGACTTAAACCACTTTTACCTGGAGCATCCTGCATTTTCTGAAAAAGATTATGACTCGGACGGATTCCTATGGCTGGACTGCCACTCTGAGGAACAGTGCATCTATGCCTTCGAGCGAACCGGAAAGGACGAGCGGATCGCCGCAGTCTTCAATTTTTCCGGAGTTGAGCAGGCCGGGTATCAGCTTGAGATCCCGGATGCTGCAGAGCTGAAACAGATCTTCAGCAGCGAACTTCCGGAATACGGAGGAAAAGGCGGGGCGGACCGGGCAGACGGAGCAGAACGCAGCAGCGGACAGAACAGCATCAAGAAACCGTTGGCGGAAAAAGCAGGCTCCAGAAAACCTGTGTTTGAATTTACACTTGCCCCGTTTTCAGCGCAATATTATCTGATCAAAGAAAAATAGAACTCCTTTTCCATATCCCTGACAGGGGCTGTCGGTTAATACCGATTTTTAATCCCTGACATGCAGGGAAGAGGCAATCCCAGAGAATTCGGGCTTTTTTAAGCCCCTAATTCTCCAGTGGATTGTCTCT
>NZ_JACJLR010000034.1 GCF_016902345.1 Mediterraneibacter glycyrrhizinilyticus | reverse complement strand
CTTTCCATAGATCACTTGGCATCCTAATGGATGCCTTGATGGCAAGCCTTCAGGAAATCTTAAAACTCAGCGATGAGCAATTGACAGCTTTTACTGCTGATTTTGAAGCAAGACTGCCGAAATATCTGCGTAACGCACTCCATCCTGAGGCTATAGGGGCATAAATCACTATTTTGTCAGCTGAAATATTGAATTTTCAAGGAGCGAAGCCCATTTCAGGTATGGGAAGTCTTAGTCATATTATTTTCAAAGCCAAATAACGTTTTGCCGTGAGAATCTTTAGCGGAAAAACCCCCTGCACTTAACTGAAGGCCGACTTTATCGATCTCGCTTTTTGAAAAACACCAGTTTTTTCCAAAAGCGTTGACACCCCACACACGGCTATCGTTCATCAAAATTCTTCGATTGCGATAGTCGGAAGCACATGCAGCCCAACCGAAAAATAGAACTAGTGTAAGAAGGGATACGATCATGCTGCCGCCGTCCTCATGAACAGCGAGAACAATAACGACAATGGACAGAACAGCGCCGATGATATAGAGAAGCCATCCCAGGAACAGCCCCAGCTTCGACTCATACACAACAATCTTTGCACCGGTAAAATCAGCCTCGTGTTTTCCGGAGACGCGAAGAGCCCAGACGCCGAGTATGATCATACCTGCACCGGATACGGCACATGCCAGGATGCAGATAAAGGGAAAGTCTTCGCTGGCTGCGAGGAAAAGTGCAGAGACAAGTGACAGGATCCCCAGAAGCAGCAGGAAAATACTCCCTGCAGTCATAAACCGGTGCCGGTTCTGGAACTGATACTGCAGCCTGACGCGCTCATCTGGAGTTATGCAGCTGTGAATAAGAGTTTCGTTGGGGTCGTTTACCGGTTTAGTCATATGTTTATCCCCTCCTGTACATAAGTATGAAGTTATTATATCACAGGGGGGACAGATGGCGTGAGTTTGAAGTGTTTTACATAAGAAAATTTGATGGTGAAAGAGAATATGCAGTCATAAAAGCTTATCATAGGCGAGCCGTTCACTCCCCTGATACTTGATCACGCCGCAGTATTTGAAGCCGTTTTTCTCCAGGATATGCTGCATCCTCTTATTAGGATATGCGGTATCGATCCGGAGGTAGTCCACGCCTTGCTCGATACACAGTTTTTCTGCCAGAGAAAACGCGGCCTCTGAGAGCCCTTTTCCGCAGCAGCTTTGCTGAAATACAAGGACAGGGGAAAGGCGATACAAGGAGAAAGGCGATCGCCGTTGACGGCGCTGAGGGAATCCGCTACAATATCATTTGAGCAGGACAGGGGGATATTCGCGATGACGGTGGTATCCGTTCTTCCTGCTGATCTTATAGGAAAAGGAGAATCATTATTATGGCAAATCCAGTTGTTACATTTGAAATGGAAAACGGCGATATCATGAAAGCGGAACTCTATCCGGAGATCGCGCCGAATACGGTAAAGAATTTTATCTCACTGGTAAATAAAGGGTTTTATAACGGGCTGATCTTTCACCGTGTGATCCGTGGTTTTATGATCCAGGGAGGATGCCCGGACGGAACAGGAATGGGCGGCCCGGGATATAGCATCAAAGGAGAGTTCTCTCAGAACGGCTTTAAGAATGATCTGGCGCATGATCCGGGAGTCCTTTCCATGGCACGTGCCATGCATCCGGATTCAGCGGGAAGCCAGTTTTTCATCATGCACGAGAAGTCTCCCCATCTTGACGGAGCGTATGCGGCTTTTGGAAAGATCACAGAGGGAATGGACGTTGTAAATAAGATCGCGGAGACCGCGACAGATTACAGCGACCGTCCGCTGGAGAAACAGGTGATGAAGAAAGTTACTGTGGAGACGTTCGGAGAAGAGTATGGCGAGCCGGAGACAGTGTGATATATGTGTGAGGAAGCCGGCATAAATCTGACAGGAGCCGTGTACGCTGCAAAGTATACGGCTCCTGTGATGTTTACAGATATTTTATAAATTTAACACAATTATTAGCACTCATCTCCAAAGAGTGCTAATTTTCTATTGACTTTTAAAATTCCGTGAGCTAGAATGTCTTTTAGGCATAAGATACAGCCTTTGGCAGCTTGGAAAAAAGGCTGATGTGATATCAAAATGTATTTTAAAGGAGTGTTAGACATGGAAGTAAAGAAAGGCAACTTATCCATTGACAGCGAGAATATATTTCCGATCATAAAGAAATGGGTGTATTCGGATCACGATATTTTTGTGCGCGAGATGGTATCCAACGGATGCGACGCGATCACAAAGCTGAAAAAACTGGATATGATGGGAGAGTATGAACTCCCGGAAGGATATAAGCCGAAGATCGAGGTCATTGTCAACCCGGAAGAGAAGACAATGAAGTTTATCGATAACGGTCTGGGAATGACTGCGGATGAAGTGGAAGAGTATATCACTCAGATCGCATTCTCCGGTGCGACCCAGTTCCTTGAAAAATACAAAGACAAGACCACAGAGGACGATATGATCGGACACTTTGGTCTGGGATTCTATTCTGCATTTATGGTAGCGGACGAGGTGCAGATCGATACTCTTTCCTATAAAGAGGGGGCAGCGCCGGTACACTGGGCGAGCCAGGGCGGCACAGAGTACGAGATGCAGGAGGGGAACAAGACCACGGTCGGATCTGAGATCACACTTTTCCTGAACGAGGACAGCCTGGAGTTTGCAAATGAGTACCGTGCGAGAGAAGTGCTGGAAAAATACTGTTCCTTCATGCCGGTGGAGATCTTTCTTTCCAAGGCGAACGCGGAGCCGGAATACGAGACCATCGACGAGGAAGACCTTCTGGATACGGATACAGTGATCGAGCATATCGAGGAGGCTCCGACAGACGCAGGGGCTGGCGAAGAAGGAAAAGAGGATGGAGAGAAGGAGCCGCCGAAGAAGAAAGTCAAGATCGTGAAGCGTCCAGTTTCCCTGAGTGATACCCATCCGTTATGGGGCAAGAGCCCGAGCGAGTGTACAAAGGATGAGTACATCGCATTTTACAGAAAAGTGTTCATGGACTACAAGGAGCCTTTGTTCTGGATCCATCTGAATATGGATTATCCGTTTAATTTAAAAGGGATCCTGTACTTCCCGAAGATCAACACAGAGTACGAGTCCATCGAAGGAACGATCAAACTGTACAATAACCAGGTGTTCATCGCGGACAACATCAAGGAAGTGATCCCGGAATTCCTGATGGTATTAAAGGGCGTTATCGACTGCCCGGATCTGCCGCTGAACGTTTCCAGGAGCGCGCTGCAGAACGACGGATTTGTAAATAAAGTCGCAGATTATATCTCCAAGAAAGTTGCGGACAAACTGGTTGGGATGTTCAAGACAGACCGCGAGAATTACGAGAAATACTGGGATGACATCAGCCCGTTCATCAAGTTCGGATGCCTCAAAGACGAGAAGTTCGGCGAGAAGATGAAGGATTCTATGATCTATAAGAATCTGGAGCACAAGTACCTGACCCTTGAGGATGTGATCAAAGAGAGCAAGGGCGAGACAGCCGAAGGTGAGGATAACGACGCTGAGGTTCAGGCAGCAGGCGAAGCGGCAGAGAGCACAGATGCACAGACAGAAGAGGCGAAGACAGAAGGTGCGGATGCTGCGGAGGACGAGAACAAAGAAGAGGAGAAGACAAGGATCTACTATGTGACCGACGAGGTACAGCAGAGCCAGTACATCAACATGTTCAAGTCCCAGGGACAGGACGCGATCATCCTGTCGCACAACATTGATTCCGCGTTTGTGACGTATCTTGAGCAGAAACATCAGGATGTCGAGTTCCTGCGGATCGACGCGGACGTTCATGAGTCCCTGAAAGACGAAGTGGCGGAAGAGGAGAAGGAAGAATTTAAGAAGACTTCTGACAGCCTGGTCGAGATCTTCCGCAAAGAGCTGAACAACGACAAACTTGATATAAAAGTGGAGAAGCTCAAAGACGACAAAGTCGCTTCCATGGCGGTTCTTTCCGAGCAGGAGAGACGTATGGCAGAGATGATGAGGATGTACGGCATGAACGGCATGGATCCGTCCATGTTCGGAAGCCAGGCAACTCTGGTGCTCAACGCAAATCATCCGCTGGTGAAATTCCTTGTGGAGCATAAGCGCAGCAAGAACGTGCCGGTCATCTGCAAACAGCTCTATGACCTGGCGATGCTGGCTCACAAGCCGCTGAGTCCGGAAGAGATGACGGCATTTGTCCAGAGGAGCAACGAGATCATGCTTCTCCTTACAAAATAAAACGTTTTGACAGCCCATGATACAGCAAAAGATCATGGTACAGCGAAAGATCATGGCGTAACGGAAAGTGAAAAACAGAAAGATCCCGGGAGAGAGGTCCGAATACAGCGGATACTCTTCCGGGATCTTTTTTGATCTTATTTCAATTTTATTTCGGCTTTGTTTCAGTTTTGTTTCCGTTTTCTCACAGCTCTTTTTCAAAGTCGATCCCCTTCTGGAGAAGGAATTTTTCCGCCATCTCATCCCATGCGCGTTCCAGGGACTTGTCCATGGTAAATGTCTTAAATGATGTGCCGGTCACGCAGGTAAGGCGTGTCCCGTCGTAATGGATATTGAGATAGAGCCCCTGCACCTCCTGGGGGGGTACGGGAAATGAATTCCGTGAGATGAGCTGTTCGATTTTTTTCGGGGACAGGCTGAACACGAAACGGAAACTTAAAGGCGTCTTTTTCCCGCGGATCACAGCGAAACAGTGCTCGCGCACATTTTTCCAGAAGGAGTATTCCGGCAGCCCGGCTCCGGGATCAAAGAACTCTTTCTGGATAAAACCGTCGATGCGGAATGTATTGAAGGTCACGATCTCTCCCTCGATGAAACAGAAACTGTCAAAAGTATCTTTTAAGAAGAGATGAGACGTGGATGATTTCAAGTCTGTTAAGGTCAATGCTATCATATCTGTGGTTCCTCTCTGTGTTCCCGGCGCAGGACCTGTATCAGTTGTGGAAAGGCCGGCTGGCGCAGTCCCTACTGTGACGCGGCAGCACCGGTGTGTACCTGTCCATCATAACACAACATTGACTTTTAAAGGTAAAAAAAGTATTATAAACCTATGAAAAAAATGAGCAGAAAACAAAGAAAAATGTTTCTCCTCTGTGGCGGGTGTGCCGCTGTGATTCTTCTGGCAGCAGGGATCGTGTACGGTGTTACCCGTTTTACATCTTCAGGTGCGGACACGGAGGAAGGAATCGCATATATCAAAGCAGCAGAAGCGGAAGATATTACCGTGATCGAGCAGAAGATCGCCCAGCTTGAGAGTCAGGACGGCCAGGAGGAGGATACGCGCAGTGCCAAAGAAAAGTTCGCAAGCTCTGTGGTGATGGGGGATTCGATCACAGAAGGACTGGTAGAATATGATGTGCTGAGTGTCTCCAGTGTCGTCTCAAAGATCGGGGTGCATCTGGATGAGCTGGATGATCAGGTGGCCCAGGTGAAAGAACTGAATCCCCAGGTGATCTTTCTCACGTTCGGGATGAACGATGTCATTGAGGACGGGGAGAATACGGTACAGTTCCGGTCAGACTATGAAGCGCTGGTAAAGCAGATCCAGGAAGAGGTGCCGGATGCGCATATTTTTGTCAATTCGATCTTCCCGGTCCTTGATTCCGCGGTGGAAAACGAGCCTGCGCTTGGACGGATCAGCGAGTACAATACGGTCCTGTCGGAGATGTGCACAAAGCTGCAGATCGGTTTTATAGACAACACGGAACTCGTGTCCGACCAGTATTATGAGGAGGACGGGATCCACTTTAAAGCGGAGTTTTATCCTCTGTGGGCGGACCGGATGGCGGAGGTGGCATCGCTATGACAAAGAAAAGAGCCGGACTGCCGGAAGTGGCAAAATATATCGTGCTGGCAGTCATGCTGATCTATGTGGTTGTTCTGATGCTTTTTACCAGCGGGAGCAACAAGTCTTTTGAAGAAGTGTCGGAAACCGTGAGCGCGTCCATTGATACGGAAAACCTTACAGAGATGAGTGAACGGATGCTGAAACGGAATTTCGGGCTGAACAGCGCGGACTATGACGGCGTAATGTATTATGCGTCAGAATCCAGCATGTCTGTGGAAGAGGTGCTCCTGATCAAGGTGAAGAGCAGGGGGCAGATCCAGGAAGTTACAGACGCCCTTGATGAGAGGACTCAGGCGCGGATCGCAGCCTTTGAGGGATATGGTTCAGAGGAGGTAAGGCTGCTCGAAGACGCGCAGCAGAGTGTGCGGGGCAGATTTATCTTCTTCGCGGTATCATCGCAGGCAGGAGAATACCGGTCTGTGTTTGACAGTAGTCTGTAGGGGAGAGGGAAAGAGAATATGGTATTCAGCAGTATTACGTTTTTGTTTCTATTTCTGCCGGTCGTTCTGGCAGTTTACTATATCGCTCCGGAAAAATGGAAAAATATTATCCTGCTCGCTGCGAGTATTCTGTTCTATGCATGGGGAGAGCCGGTCTATGTGATCCTGATGGTACTCTCCATTCTCCTGAATTATTTCTGTGGTCTCGATATAGACCGGAAATCGGACGATCCGGTGAAAGCAAAGCGGAGCATTGTCTTTGCTGTCGCCGCGAATATAGCTATTCTTGCTTTTTTCAAGTATTATGCATTTGTTCTTGATATGCTGAGCGGGATTCTTCCGCAGGAGATCCCCTACAGGGAACTGCCCATGCCGATCGGGCTGTCTTTCTATACGTTTCAGAGCCTGACATATATCATTGATGTCTACAGAAAAAAGACAGGTGTGCAGAAAAATATCCTGAATTATGCATTGTATATCGCAATGTTCCCGCAGCTGATCGCGGGACCGATCGTGCGGTACGTGGACATTGAAGAGCAGCTCACGAACAGAAGGACCAGCGCGGTAAAGCTGGGGCAGGGAGCGATGCTTTTTATCAGAGGTCTGGCAAAGAAGGCGGTCATTGCCAACATGAGCGGAGAGATATTTCAGCAGATCTCAGATATGCCGGCGAGCCAGATGTCCGTTCTTATGGCATGGCTCGGGTGCATCTCATATGCATTTCAGATCTATTTTGATTTCAGCGGATATTCTGATATGGCGGTGGGGCTGGCAAGGATGTTCGGGTTTGAACTGAAGAAGAATTTTGATTATCCGTACATTTCCCAGAGCATCACAGAGTTCTGGCGCAGATGGCATATTTCCCTGAGTTCCTGGTTCCGGGAGTATGTCTATATCCCGCTGGGCGGGAACCGCTGTTCCGCAGTAAGAAACGTTGTGAATCTGATGATCGTGTGGACGCTCACCGGAATGTGGCACGGAGCTGCCTGGAATTTTATTGTGTGGGGAGTTTACTACGGTGTGATCATCGTGATGGAGAAATATGTGTATGGCGCGTCTCTGGATGAGCTTCCAAAGCCGGTGAGACATATTTATTCCCTTGTTGTCATCCTGATCGGCTGGGTTTTCTTTTTCAGTCCCAGCATCGGATATGCGCTTCGCTATCTGGCGGCGATGTTCGGAGGAGGCGCAGGCATTGCGGATAAAGGCGCCTGGTTTGTACTGCTCTCCCACTGGCTTTTATACCTTCTCGCCGTGCTGGGATCGACCCGGATCGGATTCTCTTTTATCCGGGCACTCACGGAAGCATGGAAGAGTCAGAGAGCGCGGACAGCAGCATCAGTGATCGTGTATTTCGGCATGTTCTTTATCTCGATCGCGTATCTTGTGACAGGAAGCTATAACCCGTTTTTGTATTTCAGATTTTAAGGTGGAGATATGAGAGGCAGAAAAAGGAAGAACGGCAGGACAGAGGGCCTGATCGGAAAAATCTTTATATTGGTCCTCCTTTTGGCAGCGGTCGTCAATCTGATCGTTCCGGACAGGGAGAGTTCAGATGCGGAGAACAGAGTGCTTGCATCCATGCCGAAACTGAACTGGTCGACGATCGCAACAGGAGATTTTGCAGAACAGTTTGAGAATTATCTGAGCGATCAGTTCATGGCGAGGGACCTTCTGAGAGGCGCGAAGGTGACTGCGGACCGGATCGGCGGAAGCCGCATGGAGAACGGAGTGTTGATCGGAAAAGGCGGACAGCTCCTTATGGATATTGAGGTGGCGGACCAGGAAGACCTTTCGGCAAATCTGGAATCCATCAGGAGTTTTAAAGATTCTTATCCGGATATCCCGGTCAATATGATCCTTGTGCCGGACGCAGCGTGCGTGCTCAGCGACAGTCTGCCCGCGCTTGCTTCCGTGGAGGATCAGACCCAGATGATCAGTATGGTCCAGAGGGAACTGGGGGACTCTGTGAACTGGATCGACGCAGTTTCTGTATTGAACAAGCACAAAAGTGAAAAGATATATTATAAGACGGATCAGCACTGGACCGCGCTGGGAGCATTCTATGTCTTCCAGAGCGCGGCGCAGAGTCTTGGAATCGGGGAGGATGTATCGGACAAATATGTGTCTTATGCGGTCTCCAATGATTTTACCGGAAGACTTGCGGCGCGCAGCGGCGTGGGACTGGGGGAGAAGGAGCAGATCGATATCTACGCGCCCACCCAGGGGGACAATGATCTGATCGTAAACTACGTGGATGAGGGAAAACGGACCACCTCTCTGTATGATTCGGCCAAGCTGGAATCCAGAGACCAGTATGGAGTATATCTGGGAGACAGTACATCCGTGCTGGATATCAGGACCGTCTCCACAAGCAGGGACCGGCTCCTTGTCATCAAGGATTCTTTTGCGAATTGTTTTATCCCGTTCCTGACCCCTTACTACAGGGAGATCGTGGTAGTGGATCCCAGATATTACAGCGGGACGATCAAAGATCTTATGGACACCTACCGGATTACGGACGTGCTGTTCCTTTACAGCGGAAATACATTTTTTACAGATAACAGTATAAGCGGAGTGTTTGGCAGTGAGTAATCGGATCAGTGAAGAATTTCTACAGAAAAAGGAGCCTGTGAGGCTGAACAAATATCTGAGTGAGGCGGGCGTCTGCTCCAGGCGGGAAGCGGACCGCCTGATCGAGAGCGGACGGGTGACCGTGGACGGAGAGCGGGCGCAGACCGGGATGAGGATCGTTCCGGGACAGGTGGTGAAAGTGGGACGAAAAGTCATCTCAAAGCAGGATGAGATGGTGGTTCTTGCCGTGAACAAACCGAAAGGGATCGTCTGTACCGAGGAGCGAAGAGAGAGGAAAAGTATCGTGAGGTTCCTGGATTATCCGGTCCGGGTGACATACATCGGAAGGCTGGATAAGGACTCCCACGGACTCCTTCTCATGACCAACAACGGGGACATCATCAACCGGATGATGCGCGCGGCGAACCGCCATGAAAAGGAGTACAAGGTGACTGTGGACCATGAGATCACGCCGGAATTTCTTGAGAAGATGGCATCCGGCGTCCCGATCCTTGATACGGTGACCAGACCCTGCGAGGTAAAGCAGATCGGGAAGTACACGTTTTCCATCATCCTGACCCAGGGGCTGAACCGGCAGATCCGCAGGATGTGCAGCGCTCTCGGGTACGAGGTCCGGGATCTTCTGCGGGTCCGGGTCATGAACATCCGTTTGGACGGTCTGAAGGACGGTCAGTACAGGAAGCTGACGGATGAAGAGTTAGAGGGATTATATGAACTGATCAAGGATTCTCCCGGAGAACCGGGGCAGTACAGATGAACGGACGAAGGAGCACATGGGGAAACGCAGATCAGAAACAGAGAAAGTCGGCAGGAGGATAATAGACGAAATGGCAGATAAGATGGCAAGGATGAAGGAACTCGTGGAACTCCTGAACAGGGCGCGGCGCGCCTATGAACAGGAAGACAAGGAGATCATGAGCAACTATGAATATGATCAGTTATATGACGAACTTCAGGGACTGGAACAGGAGCTGAACACGACTCTTGCTTCCAGCCCTACTGTTAATGTGGGTTATGAAGTGCTCAGTGAGCTCCCCAAGGAGCGCCATGAGCGTCCCATGCTCTCCCTCGATAAGACGAAGGATGTGGAGCGCTTAAAAGAGTTCCTGGCGGATCAGAAGGCGGTGATCTCCTGGAAACTGGACGGGCTGACCATCGTGCTGACTTACCGAGGCGGGAGCCTTGAAAAAGCGGTGACCCGCGGAAACGGTGAGGTGGGAGAAGTCATCACCGGCAACGCCAGGGTGTTCCAAAATATCCCGCTCTCCATTCCCTATCAGGGAGAACTCGTTCTCCGCGGAGAGGCGGTCATCGGATATAAGGAGTTTGAGAAGATCAACTCTCAGATCGGGGACGTGGACGCGAAGTATAAAAACCCGCGGAACTTGTGCAGCGGTTCTGTCCGCCAGCTCAACAATGAGATCACGGCGAAGCGGAACGTCCGGTTCTATGCCTTTACCCTGGTGAGGGCGGACGGTGTGAATTTCCACAACTCCAGGCTGTATCAGATGGACTGGCTGAAAGGACAGGGATTCGATGTGGTGGAGCACCATCCTGTCACAAGAGAGAGTATCGATGAGGAAGTGAAATGGTTTTCCGAGCATATTTCGGAAAATGACGTGCCTTCCGACGGGCTGGTCCTTGTCTATGACGACATTGCCTACGGCGAATCGCTGGGGGCGACAGCGAAGTTTCCCAGAGATTCTTTCGCATTTAAGTGGGCGGATGAGATCCGGGAGACTACCCTCCTGGAGATCGAGTGGAGTCCCTCAAGGACGGGGCTGATCAATCCGGTGGCGATCTTTGAACCTGTAGAGCTGGAGGGCACGACGGTGAGCCGTGCCAGTGTCCATAATATCAGTATTATGGAAGAACTGGAACTGGGTGTGGGAGATACGATCCAGGTCTACAAGGCAAATATGATCATCCCCCAGATCGCGGAGAACCTGACGCGCAGCGGTGTGAAAGACATCCCGGCTGCCTGTCCCGTGTGCGGCGGTCCGACCCAGATCCGGATGGAGAACGAGACAAAGACGCTCTTCTGCACAAATCCGAAATGCCAGGCAAAACATGTAAAGGCGTTCACTTTGTTCGCAAGCCGGGACGCCCTGAACATTGAAGGTCTTTCGGAAGCAACCCTGGAGAAATTCATCATGAACGGATTTGTGAAAGACTTTACGGATATCTTCCACCTGGACCGCTATGAGGAAGAGATCAAGAGCATGGACGGGTACGGCGAGAAGTCTTACCAGAACCTCCAGGCCAGTATCCAGAATGCCCGTGTGACGACACTGCCTCGGCTGGTATACAGTCTGGGTATCCCCAACATCGGGATCGCTAATGCGAGGATGATCTGCCAGGCTCTGGGAAATGACCCGGAACGGGTGTCGAATGCCACAGTAGAAGAACTGGACGAGATCCAGGGTGTGGGAGAAGTCATTGCAAAGACATTTGTGGATTATTTTGCGGACGGGGAACACCGGGAGATCTTCCGGCGGCTTCTTGAAGAGGTGGAGATTCCGGAGGAGGAAGCTCCGGCAGGGGGACAGAGTTTTAACGGCATCAATTTTGTGATCACAGGAAGTGTGGAGCATTTCGCCAACCGCGGAGCGGTGAAAGAAGAGATCGAGAAGCGGGGCGGAAAGGTCACGGGGAGCGTGACGTCGAAGACGAATTATCTCATCAATAATGATGTGAATTCAACTTCGTCAAAAAACCGGAAGGCAAGGGAACTTGGCATTCCGATCATATCAGAGGAGGAATTTATAAAGATGCTCGGCTGAGCGCAGACAGGCTTGAAAATGCCGGGCAGGAAAGGAACAGAAAAGAGACAGAGACAAGAAAGGCAGGGATGGCGTGAATTTTAAGACGGCCAAATTAAAAGAAAAATTACTGGAGAAACTCAATGAGACTTTAAAGGCGGTACTCCCGATCATAGCGATCGTACTGCTCCTGTGCTTTACGATCGCCCCGATCGAGCCGGGAATACTGCTGGCATTTCTTCTGGGAGCAGTGCTCCTGATCGTGGGGATGATGTTCTTCACGCTGGGGGTGGACATGTCCATGACACCCATCGGCGAGAGTGTGGGAACCTGCATGACGCAGACAAAAAAGCTGTGGCTGATGGTTCTCTTAAGCTTTATCCTTGGATTTATCGTAACCATATCTGAACCGGATCTGCAAGTCCTTGCAGAGCAGGTGCCTTCGGTGCCGAACATGGTCCTTGTGCTGTCGGTGGCAGCAGGTGTAGGGCTGTTTCTCGTGGCATCACTTCTGCGTATGCTTTTTAACATCACACTGGCACATATGCTGATCGTGCTCTATATCATTGTATTTGCGCTGGCGTTCCTGGCACCGGGGGATTTTATCGCGGTGGCGTTCGATGCGGGAGGCGTGACGACAGGACCCATGACCGTACCGTTTATCATGTCGCTGGGTATCGGTATCTCCGCGATCCGAAGCGATGAGAGAGCAGAGGATGACAGCTTCGGCCTGGTGGCGCTGTCCTCTGTGGGACCGATCCTTTCCGTACTGGTGCTCAGCCTGATCTATCATCCGGAGAGTGCAGAATATACTCCGAGCAGGATTCCGGATATCAGTGACTCGGTGGAACTCTGGAAGATCTTTGCAGAAGAGCTGCCGGATTATATGGGAGAGATGGCTGTCTCTCTGCTCCCGATCATTGTGTTTTTCGTGGTCTTCCAGTTGATCTTCCGGCGGATGCAGAAAAGGATGCTCATTCGAATCGCGGTCGGTATGGTGTATACGTATGTGGGACTGGTACTTTTCCTTACCGGGGTCAACGTGGGATTTATGCCGGCAGGAAATTATCTTGGTCAGGTCTTTGCGGATAACCCGTATAAATGGATCATCGTGCCGATCGGCATGATCATCGGATATTTCATCGTGCGCGCGGAACCGGCAGTGTTCGTCCTGACAAAACAGGTGGAGGACATCACTTCCGGAACGATAACAGCGGGCGCTATGAGCATGAGTCTCTCCATCGGTGTGGCGGTGTCCCTGGGACTGGCGATGATCCGGGTGCTGACGGGGATATCTATCTTCTGGTTTATCATTCCGGGGTATGCAGCTGCACTGGTGCTCTCGTTTTTTGTTCCAAAGATATTCACTGCGATCGCGTTTGACTCGGGCGGAGTTGCATCCGGTCCGATGACGGCGACGTTCCTCCTTCCATTTGCCATGGGTGCATGTGTGAGTGTGGGAGGAACTATCGTGACGGATGCGTTCGGCGTAGTGGCAATGGTCGCCATGACACCGCTGATCACGATACAGATCCTGGGACTTGTATATGAGATCAACTCCAGACGTCTTGAGAAGCAGGAGACAGCCAAAGCAGTGGCGGAGTTCGAGCAGCTTCCGGACGACGAGATCATAGAACTTTAATGATGACGTGAGGTGTAAATATGAGTGGATTATATTGGATGATGACGATCACAAAAAGGTCAATGGGAAAAAAGCTGATCTCATGCTATGAGGAAAACGGTCTCTCGTCCGTGCTATGCACGCTGGCTCAGGGGACTGCGACCAGTGAGACGCTGGATTATCTCGGGCTGGAAGTGACAGAGAAGACGGTCACTATGGCGGTGGTCTCGGATGATACATGGAAAACGGTCCGCAGAGAGCTGGAGGACAGGTTTCAGATTGACGTGCCGGGGACAGGGATCGCATTTCTGATCCCGCTGTCCAGTGTGGGAGGCAAGAAGGTGTTCCGGTTCCTGACAGAGGGACTGGCATATGAGAAAGGAGAGGAAAGCGAGATGAAAAACACAAAATATGAACTGATTGTTGTGATAGCCAACCATGGACACAGTGAGGAAGTGATGGACGCTGCCCGGGCAGAGGGAGCGGGCGGAGGAACCGTGATCCATGCCAGAGGAACCGGACTGGAAAAGGCAGAGAAATTTCTGGGGGTATCCATCGCGGATGAGAAAGAGATGATCTTTATCGTGTCAAAGGCGGAGCAGAAGAGCAGGATCATGAAATCGATCATGGAAAATGCGGGGCTGGAGAGCAGGGCGAGATCAGTGGTGTTCTCACTGCCGGTGACGGATACGGCAGGGCTTCGGCTCCAGGAAGTACAGTGAGTGAAAGAAATATGAAAGTGAGAAGTACGGCCGGGAATCAGACTGCGGGGATGGACGGGAAGACACCGGCGGTACGACAGGGATGAAATGTGTGCTGCCGAAAACAAGGCAGATTTAGAAAAAGTTCATTTGTATAACTTTGGCGGGTGTACTATAATAATGAGGAAGAGGCGTCAGTGCATTCTGACGCCGGTATTATATCGGACGGATGATGACTTCCGCTGGGCAATGACTCCCGCCTTCGCAGATGGTGAGCTGCTCAGTGTTAGTGGCGGGAGCAATCCCCTCCATCTGATATACGCTCCGCGGGGATGCGCAGGGATTTGGATAGGCATTATGTCAGCTAAAGCTGACACGAATCCTGTGGTAAGACCTGCGAGCGAGTCTTGAATAACAGGAAGGGATAAGTTATGTCAGATCACGATTTTATCATATTGGATGAGGATGAGACGAAAGACGGTTCCTCATCAGGAAATAAGCCAGAAGAAAGCAAAAAGACGGAGGTGACCGCTTCGGAGCAGAAAAAAGATACGGATGGCGACGGCTATGAGAAGATCTGCTTTATCTGCCACCGGCCAGAGAGTGTGACCGGGAAGATGATCGAACTGCCCAATAACATTACGGTGTGTCCGGACTGCATGCAGAGAAGTTTTGATGCGATGAACAACGGATCCATAGATCTGAGCCGTCTGATGAACATGCCGGGAGTGCAGTTCTTTAATATGTCGGACCTTGAAAACATGCAGCCGAAGCCACAGAAGATCAAGAAGAAGAAGGAAAAACCGAAGGAATTTCATCAGCTTAATATTAAAGATATTCCGGCGCCGCATAAGATCAAGGCAAGGCTGGATGAGTATGTGGTGGGACAGGAATATGCGAAGAAAGCAATGTCCGTTGCAGTATATAACCACTATAAGAGAGTGGCGACGGATACAATGGACGATATCGAGATCGAAAAGTCGAACATGCTCATGATCGGGCCCACGGGAAGCGGAAAGACGTACCTGGTAAAGACGCTGGCGCGTCTTCTGGATGTGCCGCTTGCCATCACAGACGCGACGTCTCTTACCGAGGCGGGCTACATAGGCGATGATATTGAGAGCGTGGTATCGAAACTTCTTGCGGCAGCAGACAATGATGTGGAGCGCGCCGAGCAGGGAATTATCTTCATCGATGAGATCGACAAGATTGCGAAGAAACGGAATTCAAACCAGAGAGACGTAAGCGGTGAATCTGTTCAGCAGGGAATGCTCAGGCTTCTGGAGGGCAGTGAGGTGGAAGTTCCCGTAGGGGCGAACAGCAAGAACGCCATGGTGCCTCTGACTACGGTAAATACAAAGAATATCCTCTTTATCTGCGGCGGTGCGTTCCCGGATCTGGAAGAGATCATAAAAGAGCGGCTTCAGAAGAAGACTTCAATGGGATTCAACGCGGAGCTGAAGGATAAATATGAGCATGATAAAGACCTGCTCTCTAAAGTGACAGTGGAAGATCTGAGAAAATTCGGGATGATCCCCGAGTTCCTGGGACGGCTGCCGATCATCTTTACTCTGAAGGGACTTGATAAGGACATGCTCGTGAAGATATTAAAGGAACCGAAAAACGCGATACTGAAACAGTATCAGAAGCTTCTTGCACTGGATGAAGTCAAACTGGATTTTGATGATGGAGCACTGGAGGCGATCGCGGAGAAAGCGATGAAGAAAGACACCGGGGCGCGTGCGCTGCGTGCGATCATCGAGGAATTCATGCTGGATATCATGTATGAGATCCCGAAAGATGACAGCATAGGACAGGTTACCATCACCAGAGAATATATCGAGGGGACGGGAGGACCGATCATACAGCTGCGGGGGCAGGAAGTGCCGCGGCTGGGATAGGAGGTCTGTAAAAGACTGGCTCATGGACGGCTGAATTCGGAATATTCTGGAATGTTTATACAATTGCAGCAGGTACCGTGTACTTTTGTAAAAGTACACGGTACCTGTTAAAATTTTGTCATAATTGCCGCATCGTTTCAAATGTATTGTACAGATTGAACTGGCCGTAGCCCCATTCGCGGTTGGGATATTCCATGGTTCCGGGACGCACAGCGCCCAGGATCAGAAGGCTCTTGATCTGGTAGGAGTCAATGCCGGGAACTTCACGGTCGTAGATGAGCCATTCCAGCATCAGTGCTACGGCACCGGCGGTGACGGCAGCGGAGACGCAGGAACCGGAGCGGGCGGCGAAGCGTCCTCCGGGAAGCGCGCCCCGGACATCCACGCCGGGGGCGGTGATGTCGGGATTGATGCGTTGTGACCGGGTGTATCCTCTGCCGGATTCCTGAGAGAGCGCTCCGGTACTTCCGTTGTACCAGGACACGATCACCGGGCTGTCAGTGTTGGCGGGACTGGTGAGTGTGTAGTAAGGGTCTGCCTCCAGAAAGTAAACTTCTCCGCTCAGAAATTCTGTGAGAGGGAGCCACATGTGGAAATTTCCGTCAATGGAGGCCAGAGGCTCTACGATGATCTTCCAGATGCCGGGCGCGGGAGCCTGGAAGCGGAAAAAGACCAGCTCGGACGTACTTTTTTCTACAAGAAGGCGGTAATCTATGGAGACTTTTGTTTTTTCAAAAAGAAAATCGATCTCAGCGCCTGCGCCTGCCCGGAACGGAATCCGGGAGGTACTTTCTCCGGAGGGAGAGATCATGGAGATAGAAAAGACGTTGGGGATATCACTCCAGAGTTCAAGGGAGAAGCCGGATACATTTTCTCCGACGCGCAGTTCCACGGTACGGGAGTCTGTACTGCTCTCAAGAGCATCGTAAAAATGGTGCCGTTTATCTGCCTCGTTTCCGGTCCCGATCACAGTAATCCGGTTGGCGTGGGTACTGTATCCTTCGATGAGAAAGGGAAAAGGAAGCGTGCCGATATGACCGCCCATGCTGGTGCCGACGGTAATGCAGATGACCAGCGGCAGCCGCAGTCTGTCAGCAAGGTCGTTGAGGTACTTCAGACCAAGCATCAGGTCTGTTTCCTGATAGCAGACTGCATCACGGGGAATGAAATAGTAATCCCGGAGATAATCTTTTGCCTGTTTGAGTTTGACCATGGCGATCGAAGCTTCAGGGGCGGCGCCGAGGAACTGTTCACCGGCATCGGCACCCCCGGAGGCAATGCTTGCGGCATAGGTCCCATGCCCGCTTTCATCCACGGAGGGAACAAGAGAACGGGGATCCTCTGTCTGGAGAGCTGCATTGATCATTTCACCGGAATATTCGCTCCCATATGCGAATCCTTCAGGCGGAGTCCCGCTCTGCTCGGTCTGGTCCCAGATTGCTGTGATCCTCGTGCTGCCGTCAAGGTTACGGAAAACAGCATTTTCATAGTCAATTCCGCTGTCAAGGAAGCCGATGAGCACACCAGCCCCCTTTAACTGCAGTGTGGGATAGTTCTGGATAGGGAGGATGCCTGCCTGGTTCAGTGTCTCCATACTGAGAGGGGCGTAACATTTGGGAATGGAATTGTAGGAAAAACGGGTGAGGGTCACGGGCTCAGCGTCCTCTTTTGGAAGATAGATGCATTTGTAATCAAAACCTGCATCCTGCTCACATTGTCCGTCACGCATGATACTGTCAAAAAACGGCGTTCGCACATGGTTGCCGATGAAGTCACGGTAATCCTCGGACAGAATATGTTCCCGGCATGTTTCAAGATCAGCCATAGGATTTGCCTGCAGAGAAAAATCTTACCTGAACATATGCCGGGAACAGAGGAAATATGACTGAAATCAGTCAGAGTATGGAGGAAAAGTGTTTTTGCGTATAAGCCGGTTAAAAAAGTATAAATTAATCTGGTGAGCGGTTGAAGATAACGGATAATGGGGTATAATGAGTATAGATTAAAATGTAATGGCTCGGTCTGTGCGGTGGTGTGCATTGAGGCAGTGCTGACAGGCGCACCGGCTGAGGCGGCAGAAACAATGCCGAAAGAAGGGAGAACGGAAAGATGAAAGATTTTTTTGAAGATTTGGGAAAACGTCTTGGTGAGACGGCAGAGACAATGACAAGCAAAGCAGGCGATGCTATCGAGATCCAGAAGCTGAAAAGTCAGGTGCGAAGCCTCGCAAGAGGAAATGCAGTGGACCTGATGGAACTGGGCAGGACGATCTATGACCGTTTCAAAGCAGGAGAGGAGATCGGGGAGTCGGAAAAAGGGCTTTGCGAAGCAATCCGGAACCGTGAAACAAGTATGGGAAATTATGAGAAGAAGATCGCAGGGCTCAAGGGCGCGTCAGAATGCGGAAACTGCGGAAAGATGGTGGCAAAGGATATGCTGTTCTGCCCGTACTGCGGGGAGAAGATCGATGCGGCCGTATATGACTCTGACGCGGCGGAAGAGGATTTTGAGGAAGAAAGTTATGCTGATACCGTGAGGGAGAAAGCGGCGGATGTGGCAGAGACAGTGGCAGAGAAAGCTGACGAGGCTGCAAAGAAAGCCGGAGATATGGCGGAAAAGGCAGCGCAGAAGACCGGAGACATGGCTGACAAGGCGGCTCAGAAAGTCGGAGAAGCTGCAGAGAAAGCGGCAGACAAACTGAATGAGGCGGCGGAAAAGATCAAGAATACACCGGATGATGCGGCAGAGTAAGGTCACGCGGTTTAAGGCGGGCAGAGTGATGAAAAGATTATGGTTTCTCGGAGAGAGTGCGGTGCTGTTCGGCGCTGACCAGCTTATGAAGACGTATGTGGAGCAGAATCTTGACCGGGGTGAAGAAAAGAAGCTGACAGATCGGATCGTGCTGCGCAGGGTGCATAACAAGGGACTGTGTCTTAACCTGCTTGATAAGGAACCCGGTCTGGTAAAATATCTGTCCCTGTTTTCTGCGTCTGTCCTGACCTTCGTCTATGCTGTCAGTCTGGCGCGGCGGAAAGGATTCTGGAGAAAAAAGGGACTGGCTCTTATGGCGGCGGGAGCCTGGAGCAACACCTTCGACCGGTGCGCCCGGGGGCATGTAGTGGACTATATCGGGTTTTGCAGTGAAAATAAAAGGATCTCAGATGTTACGTACAACCTGGGAGATTTCTTTCTTGCGGCAGGCGGAGGGATCGCACTTCTTGCATCGGTGTTCAGAAGCGATATTCGGAGCGGAAAAGAGAGCAGAGAAAAGCACACGGAAGAAAAAACAGAATAACAGTAAAATCGCTAGTACAAGACCGGTGGAGGATAAGAAATCCGCCGGTCTTACTTTATGTAGAAAAATCGCGGGGAAGAACAGAATTCCATTTAAAGTGTGTGACACGATCTGAAAGGGAAACAGAAGGCCGGGAGCAAAAGGCGGGGGAAGCTTTGAGGGTTGACAGCGTCTGCATCTTGCTTTAAACTAATCCTACAAATGTAAGAAAATAAAAAGATCAATTTTTGGAGCGGTGTTTGAGGATAAGAAGAAAATATCAGTGTAAGGAGTGGAAAATGTACATGCGGAAAATGGTTGTGAAATGTATGGCATTTGCAGCGGCAGCATTTCTTATGGCAGGATGCGCAGAAAATACGGAAAGCCAGAGACAAAGTGAAGAAAAGGAAGAGGCTGTGGAAAAGGGGTATGGCATTCCGGTCGATGATGGGAAAAAAGCGGATGCGCAGGAAGACTGCGCAGAGATGTTCCAACGGATAGATGAGGTATGTCCGGAGTTCATGCAGGACGAAAGGTTAAGCCTGACTGAGGAAGAAGCGCAGCGGGCAGCAGATGCCATGGGCGCTTCGGGAAATCCGGTGTCGGGAACGGATGTGTACCGGGGAATGGAAAACTATGAGAGCATGGAGGAATTTCTCAGGGATTGTGAGGCCGGGAAAGAGGGCGGGATCGTATTATATGAGCTTTATGATGACGGTGAGATCGGGAGAAAAGAATTCAGCTGTGATGGAGAAGACGTATATCTGTTCGCCGTGTCCGCATACAGGAAAGAAGGAGGAGCGGTTCTGGGAGATGTATCATATTCTCGTATAAAGACATGGAGTTACACGGAGAAAGGCTGGTTTTTTTATGAACTGTGCGCACCGGAATATCCGGAAGTGACAGAACCGATTTATTCCAATGCGATGATGCGGGTGATCCCTCTGAAAGAGGAATATGTGGAGATCACGGAGCGGTTTCTGGAACCGATCGCCTACAATGGGAACAATCTGTTCTGTACAGACTGGGACAAAGATCATATGCAGGGAATCGACTACAACGGTCTGTTTGAATATCTGTATCAGGTGAAGACCGGGGATGCTTTTGACAAAACCAGATATGAAAATGGAATCCCAGGAGAGGAATTTGAAAATCTGATGACAGTCTGTCTTCCGGTCTCTGCGGAGCAGCTCCGGGAATACGCATCATACGAAAGCGGGGAGGAGCGATACGACTGGATCAGTCTTGGAGTCGGAAACCGCACTTTGGGAGAACTGACCGGTTCCATTCCGGAGGTTGTTGATCTGGAGGAAAACAGCGACGGGACGCTGACTCTGACTGTGGATGCAGTGTGTGAGAGCATGGCAGATGACGAATTTCTGACACACCGCCTTACAGTCAGTCTGGATGGAGACGGCAGTGTGAGATATCTTTCGAATCAGGTGGAGGAAGAGAAGAAAGATGCGTTAAGTGAATATGTATACCGCATCCAGAAAAAATGAAAGTTTTACACGACCCGTAAAGTGTGCTATGATATACAGGAACTTAAGTCAGACAGGAGAAACAAGAGATGATACAGGACATACAGCCGCATCACTATGATAATCAGTACCGACAGGTTCCGCCGGACAGAGAAAGCTATGTAATGTATTATGAAGACCACGCAGTGCTTGCAAGACGGACCACAGAGGGAATCGTTTTTCCGAGATTCCGGGATCTGGAACGGCTGAATGAGGAGATATATGAAGACTGCATATACCTGTTTACGATCGATGAAGATCGATACTATCTTGTACAGGGAATCAGCCGGGAGCCGTTGTCGGAATTTACAATGGAGAATACCGAGATATTCCGCAGTGCCGATCCCAGATATCAGTGCTTTGCAGGGATCACCGGATATCAGCTGCATAACTGGTACCGGAACCATAAATACTGCGGCCGCTGCGGCCACCTGATGAAGCGGGATGAAAAAGAGAGGATGCTGTGCTGTGAAGAGTGCGGAAACATGGAATATCCGAAGATCTGCCCGGCAGTCATCATAGGACTTACAGACGGGAACCGGCTCCTCATGTCAAAATATGCCGGGGGGGCTTATAAAAAATATGCACTTCTGGCAGGATTTACGGAGATCGGCGAGACGGTGGAAGAAACGGTCAGGCGGGAGGTCATGGAGGAAGTCGGACTTAAGGTGAAGAACATCCGATATTACAAATCTCAGCCATGGTCATTCAGCGATACGCTTCTGATGGGGTTCTACTGCGATCTTGACGGCGGCGACCATATCACGCTGGACCGGGAGGAGCTTGCTCTGGCAGAGTGGTTTGAACGTGAGGTAATTCCGGATGTGACGTCCCACGAAAGTCTGACGAATGAAATGATCATGAGATTTAAGAATGGAGAAGTATAGGAGGTAACAGACTTATGAGAGCAGAATTTGATGACAGCCTTGTGACAGGAAATGAGATGATCGATGCACAGCACAAAGAACTGATCGGGAAGATCAACAGCCTTCTCGACAGCTGCGAGACGAGCAAAGATAAACTGGTGGCGGTAAAGACGTTGGATTATCTCGCTGATTATACAGAATTCCATTTTGGGGAGGAGGAAAAACTCCAGGAATCGATCAGCTATCCGGGCATCAGTGAGCATAAGAAGGAGCACGACAAACTTCGTCAGGTTGTAAAAGAACTGTATGAGATGCTGGAGGAAGAGGAAGGTCCTTCGAATGCGTTTGTAGAGCAGGTAAACAAGAATGTGATCGAGTGGCTCTACCGGCATATCAAAGGCTTTGACCGCTCAGTGGCAGAATACAAGTTCATGAATGACAGCAGCGAGAGGCTGTGATCCTGCGGACGGTGCGGAAAAGCAGTGGATAAAAAGAAAATAAAAGATCAGGAATACAGTAGTCGATTTACGGCTGTATTCCTGATCTTTTTTCTATGGCAGAGCCCGAGAGGACTCTCCCATAGAAGATCTGTTCTGCCAAACTCCGTCTGTAAGAGATGGGATCAGAGCGGGGACTCCGCGTAGATCCGGACCAGTTCTAATGCGATCCTGCACGATGCCTCCATGCCTTCCGCAGTGATGTGCTCATAGGGCCCGTGGTATCCGTGCCCTCCGGTGCCGAGATTGGGACAGGGGAGACCTTTGAAACTGAGCTGAGCGCCGTCGGTGCCTCCGCGGATCGGAAGGATAAGCGGCTTTACCCCGGCGGCATCGCAGGCTTTTTTCGCATTTTCGATCAGATGCATGGAGTCTGCGATGATCTCGGACATATTGCGGTACTGATCCGTGATACTCAGCGTCACGGTATCCCGCCCCCATTTCCTGTTCATAGCACCGGCAATCTCACGCAGGAGGTCCTTCCGCTGCTCAAACCGGCTGCTGTCGTGGTCACGGATGATATACCGGATCTGTGCCTGGGATACATCCCCCTTCATATCGAGGAGATGATAGAACCCTTCGTAGCCTTCTGTCTCCCGCGGCGTCTCAGACGGCGGGAGCAGAGAGTTGATCTCCATGGCGACCAGAGAGGCATTCACCATGACATCCTTTGCGGAGCCGGGGTGGACGTTGACGCCCTGAATATCAAAGACTGCCCTCGCGGCATTGAAATTCTCATATTGGATCTCTCCCTCCGTGTCTCCGTCAAGAGTATAGGCGAAATCTGCCCCAAACTCGTCAAGGTCGAAATGCTCAGCGCCCATTCCGATCTCTTCGTCCGGGGTGAAAGCGATGGAGACCGGTCCGTGCGGAATCTCCCCGGCCATAAGTTTTTCGGCCACGGTCATGATCTCTGCGATCCCGGCCTTGTCATCGGCACCCAGGATGGTGGTCCCGTCGCTGGTGATCAGGGTACGACCTTTCAGACCGACAAGATGAGGGAACATTTCAGGGGAGAGAATCCTTCCGGAGGTCCCGAGGGGAAGGTCCCTTCCGTCATAATCTTCATGGATCTCGGGAGAAATGCGGTGGCTGCAGAAATCAGATACCGTATCAAGGTGTGCGATGAACCCGAGCACCGGTCTGTCTTCATACCCCGGCGTCGGCGGGATGTGCGCGTAGAGATAGCATTGCGTATCGACCTTTACATCTGTGACCCCCATCGTAAACAGCTCGCGGTGCAGGTGCTGCGCCAGCTCGAACTGGCAGGCGCTGGAAGGCACGGAATCGCTGCATTCATCGCTGGGAGTGCGGATGGTCACATATTTTAATAATCTTTCAACTGGATTCATGGGAATCCTCCTTTCCTGTTGACTGACGCAGTCATCATTATACCACAGGCATTTGACATGGTAAAATGAGGAATTGACACATTCGAAATGAGATGATATTGTTTAAAATGGATTTTACATGGATTTAACAGAACGATAACAAAGGGGAAAAAGAAAAATGCAGCAGAGGGTCAAAGCTATATCTGCCGCCGTTCTGATCGGCGTGGTCAGTATTTTCCTTACTTTCGGTCAGCATACAGATGCCCCCGAGCTTCCGCTGAGAGTCGAACAGGCGGGAGAACTGAGACTGGTCGAGGGGGAATTCCAGAACTTCGGGAAAAAGGAAATATGCGTGGAAAACGGACTGACAGTCCTTTCCTGCCAGCCGGTCAGAGCAGTAAAAAGCATCCAGAGAGCGGTGCCATTTCTTATGGCCGGCCTCACAGCCGTTCTTTTTGTCAGAAGAATGGAGGAGAGGATACGTCTTCGAAGCTATGGCTTCCTTCCGGCTCAGTTTTTGTATGAACTGCTGATCCGACTGGAGAAGGACGGGAAAAAGCGTGTCTCTTCCGTCGGTGCATAAAAACGGCTGCAGTTTCCATTAATAAGACAGAGAGGGAACTGTGTCAAAACAGAAGCAGTGCGCATAAATCTGCGCAGAAGGAGTTATTATGGATTTATCACTTGATTATTTTCTAAATAATATCGCGGGAGATCCCATCCTGATGATCACGGTCCTGCTCACCCTGGGCGTGATCTTTGTAAATGGATGGACGGATGCTCCGAATGCGATCGCCACCTGTGTGACGACACGGTGCTTGAGTCCCCGCAGGGCGATCCTCATGAGTGCGGTATTTAATTTTCTTGGTGTGTTTATCATGACCCAGATCAACAGCTCGGTCGCGTCCACGATCAGCAACATGGTGGATTTCGGAGACAGCACTCACGAGGCTCTGATCGCGCTCTGCGCGGCACTGGTGTCCATTGTGGTATACAGTGTTGCCGCGTCGGTCTTCGGGATTCCGACCAGCGAGAGTCACAGCCTGATCGCCGGACTTTCCGGGGCCGCGATCGCGATCCAGGGAGGAATTGGCGGGATCAATGGCAGTGAGTGGGTAAAGGTCCTGTACGGACTTGTACTCAGTCTTGTTCTTGGGTTCCTGACCGGATGGGTGGTCTGCAAGCTGATCACAGTACTGTGCCGCGGGATGGACAGGAGAAAGACGAACGGATTTTTTGGAGGCGCCCAGATCGCCGGCGCAGCGGCGATGAGTTTCATGCACGGCGCTCAGGACGGGCAGAAGTTCATCGGAGTGCTGTTCTTAGGCATCGCTTTCGCGGACGGACAGACGTCAGTTACCGGAATGGCGATCCCGGTGTGGCTGATGATGCTCTGTAGTATCGTGATGGGAGTAGGAACCAGTGTGGGCGGCGAGAAGATCATCAAATCAGTGGGAATGGATATGGTGAAGCTGGAAAGATATCAGGGATTTTCCGCGGATCTGGCAGGTGCGATCTGCCTGCTGCTTTCGAGTGTGTTCGGAATCCCGGTGTCGACCACCCACACAAAGACCAGTGCCATCATGGGAGTAGGGGCGGTAAAAAGGCTCTCTGCGATCAATTTCGGCGTGGTAAAAGATATGATGCTGACATGGATCTTTACATTTCCGGGCTGCGGCCTGATCAGTTTTGTGATGGCAAAGATCTTCATGGTTATTTTCGGATAATGAGGAGGAAATAGAATGGCAAGTAAACAGGATGCATTTTATTATGATAATTTTATTACATGTGCAGGGTACTCCTGCAGGGCGGCTCATCTTCTGAAGGAGATCCTGACGGATTATAAGCCGGAGGAGATTGGAGACAGGCTTGATGAGATCCATGACATCGAGCGCCAGGCCGATGAGGAGAGACATAAACTCAATGATATGCTGGTCAAGGCGTTTATCACACCGATCGAGAGGGAGGATATCGCACAGCTCAGTCATGATATCGATGAGGTGACGGATAAGATCGAGGATGTCCTGATCCGTATCTATATCAACAATGTACCGAAGATCCGGCCGGAAGCGCTTAAACTTCTGGACACTGTCATAAAATGCTGTGATGCGCTGCATGAGCTCATGAGGGAATTTTTTGATTTCAGAAAGTCCAAAAAGCTGAGCGAGAAGATCATTGCCATCAATACGCTGGAAGAAGAGGCAGACAGGCTGTATATAGACAGCATGAGGCAGCTGCATACCGAGGAGAAGGAGGTACTCCAGATCATCGCCTGGAGAGAGATCTACGATTACATGGAGAAATGTGCAGATGCCTGTGAACACGCGGCAGACGTGGTCGGAAGCGTGGTCATGAAAAATTCATAACAGAATCTGTGACTGTGAAAGCAGGGAAGATCGTCTATACTTTTCGAAGTACAGGCGGTCTTTTCCTTTATAGGAAATAAAAGTAACAAAAGAGATGTCACCCTTCATGATTGAGGGATAGGAGAGTTGAATAGGCGAAACTTGTTTTGCGCATTTATGAATTAAAATGATTGATTATGAATTATATATAAAAAATAAACTATTATTTTGTGAATTATTATGATTGAAATTGAACAAATATGAATGTATAATGAAAACATAAAGAGGAGGTAAAACAAAGATGATCTACACAGTTACATTTAATCCTTCGTTGGACTACATTGTTGAAACAGAGGGATTCAAACTGGGAAATACGAACCGGACCGTATCGGAGCGGATCCTGCCGGGAGGAAAAGGAATCAATGTCTCCACTGTCCTCAGGAATCTTGGGATAGAGAGCACGGCGCTGGGGTTCACCGCAGGTTTTACAGGGGAGGAAATCCGGCGCAGAGTAGAGGAACTGGGATTCCGAAGTGAGTTTATCGAAGCAGATAATGGTTTCTCCAGGATCAATGTGAAAATGAAGGAATTTGACGGGACAGAGATTAACGGGCAGGGGCCGGTTATCGGCAGCGACGCCATTAAGGCTTTGATGCAGAAGCTGGATAAGCTTGGAGAAGGCGATACACTTGTGCTGGCAGGGAGCATTCCTTCCAGTATGCCGGATTCGATTTACAGTGATATCCTTGCTGCACTTCAGGACAGAGGAATCACTTTTGTGGTGGACGCGACGAAAGATCTGCTGCTCAATGTCCTTGAGTATCATCCGTTTCTGATCAAGCCCAATCACCATGAACTGGGAGAGATTTTTGGAGTGACTCTGGAAAAAAGAGAGGATGTGATCCCATATGCCCGGCAGCTTCAGGAGAAAGGCGCGGAGAATGTTCTTGTCTCCATGGGAGGAAAGGGGGCGGTTCTTCTCGATGCCGGACAGCAGGTGCATATGCTCCCAGTTCCGGAAGGAAAGCTGGTAAATGCTGTTGGCTCCGGTGATTCCATGGTAGCAGGATTTATTGCGGGATGGACAGAAAAGAAAGATTATGGACATGCGTTTAAGATGGGGATAGCGGCGGGAAGCGCAAGCGCTTTCTCAGAGCTTCTGGCCACAGAAGAGGAGATCAGAGCGCTTTATGAAAAACTGTAAAAGTGATCGGTTAAAATAAGTTGTGAAAGGAAGGGAAGCAAGATGAAGATTACAGAACTGCTCGACAGACGGAGCATTTCACTGAACGGCTCGCCGGATTCAAAGAAGGAAGCTTTGGATCAGATGGTCGCGCTGATGGTGAAGAGCGGAAAGATCAGAGATGAGGAGGCATACAGAGAAGAGGTATATCACCGGGAGGAGGAAGGCACTACCGGGATTGGAGAAGGAATTGCGATTCCGCACGGTAAATGCGACGCTGTGATTCGTCCGGGACTGGCGGCTATGGTTATAAAGAAAGGAGTGGATTTTGATTCGCTGGACGGTGAGCCGGTCAATCTTATTTTTCTGATCGCCGCACCGAATACGAAAGACAATGTCCATCTTGATGTGCTGAGCAAGCTTTCCATGCTCCTCATGGATGAAAAATTCGTGGATGACCTGAAGAATGCGGCCACAGTGGATGAGTTCCTGGAAGTGATCGACAGGGCGGATCAGGAGAAGCTGGATGTAGACGATCAGCTGGCAGCCCAGGCGGAAGCCGGCACATCGAAAAATACATGCCGCATCCTTGCCGTTACATCCTGCCCCACGGGAATCGCCCATACATATATGGCTGCGGAAGGAATCGAGAAAGCAGCAAAGGCTGCAGGATGTTTTGTGAAAGTAGAGACAAGAGGATCCGGAGGCGCGAAAAATGTACTGACTGATCAGGAAATCAAAGACGCAGACTGTATTATCGTGGCAGCCGATGCACAGGTGCCTATGGACCGGTTCGACGGGAAAAAGCTGATCGAGTGTGCGGTGACGGACGGAATCAGCAAAGCGGATAAGCTGGTCGAGCGGGCGATGAATGGAGAAGTTTCTGTATACCATGCAGATAATCCGGCCTCCGAAAAGGAAAAGGACGGCTCCGGCGGCGCCGGTCATAAGATCTATACGCAGCTTATGAACGGTGTTTCCCACATGCTTCCCTTTGTTGTCGGCGGCGGTATCCTGATCGCACTCGCTTTTCTGATCGACGGATTCGCGGTTGACATAAATTCGCTCTCGGATGAGGCACGCTCCAGTTTCGGTACGATTACTCCCGTTGCTGCGGCGCTGAAGGAAATCGGTGATCTTGCGTTTGGATTTATGCTGCCTGTACTCGCCGGATTTATTGCCATGAGTATCGGTGACAGGCCGGCGCTTGCAGTGGGATTTGTGGGAGGAATGATCGCGGCAAACGGAAGCTCCGGATTCCTCGGGGCCCTGCTTGCCGGATTTATTGCCGGATATCTGGTCCTGCTGCTCCGGAAAGTGTTCAGCAGTCTTCCGGAGTCGATTGAGAAGATTGCCCCTGTTCTGCTCTATCCTGTATTCGGGATCCTGCTGATCGGACTGATTATGATGTATATTGTGGAACCGCCGATCGGCGCGCTGAACACGGCGCTGAATACAGGTCTTACAAATATGAGCGGAAGCAGCAAGATCCTTCTCGGGATAATTGTGGCGGGGATGATGTCGATCGATATGGGAGGCCCGTTCAACAAAGCAGCATATGTATTCGGTACAGCTTCCATAGCGGCGGGAAACTATGACATTATGGCAGCAGTTATGATAGGAGGTATGGTGCCGCCCTGTGCAATCGCCCTCGCAACGCTTCTTTTCAAAAATAAATTTACGAAACAGGAAAGAGAGTCCGGCCCGGTTAACTTTATCATGGGACTTGCATTTATTACAGAAGGCGCAATTCCGTTTGCGGCATCAGATCCGCTGCATGTACTGCCGTCCTGTATCGTGGGCTCGGCTCTGGCGGGAGCACTTTCTATGGCGTTCGGATGCACGCTGATGGCTCCCCACGGTGGAATCTTTGTATTCCCCGTAGTGACAAATCCGCTGATGTATCTTGCGGCTTTGGTTATCGGGACCGTTGTCGGCGCGCTGATCCTCGGCGTACTGAAGAAAAAGGTCCGTGGATAACGAACATCAGTAAGTCATTGCTTACCGAAATGTCTGTAATATCGGAAAAAGACTCTTCCGGGAACTGCTTGCCGAAGCAGAAATTTCGAGGTAAAATAAACAGTAAGTAAAAGGAAAGCGGATTCCCGGAATCCGCTTTCCTTTTCAGAACTGTTTCACGGAGGAATGAATAATGCTGACAGAAACAAGACAGGACGAGATATTGCAGATGCTGGAGGAAAAGGGAAGCGTGACCGTGCAGGAACTAACGGAAAAGTTTCACACGTCAGAATCTACAATCCGGAGGGACCTGAACGCACTCCATAAGAAAGGAGCACTCACAAAAGTGTTTGGCGGGGCAGTGCAGGCGGAAAGCAGGCTTGCCACGAAGGATGAAAAGGTTGCCCTGCGAAAAGAACAGAACAGGGATCAGAAGATACGGATTGCCAGGTATGCGGCTTCCCTGATTAAGGCGGGAGATTTCGTTTATCTGGATGCAGGGACAACGACTGGCTATATGATTTCCTTTTTGCAGGAACGGGCGGTAACGTTTGTGACAAACGCGGTGTCTCATGCACTGAAGCTCTCGGAGAACGGCTTTCGGGTCATACTCATAGGTGGGGAACTGAAGGCCGCAACGGAAGCTATTGTCGGAAATGAGGCCTATGCGGCTCTTCAGAAATACAATTTCACGAAGGGATTCTGGGGAACAAACGGTGTTAGCGAACAGTCAGGTTTTACCACTCCGGATATCAATGAGGCAATGATCAAGGAGTGCGCCATGCGGCATACACAGCAGAAATACGTGCTGTGTGACAGTACCAAGTTTCATCAGATTAGTCCGGTAAGTTTTGGAGAATTTCTGTCGGCATCCGTTATAACTGACCGGGTTCCGGAGGAAGTCAGGAAAACAGATAATATCATTGTGGCCCAATAAACAGATATGAGATTCAGAATGGTTATCCGGGAGGAGGGATCCTGCGTAGCAGGATCTTTTTTTATTCTATAGGAAAGTCCGTTGGACTCTTCTGTAGAATAAAAGCCCTCCGGGCGGGATGCGCACTCGCGCGAAGTGGAAATTTGTCGCTAAAGCGACCGCGCTCGGCACGCGAGTTCCGTAAGCGGAACTCTTTATTCACCGGAGAAGGGGTAAAGCTCCGCCTGTCCGGGACAGCAGGACAGCATAAGTGCGCCATTGGGGAATGTGTATATATCATGTATGAAAAATGATTGGAGAACACCATATTTTGTGCGTGAAACGTTTTTTCAGGCTGTCAAGCCTTGATATTCTTCCGCCAGGATGATAACATCTTATATGTCGGACGCCGTAAAAAAGCTGCCGTGGGACAGCATATTTTTACCGGCGAATGTGAATGATATCAAAAAGGCAGAAAGAGGGATCGGAAAATGACAGTAGAAGAATGGCTGGGCAAAGACAACCAGCTGGGAACGGACATCTGGACAAAGAAATACTGTAATGAAGGGGAGTCTTTTGACGAGTGGCTTGTGCGTATCAGTGGAGGAAATGAAGAGATCGCCGGGTACATCCGGGAGAAGAAATTCCTGTTCGGCGGCAGGATCCTCTCAAACAGGGGACTGGACCAGGAGGGGAGAAAGGTCACTTACTCCAACTGCTATGTGATCGATCCCCCGGAGGACAATATCGAGAGCATCTTTGACTGCGCGAAGAAACTGGCGCGCACTTACAGCTACGGCGGGGGATGCGGTGTGGATATCTCAAAACTGAGCCCCCGGGGAGCAAAGATCAACAATGCGGCGAAAGAGACGAGCGGTTCTGTCTCTTTTATGGAGCTGTACTCTCTGGTCACTGCACTCATTGGACAGAACGGGCGCAGGGGAGCGCTGATGATTTCCATCGACTGTTCCCATCCGGATGTGGAAGAGTTTATTGACCTGAAAACAGATCTTGAGAAAGTGACAAAGGCAAATATTTCTGTGAGGATCCGTGAGAATTTTATGGAGGCAGTGAAGAACAACGAAGACTATCTGCTCCATTATAAGAGAGAGGCAACGGGAGAGGTGATCGAGCGGACTGTGAACGCACGGGAACTGTTCCACCGGATCGCGGAGACGAACTGGGACTATGCAGAACCGGGCGCCCTTTTCTGGGACCGGATCGAGGGGTGGAATCTTCTGAGCAATACAAAGGAATTCTCTTATGCGGGTGTGAATCCCTGTGCGGAAGAGCCTCTTCCCGCAGGCGGAAGCTGTCTCCTGGGCAGTATCAATCTGTCGGAGTTTGTGCAGAATCCGTTTACGGGTCAGGCACAGTTTGACTTTGAAGGTCTGAAGCGCTGTGTGGAAGTATCAGTGCGGGCGCTTAATGAAGTCCTGGAAGAAGGGCTGCCGCTGCACCCGCTCCAGGAGCAGCAGGAGAGCGTAGGGCAGTGGAGACAGATCGGTCTTGGCATTATGGGACTTGCCGACTGTCTGATCAAGCTGGGACTGACCTACGGGGAAGAGGATGCGGTGGAGATGTGTGACAATATCGGCTTTGCCATGGCAGATTCTGCGATCGCAGCCTCCGCAGTCCTGGCTAAGGAGAAAGACCCCTTCGCGGCATGCAATACGGAGGAGATCATGTCTACCCCGTATTTTATCGCAAACACCACGGAGAAGACGAGAGAGCTGGTGCGCAAGTACGGGCTGCGCAATTCCCAGCTCCTCACCATCGCGCCGACAGGAACCCTCTCTACCATGCTGGGGATCTCCGGTGGTATCGAACCGGTCTACGCGAATTATTATGAACGTAAGACCGAGTCGCTGCACGGGACGGATGTTTACTATAAAGTCTACACAAAGATCGTGGAGACGTATATGAAACAGCACGGACTCCGGAGTGATGCGGAGCTGCCGGACTATTTCGTGACAGCGATGACTCTGGATTACCGCCAGAGGATCGACATGCAGTCTGTCTGGCAGACCCATATCGACGCTTCTATCAGTTCCACGGTCAATGTGCCGAACCGGTTTACTGTGGAGGAGACGGAGAATCTCTATATGTATGCCTACGAGAAAGGGCTGAAGGGCATCACCATCTTCCGGGACGGCTGCAAGCGGATCGGGATCCTGAACACCAGTGAGAAGAAGGAGAAAGAGAGCAGACAGGTGGTGGCAGGAGAAGGGCTCAAGCGGGGCGAGATCCTTCTCGTCACAGATGATGTGGTCGGAAAGAAGAGAAAGCTGACTACAGGATGCGGAAGCCTTCACTGTATCGCCCTGTTTGATCCTCACACCGGAGCGCTCCTGGAGACTTACCTGAGCAAGGGCTCCACGGGCGGATGCAACAACTTCATGGTGGGGCTTTCCCGTATGATCTCCATCAGCGCCCGGGGCGGGATCCCCATTGAGACGATCGTGGATCAGCTTAATTCCAGCGGTTCATGTCCTTCCTACACGGCGAGACGCGTGTCGCGCAAAGACACCAGCAAAGGCGCGTGCTGTCCGATGGCAGTGGGAAATGCGCTGATGGATATGTACAGTGAGATGCAGGAAGAACTTTTACAAAAAAAGGATAACGGACAGGTGAAAACCACGCATAAGATCCAGAAGGCGCCAAAACCGAAAGCGGTGTCTTCCGAGGCGGAGTCGGACAAGATGTACTGTCCGGAGTGCGGGGAGCCTCTGGTGTTTGAGGAAGGATGCAATATCTGCAAATGCTGCGGGTGGAGCAAATGCCTGTGAGGAAGGATCAGACAATGGGAGGTTTACTTTTCCGGAAATATCTTTCCGAACAGCCAGTGTGAGAACGGTGCGGCGGCAAACATGTTCCAGAAGAACGCCATGGGGAAGTTCTTCAGAAGAGTTCCGACCCAGATCGCGGGAAGCTGCGTGACCGGAGCGCCGGCGAGGATGACATTGAATAAGATAGAAGCTGCAAGGCTCATTGTCGGGCACATGATGGCAACCGTTCCTGCCTGGCGCAGTATCCGGCATATGTAAGGATTGTCTTTTTGGGGATCGCAGTGTCTTGCGGCAAACGCGGCACCGATCCGGTTCCCCCACAGGCTGGAAAACAGAAAGACGAGCACTCCCATATAGAGCGCTTCGATCAGAGCGTCCCAGAATACGGTGTTTGTCATATTGCTGAATCCGCCTGCAGCCAGATTGACTCCTTCTTTGATGGCGATGTTGTAGACTTCCATGCCGTATGCCATGGCATAAGACATGATGATCCCGAAAATGATTCCTTGAAATTTGGTTTTCGGCATTTTTCTCTCTCCTTTCAAGATCTGATGGCAGCAGGCTCAAAAGACTGTGCATTTTCTGTGTATGGACTTTTGAGCCTGTTTGCTGTTTAATAAAAGAAAAACGTGCGGCTTTCAACTGGATTTACGCAGTAGAATGCCACACGTCAGATGCTATTTTATATCATTTATTCAGTACTTTTCAAAGGTGATTTTGCACAAAAATGTAATTTGACAGTAATATACTAAAACTTCCCACACCAATACGGTGTGTTGAACCTTGAAAATTCAATATTTCAGCCAATAAAAAAGGCATAAACCTGTCCCGTTTGGTATAATGGAATTGACGAAAA
>NZ_JACJLR010000033.1 GCF_016902345.1 Mediterraneibacter glycyrrhizinilyticus | reverse complement strand
AGTTGAAGATGGTAAAGCGTACCATGTATGGCCGCTGTAATAAAGATTTATTAGCCGCAAAGTTAATGTACAGGGGATGTTAGATTTACGGATATTTGCGGAAGAACCCTGATTTTCTGGGGCCTGGGACAGCTGCTCACGCGGCAGATGATGAAGAAGATGGGCGGAGGCGGCAATCAGTTCATGCAGTTTGGGAAAAGCAATGCGAAAGTCTATGTGGAGTCCACGACCGGGATCACGTTCAATGACGTGGCGGGAGAGGACGAGGCAAAAGAACTGCTGACTGAGATCGTGGATTTTCTCCACAATCCGGGAAAGTATCAGGAGATCGGCGCTGTCTGCCCGAAAGGAGCTCTCCTTGTAGGCCCTCCGGGAACCGGAAAGACACTGCTCGCCAAGGCAGTCGCAGGGGAAGCAAATGTTCCTTTCTTCTCGATCTCAGGTTCTGAGTTTGTGGAGATGTTCGTGGGAATGGGCGCGTCCAAAGTGCGTGACCTTTTCAAGCAGGCAAATGAGAAAGCTCCCTGCATCGTCTTTATTGACGAGATTGATACCATTGGCAAGAAAAGGGACAGCCAGGGATACAGCGGAAATGATGAGAGGGAGCAGACCCTGAACCAGCTCCTGACAGAGATGGACGGATTCGACGCATCCAAAGGTGTCGTGATCCTGGCGGCGACCAACCGTCCGGACAGCCTGGACCCGGCGCTGCTGCGTCCGGGACGTTTCGACCGCCGGATCCCGGTGGAACTTCCCGATCTGAAGGGCAGGGAGGAGATCCTCAGGGTACATGCCCGCAAAGTAAAGCTTTCGGATGATGTGGACTTTAATGCCATCGCGCGGGCTGCGTCCGGTGCATCCGGGGCGGAGCTTGCCAATATGGTGAATGAAGCTGCGCTGCGTGCGGTCCGTGATAACCGTAAGTTTGTGACGCAGGCTGACCTGGAAGAGAGTATAGAGGTGGTCATCGCAGGCTATCAGAAGAAGAATAAAGTGCTCTCCACAAAGGAAAAGCTGATCGTATCCTACCATGAGATCGGACACGCGCTTGTTGCTGCACTGCAGACCAACTCGGCGCCTGTCACCAAGATCACGATCATTCCCAGGACATCCGGGGCTCTTGGATATACCATGCAGGTGGATGAAGAAGAGAGAAATCTGATGTCGAAGGAGGAAATCGAAAACAAGATCGCGACCTTGACCGGTGGAAGATGCGCGGAGGAACTGATCTTTGATTCTGTGACGACAGGTGCCTCCAATGATATTGAACAGGCGACAAAACTCGCCCGCGCCATGATCACAAGGTTCGGGATGAGCGACCGCTTCGGTATGGTCGCGCTTGAGACACAGGTGAACCCGTATCTTGGCGGGGACAGCAGCCTGAGCTGCTCTCCGGATACTGCCTCCACGATCGACGATATGGTCGTTGCCACTGTAAAAGAGGCGTATGACAGGGCGATGAAGCTTCTGAGCGACAACAAAGGAAAGCTTCACGAACTGGCAAAATATCTCTATGAAAAAGAGACGATCACCGGAGAAGAGTTTATGTATATCCTCAACAAAAAGGAATATTTGGAGGAGAAAAGCTAAAGATTTTATGAAGTTACTGGAAAAGTTCCTTCAGTATGATAGAATAAAGACGAAAACAGGACAGCCCCGTGGACAAAGCACGGGGCAGTGTCATTATTTGAGGAGAAGCACTCTGCAAATGACAGCAGCGAAATGAAGGGAAGGATATTCAGTTATATGCCAAAGAGAAGAAGACATCAGGCAGTTGAGGAAAAGAAAGACAGAAGGATACCGACGACCAGATACCGTCCGGACTACCGTACAGGACTGACCTCTCAGCAGGTGCAGGAACATCGTCTGCACGGATGGACGAACCGTGCAGTGGAACCCCCGTCAAAGACAACGCAGGATATCGTAAGAGAGAATGTGTTTACCTATTTTAACCTGATCTTTGCAGTGCTCGCGGTGCTGCTGTGTATTGTCGGATCGTTCCGGGATCTGACGTTCCTGCCTGTCATTATCGCCAATACACTGATCGGTATCATACAGGAAGTAAGGGCAAAGCAGGTGCTTGACAATCTGACCATGCTCAACGCTCCCCGTGCTACAGTGGTGCGCGACGGAAAGAAGCATGTGGTGGATGCGGAAGACCTGGTGATTGATGATATCGTGATATTCAAGGCGGGAAGCCAGGTCTGCGCTGACGCGGAAGTCTGCGCAGGAGAGGTCCAGGTCAACGAATCTCTTCTGACAGGAGAGGCAGATGAGATCACGAAGCGCAAAGGCGCGAAGCTGATGTCAGGAAGCTTTATCGTATCCGGACAGTGCCATGCCAGGCTGGATAAAGTGGGTGAAGATTCCTATATCTCCAAGCTGACCCTGCAGGCAAAAGAAATGAAGGAAGGGGAGCGCTCGGAGATGATCCGGTCCCTGGACAAGCTGGTAAAATGCGTCGGCGTAGCGATCATCCCGATCGGTCTGATCCTTTTCTCCCAGGCGTTCTTTATCCAGCATGACGGTTTCCGCGACAGCGTTACATCCATGATCGCAGCCGTGATCGGGATGATCCCGGAGGGGCTTTATCTGCTGGCGAGCGTGGCTCTGGCTGTCAGTTCCATCCGGCTGGCTCAGAAAAAAGTCCTGCTGCACGATATGAGATGCATTGAGACGCTGGCGAGAGTTGATGTGCTGTGTGTGGACAAGACGGGAACGATCACAGAGAATACGATGAAAGTCCAGGGAGTGATCCCGACGGAGGAATATGACCCGGATGAGATGGAGCCTCTTGATGTCCTGGTAAGCGATTTCGCTGCGGTGATGACGAGAGATAACATCACCATGGCGGCGATCAAGGAACATTTTACGAAGGGTTCGGGAAAGAAGCCGGTGTCAAAGACCGGATTTTCTTCCGCTACAAAATACAGCAGCGTTACTTTTGAGGACGTAACTTATGTGCTGGGCGCGCCGGAGTTTGTTCTGAAAGAGAAGTATGAGGAACACGCCGAGGCGATCACAGAGCATGCCTCCACAGGGGCGAGAGTCCTTGTGTTCGGGATATATGACGGTGAGATCAGCGGAAAACCTCTGGAAAAGCCAGTGACTCCGCTCGCTTATGTTCTTCTCGCAAACCCGATCCGGGAGGCGGCGAAAGAGACATTCCAGTATTTTGCAGAGCAGGGCGTAGAGGTGAAGGTGATCTCCGGAGACAATCCTGTGACTGTATCCAAGGTGGCCCGCCAGGCCGGGATCAAGAATGCGGACAAGTATGTGGATGCATCGGAGCTTAAATCTCCGGTACAGATGCAGAAGGCGCTGCTTGAGAATACAGTGTTCGGTCGGGTGACTCCGAACCAGAAACGGGAATTTGTCCGGATCCTGAAGGAAGCAGGCCGGACAGTGGCCATGACGGGAGACGGCGTCAATGATGTCCTTGCCCTGAAAGACGCGGACTGCAGCATTGCCATGGCGTCAGGAAGCGAGGCGGCGGCGCAGGCATCCCAGCTTGTCCTGCTGGAGTCGGATTTTTCCTGTATGCCGCAAGTTGTGCTGGAAGGGCGGCGTGTGGTAAATAATATCCAGCGCTCTGCGAGCCTGTTCCTTGTAAAGAACATTTTTTCCTTCCTGCTCAGTCTGATCTCGCTGGTATTTATGTTCTCCTATCCACTGGAACCGTCGCAGATCTCGCTGATCAGTATGTTTACCATCGGGATCCCGGCATTCTTCCTGGCGATGGAGCCGAACAAAAATATCATCAAAGGCCACTTCCTGACCAATGTATTCCTGAAGGCGCTTCCTGCAGCGATCACCGACGCGGCAGTGGTTGCGGCCATGGTCATCTTCGGAAGGACCTTTGGAGTGGATTCTGTGGATATTTCCACAGCAGCCACGATGCTGCTTGCGATCGTCGGATTTATGATCCTGTATAAGATCAGTGCGCCGATGAACAAGATCCGTGCAGCCATTCTGATCGGATGTATCGCAGGACTTCTTTTCTGCAGTATCTTCCTGAACGACCTTTTTGCGATCACAGGAATGACCACAGAATGCGTGATGCTGTTTGTCGTGTTCGCTATCGCGACGGAGCCCGTACTGAGGTATCTGACTCTTTTGGTGGAGAAGATCAGGGCTCTGTATGTAAAATTGAAAGAGAAAATGGACGGACAAAAGATCCGTATATGATCAGGAAGAAAGTAGAAAGATGGTTGTAAGAGAGATAACAGATTTTAATGCGCCGGAACTGGACATCTATGCCCGGCTCACGGAAGCGCAGCTCCTTAACAGAGACTGCCCTGAAAAAGGACTCTTCATCGCGGAGAGCCCGAAAGTGATCGGGCGGGCGCTGGATGCGGGATATGAGCCGGTGTCATTTCTGGCAGAGAAACGCCATATGGACGGAGAAGCAGAAACACTCCTCGCGCGCTGCGGCGATATCCCGGTCTATACTGCCGAAGAGGATGTGCTGATACAGCTGACCGGATTTAAGCTGACACGGGGGATGCTCTGCGCCATGCGCAGAAAACCGCTTTTACCAGTGGAGGAGATCTGTCAGAGCGCGGAGCGCATCGTGATCCTTGAAAATGTCATGAACCCTACAAATGTAGGTGCGATCATCCGCTCTGCGGCGGCGCTCGGCATGGATGCTGTGATCCTGACGCCGGGATGCAGTGATCCGCTGTACCGCCGGGCTGTCCGGGTCAGTATGGGAACCGTGTTCCAGATCCCATGGACGATACTAGATGAAGCGGAGACAGGGATCTGGCCGCAGGAGGGGATGAAGTTTTTTTCATCGCTTGGTTTTAAGACGACAGCAATGGCACTTCGGGATGAATCCACAGATATCTGTGATGATACCCTGAAAAGGGAGAAAAGGCTGGCTGTCATCCTGGGAACAGAGGGAGACGGTCTTTCTGAGGAGACGATCAGATCGAGTGATCACACAGTGAAGATACCCATGCTGCACGGAGTGGATTCCCTGAACGTGGCTGCGGCGAGCGCCGTGGCATTCTGGGAGCTGGGGAGAAGAGAATAACGGATCTTAAGAAGAGAAAAATTAAGAATTTTTCTCTTCTCTTTTCGTTAACTGTATGATAGTATTAATACAATGAGAGGAACCTCATGAGAATCATATCTGCAAAGGAGTGAGAAAAAACTTATGAAACTGGAAGTGAAAGACCTGAAAAAAAGTTTTGGAGATAAAGAAATACTCCACGGGATCTCTTTTCCCATTGAAAGTGGGAAAGCGCTGGGGCTTCTTGGAAGAAACGGAGCCGGGAAAACGACCACGATCCGTATCCTGATGGACGTCTTCCGCGCTGATTCCGGAACAGTCACAGTAGACGGCAGACCGTTTCATCCGAAAAAGTTCCGGATAGGTTATCTGCCGGAGGAGAGAGGGCTTTACCCGAAGAAAGGCGTACAGGAGCAGCTGATCTATCTGGCACAGCTTCGGGGGAGCAGTCATGCCGATGCAAAAGAACAGTCCATGCGATGGCTGAAACGCCTTGGAGTGGAAGAGTACGCGCAGAGAAAACTGGAGACCCTTTCCAAAGGAAATCAGCAGAAAGTACAGCTGGCGCAGACTCTCGTTTGTGATCCGGATCTGGTGATCCTGGATGAGCCCTTCAGCGGACTCGATCCTGTGAATTCACAGATCCTTAAAGATGTGATCCAGGAGCAGATCGAAGCCGGGAAGCTTGTGATCTTCTCCAGTCATCAGATGAGTTATGTGGAAGAATTCTGTGAGGACATCGTGCTGATCAATCACGGAGACATCGTACTGTCGGGAGATCTGGGAAAGATCAAGCGTGAATACGGACATAACAGGCTGGTGATCGGACTGGGAGAAGAATACCAGGAACCGGCGCAGATCCTCAGAGATTATGCGGGTGATCTGCTGCGCGTCGTCGGAAGCCGGAAAGATCAGGTGATCGCAGAGATGAAAGAGGGATGCACAAGAAAACTCCTGCTGAAAGAACTGCTGGATAGAAATCTGGTCCCCGAGGAATTCGGGAACTATGAGCCGTCTCTGACGGAGATCTTTGTGGAAAAGGCAGGTGATCAGGCATGAGACAGTTTCTTACGGTATTAAAATTTGAACTGAACAACTATTTTAAGAATAAGAGTTTCCTGCTGACAACGATCCTCCTGATCGTATTGGCAGTCGGCATCATTGCGGTTCCCGGTATCCTGATGGGAAGAGATTCCGGAAGCGGCGGGGCTGAGACAGAGTATGCTGCATCTGAGAGCGAAAGCACGGTCGGTGTCGATGAAGATGTCTCTGAGCAGGAGACAGTGGCATTGTTCGACAAAAACGGAAGCATTGTGGATCTGTCGTCTTTTAGTGCATTGATGGGTATGGAAATCCGTTGGCTGGAGTGTTCGGGCGAAGATCAGGTGGAAGACGCGGTGAATAACGGAAATGCAGAGGCGGGATTTATCGTGGAGGATCTTCTTCACTATACATATGTGGTAGAAAACCGGTCCATGTCAGATTCTCTGCAGACAGCATTCTCCCAGGCTGCGGCAGCGTCCTACCGCTCACAGGTACTGGCGGAACAGGGAATCGATGCCGCTGAGATAGAGGCTCTGTATCAGATCCAGCCGGAGTCCGAGATGCAGATTCTGGGAAAAGACAGCGCAGGAAGCTATGCATATACCTATATGCTGATCATGGTGCTGTATTTCCTGCTGATCTTCTATGGACAGATGATCGCAACTTCAGTGACTTCCGAAAAGAGCAACCGGGCGATCGAGATCCTTGTCACGAGTGTTGACAGCAACAGCCTGATCTTCGGAAAGGTGCTTGCCGGCGCCATTGCCGGTCTGATCCAGTGTGCACTGATCCTGGGAAGCGCTGTGGGAGCATATCAGATATTCCGGGAGAGCTGGGGCGGACTGCTTGACAGTCTGTTTGATATCCCGGTGCCGGTGTGGATCGCCTTTGCAGTATTTGGTATGATGGGATATCTGCTTTATGCCTTCTGCTTCGGTATGCTCGGCGCTCTGGTATCAAAGACAGAGGATATCAGCAAGGCTTCCGCGCCGGTGCTCATGCTTTACATTATTTCGTTTTTCATTGCAATCTTCGGACTGAATGACAGCAACGGCATCCTGGTGCGCGTGGCTTCGTTCATCCCGTTCACATCCAGCAACGGGATGCTGATCCGGGTTGCCATGGGAAGCGTGGAGATGTGGGAGATCATTGTATCTGGAGTCCTGCTCGCAGTATTCTGCGTGGGGGCGGGAGTCCTTGCGGCAAAGATCTTCCGGTTCGGAACACTGATGTATGGAAATCCGATCAAATTTACAACGGCGCTGAAAAAGATACGGGAGAAATAAAGAGAATCAGGACGAAAGTCAGAAAAAAGGATTTCGGACAGGCTTGTTTTACAGACCTCTGCACGGTGATGACTGTGCAGAGGTCTTTTGGCATTCAGGAGAGTGTTTAGGCAGGTGGGAAGTTTTGGTCATGCCGCCGCCTTGTATTTGGAGAAGGAAAGGTATATGATGTTGTAGGGAAATAAGTGAGGTACAAATGAATGGAAAAGACGATTTTATATTATCCGACGATAAAGATCCGGGATGGGCACTGGCTGAGAAATGCGATATTGTATTGGGACAAGGTGGCTTCCGTGGTTCCCGGTGATGGCTTTCGGGAATCAAATTCACCGGAAATAGAATATCTCCGTTCGACAGGAATTTATACTCCTGTTTATCCCGGAGAATTGTGGGAAAGAGAGGAATTGAAGGACCAGTTTTACTGGGAAATAAAAGCCAGGCTTTCCCATAAGGGCCGTATAAAAAGTGAAAAGGAAGAATATTTTAGTATACACAGGGATAAGCTGGGACCGAAAGGGAGCAGTGCGGCATGGATCGGAAGGACTCCGGAAAATATCCTGGATTTTCTCAGGGAAAAAGATATCATCCGGGACAGCTGTGACGGCCCCTGGATCGATATGAACATGAAAGATGCCGAGATCTATATGGCCGTTTTGGCAAAGTATTTAGCCAGGGCAAGGGGAAAAACAGATATAGGAACAGATGCCAAAGGAAAATTTTATTGTCCATACAGCCGGGTATTTAAACAGGCCGGGAGAAAGATCCCGGATGACAATACAGCCTTGAGTATGGCAATCCGGGATATACTTCCGGTTCCGGAAATGGAACAGGTACCGCTGGAAACTGTTATCGATTTCAGAAAAGAATATGAACGGGAGCTGAAGCTTTTCCGCAGGAGAATCGAATACTTTAAAGATCAGCTGAAAGTATGCATGGAAGATCCAGAGGAGTTCAGAGAGACTGTTATCAGATTCAGAGAAGATATCGATGAAGATATGTCGTATATTGAAGAACTTTTGAGGAAAAAGCATATTTCTTTTCGGAAAGGGGCAATAAAAACACTGATTCCCGGGATTCTTACAGCAGGGGCAGGGATAGCAGCTGAGTCAGGGATCTTATCTTCATTTGAGCATATCTGTGCGGGGCTTTTGATCGATCTGGCTGTAGTATCTTTTCAGAGAACCAAAATCACGAGGGAGGATCTTTCAGATGGAAATGCATATCTGTTTTACGCAGCGCAGAGAGGGCTGATCAGAACGAAAAGAGAAGATAATATTACGGAATAACAGAAGAAAGAAGGGGCATTTTATGCGTCAGAAAATGTATTCAAAGGATATCATACTGGTCCTTGCGGCTACATTCTTTTATATGTCAAGCCCGATGCTGGTGACTCCGCTGATTACTGGATTTACGGAGAGCATCGGCGGGACCGCGGCAGTGATGGGATTTGTCGGCGGGCTGATGAACCTGGTCTCCCTTTTCTGCCGTCCGCTGGCGGGTAATTTGGCGGATAAGCTCAGTAAATATAAAGTCTCCTTTCTCGGTGCGATATTTATGACAGCGGCGTGTGTTGGATATATTTTTGCGCCGAATGAGACAGTCGTGGTGATCGCGCGGATCGTAAATGGTTTCGGATTCGCCTGCTGCTCCGTGTGCATGTCTACCTGGATGTCCAATATGCTTCCGAAGGAGAAGGTGGGATCCGGCATGGGAGTGTACGGGACCATGAATGCGCTTGGGATGGCTCTGGCGCCGGCGATCGGGGTCAGTGTCTATGAGAACTTCGGTTACAGAGCAGCCTTTGTCATTGCACTGGTCTTTTCTGCCGCGATCATGGTCACGATCCAGTTTATCGGAGACAGGGGTGAGCCGGTAAAAACGGAAGGCGGGGAGAAGAAGCGCCTGAAACTGATCGATGTGCGGGTCATTCCGATCTCACTTATCATCATGCTCTTTGCCATTCCCTACTGCGCGACCCAGTCTTTTCTCGTGACGTATGTCCAGGTGCGAGGGCTTGACGTGACAGTCAGTATGTTCTTCCCGTTCTACGCAATAGTGCTGATCGTACTGCGGCTGGCGCTTAAGGATCTGTTCGACAAGCTACCATTTCATGTATTTCTTGCGGCAAGCTGCTGTTGTGAGTTTCTCGCGATTCTTCTCCTTGCTGTGATGCAGAGCAATGCGGTGATGTTCCTTGCTGCTGTGTTTCTTGCAGGGGGATACGGGATCATGAGCTCTGTCTGCCAGTCCAAGGCGATCCTTCTGGCAGGAAAAGAAAAAAGAGGACTTGCAAACAGTACTTATTATATCGGTCTGGACCTGGGGATGACGCTGGGACCGATGATCGGAGGGGCGCTGTATGGAGGTGTGGACATACGGTGGTTCTATCCGGCGCTGATGGTGACGATGCCTCTGGCTGCTACGGTGTATCTTGCGGTGGGAAAAAGGAAGAAGAATCATGGCGGGGCAGAGGATGAAGAATAAAATTGAGCAGAAAGGGTATAGATGTTATACTTATAGCAATTGACTGAAAAGATCATTCAGAAACAGATACAGAAGAATTGGAGAGGACATTAAAATGAAAAAAATCAGAAAACTGACGGCGGTCCAGCCGGTATCCCTTCTTCCGGAGAGCAGGGAAGAAGCAGGAAAATATTGTGATGAGACCGTGTTTTATGATACAGAACCGGAGACTGACGAAGAAGTGATCCGCCGGATCGGGGATTCGGATGCGATCTTTGTCAGTTATACCCGCCCTGTGGGCGCCAAGATCCTGTCGGCGTGCCCGAATCTGAAATACATCGGAATGTGCTGCAGTCTGTATTCAGAAGAAAGCTCGAATGTGGATATCGCATATGCAAAGGAACACGGGATCACAGTGACTGGTATCCGGGATTATGGGGACGAAGGCGTTGCAGAATATGTATTATCTGAACTGATCCGCAGGCTTCATGGAACAGATGGAAATCCGCCTCTTCTCGGCCAGATCTCGGAAGTGTCCGGCGTCCGGGCGGGAATGCTCGGGATGGGCGCCAGCGCACAGGCGGTGGCGGGAGGACTGTCGGCATTCGGTGCGGATATCCGCTATTACAGCCGGACAAGGAAGCCGGAGATCGAAGCGGAGAAAGGATATACATATCAGGAACTGCATGACCTGCTGAGAGAATGTGACGTGGTCTGCAGCTGTCTGAGCAAGAATGTCACGCTCCTCTTTGAGGAAGAGTTTGAGTTGTTAGGGGAAAACAAGATCCTGTTCAATACTGCGCTCAGTCCGTGTTTTGAGGAAAAGGCGATGGAGAAGTGGCTTGCCCGCAAGAATACCTGGTACTACTGCGATACACTTATGGGCTTGGGGAGCGAGCGGCTCCTCGGGTATAAAAATGTGAACTGTCAGAAACGTTCCTCTGGGATGACTTGTCAGGCGGTGAAAAGGCTGAACGAGAAAGTTCTTGCTAATCTGAGAAAATACTGTAGCGCAGGGAACGCTGCCGGAAGATGAGATCACTTTTGATGAAAGCACCTGGGAGAAAAGCTATGAATAAGATACAGACCTTGAAAACCTATTTTGGCTATGACAGCTTCCGCCCCGGACAGGAGGAGATCATCGATCAGATCCTTTCCGGCAGGGATGTCCTTGCAGTCATGCCTACCGGAGCGGGAAAATCTCTGTGCTATCAGCTCCCGGCGCTTCTGATGCCGGGGATCACGGTGGTAGTCTCCCCGCTGATCTCACTGATGATGGATCAGGTCAAGGCGCTCAACGAAGCAGGAGTACACGCTGCATACATCAACAGTTCCCTGACCGAGACGCAGATCACAAAAGCGCTGGAGCTGGCGGCGGCAGGGAGGTATAAGATCATTTATGTGGCACCGGAACGTCTGGAGACGCCCCGGTTTCTTGATTTTGCCTGTCATACGGAACTTTCCATGGTCACCGTGGATGAAGCGCACTGCATTTCTCAGTGGGGACAGGATTTCCGTCCCAGCTATGTGAGGATCCTGTCTTTTGTCCGGCAGCTTCCGGTGCGGCCGGTGATCTCTGCGTTCACGGCGACAGCGACAGAGCGGGTACGTGAGGATATCCTCGCTTCCCTGGAACTTGTGCATCCGTTCGAGACGGTCACCGGGTTCGACCGCCCGAATCTATATTTTGAAGTACAGAAGGCAAGGGACAAGAAGGAGCGTATACATAACTATGTGGAGAAACACCGGGAGGAGAGCGGCATCATCTACTGCGCCACAAGAAAAGGCGTGGATGAACTTTACCTGTATCTGGAGAACGCAGGTTTTCAGGCAGGAAGATATCATGCGGGAATGAGCGCGGATGCGAGAAAGAAGAGCCAGGAAGATTTTATCTACGACCGCATCAAAGTGATGATCGCTACCAATGCCTTCGGAATGGGGATCGACAAATCCAATGTGCGCTATGTGCTCCACTATAATATGCCTCAGAGCATGGAAAACTATTATCAGGAGGCGGGAAGGGCAGGGCGTGACGGAGAGCCTGCGGAGTGTATCCTCTACTATTCGCCTCAGGATACAGTGATCAACCGGATGCTTCTGGAGAGTAAGGAGAACTACAGGGAGTATACGGAGGAAGAACTTCAGGTGATCCGGTCGCAGGACATGGAACGTCTGCGAAAGATGGAAGCCTACTGCACGACCACCAACTGTCTGAGAAATTCCATCCTCACTTATTTTGGAGAACGGGCAGAGGAGAACTGCGGGAACTGTTCTAATTGTCTGGAAGAACTTGAGGAGATGGACGCCTCGGAAGCCGCGGCAGATGTCGTGCGCTGTGTGAGGTCCTGCGGACAGCGGTACGGGATGAACATGATCGCGGGAACGCTGCTTGGGGAGAACACGGCGAAGATCCGAAACAGCCGGATGGATCAGAATCCTGCCTACGGCAGTCAGAGCAGGCTGGGGCAGAGCCTGATCAAAGAAGTGATCCGGAACATGCTGGAACAGGGATACCTCAGGCAGACTCGGGATAAATACTCGCTGATCAAACTGACGGATAGATCCGACGTTCTTTTGGAGGGAGAGGTCCCGTTCCTGGTCCGGTATAAAAAAGAAGAGATGACCGGCAGATCCGCGAATGCATCCGCAAGGGGGCAGAGCAGAGGCAAGAGAGCCGCTCGGGCTGCGGAACTGACAGAGAAGGGCAGGAAACTGTTTGAAGAACTGAGAAGCCTTCGGACCGTGCTGGCGAAAGAGAGGTCCGTACCGCCCTATATGGTGGCGTCAGACCGGACTCTGCGGGATATGTGCGTCCGGATCCCGCTCACAAAGGAAGAGATGCTGGACGTAAACGGGATGGGGGCAAAGAAACTGGAACAGTATGGGGATAAATTCCTTGCGAAGATCCTGGATGTGACCGGAGGAGACTGCAAGGCCTGGGGAGCAGAAGTTTTGAGCGCGGATTCCGGAACGGCATCTGAGCCCACGCTCTTCGGTCCATTTACAGATGAAGAAGAACGGATCCGTTTTCTCGAAGAAAATGCAGACGAAGGGGAAGAAAAACCTCTGACGGAAAAGAAAGGGAAAAGCAGAAAAGCAGACTTTCATCTCACGGAAGAGATCCTTGCCGGGATCCGATATGTCCCGGAAACTACGATCAGCGATTTTGTATCACAGATCAATGAACTAAGAGACGAAAATGCAATGAAGAGGCTGACCATCAAAAGCCTGACAGAAAAACTTCTGGAAGAGGGCTGCTTTGAGCAGAGATTTCAGAACGGTTATACCAGAAAGATCCTGACAGAGAAGGGAAAAGAGAACGGGATCCGTTCAGAGGAGCGGATCAGCTCAAATGGAAATCCATACGAAGTGTTCCTGTATACGGAGAAAGGGCAGAGATATCTGACGGAGATCCTGAAAGGGGAGCTTGGAAGCTGAGTTATGGATGGAAAGATCAGCAAAATAAGTATGAAAGAAGTGACTGATACATGAATCTGAGAAAACTGAACCGGGATGAGATCAAATACATTGCCATGATGACCATGCTGCTGAACCACATCGCCAATATCTTTCTGGAGCCGGGGACCCTGATCTTTACTCTTCTCGTAGACATCGGCTACTTTACCGCGCCTGTGATGTGCTGGTTCCTTGTGGAAGGCTATCACTATACCCGGTCGAAAAAAAGGTATGCAGCAAGGCTGGCAGTTTTTGCCCTTGTTTCCGAGATTCCATTCTGTCTGGCTTTCTCGGAGGCATATAACGAGGTGGAGACCATCTCTTTCTGCGGGATGAATATGATGTTCACCCTTCTGCTCTGTTTCGGTGTCCTGCTGGTGAGAGAATACGTCCCGGAGGAAGGGCTGAAGCTGGCGCTCTATCTCTTTTTGTTCCTCGTATCAACTTTTTCAGACTGGGCGATCCTGGCGCCGGCATTTACCATGCTGTTCGCGGCGGGCAGAGGAGATGAGAGGAAGACAAAGAAAGCGTTCCTGATCGGATCAGGGGTGTTCGCGCTGATGAATTTCTATCCGGGGACCACTCCGGGAGGGTTTCTGTACAGCGTGATCTATGCCGTCCTTTCCTGCTGCGGCATCCTCGCCGCGGGATTCGCTGTCCTGCATCTGTATAACGGGAAAAGAGCAGAGAGGGGAAGAACGTTCTTTAAATGGTTTTTCTATCTGTTTTACCCGGTGCATCTGCTCATCTTAGGCATCATCCGGATCATTTTCTGAGAAGGCGATTTCTTATTTCCAGAGCGATATCCGGATAGTTGGTGATCACTGCCGCAAAGCCCTCTTTTATAAATCGTTCCATATCCTTCTGGTCATTCACGGTCCAGATACGTACCTTCAGTCCGCTGTTTTTATATCTGTCCATGTGATCGGACATATCCATGTGGTAAACTGCCGGGTGCAGACCATCTGTCCCGGTTTCTTTTGCATATCTTTCCACATCAAGGATCACATCGCTGAACAGATAAGCCGTCTCTGCCGCCGGGGACAGCTCCCTGATCTTTCGGATGCTGTAATGATTAAAAGAGGAGTAGATGACCCGATCCTCCATTCCAGCCTCCCGGACATTCCCCTTTCCCGTGCCGGTCCGGTCGATGGTCTCGTCATGGATGACCACCACCTCGCCGTATAAGATCCTCCAATCTGTTGAACCCAGAACAGACAGCCTTCGCATATGAGAAAGCAGCGAAGCAGATTCTGAGTTTTTGCTTTTACTTTATCATACTGTATATCGGATGGAGATACAATAAGTGAAAAAATATAGCCTTATTTATCTATATTTTTAAAATATAGCCAAAAACATGAATAATTCTTGATTATTCATAATTTTGGCTATATACTGTGCGTATAGGAGGGAAAGCTATGGATCAATTTAAAAATATACTTTCTTATGCTGCTGTTATAGGTGATATTAAAGCGTCCAGGCATCTGGAAAACAGAAGAGAAGTGCAGAAGGACCTTCAGAGAGCTCTGGAACAGATAAACAGGAAGTATGCCGAAGACATTACCTCAAAATTTCTGATCACACTTGGAGATGAATTCCAGGGGCTTTTGTGTAGTGGAAAAAACATACTTAATATGATCAATGAGATTAAAATGGAGATGTATCCGGTCCGTATCCGGTTTGGTGTTGGATTTGGAACGATCACCACGGATATTTGGACGGAAATGGCGCTGGGGGCGGATGGTCCTGGTTATTATCGTGCACGAGAAGCCATCGAAACGCTCAAAGAACAGGAGAAGAAAAAAAGACCGATCCCGGCGGATATCTGTATCAGGATGGATGAATCCGATCAAAAAAAAGAAATGCTTATGAATACGATCTTTGATCTGATGTATGCGGTAGAAAACGGTTGGACGGACCGGCAGCGAGAAATTATCTGGGACATGCTGCTGTATACAGACGGTCAGAAAAATACGGCATCCAGATTATCGATCTCTCAACCTACTGTTCAGAAGGCACTTGCGGCAGCTAACTATTATACCTATGAAAAAGCATTACAGAATGCGGCAGAAATACTTGGGGAGATAGCGTATGATTAAAACGAACTTTGTGATTTTGCTGTGTATACACCTTTTGGGTGATTTTTATTTTCAGACGCAGAAAATGGCGGAAAGAAAGCAGAAGCAGTTTTCCTGGACTGTTTATCACTGTTTGATCTATGCAGTGTGTGCCTGGGGATTGTTTTTCCTTTTTATGCCGGGACTCGGGCTGAGGTATATTTTTGTATTCTCGCTGGCTCATGCAGTGATCGACATGATGAAATATGTGATATGTCGGTACTGTTCTGGAAAGTATCAGATTCTAAGCGGAGTGTTAAGCAGTCGAAATATATTTTTGGCAGATCAGGCGTTACATCTGATCCTTCTCATGGGAATTGCCTCTTGGATGGGAAGAATAGAGATCACTGGCTTATATCGGACTGGGATAAGCGCTTTTTTCGATGCATTCGAAATCCCGGAAAAATTATTGCTTAGATGGGCAGTTGTATTGCTGATCATTCATAAGCCGGCCAATATTTTGACAGCCAATGTTCTTTCTGGATATAAACCTCCTGAAAAAGCAGTTGCGGACAGAAATGCAGGACGAATGATCGGCACTCTTGAGAGAATCATCATGGTCATCTTTATTGCAATTGGGCAGTATTCTGCGGTTGGTCTTGTGCTCACTGCGAAATCCATTGCCAGGTATGACCGTATTTCAAAAGATCAGGTTTTTGCTGAATACTATCTTCTGGGGACACTGTTAAGTACACTCTGTGCCGTCGTTACAGCAGTTACTTTTCTTTGAGAGATTGAAACCGTGAGTTTTGCAGAAATTTATTTAGAAGATCAAAGGAGGATTCCCGAATGAAGTTTTTTCACCTCTCAGACCTGCATATCGGTCTGAAGCTCATCAACCGTGATCTCCGGGAAGATCAGGAATATATTTTACGGCAGATCACAGAACTCGCCGTCAGGGAACAGCCTGACGCGGTGGTGGTCGCGGGGGACATCTATGACAAAGCGGTCCCGTCTGCAGAGGCAGTGGAAGTGTTTGATCATTTCATTGCAGGGCTGACAAGCGCGCTGCCGGATACTTCTGTGATGCTGATCAGCGGGAATCATGACAGCGGGCCCAGGGTCAACTGCTTCCGCAGCGTGCTGTCCCGGCAGAATGTACACATGATCGGACTGCCGCCCCGGACAGAGGAGGAGTTCATAGAAAAAGTAGTCCTTACGGATGAATATGGGAGGATAAATATTTATCTTCTGCCGTTCGTCAAGCCGTCCATGGTGAAGCGCGTCGTGGGAACAGATGAAAATGGCAATAATCTGTCCTACAATGAAACGCTCACCCGCCTGATCGGACGGGAGCAGATCAACGAAGAAGAAAGAAATGTCCTTGTAAGCCATCAGTTCTATCTGCCCGCCGGAAAGAACGCAGATGAGGTGGAGCGGATGGACTCGGAGATCCGTACCATAGGGAACATTGACCAGGTATCCGCAGGTATCCTTGAAAGGTTTGACTATGCCGCTCTGGGACATATCCATAAACCGATGAAAGTAGGAAGCGAATCCATCCGCTACTGCGGGACGCCCCTTGCCTGTTCGGTCAGTGAGGCTGGTCAGCAGAAAGGGATCGTCATGGTGGAAATGGGACACAAAGGGGACGTAAGGATTTCACCCCTTCCCCTGGAACCCCTCCGCCAGGTCCGCGTGATCCAGGGAGAGCTGGAAGAGGTGCTGGCGAAAGGATGCGGTGACTATGTGACGGTGATCCTGACAGACCGGGTGGACCTGGATATTTTCGACATGCAGGACCGGATACGAAATGCGTTTCCCAATCTTCTGGAGATCCGGAGGGAGACGGTGAGAAAGGCGGATCATATCAAAGGGACGGTATCTCAGAAGGAGATGGATCCTTTTGAATTATGCTGTTCCTTCTTAAAAGACGCGGATGAAGAAGAGAAAAAGATCCTCCGCGACGTGATCAATACTGTGCAGGAGGTGGATCAGGGATGAGACCGTTACGACTTACCATGCAGGCGTTCGGTTCCTACGGGAAGCGGACCGTCATTGATTTTGAAGAGACCAACCAGAATCTTTTCCTGATCACCGGAGACACAGGGGCAGGAAAAACAACCATATTTGACGCCATCGTGTTCGCTCTTTACGGAGAGGCAAGCTCCGGAACAAATAAGAAAGACGGAAAAGAGCTGCAGAGCCAGTTCGTGGATCTAGACATAGAGCCTTTTGTGGAACTTACATTTGCAGAAGGGAGCGGAGAGAACCGGGAGGAATACACGGTCCGGCGTATCCCCCGCCATATCCGTCCGCTGAAACGGGGAACCGGAGAGAAGGAGGAGAGCGAGTCGGTGGCTCTGACCATGCCGGACGGGTCGGAGTATCCCCAGAAAGAGACTGACCGGAAATTAGAAGAGATCGTGGGACTGACAAAGAATCAGTTCATGCAGGTGGCGATGATCGCCCAGGGGGAGTTTATGGAGCTTCTCCGGGCAAAGTCAGATGAAAAGAAAGTGATCTTCCGGAAGCTGTTCCACACGGAGCTTTACAGCAGGATCGTGGAGGAACTGGGACGAAGGAGAAAAGAGAAACAGAAGGAGATCGGGGAGATCCGGACCATCTGCCAGACAGAGGCTGCCCATGTGAAGATACCGGTAAATGATGAACATTTGAGGACGACATGGGATCAGGAGACGATGGGAGAAACCAGACCGGGGGACGAGGCGTTTGCCTGCCTGAGTGAGGAATTAAAGACGCTGAAAAAACGCATTATTGAGACGGACAGGCTCTCTGTGGTGGATATGGAACAGCTGCTGGAAAAATTGCAGATCTTCTGTAAAATACTGGAGAAACAGAGAAATGCCGCATCGGAAGAATACACAACGATCCGGCAGGATTTCCTGAAAATAAGCGGGGAATACACCAGCGCCAAGGAACTCCTCCGCTGGTTTGACGAGCTGGAACGGGCACAAAACGATCTGACAGAGTGCGGAGCAGAAGAAGAGAAGATCAGGGAGATGAAACGGCTGAGCAGACAGATCACCGCAGCTTATGAGATACAGGCGTTCTGGCAGAGATTTCAGGATTCTGAAAAACAGGCAGCGGAGACCAGGCGGAAGCTGAAAGATCAGAAAGAGATCCTGCCCGGGCTGATAACGTCCTATGGAGCAGCCCAAAAGCAGGAGGAAGAAGAGAAGAAGCTATACGACCGGGAAACAGAGAATTTTACAAAAGTCTCAGAACGTGTGGAGAAGGCACTGGATATCCTCAAAAAGATCCGGACTGCGCAGGAGGAGATCAGCCAGAGAGAAAAGGATGCCGACGCAGCGCAAAAGGCTTCGGAGTCTGCCAGAAAGAGCCTGGAAGATCTGGAGGAAAAGGAAAAAGAGCAGAGAAAACAGGCGGAAATCCTCGGAAGGTCAGAAGTCCTTCTTGCAGAGTGGAAGACAAAGCGCGGCAAAGCAGAGGAGATCGCTTCCAAGATCCAGGGAGTTGAAAACCTTCTGACGGAAGCAGACTCTCAGCGGCAGAAAGCAGTGAGAGCGGGGGCGGATTACGCCAGGGCAAGCGGGGATTATGACAGGAAGAACGGAGAGTATGAAAATCTGAGACGGATCTTCCTTAACACACAGGCCGGTTTTCTTGCAAGAGAACAGCTGCGTCCGGGAAAACCCTGCCCTGTCTGCGGCTCCCTTGATCATCCCCATCCGTGTGAACTGGAAGGGGAGCATAAGGATCTGAGCAGGGAGAGTCTGGAATCCATGGGGAAAGAAGTGGAGTGGCTGCGCAGCGTTCAGGAAAGAGCGGCTTCAGCGTCCCGGGCGGCTTCGGAGCTGTATACGGAGAAAGAAAATAATCTGTCTTCCGGACTTGAGGAACTGAGAGGAAGAGCAGCAGAACTGATCCCGGAGCAGGAAGAGGGCGGGAATAAAAACCTGACAGAGACAGGCGGAAAAGTGAAAGAGGAATTATCCTTGTGGAAGAACAGGCTGTCATCCTGGGTGAGTTCCCTTCAGACGGAAGGGCAGAAACTGAAAAAAGATGTCCGGACGCTTGGAGAGATCCGGGGATTTCTTCAGAACGTGGACACGAAAAAGCAGGAGTTAAAGCGTGTTTCCGATGAAGCGGGAAATACTGCCTCTCTGGCAAAGGAGAAGCTTGCGGCAGGAAAAGCAGCCCTGCAGTCCCTGGAAGGATCCAGGATCTACAGTACCGAGATCGAGGCGAAGGCGGCATTCCTTTCGGCACGGGAAGGGAAGCAAAAAAGGGAGAGAGCATACAGCGAGGCGAGGGCTGCGGAGCAGAAGGCAAAGTCAGCGAAGGAGAATGCAGAGACCCTGATCCGGCAATATCTCGCAGAACTTCCCGGACAGGAGGAAGAAAGGGACCGGAGAAGGGATGCTTATGAGCAGATCATGGGTGAAAAAGAACTGACCGAGGCGGAGTGGAAAGAACTGACCGTGAAATACCCGCGCAGTGAACCAGAGATCCTTCAGAGAAAAGTGGATGAGCACAGCAAAAAGAAAGCTGCCGCGGAAAGCCTGAAACATACTGCAGAGGCAGCCATCGGCGGCCGGAAGAGACCTCGTCCGGAAGAATTGGAGCGCGCGAAAAATGCCGCAGAAATGCGGATGGAAGAAGCTCAGGCAAAACTGGAAGAGCTAAAAGAATACTACAGGGAAAACGCAGGCGTTTATCAGGCGCTGGAGCCTGTCATGGAGACAAGGGGCAGGATCATGGAAGAGCACAGGAGGCTGGATGACCTGTGCAATCTTCTGGGCGGAAATGTGTCTGGCAGACGAATGGATATTGAGACTTATGTGCAGCGCTACTATCTGGAGCGGATTCTGTATGCGGCAAACCGGAGATTCCAGGAGATGTCAGCCGGTCAGTTTGAGCTTCGCATGCGCGATATCAACCAGGCGGGAGTCGGGAAGAACCGGGGGCTTGACCTGATGGTATACTCTAACGTGACCGGAAAAGAGCGGGAAGTGAGGACCCTGTCCGGAGGAGAGTCTTTTATGGCTGCCCTGTCTCTTGCCCTGGGAATGGCGGATCAGATCCAGGAGAGCGCGGCGTCAGTCAATCTGGATGTGATGTTCATTGACGAGGGCTTCGGCTCACTGGATGACCATTCCAGAGACAAAGCGGTCCGCGTGCTCCAGGATATGGCGAACGGGTCCAAACTGATCGGGATCATATCCCATGTGACAGAACTCAAGCAGGAAATCGAAGACCAGCTCATCGTGAGAAAGGATGAGGAGGGGAGCCATGTCCGGTGGCAGATCAGCTAGGTCAGAATCCGGAAAAAGAAAAAATCTTTATTTCCCTGCTTGACTCTCCCCTAAGGTCAGGACTTATACTCACATCAGATCATGATAAGAGAGTACACAGGAGGAGAATACATGTATACAGTCGGAGAATTTTCAAAGATATGTCAGGTGAGCGTAAAAACGCTGCATCATTACGATCGTATCGGGCTTCTCAAGCCATTCTGTGTTGATGAATTCACGGGGTACCGGTATTACACCCGTGAGCAGGTAGAGCGTATGCTCCTGATCGGTCGTCTGAAGCGGTATGGATTCTCCCTGGAGGAAGTCAGGAGCATCTTTGAATGCAGGGACAGCCGGGTACTCTTTTCAAAGCTGCAGCAACAGAAAGAAAAGCTGGAAATGCAGAAGCAGGAGACAGAACTGGTGATCAGGGAACTGTCAGGACATCTGCAGAGTTTTGAAAGGACAGGTGACATTATGGGATATCAGAAACAATACGAGGTACGGCTTTTGGAAGCGCCGGAGCGGATACTGCTCTCCAACCGTCAGATGATGGGTGTGGACGAGTTCGGGAAATATTACAGCCCGCTGTTTGAACGGATCGCAAAGGACCACCTCACGCCGGATGGGATTGTGGGAGCAGTATATCATGACAAAGAATTCAGTCGGGAGTGTTCGGATGTTGAATTGGTCCTCGGAATTCGGGAAAAGGAGAAAGCGGACCGGATCATGGAAAAGCAGCTCTGCGCCATGACAGTCCACAGAGGAGCGTATGCTTCTTTGTCAGATGCTTATGGCGCACTGACTGCCTGGATCGAGGAAAACGGATATTCATGGGACGGCGCGCCGTATGACATCTACACGAAGTCATTCCGGGATGATCTGGCACCGGAGGACTGGGAGACGGAAGTATATTTTCCGGTGAGAGAAAAAGCAGAAGGTCCAGAGGGAAAATGATCGAACAGAGAACGGCAGTCCTCTGAACCGGGTGTGCGGGGGGGGGGGAGTATGGAGTGACCTGCGGGAGAGTGGCCTGCCTGGCGGTGTCCCGGGAGCAGCAGATGGTCCTGCGCTTCCGGGACTTTCTGTATCTGGTATTCCTGTGTTTTATCAGGCTCTCTTTTTTCTTCTCTTGTGACAGTGTTGTCATTACCTTGAGAATGGGTTATACTTTGCATAAAAGCGATACATAGACAGAAAGAAAAATCTGAGGAGGGAAGTTATGCCGTACTTTACTTATTGTAATGGGAAACAGATTTTTTACAGAGAAACCGGAAATTCTGAGGGTGAGCCGTGCATCTTTCTTCACGGAAATACTGCTTCTTCCAGAATGTTTGAGTTTATACTCCCTCTTTATCAGGAAGAAATGAAAGCAGTTTTGATGGACTTTTTGGGGAATGGAAAGTCGGATCGTGTCAGTTCTTTTCCGGAGGAGTTGTGGATCGACCAGGGGCATCAGATCGTGGGACTGTGCAGGGCATTGGGTTGTGATAAGGTAAATCTGATCGGGACCAGCGGCGGAGCCTACGCTGCGATCAATGCGGCTTTGGAAGCACCGGAACTTTTCCGTAAAGTTGTGGCAGACAGTTTTGACGGTAGTACCCTGCCGGAAGGCTTCGGAGAGGAAATCATCAGGGAGAGGACAGCCGCAAAAAAAGATGAACAGGCACGGGGATTTTATGAATGGTGCCAGGGAGAAGACTGGGAAACCGTGATCGATCTGGATACCGAGGTGCTGGTAAACTACGAGAAAAATCATGTACGCCTGTTTCGAAGCCCTATCGAGATGATACAGGTCCCCCTTCTGATCACGGTCAGCCGCAAAGACGAGATGCTCGCAAATGATATGGAGGCAGAATGCAGGAGACTGCATGAAAAGAATCCTTATGTCAGCTATAAGATCTATGACAGCGGAGCGCATCCTCTGATTCTTTCCCGGGCGGAGGAGATGGCGGAGCTGGTCAGAGAGTTTCTGAAAAACGCAGTATAATGAAAATGATGCTGCAGATATATTTATGGTATTGGATTTTGACCAATTTGAAAGGAATTTAGTCAGAAATGAATGAAGAACAATGGGACAGATTACTGCGAATCAGGACATCCGGGAGGGACGATTCCAACTCAGATCAGTACAGGTATCCCTATGAGCCGACGCCCTATCCGGTCCTGGAACGCCTTGCGGATTCCGGCTATATACGAAAAGGAAATACCCTCCTGGATTATGGCTGCGGCAAAGGCCGAGCGGACTTTTTTCTGTCCTGGCAGACCCGGTGCCGGTCCATTGGTGTTGAGTATGACAAACGGATCTATGAAAAGGCAGTGGTCAACCAGAAGACAGCCGTCTCTTCCGGGCGGACAGCTTTTGAAGAGGCAGATGCAGAACATTTTTCGGTACCGGAAAACGTGGACAGGATCTATTTTTTTAACCCGTTTTCCATTGAACTCCTGCAGAAGGTGATGAGCCGGATCCTTGAGTCCTATTATGAGATTCCGAGGAAGATCCTTTTGTTTTTCTACTATCCGTCGGATGAGTATGTTTCGTTTCTGATGACGGTAGATGAGCTGACATTTTTGGATGAGATCGGGTGCGGGGACCTGTTTGAGGGAAGAGATGAGAGGGAGAGGATCATGATATTTGAATGCGGTGCGGTCTGAATCCGCAGGAAAACAGCAGAGCGGATGGCGGGCATCCGTATTATCAGGGAGGATGAACAAAAATGAGTAAGATCAGGATCATAAAAAAGAATGATGAGTACAGCTCAGAATACGAGGTCGGAGATATCTTTGAGACGGAGGGGACCTGGTATGGCGGAGTGCATATCACCGGGAAATCCGGGGTACCGATCTCTCTGGATAAAGAGGAGTACACAGAACTGGACACGGAGCCGGATACAGTACCGGATACAGAACCGGGAGCAGACGAGGAGGAAGAGGAAATACAGACAAAAATACCCGGATATAAAGCAACAGTATCGATTCGAGAAAGTGCAGGTGTAAAGAAGATGGCGTCAGAGAGAACAGATGAACTATATAGGCTGCTGCTGAGCAAAGGATATCCGAAAGAATTCTGTGCGGAGATCGCATATAAACATATGAACACGGACTACACGGCTACCAGGATGCTGGGATACCTGTACCGGGTGACAGATCCCAGGATCGAAGACCTGGTGGATGAGATGCTTGCGATCCTGAGCGACAGGGAGGCGATCATACAGAAAAAAGAAATGGAACGCGCCCAGGCAGTGATCAATGATATCTATGAAAATGGTCTGATAGAATAACAGAGGTGCGGATTTCCGCACCTTTTTTTTGATGTGGTATTTATATAGGACACCTTTAAGAGTACCCTTTTATTAAATGATGAACACAGTGATCGAGTTGAGAAAAGGAGAGTCAGATATGAAAGGGTACAATACAGAAAACGGTTATATGGGATATGTTGACGGTGGGTATCGGCTTTTTGCAAGCGAATCCGACTACATGGAATATATGGAAGACTGACAGGAGCTGAAATAAAATGAAAAGCGCAGAAATGTGCAAAGACAAGCCGGGCTGGATCGGGACAAGTATGATTTCTGATGAATTTGATCTAAAGTGTACAATAATCTTCCCACCTGTGATATACTGATCATAGTTTGAAGAGAGCGGCTGTGAAATATTTATATCAGGAAGAAGAGGGAGGATATCATGCCGAAAGGAACGAACCAGAAATTTAAATTATACCGTCTGGCGCAGATCATGCTTGAAGAGACGGATGACGACCATTATATCACAATGCCGGAGATCCGTTCGGCGTTGGAAAAGTACGAGATCACAGCAGACCGAAAGAGCATTTATAATGATCTCAGAGATCTGGAGGTTCTGGGGGTCGAGGTGGAAGGGGAACCGGTGGGAAACCGCTATCACTATCATGTGGTGGACCGCCCCTTCGAACTCCCGGAGCTAAAGCTTCTGGTGGACGCGATCCAGTCTTCCAGATTTATCACAGAGAGAAAGTCCAATACCCTGATCCGGAAACTGGAGAAACTGGTCAGCAGATACGAGGCGATGAAACTCCAGCGCCAGGTCTATGTATCAGGGCGGATCAAGACCATGAATGAAAGCATCTACTACACGGTAGATGCGATCCATAATGCCATTTCAGAAAACAGGAAGATCCGGTTCCAGTATTTTCAGTGGAATGTGAAGAAAGAACCGGAGCTGCGGCACAATGGAGCCTACTATCACATCAGCCCCTGGGGGCTGTCCTGGGATGACGCCAACTATTATCTGGTGGGGTACGATTCCGATGCGGAGAAGATCAAGCATTACCGCGTTGACAAGATGCTGCATATCCGTATGTCCGATGAGAAACGGGAAGGAAAAGAACATTTTAAAAAGCTGGATATGGCAGAGTATACCAGGAAGAGTTTCGGTATGTTCGGCGGAGTGGAACAGCGGGTGAAACTGCTGGTGGAAAACCGTCTGGCGGGAATTATCATAGACCGCTTCGGGAAAGATGTGATGTTTCTTCCGGCGGATGAGGAGCGTTTCACTGTGAATGTGGACGTCCGTGTCAGCGGCCAGTTTTTCGCGTGGATCTTTTCACTGGGTGACGGAGTAAAGATCCTGGGACCGGACGAGGTGGTGGAACAGGTGAAGGAGGAGATCCGGAGGCTGGGGAGGCTGTATCAGGGAGAGGATGGACCATTATGAAAATAGAGTATTCCGACATCGTGCTGTTGAACTGTATTTTACATGTTCTGACAGGTTAGAGCCGGAGAAAGACGAGACGGCAGGGTAAAATAGAAAGCCCCTGTTCCGCAGGCATGGAGCACATCTGTGGAACAGGGGCTTCGATTCTGTTTGCTTCAAGCTATTTCAGGAAAAATCTGATCATTTTCTCATGCTGTTTCCGGTAAGGTTGATACCTCATCGGCAGATCGAGCCATGTCTTTTTATCTACGATGCTCTTGTAGTGGGAGAATGTATCGAAACCGATCTTCCCGTGGTAAGCGCCCATGCCGCTTTCGCCGAAACCGCCGAAGCCCATCTCCGTGGTGGCAAGATGGATGATGGTATCGTTGATGCATCCTCCGCCAAACCCGCAGCGTGATGTGACCTTCTTTGCCGCCGCTTTGTCGGAGGTGAAGAAGTAAAGAGCCAGTGGATGGGGCATGGCGTTGATATTGTGGATCACTTCGTCCAGCTCGTCGAATACCAGGATCGGCATGATCGGACCGAAGATCTCCTCCTGCATGACAGCGTCTGCGAAAGTCACATTGTCCATGACAGTGGGCTCGATGCGGAGTGTCTTGCGGTCGGAACTTCCTCCGTGTACTGTCTTGCTCCCATCGATCAGACCAAGGAGGCGGTCAAAATGCTTTTCATTGATGATCTTTCCGTAATTTGGATTGTTAAGCGGCTGTTTTCCATACTGCTTCTGGATCTGTTTCTGTACTTCTTTTATCAGCCTGTCTTTCACGGAGCGGTGACAGTAGATATAGTCCGGCGCTACGCAGGTCTGTCCACAGTTTAAGTATTTTCCAAAGACGATGCGCTTTGCGGCAAGTTTGATGTTTGCAGTCTGATCTACGATGCAGGGGCTTTTTCCTCCCAGTTCCAGGGTGATCGGAGTCAGATGCTCTGCGGCGCTGCGCATGACCTCTTTCCCCACTGCCTGGCTTCCGGTAAAGAAGATATAGTCAAAATGTTCCCGCAGAAGGCAGGTGTTTTCTGCGCGCCCGCCGGTCACTACAGCGACATACTGTGGATCAAAGCACTGCGTCAAGATATGTCTGATCACATCGCTGGTGTGAGGGGAGTAGGCGCTGGGCTTTACCACTGCAGTGTTTCCAGCAGCCATGGCGTCCACCAGGGGAGAGAGTGTGAGCATGAAAGGATAATTCCAGGGGCTCATGATGAGAGTTACCCCATAAGGTGAGGGCTTCTGGCAGCTGTGTGAATGAAACTGTGCCAGCGGTGTCTTTACTGTTTTCTCCGCGGCGAACCGGCGGATGTGTTTCAGCATGTAGCTGATCTCTTCCAGGACAAGGCCGGTCTCGCACATATAGCTTTCAAAACTGCTCTTTCCAAGATCTTTCCGAAGGGCTTCGTGAATATCCTTCTCATATTTCGAGATGGCGGCGTAGAGCTTTCGAAGAGCGGCAGCACGTATGTTGACCGGAAGTGTGGCTCCTGTCTGAAAATACTTTCTCTGTCTGCTGACAAGTTCTTTAATTTCCTGCTCTGTCATGTTCGGTTTCTCCTTTCTCAACAACATTTCCTTCGTTTTCTGATTTGCTTTCACCGTCGGAAACGGTCGGTGTTTCCAGGATCTCAGATATCTCTGAAGGCTCTTCCATCAGCAGATGGTAAAATTTCTCCAGTTCCGATGCGTCCATCAGGACAGGAACGGGATAAAGGGGATTTGCCTCTTTGTCGGCGTAGTGCGCCAGTTTTGGAATGTCTGTCTCCTGGATCTCGGGGATATGATCTCCGATCCCGAAGCGCTTCTTCATATCTTTTATAGCCTGGATAAAACGTCCGGCAGCCTCCTCACAGGGAGTTTCATCCTCTGCGATCCCGGCAGCAACGGCCAGGCGGGACAGTTTCTTATGGATCTTCGTTCCGTAGGCTTCGAGGAGCATTGGAAGGATCACTGCATTGGCAAGTCCGTGGGGAACATTATATTCCCCGCCCAGAGAATGGGCGATGGCATGGATATATCCCACATAGGACTTGGTAAAAGCACATCCGGCATAGAAAGAGGCGTGGAGCATATTGCGGCGTGCCTCCACATTGCTGCCGTCCTCATATGCAGTGTCGATATTTTCAAAGATTAGTTTCACTGCCAGAAGGGCATCTTTCCGTGTCCCGTAGGTGGTTGAATTCCCAATATAAGCTTCCACTGCATGGGTCAAGGCGTCCATGCCTGTTGTCGCGGTGATAAATGGGGGAAGGCTTAAAGTGACTTTGGGGTCAAGGACCGCATATCTGGGGATCAGCGGGAAATCATTGATGGCATATTTATGGCGGGTCTGTGCATCTGTGATGACCGCTGCCAGTGTGGTCTCACTCCCTGTGCCGGCGGTAGTGGGGACAGCCATCAAAAGAGGTAGCTTTTTATGTACCTTTAAGATTCCTTTCATCTTTGCCAGAGACTGTTTGGGTTTGGCAATGCGGGCGCCCACTGCTTTCGCACAGTCCATGCTGGAACCGCCGCCGAAACCAATGATGCAGTCACAGCCGTTATCCAGGTAAAGTTCCATTGCCTCGGAAACATTGTCCGTGGTGGGATTGGCTACAGTTTTATCATAAATACAGTAAGGGATTCCGGCATTCTCAAGCGCCTTTTCCAGACGTCGGATCAGCTCCAGTTTCCGGATGCCTGCATCGGTGATGATCAGGACTTTACCGCACTTTTTTTCTGGATGACCTCCGGCAGGGCCTTTACACTGCCGACGATTTTGGGCTTGCGATAGGGCAGGAACGGCAGGGCGATCTTAAATCCTGTCTGAAAGGTCCTGCAATATATTTTTTTAAGAGGGTTCATGATAACAGATCCTTTCCGGCGCAAGAAAACTGAGCTTCTTATTTTATACTTTTTCCAGAAAAAATATTAGCAGTTGCGGTGATGTTTGTCAATAAACCGCAAATACCGGGGAGTTAAGTATTGACAATATCTGCGGGATAGTGATAATGATAAGAGGAATATCTCAACGGCAAAGAGGAGGAACAAAGAGATGAAAATAGCGGTAGCTTATGATAACGGAAATATCTTTCAGCATTTTGGAAGGACAGAGTTCTTCAAAGTATATGAGGTTGAAGATGATAAAGTGGTCTCCAGCGAAGTGATCGGTTCCAACGGTGTGGGACATGGCGCTCTGGCAGGACTTCTGTCTGACCAGTCTGTGGATGTGCTGATCTGCGGCGGAATCGGCGGAGGAGCGCAGGCAGCCCTCGCTGAGGCCGGAGTTGAACTTTGCTCTGGCGCTGAAGGAGATGCGGATCAGGCAGTGGAAGCTTATCTGAAGGGAGAACTGGTTTCCACCGGGGCAAACTGCGACCATCACCACCATGAAGAGGGACACAGCTGCGGAGACCACGGAGAGGGTCACAGCTGTGGCGATCATGAGGAAGGACACTCCTGCGGATCAGGCTGCGGGGGCAGCTGCGGCGGTGGCTGCGGATCACAGCCTGCACTGACCGGGCGCAATGTGGGCAAGACATGCCGTACCCACTACAGAGGGACTTTTAATGACGGGACTCAGTTCGATTCTTCTTATGACCGCGGTGAGCCGCTGGAGTTTATCTGCGGCGCAGGTCAGATGATCAGAGGATTTGACGCAGCAGTGGCGGATATGGAAGTGGGACAGACTGTAGATGTTCACCTGATGCCGGAAGAAGCTTACGGTATGCCGGATCCAAACGCTGTGTTTACGGTCGAGATCGCGCAGCTTCCAGGTTCAGAGGAACTGGAAGTCGGCCAGCAGGTTTATCTGACCAACCAGTACGGCCAGCCCTTCCCAGTCAAAGTGACAGCAAAAGAGGAGACAACGATCACTTTTGACGCGAACCACGAGATGGCTGGGAAAGAACTGAATTTCCGGATCGAACTGGTTGAGGTGAAATGATTAGGGTATTAAAATAGCGCGGACTGGCAGCACGGTTTTCTGCTGCCAGTTTTCTGTTTCAGTGTGGAAAATGTTTTGTTATCCCAGAAGAAATAGAAAAAATGCCATACAGATTTGAAAGATAAATATAATGAAGATTACATATTTGATAGGGAATGGATTTGATTTAAACATCGGGTTAAAAACGAGCTTCTCAGATTTTTTTAAGGAATACTGCAATAGCAAGGATCATGATGATGAAGTGATTGAAAATTTTAAAGCTGAAATATGCAATAATACGTTTGCATGGTCGGATTTTGAATTTCAGATGGGAAGATATGCACATGAGGTAGAGCCTCTCGGCACATTGAGCATACAGGACTATTGTAATTGCATGGAAGATTTTCGAAATGAAATAGTTACATACTTAATGAAAGAGGAAAAGCGTATTAATAAGACTGTTTTTATAAATCAATGTGACACGGCTTGCGTCAGAGCGATAGAGTATCCGGCGCAATATATGAGACCAGGGCATCGGAACATATTGGAAGATTATTTCTCGAAGTACAATGCTGAATCACGGGAATATAATTTCATTGTCTTTAATTATACACATACATTTGAGGATTTTTTGACTCCACTGGGATATAATGTGGTGGGTGACAATGACGATGGCCCCAGGCATTGGACAGCCGAGAATGACGATAGTATGGTTCTGGATCAATTAGGAGAGTTGATCCACGTACATGGTGAATTTGGAAACGCAATTCTATTAGGGGTAAACGATAAACAACAGATAGATAATCCAACTCTTATAGAAAATAACGAATTCCTATGGAATTATATAAAACCTGCAGCAAATGAAATATTAGGTGAAGGACAAGATGTCATTTCGAAACGAATAATTGAAGAAAGTGACATTATTTATATTTATGGAATGTCTATTGGAGAAACTGATAAAATCTGGTGGCAGACAATTATGAAATGGCTGTGCGCCGAAAGGGATTCCAGGGAACATCATCTTGTTGTATTTTCGTACGATCCTGAATTAAGTCGAAATAGTCCATTAGACAATATTAGAAACCAGAAGCAGATAGAAAATAAATTCCTTTCTTTTGCACCAGATTCTATACGGGTAAATGAGGATAAGATAAGAAAGCATATACTATGTTCGCTAAATTCTGACATATTTAAACTTGATTTTGATCCGTTTGTTTCTGATCATTAGATATTAAGAAATAGCTTCATTATTAGTTTGGGATTAAGAACAGGTAAAAAAGGTTATATGAAACAGCCTGGAATGTTATTTCCGGGCTGTTGTATTAGTTGTTCGTCTGAACTGTAACTATTCTTCCTATAAGTGGGGGAAATTTATTCCAAGTCCCTTGATGTCGTTTCAATCATAGAGTACACTACTGTTTACAGAGAAGAATATTTTTGAATCATAGTATGCAGATGTGTAATAAGATACTGCTATTTTAATAGTTATACTAAGAAAAAAGTGAGAGGAAAATTATATGGAAGAAAGGCAAAAGTATACCAAAGCAATTGTGGACGTGCAAAAACAAAAAAATGAATGGCGAAAAAAAGGGTGGACTATTCCTGATTTAAGAGGTGGAAAGCAGGTCTGGTACGAACTTGTAATAAAGCTTGTGAAATTGCTTGAAACCGAGGAGGAATGCGACTTAAATACGGTGCTGGATACAGGAGGGTTGGTAAATGCACAAACATGGCGCGTATATGCGCCGTTTTTAAAAGGAATCGGGTTTGCCTATAACCATGCGGGTAAGCTGGTATTATCAGACAAAGGACGGCTATTTGCTGAGAGACCAACCAAAAAGGAACTGGCGGATTTGATACAAGACAGGATTCGTTTATTTGGAGAAATGTTGGATGTTATAAACGAAGTACCTGTAACTGTGGAAGAAGCAGACAAGAAAATATGTAAGAAGTATGGGCTGAATTGGAATAATTTAAGCAATACCAGAAAGCGAATGGACTGGCTGGAAGTGCTTGGATTAATACAGGCAATAGGAAATCGCAAATGGGAAGTGACGGAATCAGGGAAGGATGCATTAAAAAGATGGTACATCGTAAGTCCGGAGATATTAGAACTTGAAGACTCAGATATGGACGAAATAGAAATTACTGAACCTCCTGTAGAAATTGCTGTGTTATTACAGAAGCTCAGAGAAATACCAGAAATGCATAAGAAGAGGTGTACGTATAATATATGGGTTCCGAGTCCAAATCGAATAGAAAATCTTAGAATAATCATTCAATTTGCCTTGCATAGGGTTTCAAGAAAAGAATTGTTTGAGTTTATAGAAAATGAATTTGAGCTTAAATTAAGCAGTGTGGAATCAATGTTGCCGTTTTTAAAAGCATCCGGTTTGATAGAAGAAGTGGGAAGAAATATTTATATTGCAACAGCAGCAGCTCAGGCTTGGATAGAAACAGGAAATGATTTAGACTTTATTCGGATTCTTCACGTTCATATGCGGTTTGTGGGAGAAATATTATTATATGCAGATAATGATATCGTTCGTAATAATATTTACCGCATAGGGAAAAATTATCGTATGAATAACGAGAAAATAAGATGGATAATAGGGTTTTTGTTGGAAGCCGGGCTGTTAGAAGAACCTCAATATCTTCATCTAAAAACAACTAAAATGGGTAAAGTTTTTGTTGAAACTTTGCCATTGGAAAAAATAGATCAACACAATATCCCTGAAGAAAATGTTGAAGAAAAAGAAGAAGTATTCAATGAAGGAGCGAGTAAATTAGATGCGATAAGCAAACGATTGTGTATGTCAGCTGTGGATCCCGGCATGGAAGGAAAACTTCCGGGGCGAGCATTTGAAGAAGCTATCTCAGATATATATAGTTATATGGGATTTAAAGCAGAACATATAGGAGGATCTGGCGATACGGATGTTGTTTTAAAATGGAAAGAAAATGATGATACACTTGTTGCAATTGTCGACGGAAAATCAAAATCTAACGCACAAGTATCCCACGGAGATATTAGCGATATTGCGTTAGATACACATAAAGAGAAAAATAATGCTGATTATGTGGCCATTATAGGACCTGGGTTTAGCGGCGACACAATTAAAAATTTTGCGATAAAAAAGGAATATGCGCTTATAACAGATAAACAATTAATTGAAATAGCAAATGCCTCCAAAGAATTAGGGCTGAGTCTGCGGGAAATGGCTCTTATGTTCAAATCACCAGATGGTTTTTCACAACTTGAAGAGATTATTTTGTCAAAAAGAAGAGAGTTAGATATTATTTCAGAGATTATAAGACAATTTTGCAATGAACAAGAAGTATTAAAAAGCCTTTCGCCCAGAGATTTATTTTTGTTATTAAGAAATTCGAATGTATCTCCCTCTTTGGAAGAGTTAATTAGTGGATTTAATACGCTTTCAAATGATCAGATAGGCATTTTAAAAAAGGTGAACAAAAATAATATTCCTGAGAATGTTCAGTATATTCTCTGCGACGAGAAAAAAACAATAAATCGGATGCGGGCTCTGGCAAATGCAATAGAAAAAGGGTTAGAATAATTATATAGTAATGAAAAAGGGAGGCTATAGAAATATGATTAAAATACTATTCATCTGCCACGGCAGGTGATGTATTGGGTACTGAAAACCTTTATAAATCAAGGACTCTTTTAAAATGCGACTTGAATTTACGACACTTTTACGACAGATGAAAGTCAAGCTATGATAAATACGTTGTGAAAGAGGTCAAAATACGATGAAGTAAAAAATTACGAAGAATGGAATTGATTATGTACTGGTTGGGGATTATTACATACCTGATTTAAGATTGCAGGGAGAAGAACGCCCTATTGGAAAGCATGGACGTATGCATCGAGAATATTTGAGGCAGAATAATCCGATGTTGTTTAATGATTTGGTGCTGAGTTGTTGGATCTGGAATTACCTTGCTGATACAAATGAGCAGGCACAAAAGAGATTACAGGTTATTATCAGTCAGATGTAAAAAACTGAATCTGTAACTGAGAAGATGAAAGCGGATAATCAGTGGGAATGGATTCAGAGAATAAGAGAAGGGGCAGCATCCACAATCGTGCAGAAGAAATTCTGTTGAACGAAATGATTTATAGATAATTGCCTATGGTACTTACCTGTTACACTGCGTGTAACAGGTAAGTACCATAGGCAATAGTGGGAGCTTGGATTCTTTTTTGAGAAAGGAATCTTGACAGCCGCAATAAAAGTTGTATAATGATAGTAACAGAACCCACCACGCCTCTGATTTTCATGCGCAACCCGGTGGGACTTTTTCATTTATGGGGTGTTTTATGTATCAATATCCAAAACAAATATTAACAATAGCACAGCAGGTGCAATCATATATTGATGCGGGAATGGTAATTACTTCTCATGCGGACGTAGAAAAGGCATTAAAGTCAGTTGGATTTTATCGTTTGCGTGGATATTCGTTCCATTTATATGACAATGCTTCAAAGAAGTATGTTCCGGGAACAAAGTTTGAAGATGTTTTAAAGCTGTATCAATTTGATCAGGAATTATCTGCGTTGATTTTTTCAATGATTTCCAAGATTGAAGTGGCTTTGAGAGTAAGATTAGTGGAAGCGTTGCTTATACACGGAGAACCACTTGTTTTGCAGGATTCATCGATTTTCAAAGAGAAAAAACTGTATTGGCAGAATATGTCTACAGTAGCGTCAGAAATTGCTCGTTCTAATGATGTGTTTATAAAACATAATTTTGACAATCATGATGGAGAGGTACCCGTATGGGCAGCTGTTGAAGTTCTTTCATTTGGTACGCTATCGAAGATAATTAAGAATTTGAAAACAGGTACTGGAAGTTCATATTCTATATTGGCGGCTAATTACCAATATAAATCGAAAAAAGGAAATTTGGTAAATCCATCGCAGAAAATGTTTGCTTCATGGATACAGGGTGTTTCAGTATTGCGTAATATGTGTGCTCATAATTCCAGAATTTACAACCGAACAATACATACGACACCGGAAATTCTGGATGCAGATAAAGTTACACCACCGCCGGTACATAACGGTTTATATCAAATCCTACTGGCGATGAAGTATCTGCGTTCATCCGATGAGGAGTGGGCAGTATTTGTTGATGCTTTTGATAAGCTGATTCAAAATAATATTGGTGTAGTCAGTCTTACAGCAATGAATCTTCCGGCGGATTGGAAAGCACATCTAAGTGTATAAATGAAGCAGAGCTGCATAAAATAGTAAAGCAGACCTAACCAAGCATTTTTTGCTCAAACCGGTTAGGCTTTCGGCGGAGTGTTACGATAAGCACTTCGCCATTTTTGATGGAATTGATCTATGTATAAATAAGAGCTGGATTCCGGTGTTTGAGGAATTCAGCTCTTTGAGATTAGTTTAAATCGTTTTCTAATGTTTCTAATAAAGAATTGAAGTCGATAGAGGCTCTAACAGGAATGCCATGGTAGTTTCCATGGATATACTGATTTCTAAGGTTAGTGTTTTTATGGATTTTGCTATCGTAATGTGTAATGCATTGTATTTCTTTGTTTCCATTTTCGGTTTCATCAATGACATAAATGCTTTCTTTAGGAATATCTGATTCCATTAACAGTGTATTATGAGTTGTAAGGATAAGTTGCCCTTCGGAGTCTTTGTTTAGAGCAGAAACTAAGCTTTCGACCAGAATATCATGGAGAGCTGTGTCAAATTCGTCAATGATGGCAACGGATCCCTTTACAACTACAAGCATAAATGGTAATAGCTGAAGAAGAGATTGTGTTCCTGTGGATTCTAAAGAAAATTCGATATCTCGTTCCATGCCTGCGATATATTTGGTAACCATCAATCTGTAATTAATACGATTTTCTTTATGGACTCTTTTATAATATACCTTTTGAATATCGGTGTAGGTGTTTTGGAAAAATGTATTCAACATGCTTTCAGTTCGATCTAAAAGAGTTTCTTCATCAAGGCGAATATTTCCTTCATCATAGTGACCGAATATTTCAGGAGGAAGTCCGATAATACCTCGTTCTTGGCGGCTACCGAATTTTACTTTACATGAAGTACGGGAGAAAAATTCGAGAACCGAATCAAAATGGTCACTAATTTGCTCCTTTATATACATATCAGCTTTGTCATCGGATTCGTGCATCAATATTGCTAATAAAGAATGTTTTCCCCAATATTTGCTACAAGCTTTTTTGATTTCTTGATAGGCTGTATTTTCCAGAAAAATCTTAGGACTGATTGTGGCTTTATCTGGTGTAATATCAAAATAAGCACCACGATTTCTTGTAAGAGTGTATTCCAATCGTTCGTGTATGATTTGAGAGTCGTTGGTTTCTAAAATATAACGTCCACTTTTTCCGTGCAACTGGAAACTGAATTCAAGATACATGGGTTCTTCGCTCCCCACCATTTTATTTTCTTGAATCAATGTTTCGATGTCCTTATATCTCATTTTTAAGTAACGAGAAAAATCTTCATCTTTAAGATTGTCTGGATCAGATAATATGGATTGCATAATATCACGAACATCCATAGTGCGAAGAGTTTCTGAAAGCATAAAAAAAGCGGAGGCTAAATTGGATTTTCCAACACCATTTTTTCCGTAAATCAATAGTAGTTTTTTGGGCGTCCCATTCTTGTCTAATAGATTGAATTCTACATCACCGAAAGATTTGTAATTTTTGAGTTTAACATATTCAAACATTTTAGTATCTCCGTTTTCTAAATAATAAATAAGTAAAAATATAATTTCACGAATATACTATAACACAAAAAATGAACAAAGTAAAGAACATTTTATATACTTATTCGTAAGAATTACGAAAATAAGACAAAAACGCTTGAAAAACGGAAGAAATTATGATAGCATATAACTGTTAGCACTCGATCATGTTGTTTGCTAATAGCTCCGGGAGCGTAACTGATTACTATAAGACAAGCAAATGACATGATTCGGAATGGCCAGAAAAGTCATGTGCATTTGCAGAAAGAAGGCAAAATGGCTTACGAAATTGATTTTGTTGGCGTGGGCGATGAGTGTAAAAAAGATGCTGATGCCATCGCCTTACGTTGGAAGGATTTATTTGGCAATTATAAAATTGCAGTGTACGATGGTGGGTTGCAAGCCCACGGAGAAAAATTGGAACAGCATCTAAATCAGTATTATTTTGATGAGGATACGGAAAAGGTTATCGATTATGTCATCTGTTCCCATTCGGATTCTGACCACACTTCTGGTTTGAAAAATATATTGGACAAATTTAAGGTTCAAGCATTGTATATGAATCGTCCGTGGTTATATGTAGATGATATTTGGGATAAAGTAAAGGATGGTCGCATTACAAAAGACAGCCTCATTAGACGTTTGAGAGATGAATACTCATATATCAATGATTTGGAAGAAATTGCACAGAACAAAGGAATTCCAATTTATGAAACGTTTCAAGGAACTGTTATTGATGGTAAGTTAAGAATACTATCTCCAAGCAAGGAGTTTTACCTTGAGTTGTTGGTTGAATCAAGAAAAACACCTTTGATAAATGAAAGTGCCGACAATGCGTTTTCCAAATTTTTAAAGAATGCTTTTCAATATGTGAAGAATCTTATCGAAACATGGAGTAGTGAAAAATTACGTGAGAACGTATCTACCACAGCGGAAAATGAAATGAGTGTTGTTATCTATGGAGAAATGGATGATAATTTCTTATTGACAGGTGATGCTGGAATCCGTGCTTTGGATAAAAGCATTACATATTCCGAAACCATCGGGAAAAAGCTTAAAGACAATGTGGGTTTTATACAAGTGCCACATCATGGAGGTCGCCACAATGTAAGTACGTCCATCCTTAATCGTCTGATTGGAGATATTGTGGAAGAAGGTGAAACCACTGGAAAAACTGCATTTGTATCTGTTGCAAGCGGTTCGGATCACCCGCTTCAAATGGTAGTTAATGCATTTACAAGAAGAGGTGTGAGTGTATATAAAACAAAAGGTAATATAATTCACCATCACAGAAATATGCCAGACAGACAGGGCTGGACCTCTATGAAACCACTTGAGTTTGAACAGAAAGTAGAGGAGTGGGAAGATTGATGGAATCAGTAAAGAAATATTTTGATGATTTTGTTTTTGCGGCAAGAGTAATGCCAGCTATGACAGCTGGCTTACCTCTGCTAATTATAGCAGTATATAACGGAATAGTAGCTAACAGTTGGTCAGGGACAAGTACATCCTTTGCGCTGGCAATAATACTTATTGCATTCTTGGCCTATATTGCTCGTGAATGGGGGAAAAATTACGAAGGAAAGATGTTCGAGGAATTAGGTGGAATGCCTACAACGATAATTCTGCGTTTTTCTGACAATAAAATTGATAGTGTTTCTAAAATGAAATATCATCAATGGTTTAATAATAATTTGGCGGATGTTTCATTACCCATGTCTTTATCAGAGGAAATGGTAGATTCAACATCTGATGAAAAGTATATTAGTGCAATGACATTTTTACGCACTTATGCTAATTCAAATAGAGGTAGATTCCCAAGAGTATACCAAGAATTAAAAAAATACAATTTCTGGAGAAATTTATATGGATGTAAAATTTTGGCTACTGTGTCATATGCTATTCTGTTAATTAGAGAATTTGTAGTCATAGATTCCTTTAGCTTAAAGAAAATGCTTATTGCTCCATTTCCGGAGTATGTTGTTTTAGTGGGATTATTAATATGGATTTGTCTTTTTTGTTCAATTGTGACAAAAAAGACGGTAAAAAGAAATGCATTTGATTACGCAAAAACACTTCTTGAAATAATCGAAAATCTCTCTCAAGAAGAAAATACGATATAAAGATAGATAGTTATAGTTAAAGAAATTGGCGGTGTGAAAGTTTTTCTGTAAATACGTAAATATAAGAGGTTCTTCTATGATAAAATCTAAATCATAGGAGGGCCTTTTATTATGGCAAAACAAAAGAAACCTGTTCATCGGGTACAAATGACGGAAGGAAAACGAAACATTATCCATCAACTCCTGGAAGAATACGACATTCAGACCGCTGAAGATATCCAGGATGCCTTGAAGGATCTTCTTGGCGGGACCATTAAAGAAATGATGGAAGCAGAAATGGACGATCATCTTGGCTATGAAAAGTCCGAACGCTCTGACAATGACGATTACCGGAATGGCTATAAGCGCAAACGGGTAAACAGCAGTTACGGATCTATGGAAATCGAAGTCCCGCAGGACCGCAAATCAACCTTCCAGCCGCAGGTGGTCAAAAAACGCCAGAAAGATATCTCGGATATTGACCAGAAGATTATATCCATGTATGCAAAGGGAATGACAACCCGGCAGATTTCAGAGACCATAGAGGATATTTACGGTTTTGAAACATCTGAAGGTTTTATCTCAGATGTGACGGATAAGATCCTGCCGCAAATAGAGGATTGGCAAAACCGGCCTTTGGATGAAATATATCCGATCCTTTTTATTGATGCAATCCACTATTCTGTGCGTGAGTATTCCGTGGCTTCAGAGCCATTCAATCCGTTACAGAGAGCCATCCATTCCGAACGATAGAGCCACCTGAATTATAAGGGCAATCCGCTGTTGAGAGCCACCTC
>NZ_JACJLR010000032.1 GCF_016902345.1 Mediterraneibacter glycyrrhizinilyticus | reverse complement strand
TACCGGATGATCTTGTCTCATTATCCATGCTGATGCAAATATTTTTCTCTCGTAGCCATCCCGCCCCGGATGTGACGCTCCGACTTGTTTGTGTCGAGGACTTTGCGGGCCTCGCGGGCAAGGGTGGGGTTGATCTGGAGGAGACGTTCAGTGACATCTGGTGGTGTCAAGGCAGGAGCAAAACTTCTCCGGGAACAGTTTTATTTAATTCCAGTTCCCCCAAAAAATCCTGTAAACCACTCGTCTACAATTTTATATTTCTTTCTTATTTCGTCTAAACGTTTTAACGATCCCTTTCTTTTGCTTCCCTCCTGCTTATTCGACAGGTTGAACAGACCTTTGGCATATTCTAACGCGATTCCTTCATTCCCTTCGTATCTCTCGCTCAACTCTTTCAGGCGTCGGACGCTTTCTTCCCTTCCCGCTTCGTCCTGCTTATTCGACAGGTTTACCAGACCTCTGGCATATGCTAACGCGATCTCTTCATTCCCTTCGTATTTCCCGCTTAGCTCTTCCAGACGACGGACGCTTTCTTCCGCTCCCGCTTCGTCCTGATAGCACGATAGGTTGAACAGACCTTTGGCATATGCTAACGCGATCTTTTCATTTCCTTCGTATTTCCCACTCAACTCTTCTAGACGACGGACGCTTTCTTCCGCTCCCGCTTCGTCCTGCTTACTCGACAGGTTTACCAGACCTTGGGCATATGCTATCGCGATCTCCTCATTCCCTTCGTATTTCCCGCTCAACTCTTCCAGACGACGGACGCTTTCTTCCGCTCCCGCTTCGCCCTGCTTATTCGACAGGTTGAACAGACCTTTGGCATATTCTAACGCGATTTCTTCATTCCCTTCGTGTTTCCCGCTTAACTTTTCTAGACGACGGACGCTTTCTTCCGCTCCCGCTTCGTCCTGCTTACTCGACAGGTTTACCAGACCTTTGGCATATGCTATCGCGATCTCCTCATTCCCTTCGTATTTCCCGCTCAACTCTTCCAGACGACGAACGCTTTCTTCCGCTCCCGCTTCGTCCTGCTTACTAGACAGGTTTACCAGACCGTTGGCATATCTTAACGCGATTTCTTCATTCCCTTCGTATCTCTCGCTCAGCTCTTCCAGACACCGGACGCTTTCTGTCGCTCCTCCTTCCGTCTGGTTTACTGTTAAATTAACCAATAACATCGAAAAAAACAGGCTCCCCAGTTCATTATTTTCGGGGGGCATTAATCTCTCCATACCATTTTGAAATAAATATTGAAAAGTATCCTGTCTGACATAATTCTGTATACACCGATTCAAAAATTGGGCAAAATATAATGGGTATTTCCACAATACGCAAAAGACATTTTTCAGATAATCTTTGGCGTATTTCTTCTTTGTCCAGTAATCCAAAACATAATATTCCCCTATTAAGTCGGGTTCTAACGGTTTAAGTTTTCCCGCAAATTGTTTTTCTTCATTTACTTCACATATCAATTGCTCTAGATCAGCCGAATCCATTGAGCACAAGATTGAAGAAGGGTTTTCAAATAACTCCGGAACCGTATCTCCAGGTTCCCATGCTCCTGCCGCTGTTGCAAACATCAGCATTTCTGATAATGCAGTAAAAATTTTTTCGTCATTTCGGCATGTAACTTTTTTCCAATGTTCCATATATTTCTTAATAATTTCATTGATCAGATGCGGTATATCCCAGTTCGTATACCCTCTTCCTTCCAGGACTGCATCTGCCGTAAAAAGCACGATCAGCACTCTGGGATTTCCCTGTTTTCTGTCAATCACTTCCGCTTTCTCCAGAATCCATTTTTTCTGTTCGCCTGACAAAACTTTATTGCGTGTCCTTGCATAATCTTCAATTATTTTTTCGAGCTGATCATATTCCAATGCCGGCAGTTGAAAAAACGGCGTTCCATTATACTTTTTCCATCCCAGACGCTCCACGCACCTTGCCTGTTCCCCGCTCCCTTTTAAATTCTGATACCACAAAGGAACATTTCCTTTTTCTCCTGTTCCTTCCCGTTCAATAAAAACAAAGCGCATCTTATCCGGATGATATGTACTCCGTTCAAGGCATTCCAGCCACTTTCCCAGATCAGATGCCGCGGTTCCCGCATAATCTATGACAACCAGCAGATTGCAGGGATATCTCCACGCAGTAAATCCAAGAAACCGGCTGCAGTTTTCCGCATGAAGCCATACAGATTTCCATTCCGGATTAATTCCCATTTCTTTCACAAAATAATACAGTAACTTACTTTTCCCTGCTCCCCCTGGTCCGGTGATTGCTATCCACGATAATTCTTCGTCACTTTCAATAAACTCACTGAGCATTTTCAGCTCCGCCTCGCGGCCGCGAAATTTTAACAGCTCATTCCGATAATGGAACGCATTTATATTATCTGATTCCTGTTTTATCCCGTCGATATATTCAGCAAAAGAACCTTGATACCGGACAGCGTCCACAATCGTACTTTCCGTCTTTTTCAGATACTTCTGTACCTGACCCATTGCATCATCAACAGTTTTTCCCGCCAGGAACCATATTTTGTCTTCAATTTTTTCAAGATAATGAGCCTCTACAATCTGGAGAAATATCTGGATGTAACAATATACTGCCTTTTTCTGAGCATTTGTATCCGCCCCTGCCTCGCTATAAGCCGCCTTTATGAAATCCCTTCTTGCGCACTCCCGCTGATATCTTTCTGGTAAATTAAAACATGCCGTTATCTTATCAAAAAGATGAACTTTTATATACCGGTTTACGCCTATAAAATCAAACTGTTCAGCTCCATCAAGCCCCGGCAGAATTTCATTCTCATATCTGGTAATCTGTTCCCGTATTTTATCAGATAACTGTTTTCTGTCCAGCTTGTCCTCTATATTACCCGCTGCCTTCTCCAGTGACAAATCACAAAGCAGAGAAGTCATACTTTCAGCTAACGCTTCAAACATATTACCACTCCTATCCGGCTAATCTTACAAATTCATTATAATATAGCCCTCAAAGTGGTTCAATGAAATTTCTTCCAGAAGATATAACACCCAAAATATAAAAACAGAAGCAGCGATTTTCCTTTAAAAGTTACCTGCTTCTGTTTTTTCATCCTTTATATACTTCGAAAAATTTATCCATGCTGATGCAGATACTTCTCTCTCGTAGCCATCCCTCCCCGGATATGCCTCTCCGACTTGTTCATATCCAGGACTTTGCGCGCTTCTCTCGCCAGGGAGGGGTTGATCTGGAGGAGCCGTTCGGTGACATCCTTATGTACCGTACTCTTACTGATCCGAAACTGCTTTGCCGTCTGTCTCACAGTAGCACCATTTTCTATAATATAATTCGCAATCTCAACGGCTCTCTCTTCAATATAATCTTTCAAAAATATCCCCCTGCAAACATCGTTTTTACAATGTATGCAGGGGAAAAGAAAGTCATGCTCGTTTACTGAAGTCAGTTTTATAAATTTGTTATGTCTTCTGTATATTGTCAGCCTTTATTCATAAGCGCCGACGGTTCCTGCCTCCCTGTACTTCTGTCACAATGACCTATTAATAAACTTTATTCTTCCTCCTTCTTTGTACCATATATTCCAGTCTCCGCAGCAGCCCCCAGATCGCTCTTTGCGGAAGGATACCGATTAGCCTCAGAAGGAATAAAGCTCACATTGCCTGCGGTAGACGAATCCGAATGCTCCTCAAAGTTCTCAACCTGCTCCATAACCTTATTGAACACTTCAGGGCTATACTGCGGCGGATATCCGTTCTTCACCAGGCAGATCTTGATTTCAAGTTTCAACTGACTGCGTATATTCTTGTTATTAAGCCAGTCAGCAAAAGAAGATTTTGTGTCAATAATTTCTTTCACCTTTTTGGCTAAAGCTCTGCACTTATCGTTTATAATGACACCGTCTATCTCTTCATCAGTTCCATATTCAAAATCATACTGATCACGCAAAGCGATCAATATATCGTAGAATGCTTTTTCTTCAAAAGTCAGCCCGATCTTACGGAAACTTGCTCTGCTCTCGTTCATCTGACGAAGGATAGCTAAGGCTTGCTCTGTTGCGGTCTTTATAATGTCTTCAGATGCCTGTTCCTGTGTTTCCCCGGCCTCTTCCGCAGTAAGGCGCTTACGTCTTTCATGATATTCTGCGATTGTCTTCTCGAGCATTTCCTGGAATGTCTTTGCTGCTAACCGATTAACTTTTCCGTATTCCCTGATCTGTCTGCGGATCATTTTTATAAGAAGCTCGAGCTTGGTTGCAGGCATTTTGACATCAGACAATTTTTCGAAGTATTCCGGAGAAAAGATATCTTCTTCCTCACCGCTTTCAAGAACACTCTCTACCTGATTATATTTCAATGCTTCCTCAACCATTTTGGACACCGTACGATTCATAGTATCAGCATCCACATCGCTGGTCCCACTCATTTTACGAACAAAACCTGCTATCGCCATGAAGCACTGTGCAAGTGCGGATTCCTCTTCCCCAAGATCACCGGAAGGCTGACAGATATCAAACGCCATTCTCATCCTCTTTACCGTCTTCAAAAAGTACGTTTTAAACGAAACTTTGTAAGCCCCCGTATACATTTCCATATATAACTCCTGCGTTGACGCAAATACATGCTCTGCCGCTTTTGCAAGCAGTCTGTAACGTTCTATGGGGTTGCATTCAGGATTTGAAAAAGCTCCTAAATCATAATCAGTAAACATTGTTTTCAAGATCTCAAGTTCTTCTCTGAATACTGCGGCGGCCTGCCCCACATCATCAGACGTAGGCGCAACAGAAGTATCTCCTCCATAAATCTTCATCGCTTCGCGCATATTATCGCGAATGCCAATATAGTCTATGACCATGCCGAACTCTTTACCGGGATATTTCCTGTTCACCCGGCTGATGGTCTGTATCAGCAAATGTTTCTTAAGCGGTTTATCGTTATACAAATATGTAAGTGACGGAACATCAAAGCCCGTAATCCACATATCTACAACGATCACAATATGGAAGTTTGACTTTTCCTGTTTGAAAGCTGCGTCCAGTTCTTCAGAACGTTTTGCATTACCAACACCGCCGAGATAATTATACATCTGGGCTTCATCATTACTCCCAACACTCGACACCATAGCAATAAAAGGCATCGGTTTCAATTCTTTGAGTTCTTCTTCGGTTACAGAAACACCGTCAGGTGATTTCTTCTCTTTAAACCATTCCGGATACTTATCCTTGAATTTTTGCAACAGAGCATAGGCAATCTTTCTGTTGGAGCAGACTATCATTGCTTTCTGTATTCTATCCGGATCACCTTCGCAGGAAGAAACATAATGATCATGAATATCGACTGCAAGACGTTCCAGCCGTGACGGTTCGCCAAGAATGACTTCCATAGAACTCATCGCCTTTTTGCTTGCCTCAACATCTTCATAAGTTGCCCCATCATCGGCACATTTTCTGTAGTAATCTTCAATTTCTTTTACTTTCTTATCGTCAAGTAAAACCCTTGCAATTCGCGGATGATATTTAATGGATACGGTCAGTCCGTCTGCAACCGCCTGATCCATTGTATACCGGTCAATTTCTTCGCCAAATGTTTGATAAGTTTCTGCGATAGGCGTACCTGTAAATCCCACAAAAGTAGCGTGGGGAAATGCTTCTTTCAATACTTTTGCATACGGCTTTGAGACCATCGCCTTCATATTTTCGTCAGCATCTTTACTGAACTGAATCTTTCTGGAATGTTCCAGCTGGGTCCTGTGTGCTTCATCGGAGAAACATATAATGTTCTGCCGCTCATTGATAAGACCGATCTTATCTTCTTCGCGGTCGCAGAACTTCTGAATCGTACAGATATAGAAACCGCCGCTTTGTCTTGCTCCAAGTTCCTGTCTCAGCTGCGTCCTGTTTTTCACAACGGACACTTCGCCAAGATTTAAAAATTCTTTGCTCTTTGTAAAAAGCCTTGCGCCTTGTTTCTGCAGGTCCTCCCGGTCAACGATCAAAATGATCGTCGGAGAGCCGATTTCCGGAATATCGGTACAGCGAAGAGCAAGCTGACGGGCAAGGAAAGCCATCGTATAAGTTTTTCCGCAGCCGGTTGCCCCAAAGTATGTGCCACCTTTTCCACTTTTTTCAACAACCGACTTTACAATGCTCTGTTTCAGCAATCTCGCTGCAAAGAACTGTGGATAACGACATACAATTTCTCTCTCATCACTGTCATAGATGCTGTCTTGAAAATAGATATAATCCCTGAAAATCTCCAGGAACCGTTCCGGCGCATAAACGCCCTTGATCATTGTTTCTGTCTCTTCAAAAGGCAGCGTGGATATTGCATCCCCATCGTTTACTCTTCTCCAGGCATAGAAATGCTCATAAGGTGTACGTACAGTTCCGAGCCTTGTTTTAACGCCATCCGAAATACAGGCCAGAGGGCAATAATGTAAAAGATGCGGAATATCTCTCCAGTAACGAATATTTATCTGTTCCCATGCGTCATAAATCGTAGCATTGGCATCCGCAGGATTTTTCAGTTCCATTATACATACCGGTATTCCGTTTACAAATAAAACTACATCCGGCCTGCGGGTTTCTTTCTGTCCATTATTGGTATACTCAACTGTAAATTGGTTTACAACGCGAAAAATGTTCTTATTCTTCTTGTTTTTATCATCCAGATATTTAAAATCAATAAGCGGTATCATTCTTGCCAGTCCATCCCGCGGGGTAAACTGAACGCCGTCAACCATCCACCCATAAACTTTATGTAATGTAGCGAAATCACTTTCAGCACCGGCAAGACGGACATTATCAAAAATCTGAGTAACCTCCTCTTCAGTCAGGTCAGGATTTGTTTCTGCTAAAAATTTCTTAAAATCATCAGCGATCAACACGTCCCTTTTGCTGACGCGAGAGATATCATTACCAGAAGAATACTGCCATCCTTCAGCTTCCAGGAAGCCAATAAAAGCAGATTCGTATTCTGACTCACAGTAGCGGCCGTTGTATTCTTTTAATTTGGCCAAAGATTACACCTCCTTTGTCTTCCCCGCTTCCTCAAGAGAACCCTTTATCAGAATCGGGCAGATATCCTTTATTTGTGCTTTAAGTTTTTCATTTATTTCTTTGCGAGTATTATAAGCTTCAAAGATATTAACGATATCATGTTGGATTTCAATATCAGGGATGGGAATTCTGACATCACACATTTCATCCCAGTCAAATGTTTCTCTTGCACTTCCCCAGGAATTAAATCGAGAATAACGGTTGAACTCGCTGCGTTCAAACAACATAGACAAGTATTCAGGCATTAATTCTTCTGTGTTATTTACTCTAAATACTATATAGGATGATGAACAAATATAGATTTCATCACTATCATTACGGGCAAGAGAAATTTTTTCTCCATTTCTTGAGGTTACTGTAACATATGAAAATTCATTAGGTTTAACAACTGCATAAGATTTAAGGGAAACACCTTCCATGTTAGCTTTGGTATTAATAAATTTCTTTTCAATTGATACCCCTCTTACATTATCGATTCCATACTCTAATTCATCATTACGCGCATTACTTATTGAAATATAAGATCCAAGCTTTTTATGTGGCAGCTTTTTTCTGAGTTCATCAATATAAACATCACAAACACGCTTCAGATCTTCCAGCCCATGCTCATAGCTCTGTTGATTTGCGATCATAGCGTTATAAACATCTACATATTTTTGTTGAATAGATAACGGTGGAAGATCTAATTCAATATCACAAAACACTTCCCAATCAAGATTTGAACGAATACTGCCATCACTGCAAAATGCTCCGTATCTGTCTGTTTCTTTCGAAAGAAATTTCATAAAGAAATAGCTAGGAAGCACAACGTCTGTTGCTGTCACCTCAAAAATTGTATACGCAGGTGAAATCAGAATCGGCTCATCACTATCATACATGCCTATTCTAATACATTCGTCTCTGCCAGTTTGCATACCACTATATACAAATTGATTTTTTCTAACTACTTTATACTTTGTTTCATCAAGCCCCTCTGTATTTGCAGCAGTAGGCATAAATTCTTTATGGATATTGATACCATAAAATTTTCTAATTCCGAGAGTATTTCGTTCATCAATTACTGTAACTAGTTGTCCTATCTTGAATTTAGTCAATCCCATATCCAATCCCCCTGAATGCGTCTTCCAGCATCTGCCGGGATTTCTTTTCCTGTTCCATTAACTCCCGCATTTCTGCCTGTATACGTGCCATTTCCTTTTTATAGTCAATCTCCAGATCATGGTCGATAAACTTAATATATTTGCTTGGAGTAAGTGTCCATCCTTTGTTTTTAATCTCAGCGATCCCAACACTTTTATAGAGTTCCGGCACTTCATATTTTGTTCCGTCCGTACCTTCACTTTGCCATGTGTGGTAAATGTCGGCAGCTTTTTCAATCTGTTCAGTTACTAAACGCACTTTCTTTTTATTTTCACCTTTGACCGGATTTTCTCTCCACTGACGTAAATCCATAAAAAGAATTTCGTGTTCACGATTACGGAGACTTCTTCCATGATAGCTTCCGCCCTTTTTGTTCTGGTTCAGGATCCAGAGGGTAACACTGATATCAGTAGTGATGAACAATTCTCTCGGAAGAACAATAATAGCTTCTACCTTATCATTTTGGATCAGTCGTTTGCGGATCTCTAATGTGTCATTATCATTCAATGCACCATTGGCAAGAAGGAAGCCTGCGACGCCGTCAGCTGGTTTCAAATGAGAGAGTATATGTAAGATCCAGGCATAGTTTGCATTACTTGCCGGGGGTGTTACATAGTCTGCCCAGCGAACATCATTCTTCAGATTATCGTCATACCACCCCTTAAGATTGAACGGTGGATTGGCCATAATGTAGTTAAAGTATAGTCCCTTATGCAAGTCATGAGTAAAGGAAGAATCGTTTGTTTCTCCCAGATTATGGCTGATTCCCCGAAGTGCAAGGTTCATTTTTGCAAGACGATAGGTCGCCGCATCCTTTTCCTGCCCATAAATATTGATTTTATTAATATCCCCCTGTTTCGACTTTACAAGTTCAGCACTTTGGATAAACATACCGCCAGAACCGCAGCAAGGGTCATATAAAGTGCCATCGTAAGGTTCTATCATTGTTGCGATCAATTGTACCGCATCATGTGGGGTATAAAATTCCCCTTCTTCTTTCGTTGCGTTTACAGCAAATTCCTTGAGGAAATATTCATAAACACGGCCAATAAGGTCTTTTTCCTCTCCAAATGCCTTATGACTGATTTTATTTACTTCGTCCACAAGTTTCTTTATATCATTCGGAGCAAGATTGCGTGTGGTAAATGTCCCTTCAATAAAACAACCTTTCAAATCCTTTGAACTCGTCGCAATACTATGAAGAGCCGTATCAAGCGCAACATTAAGACCCGGCGCAGGTGTATTGATGATTGTTTCCCAACGTGCTTCAACAGGTAAATTATATGTCCCGTCTGTAAAGGTAGCGTCATCAAAAAATGCTGCTCTGATATTTTCATCATCAGGGTCAAGTCCCTGTTCCTTCAAAATTTTTCGAAGTTTTTCGATCCCGTCCTCATATTTCTCACCAATGAAACGTAAGAAAACAAGTGTGAGCATCATATCTCTTTTTTCAAAAAATGAGCCCGAATTACGTGCAGCACGCAGGATATCTCTGCAATTAAATAGAATGTTATCTATATTTAATGCTTTTTCAGCGGTTTTTTTCTTAGCCATATTATTGTTTGTCCTTTCCAGCGATTGATGGATAAATGATATGGCATTATTATGGCATATTTTTATAATTTTTTCTACTTCTGCACTGTTTCATTTTCACCAAAACGTATACCCGGGCGTCTCTCCCCTCTTCTCTTCTGCGTCTTCCAAAACAGGATACTTTTAACCCATCCAAAAAATCTCCTGCAGACATCATACCCTGTCTGCAGGAGATTTCCCTATTCCCTATAAATATTTCTTTTTAGAAAATGTGATAATTCACAACCAGTGCCGCGAACACGATCGATACCATGGACAGCAGCTTAATCAGGATATTGATAGACGGTCCGGATGTATCTTTGAACGGATCGCCGACCGTATCGCCGACAACGGCTGCTTTATGGCACTCGCTGCCTTTTCCGCCGTGTGCGCCGCCCTCGATGTATTTCTTCGCATTGTCCCATGCGCCTCCGGCGTTCGCCATAAAGATCGCCATCAGGAATCCGGTCGCTGTGGAACCTGTAAGAAGTCCGATCACACCGTTATATCCGAGGAGCAATCCTGTCACAACAGGGGTAACGATGGCAAGGAGTGTCGGAAGGATCATCTCATGAAGGCTCGCCTTTGTACAGATGTCGACACATCTCTCATAATCCGCGTCCGCCTTTCCTTCCATCAGCCCTCTGATCTCTCTGAACTGACGTCTTACTTCGACCACAATACTCTGTGCCGCGCGTCCAACAGAATCCATTGTGAGCGCCGCAAATACGAACGGCAGGCATGCTCCGATGAAGATACCGACAAGGACGGTCGGGTTCATCACGCTCATGTCAAGCACAACTGAGTCGCCTCCGACTTCCTGTACTTTCTCAACATAGGATGCGATAAGGGCCAGAGCCGTGAGGGCTGCAGAGCCGATCGCAAAGCCTTTTCCTGTCGCAGCTGTCGTATTTCCGAGAGAATCCAGGGCGTCCGTACGTTTTCTTACATTTTCTTCCAGTCCTGCCATCTCTGCGATACCGCCGGCATTGTCCGCGATCGGTCCATATGCGTCTGTCGCCAGTGTGATCCCAAGTGTGGAGAGCATTCCCACCGCTGCAAGAGCGATTCCGTAAAGACCTCTCGTCGTCTCAATAAACCCGCCTGAGAAAGCATATGCCGCCATAACGCAGACCGCGATGATGATGATCGGAACTGCTGTGGAGAGCATACCAAGGCTCAGACCGCCGATGATGATCGTCGCAGAACCAGTCTCAGATTTATCCGCCAGTTTCTGTGTGGGCTTATATGTATCCGATGTAAAATACTCGGTGAAAAATCCGATCAGCACACCGGCAAGCAGTCCGCCCAGGATCGCGAAATAAAATCCGATGAAGTCTTTTCCAAGGATAAACCACACAAGAGGAAACGCCACCACTGCGATGATCACTGCACTTGTATTCGTTCCTCTTCTGAGCGCTTTCAGAAGCGTGCTCTGATCTGTGCTTTCTCCTGTCTTTACAAGGAGAGATCCGATGATCGACGCCAGTACGCCGACAGCAGCAAGCACCATCGGGATCGCAACTGCATTGACTCTGTCCACTGCCTCTATTTTATTAAATGCGATAACTCCAAGTGAGCACGCTGACAGGATGGACCCCACATAGGATTCATAAAGGTCGGCGCCCATTCCGGCAACATCGCCAACGTTATCACCAACATTATCTGCGATAACAGCCGGATTTCGCGGATCATCTTCCGGGATCCCCGCCTCAACCTTACCGACAAGGTCGGCGCCTACGTCTGCAGCTTTTGTATAGATGCCGCCGCCGACACGCGCAAACAGTGCCATGGATGATGCGCCCATTCCGAATGTGAGCATCGTACTCGTGATGTCCTCAAGCGGGAGCTTGAAAACAAGCCTCAGGAGCAGATACCAGATCGAAATATCCAGAAGTCCGAGACCTACAACCGTGAATCCCATAACTGACCCTGCGGAAAATGCAACGTTCAGTCCTTTGTTCAGGCTCTTCTGGCATGCCGCTGCTGTCCTTGCATTTGCACGGGTTGCGATCTGCATCCCGACAAATCCCGAAAGACCCGAGAAGAATCCCCCGGTCACGAATGCAAACGGAACATACGGTGTCAGAAATCCAGTGATCGCCATGACCAGAAGGATCACAAACATGATCGCAAAAAATCCGATGAGGATCTTATACTGGCGTCTCAGATACGCCATTGCCCCCTGATGGATCGACGCAGAGATCTTTTTCATCCTGTCGTTTCCTTCCGGGAACCGAAGAACTTTCTGCGCCCTGCTCGCTACAAACAGGAGTGCGATAATGGAGCCGCAAAGTGTCAGTAGTGCCAATACATTATCCATTTTTCTCTCCTCCATTCTGTTTCCAGAGTGCCTCTCAGACACTCTTTTAGAATTTTATGTATACGTGAATCATTATAACACCTTTATAGAATTTTTAGTATATTTTTCTTATTTATTTTTATTTTTTAACAGTATTTTTATGCACATTTCATCCCATAATTTTTCGCTTTCTATTTTTCAATGTGCAATTTGTATTTTTCCAAGAAAAAGACCGCCACTTTTTTGTGACGGTCTCATGTTCCATATTATCTTTTCAGGACACTTTCTAAAATTCAAATACTGCGACGCCGTACGGCGGAAGCGGATATGCAAACGAATATTTCTGTCCGTCGCATTCCTGTTTGACCGGCTTATAGAGAAGCGGTCTCGGCTCTCCCGTGCCGCCATACTGCACGTCGTCGCTGTTCAGGATCAGTCTGCACTGTTTTCTTCTCGGAACACCCACACGGTAGTCCCTTCTCTCCATCGGTGTAAAGTTGCAGACAAAGAGCAGGTTCTTCTTGTTGTCCTTCGAATGTCTCAGGAAACTGTAAATGCTGCGGAAGCAGTCATCCGCATTGATCCACTCAAATCCTGCCGGATCCGAATCCATCTCATACATCGCTTTATTCTTCTTATACAGATGGAGCAGGTCTCTGTACCAGTTCTTGATCGCCTGGTGTTCCGGCTCTTCCAGAAGGTACCAGTCAAGTTCTCTCTCCTCGCTCCACTCGCGCAGCTGGGCAAATTCCTGACCCATGAAGAGAAGTTTCTTCCCCGGATGTCCCATCATGAACGCATAGCCGGCTTTCAGATTTGCATATTTGTCAAATCCAAGCCCAGGCATCTTATTGATCATGGAGCACTTCAGGTGTACCACCTCGTCATGTGAGAGTACGAGGATATAGTTCTCGCTGTAAGCGTAGGAACTTGCGAACGTCATCATGTTGTGGGCGTTCTTCCTGAAGTACGGATCCAGTTTCATGTATTCGGTAAAGTCATGCATCCAGCCCATGTTCCACTTCAGGCTGAACCCAAGCCCGCCGTCCTCCGGCGCTCCTGTCACCTTCGGCCACGCGGTTGACTCCTCTGCGATCATAACTGCCCCGTGATTTCTTCCGAGCACAACAGAATTCAGATGCTTGAAGAATTCGATCGCCTCCAGGTTCTCATTTCCGCCGTATTCATTTGCCACCCACTGTCCGTCCTGTTTTCCATAATCAAGATACAGCATGGAAGCCACCGCATCCACACGGAGCCCGTCCACATGGTAATGCTCGATCCAGAACAGCGCGTTGGCGATCAGGAAGTTCCTCACTTCCGGTTTCCCATAATCAAAGATCTTCGTGCCCCAGTCCGGATGCTCACCCTTTCTCGGGTCCGCATATTCATAGGTCGGCGTTCCGTCAAAATCAGCAAGTCCGTGAGCATCTCTCGGGAAATGTGCCGGTACCCAGTCAAGGATAACACCGATCTTGTTGCGGTGCAGGTAATTTATCATATACGCGAAATCTTCCGGCGTTCCATACCTGGAGGTAGGCGCATAATACCCGGTCACCTGGTATCCCCAGGATCCGTCAAACGGATGCTCTGCCATCCCCATCAGCTCTACATGGGTATAACCCATCTCTTTCACATATTTAACGATCGCTTCCGCGAACTCTCTGTAATTATAGAATCCTTCATCTTCCCTGCCCGGATGTCTCATCCATGATCCAACATGCACTTCGTAGATCGACATCGGACTCTTTTTGTGATCCCAGGTCTTTCTTGTCTCCATCCAGGCGTCATCGGTCCACTTTATATGGGAGATGTCTGTGACGATGGACGCCGTCCCAGGTCTTAATTCTGCATAATTGGCATAGGGATCCGCTTTAAAGATCCGTTTTCCCTGCTGTGTCTCAATACAGAACTTATAGAGGTCCCCCTCTTTCACGCCGGGTACAAAGCAGGTATAGATCCCCATAGGTTCCTGGCGCTCCATATAATTCGCCTCAAAATCCCAGTCGTTGAAATCCCCGACCACTGCAACCCTGCGTGCGTTGGGCGCCCAAACCGCAAAATAAACGCCCGCTTCACCGTCAACTGTCACCTTATGGGCCCCCATCTTCTGATAGATCTCATAATGGTTGCCCTGCCCGAAAAGATACTGGTCAAGTTCACCGATTTCATAAGGATGCACTGTTTTCTTTGTGCTTTTTTTCTTTGCCATAAAGCCCACCTCGCCGCTCAAATTTTAGCAACATTTCCGTTATACATAAATCCGAAAATGCATCCTCGCACTTACGGACCAGCCGTTGCCACTTAATAATACCATTATACTTGAAAGATTCAGAAAAAGAAAGTGAAAAGGTGTTTTGTAACAAAAAATAGACAGCCTTTTTTAGACTGTCTATTTTTATCATTTCTAAACATTAAAATCTTTCTCTGAAAGCAGTATCCTGTCCGCATCGTCTGTATTTTTCCCGAACACTCTCTTCACAAGTTTCTTTGCGGAAGCTTTCTGGGAATGCTGGATCGCTTCGTCCATAACCTCTTTCACCTCAGCGACCGTCACAGCGTGATCCTCTCTCTGAAGAGAATCGATCTTGCTGTAGAGAGCCAGGATTCCCATCTCGTCGATACGGTATCCGTTCTCCTGGGCATAAGTCTGACCAAAGGTGACAAGTTCATCATTGATAAAGATCGGCACTTCCAGCCGGGAAGTGAATTTTCTCCGGAACTCCCTGTTGGAAGAGAGCAGGCGGTCGAGCGGCTTTCTCTGCTCCTCAAGGACAATCAGCAGTTCGCCCGTGTCCTTCTCCATCGCCTTATTCAGGCGAGCCACTGTCTTCTCGTTCAGCTTTCCTGCCTTTTCAATGATCAGTGCTCCGCCGTAAAGTTTATTGAAGATATCTCCGATCTTTTTCTTGTTGAGAGATTCTCCCGTCACAATGGCAACTTTGCCCTGCTTGATGTTCCTCTGTTTCTGGATCGCTTTGACCACATCCACGGCAAGGACTGTCTTTCCATTGCCTTTGTTACCTATAATAAGGAGATTTCCGGTCTTTGACGTGCCGTTTCTGTTCGTACAGTTCTTATCCTGCTCCAGCACATCCACAAGCTGCTCGCTCATTCCCCTGACAGGTACAAAGTAGGAGAACAGCTTCTTCTGCTCCTCTGTAAGTCCGGCTCTTGTACCAATCCCGCTCTGCATCTGCAGGTCATAGCGGCCGTGAACGATAAACCCGGTATCCGAAATAGATAATGCATCCGAGATCTCATCCAGCGGCAGCGGAGCTGTCTTCCCTGTCGCGATCATTTTTGCTGTCTCTTTCCTGCTCAGCGGAGTTGTCGCCGAGAGGATATCCATACCGTCATCATCGTCATCCGGGATCTCCCTGTCATCCGGTGCCTGGCTGTGTTCCGGATTTACTCGGAATTCTTCCTCAAAATCCGGCGCCTCGTCATCGTACATATCCTCTGCATCATCTCCGGAAAGATATTCTTCCCCGCTGTCTGCAGCAATTCCGAGCCCCTCTATCGGGCCTTCCACATCTTCCTCTGAGAAAAGATCCGCTCCGTATTCATCCTCTTCCAGATCATCTTCATACTCATCGTACTCATAATCATCTTCCGAAACTTCCTCTTCCTCCGCTTCGGGATATTCCTCGTAATCCTCTTCGAATTCATCTTCCTCAGAGTATTCTTCTGAGTCATCTTCTTCCCAGTCTTCTTCCACAAGATACTCGTCAGAGTCATCCTCTTCCCAGTCTTCTTCCTCAGGATACTCGTCAGAATACTCCTCTTCCAGATCATCTTCAGCCTCAGAATAATCCTCTTCAAAAAGATCTTCCAGCTCGTCATCCGGTTCGTCATCAAACTGGTCCAGATCCGAATCATCATCTATGCGGAGCTCATCTGCGAGTTTCCCCATATTTTCGTGCGGTTCTTCCACCGTTTTCTTTACTTCTCGTTCTTTTACCGGCTCCTCCGGCGGGATCACTCCCTCAATCTCATCGATCATCCGCTGGATATCCGGCGGAAGTATCGGCTCTGTTTTCTTCTTTTCTTCCATGATCTCCCCTGTTGTTTCCCCTTCTTCTATTTCTTCTGCTTCTTCTGTCATACTGTCGAGCATTTCCGCTCCCGGTTCCGGCTCCTGACTCTCCTCCCCTGCTTCAGCAGCCTCCTCTTCCGGTTCAAACGGTTCTTCCTCTTCCGCTTCGATCATTTCGGCCGGTTTCTCTTCCAAAATGTCCTCCGCATCCACATCCTCTACAGTTTCTTCAATCACTTCTTCCGACACTTCGGAGACTTCCTCTGTTTCTGTCTCTTCAATCTCTTCCGGCTCTTCAAAAAGCTCCTCTGCCTCATTCTCTTCGTCTTCTTCCGTTATCTCTTCCGGCTCTTCGAAAAGCTCCTCTGCTTCATTCTCTTCGATCACATCTTCTTCAGAATAAGGAACCTCTTCCTCCGAGGCTGCTTCCTCCGGAAGTTCCTCCGCCTCGGCCGCATCGATCATTTCCTCATCCTGCGTTTCCCATCCTGAAAGGATATCTGCAAGACTCATCTGTCCTGTGATCTGACCGTCATCCGGCTCATGGACCTCCGTTTCCTCTTCCGGCTCTCCTTCATTAAGGAACTCCTCTGCCTCGGAGAGATCCAGTGTTTCATTCAGAATCTCTTCTTCCAGTTCTTCACTTTCCTCCGGGATCAGTTCCGTAAGTCCACTGGATGCCGGCATAGGCTCCTTTAATTCATTTCTTTCAAGGGTAGTATCCTCTGAGATCCTGTGAACCATACCAAGATCCGCCACGGATTCGATCTCGTCAATCTCCTCCTCCAGATCCGTTATATCAGGCTCCTCTTCCTCCTCAGCAGCTGCGGCTTCTGAAGCCGAAGGCACCCCCGCCCCGGGATGGAGAAGCTTTTGAAGCGCCTCATCCAGACGCATTGTATCCCCGATCTTTCCGGTCTTTCCGCCCGTTTTCTGTACAGAAGACTTTACTTCCTCCTTTTCTGAAACAACCGTTTCTTCCGGTATGGGTTTATCCGGTTTCTCAGCTTCTTCACCTTTACCGTCATCGCCTTCTGTGTTCTGCACAGTCTCAGGAGTTTCCGTCTCCTTCTCGGCAGTTTCCTCTTCTACCGTGCCGGTACCGTAAAACGCTTCAAGATCCGGCATCTCTTCTGTCTCCGCAGACAGTTTTTCAAATCTGTGGTCATATTTTTCCTGCTGGGAAGGTGTAAGCGGTTTATACTGCATCTTCAGTTCCATCGCCTTATAAACATACTGCCCCTCACTGAACCACAGGATCAGGTCATCACACTCCTCCAGACATTCTGCTGTCATGCCGGCTTCCTGGTACAGCTTTGCAAGTTCATACGCCCACTCTTCGATATACTCAGCCTTCTTGAACTCTTCCAGAGCTTCAATCTGCTGTTCTACCGGGGCTCTCTGCGCACGCAGAATCTGATAACGCAGGATATGCTGATTCGGATCTTTTGGCGCGATCTGCATGAAGTCGTCATAATAGTCAATGGCTTCGTCCACATTTCCTGTCTTAATGGCAAGTGTACAAAGCCGGTAAATGACCTTCCTGCTTCCCTCGGCACGGTGATAAGCGATCCTCAGGACATCATAACTCTTCTGATACTCCTTATTTTTCTCATATATATCACTGACATTCGTCAGCATGGTCACATTGCGGACCCTTTTCCAGTCGATCTCATCGGCTATCGCTGCCGCCTTACCGTACGCGCCGTCTTCCATAAGCTCAAGCATCTGTTCTGTCTTTAACTTATATTCATACTTATCCACCGCACTCACCTCATCGAAAATAATATTTCATCGGTCGCATATCATCGTGTCTGTGCCATGTTTACACAAGCCGATATTCTTTCAATAGTTTATCATATGAGGACGGTAATGTCAAAAAAATGCATCCTCAATTGACATTGACGATGCATTTTATGATTTATTTAATTTTTCCATTATTTTATTTTTATAATTTTAAATCGGAGGAATTAATTGATTTTTGTTCCTGTAAGACCTCTGCTGTTGTTATCCGATCCGTATCCGATTCTTCAGGTAAAAACCTTTCATCTTCTCTTTTCCGATAACTGTTTGAGGTTCATAACAAAATCCTTATCTCTTCACGTCTGTTTCGATTCGGGTACCACTTTTATACTTTTAAGAGACTTCCCAAGTTATTCTTCCTATAATCTTTCAACAGAAGCAGTACTGTTATTCAATATTCCAACGGCTTACTCAATTATTCCTTCTATAACTACCTGTCTCTTACTATAAAATGATATTCTACTTAATGTTTCTTTACACATCTTTCGAAATTCTGCTATATGTGGTATCTATATTCAATACGTCTGCAAATGTTAAATCATATTGATTTTCATCCGAATTCCGAACTCTCCGATCTGTCTCTTCCATTCTGCTTATTTCCGGATTATCAATCTTGTCTTCAGCAAAGGTCTCTTTCTTCACAGGAACTTACATTTGCCGTACCACTGACATATTGATGATGAACTGAAACTATACTGTCCATGGGACTTACCTCCTGCTGCCTTGTATTTTTAACCTAATCGAACAACTTTATTTTTTGTTCTCTTAGATAAATATCCTCTGAGATTTCTGATTTTCTATCTCTTTTGGATTGGTTTTATAATACCACTCGTGTTTTATTTTGTCAATACATTTTTTGTGTATTTTAAAAATAATTTTAAAATATTTTATATTATCATAAATATTCTGAATTTTCAGACTTTTATCTCGTTTTAGGAATCCCGGTCAGTATACATGCTCAGGTTCAGTCCAATCCGCCGCCCCTGCGTCTCGTCGCCACATCCTGAAACATAAAATAATCCGGCCGGTGGCGGGACTGTGTGTACTCAAACTGAATCCCGTTGTCGTCGAAGGTCTGACTGGTAATAACCGCCATGCAGTTATAGTCTTTCAGGTCAATATATTTTTCGTCAACCTGTGTGACCCGCTCAACCGTAAGGGTCCTCTTGCTGGTCGAGATCGTAAGACCCCGCTCATTTTCCAGATAATCATAGACCGAACGCTCCGCGATCTCCGGAGTGAGTCCTTCTGTCTGTTCCTTTAAAAAATAGTTATGATCCAGGATCAGCGGCATTCCATCCAGCGAACGCAGACGCTGGATATAATACAGAGGCGTCCCTTTCTGAAATCCTGTCCGTTTCTCGATCTTTGTGTCCGCCGTGATCTCGGCGAACTGAAGCACCCGTGTGAACGGTTTTTTCCGGTTTCTTTCCGCTGATTCTTTAAATGATTCGATTCCTCCCACCGTGAATGCGGTCTGTTCGATCGGCTGAAAGATATTCCGAACCCCTTTTCCATGCATCGGCTGCACATATCCGTCTGCCGTGAGCTCTGCGATCGCCCGGCGGACCGTGTTGCGCGAACATCCGTATTCTTTCACGAACTCATTTTCCGAGGGAAGCATCTGCTGATAACCGTAGAATTCTGTCTCTATCTTTTCTTTTAAGTCCTTGTAAATATGGTCATACTTAGCTTTAGGCATTCTCTTTTCACCTTCTTGTTTAAACATCTTTTAATATTATAAAAATGACAATAAATAAAATCAAGTTAAATGTCAAGAGAAGAAACTGTTTCTGAACAATCTCACAAAAAGCATAACGCTCTTTTGTCCATGTTCCACAAAATCAGATTTCTTTTTGTTTTCGATTGACATGTTCAAACAAGTATGTTATATTCTAGTTGTTTAAACAAGTCGGTTCCATACTGCACTTGGCTGTCATAAAATTTTCAGGAGAAAGGAAGAGAAACGATGGGAAAGTATGATAATGATGTGAGACAGCTTCTGACCCTCATCGGAGGGAAAGAAAACATTCAGGCGGTCTCCCACTGCATGACAAGGATGCGCTTTGTTCTTGTGGATCCAAAAAAAGCGAACGAGAAAGCGATCGAGGATCTGCCGAGTGTAAAGGGTACATTTACTCAGGCCGGTCAGTATCAGGTCATCATCGGAAATGACGTTTCCGTATTTTACAACGAATTTACAGCTTATGCAGGAATAGAAGGCGTGAGCAAAGATGCGGTAAAAGCCGCAGCAAAGACAAACCAGAACCCGCTCCAGAAGATCATGGGCACACTGGGCGAGATCTTCGCGCCCCTGATCCCCGCCCTGATCTGCGGCGGTCTTGTACTTGGCTTTCGAAATGTGATCGGTGAGATCAACTTTTTCAACAACGGAACACAGAGTCTGGCAGATATTTCCCAGTTCTGGGCAGGGACCTACAATTTCCTGTGGCTGATCGGCGAGGCGGTCTTCCACCTGCTGCCCGTCGGTATCGTGTGGTCCATCACAAAGAAAATGGGCACAACCCAGATCCTGGGTATCATCCTTGGTCTGACGCTGGTATCTTCCCAGCTCCTGAACGGGTTCAGCGTGTCTTCCACACCTGCGGATGAGATCCCGGTATGGGACTTCGGGTTTGCGCAGGTTGAGATGATCGGTTACCAGGGGCAGGTCATCGCGGCAATGATGGCAGGCTTCGTCCTTGTATACCTGGAAAAATTCTTTAAGAAGATCTGTCCGGAAGTCATCAGTATGATCGTTGTTCCCTTCTGTTCACTGGTTCCGGCAGTCATTATCGCTCATACGATCGTAGGTCCCATCGGCTGGGCAATCGGTGATGCCATTGGGAATGTAGTATATGCAGGACTTACATCCAATGTCAGATTCCTGTTCGCAGCAGTCTTCGGTCTGTTGTACGCACCGCTCGTCATGACCGGTCTGCACCATATGACAAACGCCATCGATTCACAGCTTCTTGCCTCACCGTCTAAAAGCACGATCCTGTGGCCGATGATCGCTCTTTCCAATATTGCACAGGGTTCCAGCGTACTTGCGATGAGTGTTCTTCAGAAAAAGAACGAGCGCGCACAGCAGGTCAATGTTCCGGCTTGCATTTCCTGTTACCTGGGAGTAACGGAGCCGGCACTCTTCGGTGTCAACCTGAAATATGTATTCCCGCTTATCTGCGGCATGATCGGATCCTGCTGCGCAGCAATGATCTCCGTGGGCTTTGGTGTCGAAGCACTGAGTATCGGCGTCGGTGGCCTTCCGGGAATCCTTTCCATCAAGCCGGAATACTACCTGATCTTCCTCCTTGCCATGGCCGTAGCAGTCGTAGTCCCGTTCACGCTGACATTTATCGTGGGACGGATCAAACTTTCACAGGAAGACAGATTCGGAAAAGATGCTGCTCCGGCAGCGGTTTCAGCAGAAGCATCTGCTCCGGCAGACACAAACGCTTCTGCATCGGCAGCGGCTGCGACTGAAACAGCAGCATCCAAAACAGAAGTAAAAGAGCTGAAATCCATCCTTGACGGCAAAGTAATGCCTATCGAAGAGGCTCCGGACGACGTATTCTCCCAGAAGATCATGGGTGACGGCGTTGCGATCGAGCCTTCTAATACGGTAGTCACCGCTCCGGCAGACTGCGATGTGAGCGTTGTCATGGCGGATACCGGACACGCATGCGGACTGACACTCTCCAACGGCGTTGAACTTTTGATCCATGTTGGAGTGGACACAGTGGATATGGGCGGTGAAGGATTTAACCTCCTTGTAAATGAAGGAGATCATGTGAAGGCAGGACAGCCGCTGATCGAATTTGATCCGGAAAAGATCCGCGCAGCCGGACACCCCTGCACGACCATGCTGATCGTAACTTCAGAAGGAAGCGCCTCAAACCTCACGATGCACACCGGAACTGATGCCAAAGCAGGTGAGACAGCCGTCATCTCCTGGGATTAAACCATCGTATCACAGGCGGTACGGGCGCTGCGCTTCGGCCAGATATGAAGACAGCCGGAGCGCTGCGCGCTTCGTATAAAATGCAGATCAAAGCGGAAAGCATAGAATAGAACAGAAAAGGCAGGTTATGAGATTATGAGCACGGATTTCAGAAAAAGCACCGTATACCAGATTTACCCGAAGTCATTCCGTGATACAAACGGGGACGGACTGGGCGACCTCCGGGGAGTCATAGAAAAACTGGACTATATCAAAGAGCTGGGCGTGGACTATATCTGGCTTACCCCCTTCTTCGTATCTCCTCAGAACGACAACGGATACGATGTGGCAGACTATTACAACATCGATCCGGCGTACGGAACGATGAAAGATGTGGAAGAACTTATCGCAGAGGGGAAAAAGCGCGGGATCGGATTGATGTTCGACATGGTTTTCAACCATGTTTCCACCAGCCATGAATGGTTCCGGAAGGCAATGGAAGGCGACCCCTATTACAAAGATTTCTTCATCTTCCGAAAGGGAAAAGGCGCCGGAGTTCCGCCCACCAACTGGGAAAGCAAGTTTGGTGGGAATGCATGGGAATACGTCGAAAAATTCGATGAGTATTATCTGCACCTCTTTGATGTGACTCAGGCGGACCTGAACTGGGAGAATGAAAATGTCCGCAAAGAGATCCAGAAGATCCTGAAGTTCTGGATGGAGAAAGGCGTCAGAGGATTCCGTTTCGACGTGATCAACCTGATCAGCAAGGCGTGTTATGAAGACGATGAGACCGGAGACGGAAGAAAATACTATACAGACGGGCCCCGGATCCATCAGTATCTGAAAGAGATGCATGACGCCACATTCGGAAACGACGAAGGGATCGTCACTGTCGGCGAGATGTCCAGCACAACCATGGAGAACTGCTATAAGTATGCCGGACGCGATACCGGGGAATTATCCATGGTATTCAGTTTCCATCATCTGAAGGTGGATTTCATGGGCAATGAGAAGTGGGTCCTTGTACCGGCAGATTTCCAGAAGCTCAAGGATATCATCTTCGACTGGCAGACAAAGATGGCAGAACACAATGCATGGAACGCCGTATTCTGGTGCAATCATGACCAGCCCCGTGTTGTCTCCCGCTTCGGAGACGAGGGAAAATACTGGAAGGAATCCGCAAAGATGCTGGGCACAGTCATCCACTGCCTGCGCGGTACCCCGTATGTGTACCAGGGCGAAGAGCTCGGCATGACTAACACTGATTTCACTGATATTTCCCAGTTCAGAGATGTAGAAAGTCTGAACCATTATCAGATCCTGCAGAACAAAGGGCTCTCCGACTCCGATGCGCTGCGCATCATCCAGATCCATTCCAGGGATAACGGGCGCACGCCGATGCAGTGGGACGATACGAAATATGCCGGGTTCTCCTCGGAGGACAGCGCCGAGCCATGGATTGCAGTAAACGGGAACCACGCCCGGATTAATGCGTCAGATCAGTTAAAAGACGAGGATTCCATCTTCCACTATTATCAGAAACTGATCGCCATGCGGAAAGAACTGGACGTCATCGCTTACGGAGAGATCGAGCCGCTGGCTGTGAAAGATCCCTGCATCTTTGCTTACCGCAGGATATACAACGGGCACGAGCTCATCGTCGCAGCCAATTTCTATGGAAGAGAGTGTACCTGGCGGGACGCGCCGGATGTGACCGGCTATGAACGTATGATCGGAAACTATACAGCCCCGGCCAATGCCGGAGACGGTACCATGAACTTCCGTCCGTATGAAACCGCTGTATGGTATAAATAGTTTCAAGCGGGGACGCAGTGAAGCATCATAATGTTTCGCCGCGTCCCCGTAAACACTTCTGGCATGCAGTACAGGACCGATGCTCCCAAGCGTCTCCCAGGCGCAGCAAATGCGCCCGCAGACACCGGTTAAGAGCGCGCCGCAGCGCCTCCGGAAAAGATGTTCTTTTTCTTATATATTTCTCTTGCACCTGTCCTTTCTTTTCTATATAATATTCCCCGCACACTATTATACAGAGAAAGAAGTTTTACCCATGAATCCATCAGTTCAGGCAAAAAATCAAATCACGGAAGGGACGATCTGGAAACAGCTCCTGCTGTTCTTCTTCCCGATCCTGCTGGGCACCTTTTTCCAGCAGCTTTACAATACGATAGACAGTGTGATCGTGGGGCAGTTCGTCGGAAAGGCGGCGCTCGCCAGCGTCGGCGGTTCTTCTGCCCAGATCGTGACTCTCGTGGTGGGCTTTTTCACCGGGCTCTCCTCCGGCGCTTCGGTCACCGTGGCACAGTTTTTCGGTGCCCGCAATGCGAAAGCGGCAAATGAGGGACTCCACAACGCATATGCCATGGCTGTCGCAGGCGGTATCGTTCTGACGATCGTCGGCATCCTGACTGCGCCTGCCCTACTCAATCTCATGAGAACACCTGCGGATACCATGTCAGACTCGGTCATCTATCTGCGAATCTATTTCGCCGGGATCATTTTCGTCCTGGTCTATAATATGGGCTCAGCCATTCTCCGCGCCACGGGAGATTCAAAACGCCCGCTGTACTATCTGATCGTCTGCTGTGTTATCAATATCGCGCTGGACTGCCTGTTCGTCATCGTGTTCCACATGGGCGTCATGGGCGCTGCGGTCGCCACCCTCATCGCCCAGGCAGTGAGCGCATTCCTGGTTACCCGCGATCTCATGAAGTCGAGAGAAATTTTGAAACTGTCTCCGAAAGAGATCCGTTTCCATGGGACCGTACTGAAAACACAGCTGAAACTGGGTATCCCGACCGGCCTGGAATCCGTCCTTTTCTCCATCACCAACATCGCAATCATGTCCGCGATCAACACCTTCGGGACGGATACTACCGCAGCATGGTCAGCGTATGGGAAACTGGACGCGATCTTCTGGATGGTCAGCACCGCTTTCGGGATCTCCATTACCACCTTTGTGGGACAAAATTACGGAGCCGGAAAGATGGAGCGTGTACGCCGCAGCACCTGGGTCTGTCTCCTGATGGATTTTGCAGTGTCCGGCATTCTCGTACTGTTCCTGATCGCAGCAAGGGAAATCCTCTTCCGGCTCTTCACCTCTGACACGGAGGTGATCCGGATCGGCTGTGATATGCTCATCCTGATCATCCCCTGGTACATTGTCTATGTCATCATCGAGGTGCTGGCGGGCGCGCTCCGCGGAATGGGGGATGTGATCGTCCCGATGGTCATCACCCTGACAGGAGTCTGCGCATTCCGCATCGTCTGGCTGGCCGTGGTGATGAAGGTGTCCCCCACGATACCTGCGATCATCTTCAGCTATCCGGTAACATGGGTCGTCAGCGCGCTGGCGTTCATCGTATATTATATCTGGAGATACTGTAGAAACAGAAAAGGGACTGTCATCTGACATTCCTTTTTTCTGTGACCTTGTTTCCAGAAGGTTGATTTTCCAGGAATAAATCAACTGCAGTTCCCTTTACAGTTGATTTTGTCAACTGCTATAATCTTTCTGTATTCAGATCCGGCTTTTCAGGTGCTGAAAGATGAACCACGCTTCCGCGCTCTCGTCACAAAGCTGGAGGCGCTGCTAAAACCAGAGCAGACCAGGGAGGAAAGAATAATATGAAATCTGTTATCCTGAACCAAATCACAAAAATATATCCCGGCGGAAACCGGGCTGTCAGCAGTCTCTCCCTTTCTCTCGGTCAGGGAGAAGTATTTGGATTTCTCGGACCCAACGGAGCGGGTAAAACAACCACAGTAAAGCTTCTGACCGGAATGCTCTCCCCCTCAGAAGGGAGCTGTCAGATAATGGGATATGATCCTGTAAAAGACCCGGAAAAGATCCATGCGGTCTCCGGCGTGGTCACTGAGCATGCCCAGATGTATGACAATCTCACCGGGCTGGAAAATCTCATATTCTATGGCTCTCTTTTCGGGCTTGATAAAGTCCAGGCACAAAGCCGGGGCGCAGAACTGCTGCAGAGTCTCGGACTGGAAGAGGCACAGGACCGCAGACTTGCCGCGTACTCTACCGGGATGCGACAGAGGCTTTCCCTCGCCCGTGCCCTGATCCACAGTCCGCAGGTGCTCTTCCTCGACGAACCCACCTCCGGACTGGATCCGGAAAGCGCCCAGAATGTCAACCGGCTGATCCGGGACCTCGCCTTAAAAGAAGGAGTCACAGTCTTCCTCTGTACCCATCAGCTCCGGTACGCCCAGGAGATCTGCACCCGGTACGGATTGATCGACAAGGGAGCCCTGCTCGCTGCGGGGACGCTGGATGAGCTGCGCCGGGCTGTATCCCCGCAGATCAGGGTTAGGATCAAAGCCTCCAATATCTCTCCGGAGATCACCAACTGCATAACCCCGGGGTCCCCTTCAAAGCCGGACTCAGCCCCCGGCAAAACCTGGCCGGAAACGGAAACCGGAGAGCCCCGGCGGGAAACGAAAGCCGGAGAAACCTGGCTGGAAGCAGAAGTCGGCTCTGAAGATGAGATCCCGGAGCTTGTGCGGCGTATTGTATCGGCAGGCGGCGAGATCTACCATGTCTCCGCCTGTCTTCCCAGCCTGGAAGATATCTATTTCTCACTCACATCCGGAAAGGAGGCACAGCGATGAGACCTGCAATGTACGCCATTATCCGAAAAGATTTTAAAGGGGTGACAGACAACCGGCAGCTGTTTTTGCCGATCCTTCTGGTCCCGCTGATTCTGATCGTCATAATACCCACGATCTTTGTCCTGACCGTACGCTTTATCCCGGAAGACGCCGGAGATTTTGAGGCGCTTCTCGCCATGCTGCCACAGGCAGAGATGAGCGGAGGACTGGAACAGGCTTTGATCCGCGTCATCCTGAACAATGTCCTCCCGGTGTTCTTCCTTATCATCCCGATCATGACTGCCTCCGTCATGGCAGCAAGTTCTTTTGTCGGTGAGAAGGAGAAGCATACGCTGGAGACACTGCTCTACTGTCCGCTTCCGCTGGAACGGATATTTTATGCCAAGATCCTGGCATCCTTTCTGATGAGCATGCTTGTGTCCCTCCTGTCATTTGGGGTGATGCTTCTTGTCATGGAAACGGAACTGTTCGTGTTGTTCGGAAGCCTCACAATGCCTTCGTCAAACTGGCCGGTCATGCTGCTCCTCCTCTCTCCGGCGGTCTCCCTGATCTCCATCACACTCATCGTGAGAGGATCTGCCAAAGCCCAGTCTATGGAGGAATCACAACAGCGGGCAGTGTTCCTGATTCTCCCGCTGATACTGCTCATCGTCGGACAGTTTGCCGGGATCCTGCTCATAAGTTCATGGCTGCTTCTGATCCTGGGGGCGGTGTGCGCCCTGGCCGCCTGGCTTCTGATGCGGGGATGCAGACGCAGATTCACATATGAATCCCTGCTGAGATAGACAACAGGGACGTGATCTGGATTTTACGGACTTTCCGTTCAGATCACGTCCCTGTTTTATTTTAATCTATTTTATTTCAGTCTGCTTTATCCCAATCTGTTTTCCAGCTGACTGCTTTCTATCTGTCGGTTTCTTTTTAGCAGATCTCTGCTCCTGCCGGCATCTCTTTTTCCGGCACCATAAGGGAGAGGTTCCCGTCCGCGTCTTCCGCGCAGAGCAGCATTCCCTCGGAAAGCACTCCTGCAAGCTTCGCAGGCTTCAGATTTACCAGAACCATCACTTTCTTTCCGACCATGTCTTCCGGTTTGTAATGCGCCTTGATCCCGGAGACGATCTGTTTCACCTGGCTTCCGATCTTAACCTGAGAGCAGAGCAGTTTTTTTGATTTTTTCACTTCCTCGCAGGCAATGATCTCGCCCACCTGGAACTGCATCGCGCCGAACTGCTCAAATGTGATCTCCGGTTTCGCCTCGATGTCGATCACATTTTCCTCTTTCGCCTCTTCTGCTGCTTCCTCTGTATGCGGATGAAGCTCTTCTACTTTCTTCAGTACTTCTTCCACGTCAAGTCTCTGGAAAAGGATCTCCGGCTTGTCTGTCACGTGGCCGTTTCCAAGCTGATCCAGGATCTTTCTGCTGGTGGACGGCATAAAGGATTCCAGGAGCCTTGCGCCTGCGGAGATTCCCTGGATCAGGTTCCACAGCACGGTCTCCAGACGGTCTTTCTTTGTCTCGTCCTTAGCCAGAGCCCAGGGCATTGTCTCATCGATGTATTTGTTGCAGCGCTTGAACAGGTTGAAGATCTCTGTGATGGCATCTGCCACTCTCAATCCGTCCATCTTCTCATCTACCGCCTTCGGCGTATTCTCGATCACTGCTTTCAGGTCTGCATCTACTTCTTCTGCCACGCCTTTGTCTGTGACTGTGCCTCCGAAGTATTTATTTGTCATGGAAACAGTGCGGTTGACCAGATTTCCGAGCGTGTTCGCAAGGTCGGAGTTCAGTCTCTCCACCATCAGTTCCCATGTGATCACGCCGTCATTTTCGAATGGCATTTCATGAAGAACGAAGTAACGCACCGCGTCCACTCCGAAGAAGTCCACCAGTTCATCCGCATAGAGCACATTTCCTTTGGACTTGCTCATCTTGCCGTCCCCCTGGAGGAGCCACGGATGACCGAACACCTGCTTCGGCAGCGGAAGTCCCAGCGCCATCAGGAAGATCGGCCAATAGATCGTATGGAAGCGGATGATGTCCTTTCCGATCAGATGAAGGTCCGCAGGCCACAGCTTTGCAAACTGCTCTGAGCTGTTTCCGTCACAGTCGTAGCCGATCCCGGTGATGTAGTTGGTCAGCGCGTCAAGCCACACATATGTCACATGCTTCGGATCAAAGTCCACCGGAATTCCCCATTTAAAGGAAGTCCTGGATACACACAGGTCCTGCAGCCCCGGGAGAAGGAAGTTGTTCATCATCTCATTCTTGCGGGATACCGGCTGGATAAATTCTGGATGGGTATTGATATGCTCGATGAGACGGTCCGCATATTTGCTCATCTTGAAGAAATATGCCTCTTCTTTCGCCGGCTGCACCTCACGTCCGCAGTCGGGACATTTGCCGTCCACAAGCTGGGATTCTGTAAAGAAGGACTCGCAGGGAGTACAGTACATCCCTTCATAGTATCCTTTATAAATGTCTCCCTGATCGTACAGTTTCTTGAAGATCTTCTGCACCTGTTTCTCGTGATCGGCATCTGTTGTGCGGATGAACTTGTCATAGGATGTGTCCATCAGATCCCAGATGCGTTTGATCTCCGTTGAAACATTGTCCACGAACTCCTTCGGGGAGATGCCCGCTTCCTGAGCTTTCAGCTCGATCTTCTGACCATGCTCGTCTGTTCCGGTCTGGAAAAAGACGTCATAGCCCTGACTTCTCTTGTAGCGCGCGATCGCGTCCGCGAGCACGATCTCATAGGTGTTTCCGATGTGCGGTTTGCCTGATGTGTAGGCGATCGCTGTTGTGATGTAATACTTTGGTTTCTCTGACATAATTACCCTCCTTTGATTGAAGAACAAAAAGCTCCGCTTGCGGGGCTTCCGCGCCGAGCGCAGCCGCTTTAGCGACAAATTTCCACTTCGTGCGGGTGCGCATCCCGCGGAGCGTTTTATTTAATAGGGAACAACGTTTCCTATTAAATAAAAACCGCCTTCCTAAATAATCTCTTATTTAAGAAGACGGATCATTCCGTGTTACCACTTCTTTTCGCACTCCCCTCACAGGAAGTGCCTCTGCAGGTGCCTGTCAGCACCCTCCCGCTATAATGGGCGGACCCATCGCAGCCTTACTGTGAGCACTTAGCGAGGTATTTTCGAGCTTAGTGCGAACGTACACCCGGTCCCTTGGCGAGGTCCTTTCGAGCCTAGTGACCGCGGTGTTTCCCTGTTGGCACTTAGCGAGGTATTTCACGAGCTTAGTGCAACGTACACCCGGTCCCTTGGCGAGGTCCTTTCGAGCCTAGTGACCGCGGTGTTTCCCTGTTGAGCACTTAGCAAAGTGTTTCCCACAGTTCGGTGCGCTGCTCAGAAGCCATTTTCATCTGCTTTCCATCTGTCCCTCTCAGCGTCGGATCCGCAGGCCTCAGATCAGTGGATCAAATTGATCTCTGTAAATGGATACGGGTCTTTCAGGACTTCTCTGTAAAATATCCGGCAGACTACTCTCTTCATCATTGCGTTTCACCTGAAGCAATTTTTAGTCTTTAAAAAGATTAGCACACAGGAGCAGGGATGTCAAGCCTGCAGCAAACCCGCAGGCTTGAGAAATCCGCTGTCTGTTCAGGCAGCCCCGTCCTGTCGGGACTGCCCGCCTCCTTCTTGTCAGTCAAACTGAAAATCGATCCCGTAGACCTCACATGCATCGCGGAACACCTCTTCTGTTTTTTCCGTTGCAGATGAGTTGTCCATAGTGAGCATGAGGATAACATAATTTCCATCCACCTCGTCACATTTTATAATGTCAAAACACGGAGAAGTCGTTCCGTCATAATTGATGGAATCATAGTTTATCTGCTGCAGTGCAAAACCGTCTCCGGTGATCATTTCGTCCACCGTAACATTTGTATAGTATTCGGACATATCCGACATAGAATCTACCTGTGCAGCTGCCAGTTCGGATATGACAGCTGACGGATCACTGTATGCATAAGTCATATACAGCGATGTCATGATCCCGTCTGTCATGGAGGCGGCACTGTAGTCTGAAACCGTCAGATATTCACTTTTCAGTACAGGCACTTCCACCGTGCTCTCCTCGTCGGTCAGCGGCACGATTATAAAGTCATCATACCCTTCCATCGCCTTATAGTCATCCGCGGATACGCCGTCATCATAGTCATCATAGCTGTCATAGTCATCATATCCGTCCTGATCGTAGAATTCTTCTTCCCAGTCTTCCACTGCATCAGCTTCGCTCTGGTCATCATAACTGTCATCTTCATCAATATAGACTGTGCTGCTTTGATACTGCGAGTATCCTGCGATAGCACCCGTCACCACCAGTATGATCATGAGCAGAATGTATCCAACTCCTGTGACCACGGTGGCAATGATCGCTCCCCGGCTTTTTTTCTCATCCGGCCCCTGATACTGTGCGTTTCCGAACGCCAGCATGGGAAGGAATACGAACGACAGAAAGATCAGCCCAACCGCATATCCTCCGCCCTTTCCAAAAACTCTTGCCAGCTTTATGTTGGTAGCAATGGCAAAGATCAGATTTCCGATCGGAATGAGGTAGAGCAAAAACAGCCACCCGTTTCCCCATGTGATCTTTACGAGAACATACTGGCTGTAGAACGGGATAAGAGACGCCCAGCCTCTCTCTCCTGCCTTTTTGTACACCTTCCACTGCGCGACCAGCACCAGAATCCCCACAGCGAGTGCAAAAATTGAAATTACTGCAATAAATATCAGAATCCACCCTGCAACTAGTGCCATTTCTGATTCCCCCTCTCTTTTCTCCTGCGTATAAACAGTTCCTTCCCTCACAGAATATCATTTTTTATCCTGTCCGTCCATATGTCAGAGAAATAATCCCAGAGTGTATCCCTGATTTTACAGCACGATATCGTCCACCTTCTCAAACCCGTCCAGCGTATACGCCTCCACCGTATTGCCGGACACCAGATAAAACAGCTCCCCGATATACAGTCCTCGCGTATTTCCGTATGTTCCCAGCGTCCGTTCAAGTTCCGGCTGAAAGCCATCGTTTTTATCATAGGAGAAAATGTAATACTTCTGGCTGTCTCCATATGCCGAAAATCCAAAGAGATTCTTCTCCACATCCGCAAACACAGATCGGTAATCATACACATCGGTGCTGTACATGCCTTCGATCACATACTTGTGCTTCTCTTTCACATCGGAAGGATCTGAGATATCGAACATGGAAAGTTTCGCCCCTTCCGTGGTCGTTCCACTCTCATCCACGTCCATTCCGATCCCCAGCAGAAGACCTTCTCCATAGGGATGCAGATAATCTGAAAATCCGGGAATCTTCAGTTCCCCCAGTATTTTCGGGTTCTCCGGGTCAGACAGATCAACTGAAAACAGCGGATCGATCTGCCGGAACGTCACAAAATACCCTGTATCGCCCATAAATCTTGCCGAGTAAACGCTCTCATCCTCCGCCAGATCACGGATTTCACCGATCACTTTCAGATTCTCGTCCAGCACATAAAGGGAGTTTGATTCTGTCTGTTCTTCTGTCTGTTCTGATGAAAAAAGTTCGATATCCCTGTCCGGCTGGGCGGATCGCCGTGTTACAGTGGTCACCAGACGCAGATTCCCTTTGTACTCATCAATGCTGAAAGAATCGTTAAGTATCCCGTCCACTTTTGTCTGCCCGGCCCCCTCCAGCTTTCCGTCTCCATAAGCCACTTTTCTCACAGACGTCTGGTTCACTGACGAATCGCTTTCTTCGTAAACTGATTCTGTGATATAGATATTTTCTGTACTCACATAGCAGATCCCTGTATTGCCAAACACCGCCTTGCTGTCCGTGCGTTCCTCCGGGTCGTCAAGCGCGAAGGAAGAGATCACCGTATAGCTGTTCCCCATCCTGTTCTGAGGCATATAGATGCTGTCCGCAGCAATGAGTTTTCCCTGTACTTCCGGTATATAAGCGGCCTGGTCATCGCGCGCTGCTGCAGAATCTGCATAAAAGCCGCTCAGGATATAGACGTATCCGTCACGGATGCGCATGGTGTTAAAATATCCGCTCTGGCTGACCTCTCCGGCCTTCTCAGGGTTCTCCGGACTGCTGACGTCATAGATATCGGCACATGTATACTGTCGGTAAAACCCGTCATAGCCGTTCTCCCCATCGTTGTATTCCGTTTTCGTATAAACCACAACGAGGATCCCATCCTGCGCATATACTTCCGAGGGTTCCCCGCCTTCTTCCACCTCGATCTGGGCCAGCTGTTCCATCTGGGCATTCCCGGTCCCTACGATATGAATCCGCTCTCCGCTCACAATATAGATATTTTTTCCGTCCGTCTTGACGATATCTCCCTCGCCGACACCCTCCTCCCGGACGTTGGTATCCGAATATTCCTCGCCTGAAGCGCTTTCTGAAGCGCTCTTTGTCCCGGTCGCTGCCGCGGAATCATAAGCTGACATGGAAGACGCTGAACTTCCTCCGGCATTGCTTCCGCTGTCTGAAGCGCTTTCTTCCATGCCGTAGGAAACATCGTCCCAGTATTCCTTTTCCGCCTGTACATATTCATATATCTCATCATAATCCTCCGCCGTGGCGAGAAGCGAATCCTGTGACGCTGCGGATGCCGTTTCGGAAGAGGATGCTGCTGTTGTCTCAGAAGATGTTTCTTCCGCCCCTGCCGGGGACCGCTCTCTGTCCTGTTCCGTGATCAGCATATACCCCGGGATGCCGACAGCAAGGCAGAGACATGCGGCGGCTGCCACAGACGCGATGCGCCGTCTCAGTTTCTTCTTTTTGCGTTTTTCCTGTTCCATGAGACGCTTTTCAATCTCCTCCGGCAGAAGAGAATCGGGAACTACAATGTCCTCCGCCTGCTCCCGCAGCATTTTTTCTGTCTTCTCATCCTGGTCTTCCGTCTTCTCTTCCTGTATATTTTGCTGTAAATTTTGTTCTGCCTTCTTTTCTTCTATGTATTCCTCTCTCTTCTTTTCTTCCATCTTCTATCCTCCTTTCAACTTTACACCGCATTTTCCAGAAGCCTGCGCAGTTTTCCCAGGGCACGGCTCTTCCTGGACCTCACTGTGGCCGGGCTGCACTCCAGCATCTTCCCGATCTCATCACTCTGATAGCCGGCAAAGATAGAAAACGCAAGGATCATCCGCTCCTCTTCTTCCAGCGCATAAAATGCTTCCCTGACCTCATACCTCTGCGCATGATCCGGTTCCGTCACAGGCGCCTCACTCCTGCCAATCCCTTTCTCTTCCGGCTGCTCCAGGACAGGCTCTCTGCCTCTCTTTCTCAGGATCTTCCTGCACTGGTTGTTCAGGATCGTAAACATCCAGTTCCGGAACGATTCCTCTTTTCTAAGCTGCCCCAGCTTCTCCCATGCCGTCATGACCGTCTCGCTGACTGCGTCCTCCGCATCCTGTGTATGTCTTGTGGTGTACAGTGCAAATTTATACAGTTCCACATAAATCTCCGAATAAAGCCTGGAAAACGCCTTCACGTCCCCCTGCTTCGCAAGCCGGATCAGATCCGGTTCTGTGCCGTTCCCTTGATCGTACATCCGCACCCCTCCTCTCGCACTCCGGGTATCCCCCTGGCCCTCCGGATATACAGATATGTATCAGGGAGTTCCTTCGGACACTCGCGAGCGCTTCTTCGTACGTTCATATAACCTTTTTTGAATTTTATATCTGGTATATATCAGAGTCAATAGAACTGAGATTTGTTGCAGAGAAATGAAAAATTTTTGTTTACAGTAAAAGACCGCCGCGCGGAAAATCCGCACGGCGGTATATCATTCAGACTATCTCAGGGTCAGAACATCCCCTTCAGCGCAGGATAGAACTTCCTGAACTTCTGGTATCTCTCTTCATATTTTGCCGCCAGCTCCGGGTCCGGTTCCTCTGTGGCGACCACTTTCACCAGCTGCTTTGCGGCTTCCTCCACAGAGGGATACACGCCGCATCCCACCGCTGCGAGGATCGCCGCACCGTAGCCAGGTCCTTCCTCGCTCTCGATGATGTCAACCTTCATGTTCATCACATTGGCGATGATCTTCCGCCAGAGGGGGCTCTTAGCGCCGCCGCCGCAGATCTTTGTCCTCTCCGGATCGGCCCCGATGCTGCGCGCCACTTCCAGAGAATCACGCAGTCCGAAGGCAACGCCCTCCAGCACGGCAAGGGTCATGTCCTCCCTTGTGGTGTCCATGCTCATCCCGATGAACGCTGCTCTTGCATCCGGGTCATTATGGGGCGAGCGCTCTCCCATGAGATAGGGCAGATAGAAAACCGGATTTTCTCCCAGTTTTGTGATCCCCGCCTGTTCTTCCTGGTATTTTGTGGTCTTCAGGATCTCGTCCATCCACCACTTGTTGCAGGACGCCGCGCTCAGCATACATCCCATGAGATGATAGTTCCCGTCCGCATGGGCAAAGGAATGGAGCGCATTATTCTCATCTACGCCGAAATCCCGGCTGGAGATGAACAGCGTCCCCGATGTCCCCAGAGAAATGTTGCATCCGCCGTCCCCCACTGTCGCAGTCCCGACTGCTGCCGCTGCATTGTCTCCTGCCCCGGCGATCACCTTCACGTCCTTTGGCAGCCCCAGTGCCTCTGCGATCTCTGGTTTCAGGCATCCCACAGGCTCCCAGCTCTCATACAGCCTCGGGAGCTGTTCCTCTGTGATACCGCAGATCCCCATCATCTCCTCTGACCAGCACTTGTGCTCCACATCCAGCAGCAGCATGCCGGACGCATCGGAATAATCTGTGCAGAAGGTTCCTGAGAGTTTGTATGCAAGGTAATCTTTCGGGAGCATGATCTTGCGGATCCGGGCAAAATTGTCCGGCTCATTCTCCTTCATCCAGAGGATCTTCGGAGCTGTAAATCCCGCAAAAGCAATATTCGCCGTGTATTTAGAAATTTTATCCTTTCCTATGATATTATTTAGATAATCCGTCTGTTTTCCTGTCCGTCCGTCATTCCAGAGGATCGCCGGACGGATCACCTCATCGTTTTCATCCAGCGCCACAAGTCCGTGCATCTGTCCTCCAAAGCTGATCCCCTTCACCTGTGCCCTGTCACACTCTGCCACAAGTTCCCGGATGCCTTCCATGCTCTTTGTGAACCAGTCTTCCGGCTTCTGTTCAGACCAGCCCGGATGTGGGAAATAAAGCGGATATTCTTTTGAAACGATCTTTTCGATCTTTCCCTTCTCGTCCATCAGCAGAAGCTTGACTGCGGATGTCCCAAGGTCTACACCAATAAAAAGCATATCTCTTCTCCTTTTCTAAAAGACGACCGCGCCCCAAAGGATGCGGTCGTCCATCCGAAATGTATGTTATATGTTCCTAAACGTTTATCAGCCCCAGGGATTTTCTGTCGGGTATCTCACGCCTGCCGGCTGGTTGTATCCGATCTCATCCACCGGTACTCCGATATACTTGAAGACCTCAAAAAGTTCTTTTCCGTAATGTCCGAATGCCACAGCACCGTGATGCGGATAGTTCTTCTCGATCAGCACATGGCGGTAGAACCGGCCCATCTCCGGGATCGCGAACACACCGATGGATCCAAAGGACTTTGTCGCCACCGGAAGGACCTCGCCCTGAGCCACGTACGCTCTCAGCTTGTTGTCTGATGTGCTCTGCAGACGGTAGAATGTAATGTCCCCGGGTACGATGTCCCCCTCCAGCGTTCCCTGAGTCACTTCTTCCGGAAGATTTCTTGCCATGATCATCTGGTATCTCATCTCACAGAAAGACAGCTTGCTCGAAGCGGTGTTTCCGCAGTGGAATCCCATGAATGTGTCTTTCTGTGTATACGGGAATTTTCCTTCGATGCTCTCTTTGTACATGTCTGCCGGAACCGTGTTGTTAATATCCAGAAGGGTCACCGTGTCCCTGCTCACAACTGTTCCGATGAACTCGCTCAGGCATCCGTAGATGTCAACCTCGCAGGAAACCGGGATCCCCTGGGCAGTCAGACGGCTGTTCACATAGCAGGGGACGAATCCGAACTGAGTCTGGAATGCAGGCCAGCATTTTCCTGCGATTGCCACATATTTGCGGTATCCTCTGTGCTCCTCCACCCAGTCTTTCAGTGTGAGTTCGTACTGCGCCAGTTTTGTCAGGATCTCAGGTTTCTTGTTGCCTTCACCCAGCTCCTCTTCCATCTCCTTTACGACCGCCGGGATCCTGTCATCTCCCTCGTGTTTATTAAACGCCTCGAAAAGATCAAGCTCGGAATTTTCCTCGATCTCGACTCCAATATTATAGAGCTGCTGGATCGGCGCGTTGCACGCAAGGAAGTTGAGCGGACGCGGTCCAAAGCTGATGATCTTTAAGCTGTTCAGTCCGACTACCGCCCGCGCGATGGGCTCGAACTCATGGATCATATCAGCACACTCCTCGGCGGTTCCCACCGGGTATTCCGGAATATATGCTCTCACGTTGCGCAGTTTCAGGTTATAGCTTGCGTTCAGCATACCACAGTAAGCGTCGCCGCGTCCCTGGACCAGGTCGTTCTGTGTCTCTTCGGCAGCCGCGATAAACATTTTCGGTCCATCAAAATGTTTCGCGAGCAACGTTTCAGATGTCTCCGGTCCAAAGTTTCCGAGATATACAACGAGTGCATTACATCCTGCTTTCTTGATGTCTTCGAGAGCCTGCACCATATGGATCTCGCTCTCAACGATGCAGACCGGACATTCATAAACCGTTCCCTCACCATATTTCTTTGTGTACGCATCGATCAGCGCTCTCCTTCTGTTCACGGAAAGACTCTCCGGAAAACAATCCCTGCTCACTGCTACGACTCCGATCTTCAATTCTGGCATGTTGTTCATGTTTTGTTCCTCCTTTTATGTACAATTCGTTTTTCTGATATAACCCCTCTGTCAGGCGGCGTGCTTCTCTTCACACGGACCGCCTTTTTCTCTGATCCCGCAGATATTCTCCCGTCTCACACTTCCAGGTTCTCACCCCTCAGACCGCAGACCGCTCCTTCGATCTCTGCTTCCTCATGAGCGATCAGCCATTTGTTCACCGCTGTGAGAAGACGGTTTTCTCCTTCTTTCGCCGTCTCAAATGACAGGCTCTCGTTGGTCCCCCTGGGAAGTACGATCACACAACGGAAGCCGCCCTCTGCTGCCGTGCAGGGCGCATAGTGGAGCGTTGTCGCATACAGTTCCACTGCCGTTCCAGCGGGGACAAAGAACGCCTCCACCTTTGACGTGTCATAGAGATCTCCTTCCTCAATATCCTGCTGTCTCCCCAACAGAAGGATCAGATCCGTCACCGCGATATCGATCTCTGAACTCCTGTGGTATTCCAGCGCGTTCAGCTTGTGATTGTCTCCATTGCAGTATCCGATCTGGATCGGCAGTCCTCCGAACCCTTTCCTGCAGAGCTCCACAGCCTCCGGCACCTCTTCGAGCTGTTCCACAGACGGCACATAGACAACATCCTTCGGCAGCGGGGTGTGCTCCATCTCTTTTAAGATCTTCTCAAAAGAGAACTCTGTGACCACTTTCCCATACCTGCCGAAGGATGCATCTGTCAGTTCCATTATCTTCATTTTTCTGACCTCCTTATTCCGCATAGTTACTGCCAGAGTCACAGCTCCACCGGCATGCCGGTCTCCCGGATCCCAAAAGATGGGGGGCACGCTCCCGATCTGTAACCTGTTGAGGTCATTTTATCAACTTTATATCCTGCTTACGACCAAATAATTGGCTCTTTAATGCCCATTTCTTATCTTCTTGTACTCACTGGGCAGCATCCCGTACTTTTTCTGAAACGCCCTCGCCAGCGCCTTGCTTCCGGAGAATCCGCTTCGAAGCGCCACCTCCGTGACACTGTATCTCCCGCTCTCCAGATCCTTGAGCGCATATCCAAGACGGATGCTCTGGAGATAACTCTTGAAAGTGATCCCCGCATATTTCTGGAACATCCGTGAAAGGTAAGTGGGCGAGTATCCGAATATCCTGGCGATCTCCTCCAGGGACATCTCCCCTGCATAATTGTCCTTCATATAAGAAGTGATGGAGGACAGACGGTTCAAGTTCCGGTTCTTTCTCAGAGATCCCTCATCCACTTCTGTCAGACGGTAATCTTTCACCAGCAGATACATAATGTTATAAAAGATACTTTTTAATTTCATATCATAGCCGCATCTCTTGTCGCAGTACACCTGGTACAGCTCTTTTATCAGTGCCATAAACCTCTCATCCCGCTTTCCCGGCTCATGGGTAAACCAGACAAACTGTTCCCCGGTGAAATAATTCTCAAATATTTTAAGCGGGATCTGAAGCACCACCGTCTCATTGGGCTTGGGAGAGTCGATGGCATGGATCTCGTTGGAATTCACGATCATAAACTCATCCTCCGAGAGCTTCCACAGCCTGTCCTCCAGATAGAATCCCAGGTTTCCTCTGCACACGGCAAAGATCTCTATGGACCGGTGCCAGTGTTTCTCCCGAAAATAATTGCCTTCCCTGCCTTCAAACAAAAAGAGCTTAAACGGAAGTCCCTCCTCCGGGACGACCAGTTCGTGAGAAAAATTCATGGGGTTCCTCCTAACATTGTTTCTAAACCTCCATGCCCGCACACTTGGCACCACCATAAATGAAACTGCGAGGGCTGTAGGTTATTGAATTTAGTTGTGCCGTTCTTTATACTTAGTGTAACGGC
>NZ_JACJLR010000031.1 GCF_016902345.1 Mediterraneibacter glycyrrhizinilyticus | reverse complement strand
AGATAGTTTGCGTTTTTTTACGTGATGAGCTTACCAGAAACGATATGGGGATGTAATAAGATTATAAAAGTAAGTGCTGCTCATGAATAGTTCATGAAACAACCCTGGTCTGCTGCCTTCTGATGTTTACTTTTACAGTGCAAAGTGTTAAAATATTTTTATATGCGCCGCATCTGCTCATACAGCAGTCTTATTCCCTGGCAGCCATGTCCGACGAGGTCTGCGGCGTGATATATACATTATGACATTGAAAGGAATTCAGCTATGGCTTCAACAAAAATAGGCTTTATCGGTCTCGGACTGATCGGAGGCTCCATCGCAAAGGCGGTCCGCCGTTACTACCCGGACTATGAGATACTTGCCTTTGACAAAAACCGCGAAACGCTTGCCCTTGCCATCCAGGAAGGAACGATCCACACATCCTGTTCCTCCATTGATGACAACTTCAGAGGATGTTCCTACATCTTCCTGTGCGCTCCGGTTTCCTATAATACTGCCTATCTGGCACAGCTCAAGGAACTTGTAGACAGAGACTGTATCCTCACCGACGTGGGAAGCGTTAAGACTTCCATCCATGAGGAGATCATCTCTCTCGGGATGGAAGAAAATTTTATCGGAGGGCATCCCATGACCGGTTCGGAAAAAAGTGGTTTTTCCAACGCGAAAGCGCATCTGATCGAAAATGCCTACTATATCCTCACCCCAACCGCGAAAGTGGCGGAGAAAAAGGTAACCGCATACAGGGATTTCATCGCATCCCTGAAGGCGCTGCCCATTGTCCTCGACTATAAAGAACATGACAATATCACCGGAACGATCAGCCACCTCCCCCACATCATCGCCTCCACCCTTGTAAATTTCGTACATGATACGGACTCTGCGGACGAGCTGATGAAGGCGCTGGCAGCGGGCGGATTCAAGGATATCACCAGGATCGCCTCATCTTCTCCTGTCATGTGGCAGCAGATCTGTCTGAAAAACGGTGGAAATATCTCCCGCATCCTGGGAGAATATATCAGCACGCTGGAGAATGCAAAATCCCTGATCGACTCCGGAGATGAGACAGCGCTCTACTCCATGTTCGAGTCCTCAAGAGACTACCGGGATTCCATGCCGGGCAGTTCCGCAGGACCGATCAAGAAACAGTTCGCACTATACTGCGACATCATCGACGAGGCGGGTGGAATCGCTACCATCGCCACCATCCTTGCCAGCAACAACATTAATATCAAGAATATCGGCATCATACACAACAGAGAGTTTGAGGAGGGCGTACTCCGCATCGAGTTTTATGATGAAGGTTCCTCATCCAAGGCCACAGCGCTTCTGCAGAAGTATCATTATATTGTATACGAGGTATAGCGACTGCGTTTTGCGCAATCCAGACCGGTGTTATCGTCCGTTCCCTCTTTGCAGGGATTATGCCGGGCGATACACAGCATGAAAAACAAACGCCGCTGTGCGTCACCGCCTGTTCTGCGCATGTGGTATAATAGGATACCGGGGACAGAACATCAGTCTTTTCATACCCGTATGAAAAAACATGATTTTAAGTCCCCTGAAAACATGAGAAAGAAGGACATGTCACTATGGAATTATGCAGCATTACCGGATTAAGGGGAAAAGTCAGCGTACCGGGAGATAAGTCCATCTCCCATCGGAGCGTCATGTTCGGCTCCATCGCAAAAGGGACCACCGAGATCCGTCATTTTCTGAACGGTGCGGACTGTCTGGCGACGATCCGCTGTTTCCGCACTATGGGAATCGATATAGAAGAAAAAGGAGACACTGTTCTCGTACACGGAAAAGGACTTAACGGGCTCTCTGCCCCGGATCACATCCTGGATGTGGGGAACAGCGGCACCACAACCCGCCTGCTCTCCGGCATCCTGGCGGGACAGCCTTTTGACTCCAAGCTCTCCGGGGACGAATCCCTGAACTCAAGGCCTATGAAGCGGATCATGACCCCGCTTACCCAAATGGGCGCAAATATATCCAGCGTCCTGCGCAACGGCTGTGCTCCGCTCTACATCTCTCCGGGAAGACTCCACGGGGTCCATTACGATTCACCTGTCGCATCCGCCCAGGTAAAATCCTGTCTCCTTCTCGCCGGACTCTACGCCGAGGGAGAGACCTCTGTCACAGAGCCGTCCCTCTCCCGGAACCACACCGAACTCATGCTCCGGGAATTCGGCGCAGATATCCGCTCCACCTTTGAGATCGGCAGCACCAGGGCAACGGCTTCCATTCGCCCCGGGAACGAACTGTACGGGCAGAAGCTCACTGTGCCGGGTGATATCTCTTCTGCCGCATACTTCATCGCAGCAGGACTGATCGTACCGGATTCCGAGATCCTGATCGAAGGAGTCGGCATCAATCCCACCCGCGCCGGGATGCTCAAGGTATGTGAGGATATGGGCGGAGATATCACGCTGCTCAACGAGCATACTGAGGGCGGAGAGAAGATCGCCGACATCCTTGTCCGCACCAGTCATCTCCACGGCATCCGGATCGAAGGAGACATCATCCCAACACTGATCGATGAGATCCCGATCATCGCCGTGATGGCTGCCGCAGCCGAAGGGACCACAGTCATAAAAGACGCTGCGGAGCTGAAAGTCAAAGAGACGGACCGGATCGAGACAGTGACAGACAATCTGAAAGCCATGGGCTGTAAAGTCACACCTACTGATGACGGTATGGTCATTACCGGAGGAACGCCCCTCAAAGGAGCATCCATCCACACACTCCTGGACCACCGCATCGCCATGGCATTCAGCATCGCAGCGCTGATCGCAGAAGGAAACACAAAGATCCTGGACAGCAAGTGCATCGAGGTGTCCTATCCCGATTTCTACGATACCTTCGAGCTGCTGCTGTGAGAACCCTTCCGGGACTGATAAGGTCAGCGTCCGAAAACCGCGGAAGGAGAATACTTTCAAGACGTATTTGGGGAGAGAGGGGGCGGGACGTTTCAGGTTCCGTTCCAGAATCCCGGAAATACTAGGAGCTCTGTTCTCTGGCTAAAAACAAACATTACAATGGCACAACTCGTCTTCGCCTCAAACAAGCGCCATTGTAATGTTTAACGCCAGAGCCCAGAGCTCCAACTATTTCCAGGGATTCCTCCAAAGTCACCTGCCACGCCCCACACCCTCTCTCCCCAAAAGATCCTCAAAATTTCCTCCCGCCGTTTTCTACTTTCTACAGTTTCCCACAGTCCACCCCCCTTTCCCCCACTCGCTCAATGGATGGTTGCCCCGCAGAGGGGCAACCATCCCCTCCCCAGGGAGCAGCGCCCTCCGGGCTCGTCCTCCCGGACTGCCCCGCGAACTGCCGGAGTGAGGGAACAGCCCAGCCTAAAAGGTGTGCTGTCCAAGGGCCGTTAAAACAATGCCGGCACTTAGAGCGCGTCCTTTGCGCTCTTACGTGTCCGCTGCATTGTTTTCCGAGCGGGAGCGTGTCCGCAGACAGCACACCTCTTAGGCGGACGGTCCCCATCCCCCTCACTCCGCCAGCTCCGCGAGCATCTCCTTCACTGTTTTCCCATACACCGGATGTCTCTTATACGGCGCGATCTCCGAGAGCGGTTCCAGCACGAACTTCCTCTTATGCATCTCTACATGGGGAATGCACAGTTCGTCCTCCTCCCAGACCAGGTCATCGTAGAAGATGATGTCCAGGTCCAGCGTCCTCGGCCCCCAGTGTATGATCCGTTCCCGTCCGGCATCCTTTTCGATCCGTCCCAGTTCTTCCAGAAGTTCTCCCGGATACAGAAGCGTCTTTAACTTCAGGCACCCGTTGAGGAAATCTGCCTGATCGGTCACACCGTAAGGCGGCGTTTCGATAAATCCGGACACCTTCTCCACACGGGAATCCGCCCGGTCATCCAGCGCACTCACCGCCTGCTCCAGATACGCCCTGCGGTCTCCCATATTGGAGCCCAGAGCGATGTATGCCGTGTGCCATCCCCGCTCGATGGTTACACTCACTGTCTTCAGCGGAAGTTTCACCGGAGCCCAGGGCTTCTTGATGGTAAGCCTGACTTTTCTGAGCAGAGGATAAGAAAGGAGCATCTCCTCCGCAAGACTCTCTGCCGCCCTCTCAAGAAGCTGAAAAGTATGCTCCCGCAGATAACGCTCGATAAACACACTCACCTCTCCGTAATGAATGGAAGCAGTGAGGTCATCTGTCTTCCCTGCCTTCCTTGTGTCTGTATAAAGCACCGCCGTCACCATAAATTTCTGTCCGAGCACATTTTCCTCGGGAAAGACTCCGTGGTTTGCAAACACTTCCAGATCCTCGATCCTGATCTCATCCAGCCCCATTGTAGTAAAACACCTCATCCTTTCTAAATCGTTCTTCCACATCCTGTTTTCACTGCTGACACACCCCTTTTACAGGCTGTGTTCTCTCATCAGCGCCCTTGTCATCCGGATGGCTCTCTTATTCTTCTCCACGTCATGGACGCGCACAAAGGCACATCCCTTCTGCACTCCATAAACCGTTGTCACCAGCGTTCCTTCCTCTCTCTGGTCCGCCGGAAGATCCAGGGTCAGCCCGATCACGGACTTCCTTGAAGTTCCCAGAAGGATCGGGTATCCCAGCTCATGCATGATCTCCAGCCGGTCAATGATCTCCAGGTTCATCTCATACGTTTTCCCAAAACCCACGCCCGGGTCCAGGCAGATTCCGTCCTCCCGGATCCCCGCATCCTGCGCAAGGCGGACGCACTGGCGCATATCTTCCATAAAACCCGAAAGGAATTCCTTGTACTCCGCTGTATTTCGGTTGTGCATCAGGCAGCACGCCGCATGATATCTGGCGATAATTTCCGCCATCCTGTCGTCATACTTCAGCCCCCAGATATCATTTACAAGGTCCGCGCCCGCGTCCAGAGCTGCTTCTGCCACTCTGCTCTTGTATGTATCGATAGACACCGGCACGTCAAACTCTTTTTTGAGCGCCCGGATCACCGGCACCACACGCGCCGCTTCTTCTTCATCCGTGATCCGGATGTGTCCCGGCCGGGTAGACTCCCCGCCCACATCCAAAATGTCAGCGCCTTCCCGGACCATCTGTTCTGCATGGCGCAGCGCCGCCTCCATATTGTTATACCTTCCTCCGTCAGAAAAAGAATCCGGTGTCACATTCAGGATCCCCATAATATAGGTATTGTTTTCTGTGTCAAACTGTTTTCCGCCTATGTTCATACCTTGATCTCCATATTCTTTTTTTCTTTGCTCCAGTCGCACTGCGCCTCCGCCGGGCAGGCAAAGCACATCCTGGACTCCTTGTCGCTCTCGTACAGGAGCCGCTCCAGAGGCTTCGCATCTTCTCTCAACCTTCTGTGACCTTTTATTGCGGTCAGGATCTGCCCCTTCTCCTCTTCCGTAAAAGAGAGCTCCTCCGGAAGCCCTGATAGGATCTGCTCCGCGATCTCCACACCTGCAAGTTCATGCGGGATCTTCGCCTCATACTGCAGAGACTTTCCAATATCATGAAGGATCGCTGCAGCGTAGATCAGTTCCTTTTGAAGTCCCAGCCCTTCCTCCAGATTCCGGATATACGCGATCCTCGCCACATCCAGAAGATGTATCATCTGATGCCGGCAGAAGACCCTTTCTCTTTCCAGCTGCTCAAGCTTCCTGTAATAGCTCTGATACAGCGGATGCCTCCATATCGCAACAACTCTGTCCATTCTGCTTCCTCCCTGACTGATCTGATCATATTCTAAGAGCGCTCTCCCCCGTCATTCTCTTTCCAGCATCCGGAAAAACCGCTCTTCCAGCACCGGATCCGTCTCGAACACGCCCCTTCTCGCCAACGTGACGGTCCGGCTCCCCGGTTTTTTGATGCCCCGCATTGTCATGCACATATGCTCTGCTTCCAGCATGACAATGGCGCCCTTTGGATGCATATATTTCATCAGCGCGTCCGCGATCTGTCCGGTCAGCTGTTCCTGGATCTGAAGCCTTCTGGCATAGACTTCCACCGTCCTTGCCAGCTTGCTCAGGCCCACGACTTTCCCGTCCGGGATATAGGCGATATGCGCCTTCCCGTAAAACGGAAGCGCGTGATGTTCACACATGGAGTAAAATGTGATGTCTTTTTCCACCACCATCTCGCTGTTATCCACAGTGAATGTCCTGGACAGGTGCATTCCCGCATCCTCATCCATCCCTCCAAAGATCTCCCTGCACATCCGGGCGATCCGGTCCGGAGTATCTTTTAATCCTTCCCTCTCCGGATCCTCGCCGATCCCCTCCAGGAAGAGGCGGACCGCCTGTCTGATTTTTTCCTGATCTGTCATTTTCCCATCCCTCTTTTCTGTGCCGGCATTTCCAGGAAGCGGCCAGCTCTTCCCGCATCCTGTCCCACCGGCATCCACTCTTTTTTCTCCTGATCCGCCATTTCTTTATCCACCGCTTCTTTCACCTGTTCCAGATAGGACAGGGATCCGAAGGCCAGGATCACATCCTCATCGCCGGCCTCCCCCAGTGCCTCCCGGACCGCCTGGCCCACACTCTCGTCCGCTTTTACTTTTATCTGCGGGCATCTGTCCCGCACGGTCCGTGCCAGTTCCTCCGCCGGCAGGGTCCTCTTTCTGTCCGGCAGGCTCACCGTATGCACGGAGGACGCCAGGGGGCACATGACATCTGCGATCTTTTCATACTCTTTGTCCTTAAATACACCCATGATACAGACCAGCTTCTTCTCCGGGAAATAGCTCTCCACCGATTCTCTCAGCCGAAGCGCCGCATCCTCATTGTGGGCTCCGTCCAGGAGAAACACCGGGCGGTCCATCACGCAGGAAAAGCGTCCCTGCCACACAGTATGGGCGATGCCCTTCTCCACCGCCTCCCCGCTGATCCTGTATCCAAGGCGTCTCAGCATACGGATCACCTCCAGCGCCGCCGCCGCATTCGTGATCTGGCTCTTTCCCGCCAGCGGGCTGTAAAGCTCCCCGAACTCTTTATAAGAAAACCGGATCCCCCGGAAATCTTCCCTGATGGTATCAACGTATCCCGCCTGCGCAAAATCCAGACCGTACTGCTCTGCCCTCGCCTTAAGGATCTGTGTCACTTCGGGTTTCTGCGCCGCAGAGACGACCGCACAGCCCGGCTTGATGATCCCCGCCTTATTCTCCGAGATTTCTTCCAGCGTGTCCCCCAGCACTCCGATATGGTCCCGGCTGATGCTGGTAAAGACGGCGCAGACTGTATTCTTTATGATGTTCGTAGCGTCCAGTTCTCCCCCCAGCCCCGCTTCAAGTACCACAAAATCGCACTCCATTTCCTTATAATATAAAAATGCTATCGCCGTCTCTGCTTCAAACACGGTTGGGGAAGGCTCCCCTGCCGCTTCCATTCGGGCGATAGCATCTCTTACTCTCTCTGTCAGATCCGCAAACTTCTCTTCCGGTATCCATCTTCCGTCTACCTGGATCCGCTCCAGATAGGAAACCACTGTCGGTGAAACATACCGCCCGATCCTGTATCCTGCCTCACTTAGTATCGTCGAAGTGTATGCAAGCACAGATCCCTTGCCATTCGTTCCTGCAATATGTATGAACTTCAAATCATCCTGGGGATTCCCAAGTTCACGCAACAGACCTCGAATCGTATCCAAGCCAAGTACACTTCCGTATTTCGACATTTCGTCCAAATATACCCTTGCTTCTTTATAGGTCACGTTCTTCGTTTCCTTTCTCTGTTCAGTTCTCATGTATCATGCAAAACAGTTTTGCATCAGCGTCCATGATACCACTAAACCCCGGTATCTACAAGTCTTTTTCTTTAAAAGAAAGTCCCGTGTCTGGTCCTGAGCCCGGAATATATTGACAGCCTGCCCGTTCTGTGTTACTCTAACTGTACTATTTATATTAGTACAGTTAAAACACTCATCACAGAGAAGAGGGATGATATGATCACCATTGATTACCAGAGTAAACTGCCCCTGTACGAGCAGATCGCAGAACGTTTCCAGACACTGATCCTGCGCGGTGTCCTTCCGCCGGACCGGCAGATGCCGTCGGTCCGCTCCCTTGCAGTAGAACTGTCCATCAACCCCAATACCATACAGAAAGCATATTCGTTTCTGGAACAGCAGGGTTATATCTATTCTGTCAAGGGCAGAGGAAATTATGTGTCGGACATCACTGCGCTGGCAGAGCAGAAAAAAAAGAACATTTTGAAAGAGGCAGAGCGTCTCCTCTCCTGCGGGAAAGAAATGGGCGTCTCTCGCTCAGAATACAGCGCAGTCCTTGACAGGCTGTACGGGAAGGAGGACAACTCGGATGATCGAACTGAAAAACCTTGACAAAACATTCCGTGACATCCACGCCATTGATCATATATCCGGTTCCATCCGGGAAGGCATGGTGTTCGGCATGATCGGTTCCAACGGGGCCGGAAAGAGCACCCTGCTGCGCATGATCTCCGGTATCGTCCGCCCTGACAGCGGAGAGATCCTGGCAGACGGTAAGGCGGTATACGAAAACCCGGAGGTGAAATCGCAGATCTGCTTTCTGTCTGATACTCCCTATTATTTCCCGAACGCCGATATCCGCCAGATGCGGGATTATTATATGATGATCTACCCGAATTTCAATCAGAAGCTCTTTGACTCTCTGACGGGAAAATTCAAACTGGAGCCAAAGCGCAGGATCAGTTCTTTTTCCAAAGGGATGAAGAAACAGGTCTCGATCCTGCTGGGTCTCTGCTCCGGTACCAAATATCTTCTCTGCGACGAGACCTTTGATGGTCTGGACCCGGTGGTACGCCAGGCGGTGAAAAGCCTGTTTGCTTCTGAGATCATGAACCGGGATTTCACTCCCGTGATCTCCTCTCACAATCTGAGGGAACTGGAAGATATCTGTGACAGTATCGGACTCCTTCACCAGGGGAAGCTGCTTCTCACCCAGGATCTGGATCAGATCAAGTGCTCCATCTGCAAGCTCCAGTGCGTTGTTCCGGATCCCCACCGGGAGCAGGCACTCATCCGCAGCCTGCGGATCCTCCGGATGGAACGCACCGGTTCCCTGCTGACACTGACCGTGCGGGGAGACCGTTCCCAGGTGCTGGAGCTCGTACAGGCACAGGAACCGCTGTTTGCGGAGGTCCTGCCCCTTACCCTTGAAGAAATATTTATCAGCGAAACGGAGGTTGCCGGTTATGACATTAAAGATTTCCTGCATTAAACTGATCCGCGAGGACATCCGACACAGAGGATGGGCCGCCGCATTGTCGTGCATCGTTCTTGTGCTCATGATGCCGGTGTATACCATACTTTATCTGAGCACGTTTTCCAGGCTCACACCCGGTTCCGGTGAGCGCGCCTATCTTATCAGTTACTTTCCGGGATTGTTCAACGGAGGCAATGTTCCTGTCTTGGCAGCGGGAATCGGGGCGCTGGCGGTCCTTCTGGCACTGACCGGCTTCGGCTACGTCCACTCCAGAGAGAAACTGGACCTTTACCATTCTCTTCCGGTGAAACGCACCCGCCTGTTTGCGGCAGTATATCTGTCCGGGCTGCTCATGTTCCTTGTTCCCTATGTGATCTGCTCCGCGCTGATCATGGCGGCAGGCGCCTCCAGGGGGATCCTGTCTCCGGAACTTGCTGTTTCCTGTGCATTTGCAGTGCTGGGCGGGATCCTGGCCTGGCTCGTCATCTATACTTCATGTGTCTTTGCCGTCATGCTGACCGGGCGGACCGCCATCGGGCTGTTCGCCTCACTTGTCGTCATCGTGCTGCCGTTCATGATGCTTTTCCTGCTCTCCTCGCTTCAGACGGCATTTTTTGAAAGCTATTACACAGTGGAGACGCCTCTGTCGCAGAGGCTTGCGGATTACCTGTCGCCTCTTGGGATTTTTTCCGCACTGATCTCCCAGAGCAGCAGCGGAGAATTCAGCATCTCCCTAGCAGCCGCCGCAGTCATCCTGACCGCAGTGCTGACCGCAGCCGCACTGCTCCTTTATCGGATCTATCCCTCCGAGGCTGCTGGAAATACCGTAGCTTTCCCTGTGATCTCACCGGTCGTCAAAGTGGTCATCTGTATCCCTGGCGCACTGTTTGCAGGTCTCATGGCTCAGACACTGATCGGCATCACAGACAGCAGCTGGATCTGCCTGATGAGCCTCATTGCCGCTCTGGTCATCTGCGCCATCATTGAGTTTCTGTACACAATGGATCTTCGGCTGCTGCTGAAAGGCTGGCGCTCTTCGCTGATCTCCGTGGGCGCCGTCCTTGCCATCCTGTGCATCTTCCGGTTTGACCTGCTGGGCTATGACACGTATCTGCCTGATGAAGACAGGCTTGAGGGCATCAGCTTTTATCCGGACTCTTTCTCCAGCTATTTTTCTTACCCGGACACTGAGTTTCCGTCGGAATCCTCTCTCGGATACTATGTGCCGGAAGAAAACATGGACCTGGTCCGTGATCTGGCCCGGTCCGGGATACAAAATCTGAAGGAAGGTATCACACCGGACCAATTCTACACACCCGATGAAACCGACATCCCGGAGGGATATCTGCCCGTCATCTTCCGTTACAGTCTCTCAGGAGGGCGGACCGTCCTGAGACAGTACGCCGCATCTCAGGAGGAGACGGCGGAAACGCTGGAGCAGCTTCTGGAAAATGAGAGCTACAGAAAACAGCTCTTCCCCGTATTCCACATTGACCGGGACAAGGTTGTTTCTCTGCAGCTCAGCGATATCTGCGGCCAGAGCACAAATATGGACCTGAACAAACAGCAGAGGGATGCTCTTCTCGACGCGTACGAAAATGATGTCATGAAAGTGAGCGCAGATACCCTGATCAACGGAAAGCCGATCGGCGAACTGATCGTGGATCTCCCTTATCCGGAAAGCATGACAGAAACAGACGCTCTCACCACAGACAAGTCATACAGCAGTGCCGGAAACCTGATTTCTCTCCCCATGCTGTACATCTATCCCGAGTATGCCGATACACTGGCACTGCTCCAGGAATATGGATATCCTGTACACGCAGAGATCGATCCCGCAGATGTGTCCTCCATCACACTCTCCCTGTCGCGCACAACCATTGACAGCGGCAGCTACGATGATATGCTCCAGGCTCTTTCCAGCACAGCTGAGCGGGAAGATTACGATTATTCAACCGATATCACCGTCACCTCAGAGGAAGACATCATCCTTATGCTGGATCAGCTCGACGGATACTACAACGGACTCCTGGATCTTGGATCCGCTTCCATGGACTATGTCAATATCTATTACAAAGACGGAAACTTCTATGGATATTCCTTTTGATGCCCCGGCGGGAGGACCGGGACTTTCAGATGAAAGGGGTCCGAAAACTGCGGAGTAAGGTCCTGGAACACGTATTCGCAGGAGAGGGCGTGAGCTCCGGCTCCGTTCCGAAAGCTAAGAAAATACTAAAAACTCAGGCATTCCAACCAACAAATTTCCCCTCCCGGAGGGGGTTCCCCGGGAGGCAGCGTGCGTCCCGCACGCGCCCCTCCCAGACGGTCCGGCATTTCGAGATCTGCCGGCCGGATGCGCCCAGCCGGAGAGGTGTGCTGCCGGAGGGCCGTTAAAACAATGCCGGCACTTAGAGCGTGTCCTTTACGCTCTTACGTGTCCGCTGCATTGTTTTCCGAGTGAGAACGTGTCCGACGGCAGCACACCTCTCCGGCGAACGCCCTTCTCCGCAGATCTCAGTAATACCTCACCGTCACTTTCTTCTCCATCTCTTCCGCAGTCCGCACAAGCTGTTCCACCAGATTCTGCCTCATGCTGAGGTCAAAGTTAAGCTCACTCTCTTTATGGGCGTTGTTTACCGCAGTCCCCACAAAGAGGTTCAGTTCCGTACACTCTTCGATCAGGAGTCTTGCCAGACAGGAAGCGCCATTGTCGGCGTCCAGCTCGTCAAAGAATTCCGCGTCAAATTCTCCCCTGACATATTTCTTCAGAAGCTTCAGGCATTTCCCAAGGGTGAGGACCCCCTCTGTCACAAGGTCGATCCCGTCGATCACCGCCATGGGAGGGACATCGGGATTTGCCGTATCAACCTTTGTCGTGATCTCTTTGCCCAGGATCCTTGCCGCAATGTTGGCGCTGGTCCCCCCGGAGATGACTTTTTTCCCTTCTCCATGCATAAAATCCCGCACGATCCTCTCATCATCCTCTTTTTTTGCCGGAGGCCCTGTGAAGATGCTGACCACACGGCGCTCGATCACTCTCACCACCGCCACAGTCGTGTCGTCTCCCGGCTTTTCCTCGTACAATTCATCGCATGCCTGACTGAGCATCATTGTCAGCCGGGAAGCGGACAGCGTCTTCTTGGTACACTTCAACGCATACTCGGACATCGCCTTCCAGGTCCAGCCCTGAAGATTCAGGATGGAACCTGCTCCGGCATAGATCACCCCGTCGCTCATCAGGATGAAACAGTCGTTCTTCTTGATCCGGAAACGGTATTCATGAACTTTTTTCCCCTCGATCTCCCGGATCCCGTAGGGGTAATCTATGATTTTCCCGTCCCGGATGAACACACAGGAAGGGTTGTCAAACTCGGCCAGATACGCCTCGCCGCTGTGAAAGATCTGGAGGATGCTGAAGGTGGCGTAAGCGACTTTACGCACCCTGCAGATGGGAAGCGTCTTGGCAACTGTCTCCACACAGGACTCGATGGAAGCGCCTTCCCGCAGCATAGTCCCCAGGATCTTGGACGTCAGCGTGGCAAGGATGTTTGCCTTCACCCCGCTGCCCATGCCGTCAGCAAGGATCACGATGTCAGAGTCTTCTGTTCTGAGCACCTCAACCTTGTCGCCGCACAGTTCCTCCTCATACTTGTTCAGGCTCTTCCAGGACACATCAATACTAAAACTCATATCCCTCTCCTCACTCTTCCTCGTTCAGGATAGAATCCCTCAGCTTTGTCAGCGTCACCTTTGTCTCCGCTGTGGTCTCACCGAGAAGTCCCGCGATCTCCTGAGCCACCATCATCTGTTTCTCAATGACCTTCTGAGCCATCTCCACTGTCTCCATTTTCAGGTTGTAATGCTGCTCTTTTATCTTCTCTTCCCTGGTCACATCCTGAAACAGGACCAGAACAGCGTCCAGGTTTTCAATGTAGACGATGGTCTCCTCCGCCACAATCCTGTCCTTGTTCAGCCGGATCTTCCGGTGGAACACCGGCTCTCTGGTAAGGAGCGCGCTCTCGATATCGTCCGCTTCGATGAACTCAAAAATATATCTCTTCACCGCTTCGTCATGTCCCACGCCAAGAAGTTCCTGTCCTTTCCGGTTGCAGTCCAGGATCCGCATGTCATTTCCGATAACGAAGATCATATTCGGCGTCATGTCCATGACCACATTGGACATGGACTCCGCCTGGGTCAGGGCATACGGCATACACATGGTGACTTCCGCTTTCCCCTGGAACACGGCAATGGCTTTCTCCCGGCATGTAGAGTACCCACAGGCACCGCAGTTCAGCTCGTCCTCTTTCGAATATTTCCCCGTAGACATCAGGATCTTCCGGATCTGCTCCTCAGAGGGCATCCGGTCAGCCAGCCCCCGGTTCCCGAACTTCTTTGCCAGTTCCTGCGTGCTCATATCCGGAAGGTCACGGGCTGCTCTGTAGGAGACCCCGTTCTCGATCTTCACCTTCGTCTTCACATAGGAAGTGTTCCAGCGGGCGGATGCAGGACCTTTTGCGCAGCCGCCCTCGCAGACATTCGCCTCAATAAAGCAGTAGTCCAGCTCTCCCCTCTCAAGACATTCCAGCATCTCCATACAGTTCTCCAGCCCGTCCACGAACACCTTGTGGTAACCGTCAGCATCCTCCTCTGTGATGACAGACTGGATCACGCCGCCGCTGACCGGATACAGGCGGTTGATCTTCGGGTCCGGATTTCCCATGGGCTGATCCTCACAGGTGTGAAGATCGATCCCGGCTTCCTTCAGCCAGACAGCGAGCTCTTCGAAGGTAAGGATCGCGTCCACTGCGCCTGCCACCCGCTCGTCTCCTGCCGCCTCCTGTTTTTTAGCGATACAAGGCCCCAGGAAAACCACTTTCACGTCCGGTCCATAGAGTTTCTTTATGTAACGCCCGTGGGCGATCATGGGGGACACGACAGGCGCCATCAGCCTGGCACAGTCCGGATAATACTTCTCGATCAGGTCATTCACACTGGGGCAGCATGTGGTGATGATATTCGGCATCTCGCCTGAGCGCACCAGCTTTTTGTACTCGTTCGTCACCAGTGCAGCTCCCTCCGCTGTCTCCCGGACTTCAGAAAATCCCAGCCTCAGCAGAGCATCCACCACCTGCCCCGGCCTGTCGAATTCCAGCACTCCCGCATAGGACGGAGCGATGGAAATGACTGTCCTCATGCCCTGGCGCAGATATCCCCTGACCCGGTCCATGTCGCTTGCAAAGGTTTTTGCATTCTGGGGACAGACCTCCAGGCATCTCCCGCAGTTGATGCAGTGATCGACCATGATGCGCGCCTGCTCGTCTCTCACAGAGATTGCCTTCACCGCACAGTGGCGGACACATTTGTAGCAATGGCGGCATTTTGCATCCTTAAAGTCTATGACTCTCATTTGCCCTTCCTCCTTACGTCCCGTTCTGTTTTTCTTTTAGCACCATTTTACCAGAGCCCTGTGGGAATATCCAGTAAAACCCCAGTCCCCTGACCGTCACTGTGAATTTTATTCTTATTGGATGAAACCTTTTTGTCTCCCTGCACTGTCTAATATATGTAACCCTTAAACAACATCACAAAAAGCTGCAGCACAGATCCGCCGGAAAGGAGGAATTATTTTGAAAAAAGAATTTTCACAGGAAGAAATGGAACAGGTCCTGAAAAACGACGCTGTCATCCCCGCATCTGTGGATGAAAAGATAAAAGAAACCTATGCCAGGCTCGGACTGACCGCAGCCGCCCCGGAAGAACATAACAAGGGCAGCGCTTCTCAGAAAACGCGCCCGTTCCGGATGAAAAAGAAAAAGGTATGGGTCACCATCGCAGCGGCTGCCGCGCTGACTGCAGGGCTTGGAATCACCGCGTTCGCGGTAAACCAGCTGCTGAACGTTGACCTGACTGAAAAAGACGGCGCACTCGCCTACAATGTCTCTGTGGACCCGGAGGCAAAGGAAGCTCATGTGGTCACCTCATCCCCCACTTATGTTCCGGAAGGATATGAGTACCAGGAGGATGGAGCGTATGAAGGTCAGTGGCATAACAGCGATAATGACGGCAGCATGAGCATCATCACCCACAACGCAGCGGACCTCTATCTGATGTCACAGACTGATGGCGGCGCAACCTCACAGATAGACAAAGACGACTACATCAAGACCATAGAGATCGGAGGGATGAATGTGGATCTGTTCTCTTCCGACAGTATCTATACAGATGATGATACAATACGTCAGGAATGTCGTTCTCACCAACGAAGAGTACGGCTATATGATCCAGGTCTTTCTGGAGGGCCCTGATCTCGCCGACGATGAGGCGCTGAAAGTTGCAGAAGGACTTGATATCCAGATGTCAGATGAAACCGTTCCCTATGCTGACGATGAGGAGATCGCAAAGATCAAAGAGGAGCAGACGACAGATTTTGACTCAGCCTATGACAGTTCTCTCTTCTACAATGTGGGTGATGTGATCACAAGCCCGCAGGATAAAGATCATAAAACAGAATTCAAGGTAACTGACATCAGACTTGCCGATTCCCTTCCTCTGGACCAGTTCCCGAAGGAGAATTACGTACCGGATTATGACAGCACCGTTGCCCCGCTCCTGAACGATAACGGCACCCTGAAGCCTCATGAACGGTATTCGCCCACCAGTGACAGCCTCAGCAAAGAAAATCTGGAGACTACTGACTCAAAATTCATTGTCGCGACTGTAGAGATCACAAATACCGGAGATTCTTCCACAGAGGAATATATCACCCCGATGCTTGAATATCTTAGCAAGGATGAGAACGGAAGCTATGCAAGATTCAACGTACAGTCCGCATCCGCCGCATATCAGGATCTGAGCGTGGAAGGCGAGCCTCTCTATCAGAGCGTCCAGCAGTCCACCGAAAACCAGAAGCAGCATGTACGATTTGCCGAGATCGGCGCCGGCGAAACGCTGAAATGCACCTTTGCATGGGTCGTGGACGACGACTGCACCGACAATGCATACCTGTCATTCTTCGATATGTACGGAGGGATGACCAACTCCTATCCAAGGGTGAAAGTGACGGAGTAAGAAGCGTCTTCCAGAATCATGAGGGGCTTCTGCGGAAGCCCCCCATGCTCTCAGCCAGACTTCTGCCCGGGGAACAGCGCAGCAACTCCCCCGCCGGGCTGTTTCAATGATTTCACCTGACCAATCTCCCGGTGATTCCGGCTGCACCGTCTCAACTGTTCCTGGTATGTTTCAGCGCTTAAGCCTCTCAAAATCCATCCGCACCGCCGGTTCTCCCCTCTCATCCCGAAAATCCCTCATAAAGATCAGATCCAGCCCGTTTTTCTGAAAATGCCACACCACTTCCTCCACTGTTGTGTGCTCTTCTTTCTCACAGACAGCGACAGAGACATAATGAGCACCGCTTTTCAGTACTTTTGTGATGATATTTTCCATTTTTTTCGCAGATAAACAGCACAAAAAGAGAACCTCTCCCACCGGGAGTATGGTTCTCCTACAACGCACCTCCTCAATCCCCATTGATTTAAAATTGCCGGGAGAAGCCAGCGCACCAGCCGGAGAGGCATGTTGCCTAAGGACCGTAAAACAACGCCGGCACTTGGCGTGCGTCCTCTGCGCGCCTATGTACCGCTGCGTTGTTTTCCGAGTGCGAACGTGTCCGCAGGCAATTTGCCTCCCCGGCGGACGCCCGCCTGCTTCCTCCCGCCAATTCTAAATCAGTCTCAGTTGATCGTTCTCTTCACGTACGTGGTATGCAGGATCTGATGCGCCCGCTCGCTTCCCGGATGCCCGAGATACTCGTCATATACCTTCTTGACCGACAGATTCTCATGGGACTTCCGGATCGTCTTTGCCGCATCGTTGTCATACAATGCCTTTGCACGGAGCGCCCTCACATCCTCAAAGTTGCGCACATCCGCATGTACCTGGGGCTGACCGCCGCCGTTCACGCATCCGCCCGGACAGCACATGATCTCGATAAAGTGATAATCCGCTTCGCCGGAGCGGACCTTATCCATGATCATCTTCGCGTTGCCAAGACCTGACGCCACAGCCACTTTCACATCCATCCCCGCCACATTGTATGTTGCTTCTTTGATTCCGTCCGTGCCGCGCACTTCCGTGAATTCTACTTTTTCCAGTTCTTTTCCTGTCAGTTTTTCCACTGCGGTCCTGAGCGCCGCCTCCATGACGCCGCCTGTGGCGCCGAAGATCACGCCGGCTCCCGTGGACTCTCCCAGCGGGTCGTCGAAGCCTTCATCCGGAAGACTGCGGAAATCAATCCCCACCCTGCGGATCAGCCTGGCAAGTTCTCTTGTGGTGATGGAGATATCCACATCCGGCACCCCCGCCGCATACTGGTCCTCTCTCTGAAGCTCAAATTTTTTCGCCGTGCAGGGCATAACGCTGACACAGACGATATCCTCCGGTGGGATCCCCATCTTCTCCGCGTAGTAAGTCTTTGTGATGGCGCCGAACATCTGCTGGGGCGATTTGCAGCTGGAGAGATGTTCCAGCTGGTCCGGATAATAATGTTCACAGTATTTGATCCACCCCGGTGAGCACGACGTCATCATGGGAAGGACTCCGCCGTTCTGCACTCTCTCCAGGAACTCGTTCGCTTCCTCCATGATCGTCAGATCCGCGCTGAAATCGGTGTCAAACACTTTGTCAAATCCGATCCTTCGAAGAGCCGCAGCCATCTTGCCTTCCACATCCGTTCCCATGGGATAGCCGAACTCTTCTCCAAGAGCTGCGCGGACGGCAGGGGCTGTCTGTACCACTACATGTTTCGATTCGTCCGCGATGGCCTCAAGGACGTCATCTGTATTGTCCTTCTCATAGAGGGCTCCGGTCGGACAGGCAGCGATACACTGGCCGCATCCCACACAGCTGGTCTCTCCCAGCCCCATCTCAAATGCCGAGCCGATAAATGTGGCAAAGCCCCGGTTGTTCGGTCCAATCACACCCACAGACTGCACCTTCTCACACACCGCGGAACATCTGCGGCAGAGAATACACTTATTGTTATCGCGGATCATATGTACTGCACTTGTGTCCGGTTCATAGTGGTTTCTCTCTCCTGCGAAATGATCCTCATCGTCCACGCCCAGTTCCTGGCAGAGTTCCTGGAGCTCACAGCGCCCGCTGCGGACACAGGAGAGACATTTCTTATCATGGGCAGATAAAAGGAGCTGCAGGGTCCTTCTCCTTGAGTCAAGGAGCCTCTTTGTATTCGTCCTCACTTCCATGCCTTCCGCCACCGGATAAACGCAGGACGCCACAAGCCCTTTCGCACCTTTTACTTCCACCACGCACATCCGGCACGCGCCGATCTCATTGATCTCTTTTAACCAGCACAGTGTGGGGATCCGTATCCCCGCCGCGTGCGCCGCTTCCAGGATGGTAGAGCCGGCAGGTGCGGTGACGTTCAGACCATTGATCTTTAAATTCACATTTTCCATTCTTCTCATGCCCTCCTATTCTTTGTAGATCGCGCCGAAGCGGCATTTTTCCATACATGCGCCGCACTTCAGACATTTCTCCGGGTTGATCATGTGAGTCTCCCGTACCTTCCCGATGATGGCATCCGCCGGACAGGTCCTTGCGCAGAGCGTACATCCCTTACATTTATCCGGATCGATCCGGTACTGTACAAGGTCCTTACAGACTCCCGCCGGACATTTCTTATCCACGATATGGGCGATGTATTCGTCCCTGAAATACCTCAGGGTGGAAAGCACCGGGTTGGGAGCTGTCTGCCCCAGGGCGCACAGAGAATTCTCCTTCAGATGGTAACAGAGCTCCTCCAGCTTATCCAGGTCTTCCATGGTCGCCTGTCCTTTTGTGATCTTTTCCAGGATCTCCAGCATGCGCCTCGTCCCGATCCGGCAGGGCGTACATTTCCCGCAGGACTCATCCACCGTGAACTCCAGGAAGAACTTGGCGATATCCACCATACAGGTATCCTCATCCATGACGATCAGCCCGCCGGATCCCATCATGGAGCCGATGGCGATCAGGTTGTCATAGTCGATGGGAACGTCAAAATGTTCCGCCGGGATACAGCCTCCGGAGGGTCCGCCGGTCTGAGCCGCCTTAAACTTCTTCCCGTTCGGCACGCCGCCTCCGATCTCCTCCACGATCTCCCGGAGCGTGGTCCCCATGGGGATCTCCACAAGCCCGGTATTGTGGATCTTTCCTCCCAGAGCGAAAACCTTTGTACCTTTCGACTTCTCCGTTCCCATGGACGCGAACCATTCCGGACCGTTCACGATGATCTGGGGAATGTTCGCGTAGGTCTCCACGTTGTTCAGGATCGTCGGTTTCTGGAACAGCCCTTTCAGTGCGGGATAGGGCGGACGTGGTCTTGGCTCTCCCCTGTTTCCCTCGATGGAGGTCATAAGAGCCGTCTCCTCTCCGCACACAAACGCTCCTGCGCCGAGTCTCAGTTCAATGTCAAAATTAAATCCCGAGTCAAAAATATTCTCTCCCAGCAGACCGTACTCTCTCGCCTGAGAGATGGCGATCTCGAGACGTTTCACCGCGATGGGGTATTCAGCACGGACATAGATGTACCCCTGAGATGAACCGATGGCATAACCTGCGATCGCCATCGCCTCCAGCACTGCGTGGGGGTCGCCCTCCAGGATAGAGCGGTCCATGAATGCCCCGGGGTCACCCTCGTCCGCATTGCAGCAGACATATTTCTGATCCGCTTCATTCGCCGCTGCAAACTTCCATTTCAGCCCCGTGGGGAATCCGGCTCCGCCCCTCCCCCTCAGACCGCTGTCAAGGAGGATCTGTATCACGTCCTCAGGCGTCTTCTGGGTCAGCACGGTCCCCAGAGCTTCATATCCTCCTGTTCCAATATATTCTTCGATATTCTCCGGGTTGATGACTCCGCAGTTTCTCAGAGCTACCCTGTGCTGTTTCTTGTAAAAATTCGTCTCATTGAGCGGGATGATCTTCTCCGTCTTTGTCGTCTCTTCGTAGAGGAGACGGCGGACTACTCTTCCCTTGAGCAGATGTTCTGACACGATCTCCGGGATATCATCCTCCCGGACCATGGAATAGAACGTGCCCTCCGGGTAAACGATCATGATGGGACCCAGAGCGCACAGCCCGAAGCAGCCTGTCTTTACAACGCCGACATCCTCAGAAAGACCGTTCGCCGCGATCTCTTTCTCCAGTTTTTCAATGATCCGCCGGCTGCCCGAGGAGGTACATCCGGTCCCGCCGCAGACAAGTACATGTGAACGATACATAGATTTTCCTCCTTTTCTACTTCAGGCCATCCTGCACGGCACTCAGCGTATACTTTGTTACCACCTGACCTCCCAGCAGATGAAGGCGCAGCACCTCCAGCGCTTTTTCCGGGGTCATCTTTACGTAGGTCACTTTCTCCTTTCCCGGTTCCATTACCTCCACGATGGGTTCGTACTGACACAGCCCGATGCATCCGGTCTGAGTCACGCTGATCTTCTCCGACAGGTTCTGCTCCTGCACCGCATCGGAAAGGGCGGTGAGGACAGGGCGCGCCCCGCTGGCGATCCCGCAGGTCGCCATGCCGACGACGACGCGGATCTGATTCTCATTCTCTGCCCGCACGCCTACTTTTCCCTGCATCTTTTCTCTGATGGCACGCAATTCTTCCAGTGATTTCATGTATTACCTCCGTTATCTTATATCTCAGCTCCTCCGTCCGTCTCTTCTTTCCCCGTCTCCAGATATTCCCTGATAAACGCCGATACTTCCGGTTCCCTGAAAGAGATCTCATCTCCGAGGATCTCTCTCATCTCCCGGGTATCCAGCACAAAACTTTTTTCCCCGTACCTGTATGTATATCTGAAGCGGATCTGTTCATTGAACACGATCAGAGTATGGATGACCGAGCTGATATCTCCCAGCGGCATCCTGTCAATATGGGACAGCCCGAACACCGCTGTCACTTCTGTTCCTCTCCCTTTTTCCGAACAGATCCGGAAACTGCCTCCCGTGCTCTCCGCAGCCTGTTTAAAAAAGGGGACTCCAAGCCCTACCTTTCTCGTCGTCCTTGTCGTAAAGAACGGGTCCTGCACTTTCCCCACCTGCTCCGGCGTCATCCCGCACCCGTCATCTCTTATCATGACAGTGAGGATATCTTCCTTCGGCTGCACGGATACAGTGATCTCGACAAGCGACGCTTCGGCGCGCACGGAGTTCTCCGCAATATCCAGAATGTTCAGGGCGATCTCCGGCATCATAGGCTTACTCGTACTTTGCCAGGATGCCGTCCAGATCATCCACGGTCAGACGACCGTAGACCTCCTCGTTGATCATCATGACCGGCGCCAGCCCGCAGGCTCCCACACAGCGGCACGCATCCAGAGAGAACTTTCCGTCCGGCGTACATTCGCCGCCAACGATCCCCAGCTTCTCCATCAGTGCATTGTAGATGTCCCCGGAACCTTTCACATAACATGCCGTACCGAGACAGACAGAGATCCGGTATCTTCCCTTTGGACTCATCGTAAACTGAGAATAAAATGTCGCCACCCCGTAGATCTTCTCCATCGGGATGCCGGTCTGGTCCGAGATCATCTTCTGGACTTCGATCGGAAGATAACCATATATATCCTGCGCCTTCTGCAGGATCGGCATAAGGGCTCCTTTCTCGCCCTTAAGCTCGTCGATCACCTTCATCAGAGCCTCTTCCTGTTCCTTCGTCCCCGCGAATGGAACAGTTCCTTTTTTTTCAGCCATTCTTCAACCTCCGTTTCTTAAGTCTTCGTTGCTCATTGTGTATATGATATCATATAAAATTACAAACTTCTACTGATATACTATTAATTTTTTGTGTATATTTTCCATTTATCAAACCTTTTGTCTGACACTTTCGTTGCTTTTTGCACATCTGAATGATATACTGAATACAACTTTTTGTACTTTATGATTGATTTTCCAATTCTTTTTTTCAGGAGGCATTATGACGATCAGAGAGATGCAGGAGGTCCTTGACGCCAGCTTCCTCTACGGGGAAGAACTGGCGGACCTGGACGTAGAATTTGTTTTTTCCGCTGATATGATGAGCGATGTGCTGGCATACGGTTCCAAGTGTTCTGTCCTCATCACCGGGCTCTGCAATCCGCAGGTGGTCCGCACCGCAGAGATGCTGGACATCGTCTGTATCATCTTTGTCCGGGGAAAGATGCCGGATGAGAACATGCTGGCGCTCGCCACAGGCAAAGGGATCGCGGTCCTGGCGACGGACCACTTTATGTTCACCACATGCGGGATCCTGTATGAACACGGTTTACGAGGAGGTGCTTAGATGGGAGAAGCACTCACATTCCGCTATTCCATAGACGGAGACGATTTCACACGAGCCGGAGAGGCAAGCAGCTCTGTAAAAAATAAATTAAAGCAGCTCGGGCTGGACAGCGATGTGATCCGGAAAGTCGCGATCGCAATGTACGAAGGCGAGATCAACATGGTCATCCATGCCGACGGCGGAGAGATCACGGTCACAGTCGCCGACAGCGGGATCACCATGATACTTGCCGATACCGGTCCCGGCATCCCTGATGTAGAACAGGCGATGCAGGAAGGCTGGTCCACCGCCCGCGCAGAAGTCCGGTCTCTGGGGTTCGGCGCCGGCATGGGACTTCCCAATATGAAAAAATACACCGATGAGATGCAGATCGATACGGTCATCGGAAAAGGGACCACTATCACAATGAAAGTATATATCTGACTCCCGGAAAGGAGGCTTCGTTACATTTTCATGAACACATATAAATTCATGCGCTCAGTCAGACTGAAAGAATCTGCCTGCCGGGGCTGCATCAACTGTATCAAGCACTGTCCCACTCAGGCGATCCGGGTACATAACGGGAAAGCGCATATCATAGACAAATTCTGTATCGACTGCGGCAGATGCATTTCCTACTGCCCCCATCATGCAAAGATCCCGGTCTATGACCCGCTCTCCGTGATCAACAATTTCAAGTACACCGTGGCGCTCCCTGCACCCTCGCTCTACGCGCAGTATAACAACCTCACGAATGCAGACATCGTGCTGAACGCGCTCCTGAAACTGGGGTTTGACGACGTGTACGAAGTGAGCGCCGCAGCGGAACTTGTCTCGGAGGCGTCACGGGAATACATCAGGGCTCACGCAGAGGACGCGCCTTTTATCAGTTCCGCCTGTCCCTCTGTGGTCCGTCTGATCCGGGTAAAATTCCCTTCCCTGGTCTCCCGTCTCCTTCCCATCAAAGCACCTGTGGAAGCAGCGGCAGAGATCGCCCGGGCACGCGCAATGAAAAAGACCGGGCTGAAGCCGGAGGAGATCGGGATCATCTTTATCTCTCCCTGTCCCTCCAAGGTCTCCTATGCGAAGGCGCCTCTTGGCATTGAGAAGAGCAATATTGACAATGTGGTGGCGATCAAGGACGTTTATCCCCTTCTCCTGCCCCACATGAAGCACGACGAAAGCCAGCTCATCCCCCTCTCCGCTTCCGGGCGGATCGGGATCGGATGGAGCAATGCCGGCGGTGAGGCAGGCGGGCTGCTGGTGGATAACTATCTGGCTGCCGACGGCATCGTCAATATCCTGCAGGTGCTGGAAGAACTGGAAGACGAAAAGCTCCACGGGCTCTCTTTTGTGGAGCTGAACGCCTGCAGCGGAGGATGCGTGGGCGGGACTCTCACCGTAGAGAACGCCTATATCGCCGCCGCGAAAACAAAACGCTTGGTCCGGTATCAGCCCGTCTCCAAGAACCATCTGGAAGATGCTCCGGAACTTGCCAATATCTACTGGGCGGACAACGTGGAATATGAACCTGTCTTCCGATTGGGGAATACGTTTAAAGAAAGCCTTCAGATGATGGGAAAGGTAGAAGAACTCACAGCAAGATTCCCGGGACTGGACTGCGGCTCCTGCGGAGCCCCCACATGCCAGACGCTGGCAGAGGACATCGTGCGCGGGGACGCCACCGAGAACGACTGCATCTACGTGCTCCGCGCCAACATCTCGGACCTGTCGCAGAAGATCGAACACCTGACCGGCAGTTCGGAATCCGGCGCCCCGCTTTCCGAGGAAGACGACCGGCTTCTGCACAGATACATCAAAGAACTGACCACCGAGCTCGCCTCCTTCGGCGTGCCCGAGAATGCAAAACAGGAGGATCCGATAACATGAGATTACAGACGATCTTTGAACTGCCCGGGTTCCGGGTCCTGGCAGAAGGGGATCCCGGACGTGAGATATCCCGCGTCTTCTGCTGCGACCTCTTAAGCATCGCCATGGGAAAAGCTCCCGCAGACGGCGTCTGGGTGACTGTGATGGGGAACAGGAACACCCTCGCCGTGGCGTCCCTGACGGACACTGCCTGCATCGTTCTCGCGGAAGGAGTATCTCTGGATGAGGCAACACTAAAAAAAGCCCGCGAAGAAGGCATTGCTGTCCTCTCCACGGACCTTCCCGTCTTCGATGCGGCGCTCAAAGTCTATCAGGCGTGTGCACCATGATCCCTCTTTTCTACGACCTGCATATCCATTCCTGCCTCTCCCCATGCGGGGATGACGATATGACGCCGGCCAATCTGGCAGGGATGGCGGCGGTAAAAGGGCTGGACGTGATTGCACTGACAGACCACAATTCCTGCGCCAACTGTCCTGCTGCCATGTATCACGGAAAGAACTACGGCGTCACCGTGATCCCCGGCATGGAGCTGACCACCGCGGAGGAAGTCCACGTGATCTGCCTTTTTCCCTCGCTGGAGCTTGCCATGGAGTTCGACCGGCTCGTATCCGGCAGGCTCCTTCCGGTCCCGAACCGGGAGGATATCTTCGGGAAACAGCAGGTCATGGATGAACAGGACGAAGTCATCGGAACAAAAGAACATCTTCTGATCAACGCGACCACGATCTCCTTTGACGAGGCATTTTTCCTGGCGGAGCGCTCCGGCGGGATGGCATATCCGGCGCACGTGGACAAGTCTTCCACCAGCGTGCTCTCCAACCTGGGCTTTGTCCCGCCGGAGAGCACCTTCACCTGCGCGGAATTCCATGACTTTAAAAACCTCCACCGGATACGGAGGGAACATCCTTATTTTGAAAACTGTAATGTGATCTGCTGCTCGGACGCCCACTATCTGGAGGACATCCATGAACCGGACTATCAGCTCTTCGCCCGGTCGCGGAACATCGCGGACATATTGGATGCACTCCGCGGCTGAAAGCAGATCCGATTTTTATTTAAACCGGTACCCCACTCCGACCTCCGTGATGATATGCTGGGGGTCGGAAGGGTTCTTCTCGATCTTTCTCCGGAGCGTCGCCATGAACACACGGAGCGTCCCTGCTTCCACCCCCTCTGCATATCCCCAGATCTCTTTCAGGATATAGTGATGTGTCAGGACTTTTCCCCGGTTTGCAATAAGCAGGTTTAATATCTTATATTCAATGGGCGTCAGATGGACTTCCGTCCCGCCCACCTCTACTCTCCGTTTTTCATAATCCACCAGCAGGTCACCCTGTTCAAAACAGGATTCTTTCTCCTGGGGATGGATCTCCGCCTTCCGGAGCGCCGCGCGCATCCGGGCCAGAAGTTCCCCCATATAAAATGGCTTTGTCACATAGTCGTCCGCCCCGGCGTCAAGGGCATGGATCTTCTCCTCTTCCTCCTGCCTCGCGGAGACGACGATCACTGGGGTGTCCGCGATCTCCCGGATGCTGCGTATGACTTCCATCCCATCCCCGTCCGGGAGCCCCAGGTCCAGGATCACAAGGTCCGGGCGGTTTGCATAGAACAGGCTCACCGCCTCTTTCACTGTCCCTGCCACCTGAAACGCATAGTCTTCTTCCTTAAAACTCATTGAAAGAAAATGAATGATATATTTGTCGTCCTCCACGATCAGGATCGTCTTTTTATTTTCCATGATTCTGTCATCCCGCTACTTCCGCTTTCAGCCAGAATGTAAAGCGGGCACCTCCTTCCAGCCTGTTTTCCGCCCAGATCTTTCCCCCATGGGCTTCCACAACTTCTTTGCAGATCGCAAGTCCCAATCCGATTCCCCGTTTCTGGTCCGGACCTTTTTCACTCACGGAGACAAACTCTCCGAAGATCTGCTGCTCCATCCCGGGCTTTATGCCTTTTCCATTATCCTCCACGACAAAGTACGCTTTATTATCCTGGAAAGAAAGATTCAGGCGGATCGTACCGCCTTCCTCTGTATTTTTAACTGCATTGTCCAGGAGATTTACAAGCACCTGTATGATCAGTCTTCCGTCCACTTCCGCCGTGAGTACTTCCTCCGGCACGGAATTCTGAAATCTGCGGTGTTCCCGGAGCCCTGTGATATGCCGCTCCGCCTCGTACACAAGATCCTCCAGGACTTCCTGCCTGCGGTCGATAAAGTCCGTACCTCCCTCCAGCTTTGTCATGCTCAGGATATTCTCCATCGTCCGTGTGAGCCACATGCTCTGTTCACGGATATCTTTTACAAGACTTTCTTTCTCCTCCACATCCGCGTCACGGCTTGAAAGGATCATGTCGCAGTCACCGATGATCCCGGTCAGAGGCGTTCGGAAATCATGAGAGATACTGCGCAGCATACTGCTCTTTAAGTGCTCCCGCTCCACCTCAAGCCGGGTCTTTTCCTGTTCAGAGTAGATCATCTCCCGGTCCAGCGCGATCCCGATCTGCCCTGCGGCAGCGCGGATAAAGATCTCCTGTTCGGCGCCAAGCCCGTTGTCATCCGTAAACACCTTCAGTTCCCCGATCTTCTGCAGGATCCCACCGATTGGAAAGATGACATAACCGGTTTCGTCTCCTTCCTGCCTGTGATCTTCCCCGTAGAGCTCCACAGATGCCCTGTATCCCGTATTCTCCTGTATATACTGGATCCCCAGCTCGATGATATGGTCTTTTCCGGTGACATTGATAAACTTTTCCGACATCTCGGACATGCGCCGCGCAGCCCTCTCATTTTCCTCCGCGATCGACGCCTGTTTCCGGAACCTTGCAGTCATTCCTGAGGAAATACATGAAACAGCAAGGAACAGTGCCATCAGGACCACATCATCCGGATTCATGATCGCAAACGTATGGACAGGGACCGTAAAAAAGTAATTGAACAGCAGGACACTGACTACCGCCCCGATGATACCGTATTCATACCCTGATGTAAAGGCGCCGATGAGAAGAACACCGATCAGGAATACCATCAGAACGTTTTCTTTCATTACCCCAGCCTCGTTCAGGAGAAGACAGAACAGGCTCGCCGCGGCAACGATAAAAAATGTATACAGGATGTCTGCAAATCGTTCCTTCCATTCCGGTTTTCCGTCCAGATCTTCGATTTTTTTCATGCCGCTCTTCATCTCCTGTCCTTAATCACATACCGATGCCGGCACAGCATCATACTGCACCGGCACTCCTGTTACACCTCATCATAGCATCTTAATCAATACTTGCCAAGATACGTTCTATATCTTTTTTCATTCCCACGATCATCAGATGATCTTCCTTTTCCAGGACCCGGTCCGGATGAGGCAGAAACTGCAGATGGCCATTTACTTTTATCCCCAGAATGCTTACATGGTATCGTGAACGAATCGCAAGCTGACCGATGCTCTTTCCGACCCAGCCTTTCATGGGCGGAATCTCAAGGATCGAATATCCCTCTGCCATCTCAATATAATCAAACACTTTGTTGCTCCCGTATTTCACTGCAAATCTCTCTGCCACATCCCGCTCCGGGTAGATCACCTCGTCCGCTCCGTTCCGCAGGAGAAACTTTGCCTGTACATCCCGGTTTGCCTTGCTGACAACGTATTTCGCCCCCAGTTCCTTAAGCAGGCTGGTGATCTCCAGACTGCTCTGAAAGTCAGAACCGATACACACAAAACAGATATCAAAATTCCCCACTCCCAGACTCTTTAGAACATCTTCTTTCATACAGTCCCCGACTTTTGCCATCACTGCCACTGGAAGAAGGTCCTGCATGGACTCCTCATTTTTGTCAACGATCATGACCTCGTTTCCCATTTCTGCCATATTGGTGCACAAATGATGTCCGAGCCGTCCCATTCCTATGATCAAAACTGATTTCATTTTTTTCCTCCTACTGTTTTCATCCTGTCATATCCGATCATTATCCGATCATTACCTGCTCCTCCGGAAGCTTCACCGGCGGTTCCACTTTATGTCCCTTCAGTGAGAGGGCAAACGTCATGCTTCCAACCCTTCCGCAGAACATAAGGAAGATCAGGACAAGCTTTGATATGGTATCCAGATCCCTTGTGATTCCCGCAGACATTCCCACTGTACCCATGGCGGACGCCACCTCAAATATCACGTCGGTCACATCCAGGGATGTGGCTGTGACGATGATCAGGACTGCCGCCACGCAGAGCATCAGGTTCGTACAGAGCACTGTGCTCGCCTTGTGGATCGCGTCCGGGCTGAGCCTTCGTCCGAACATGCTGCATTCTTTTTTATCAAACAGCCCGGAATACACATACGCGATAAGTACAACAAAAGTGGTCGTCTTGATACCACCTGCCGTGGATCCCGGGCTTCCTCCGATGAACATGAGCAGGGAGGTGAACAGTTTGCTGCTGTCTGTCAGTGCCGCCGTATCCACCGTGTTGAACCCTGCTGTCCTCGCCGTAACGGACCCGAACAGGGAACAGAGGATCTGCTCATCCAGTGGTCTTCCCACCAGCGTGTTGTCATACTCAAGTACAAATAAAACAGCCGCTCCCCCGAAGATCAGGATCAGCGTCATCAGGATCGTGATCTTCGTATGCAGCCTCCACCGCCAGAAATGCAGTTTGTGTTCAGACAGGTCATTCCAGATAAAAAATCCGATACCGCCGATGATGATCAGCAGCATGATCACAAGGTTGACCACCCAGTCTCCGGAATATCCCGTGAGGGAGACATACTCCCCGTCCTTTCCCATCAGGTCAAACCCCGCATTGCAGAACGCGGATATGGAATGAAAGATCCCGTAATAGACCGCCTGTGCCGGTTCCATCGTCCGGCTGAAATGGATCGACAGGATCAGGGCGCCTGTACCTTCAAATATGGCGGTTCCGATAATGATCTTTTTCGCCAGCCGGACGATCCCGCCGGTCTGCATGAAATTTACGCTCTCCTGGAGCGTCCCTCTCACCCAGAGCCCGATCTTTTTTCTCAGCACCACGGCAAAAAAGACACCGATGGTCATAAATCCAAGTCCACCGATCTGGATCAGGCAGATGATCACGATCTGCCCGAACGTGGACCAGTACTGATATGTATCTGCGATGATGAGCCCTGTCACACAGGAGGCGGACACCGTCGTGAACAGTGCGTCCACCGGCGATGTCACGACGCCTTCCCTTGTGGAGAGCGGAAGCATCAGGAGCAGCGTTCCCGTAAGTATGACCAGGCAGAACCCGATCACGATCATCTGCGTCTGTGTCAGACGACGAATCCATTTCTTCATCATGCCGCCCCCGCCTCATGTCCCAGTGTGATCAGTTCCATCCGCTGCATCAGGTCCTCTCTGCCGAAAAAGGAGATCGCCCCTGCCTGTCTGTACAGTTTTCTCACAGCCCGCTCATTACAGATGCTGTAGAGTTCCGCCTTTGGACAGGTCTTTCGGAACAGACTGCAGAGGGAAAGATTGTCTACATCCGACCCGCCCAGTGCCACTACATACCGGACGTCCTTCCATTCCTTCTGCATCTGGATCTCATCGATAAAGAGTACTTCGAATCCGGCTGACTCAAACCACTGTTTCAGCTCCGCCTCTTCCCTGCTGCCGAAAATGACAGCATACTCTTTTTTCTTTTCTTCCTTACGTTCTTTCTCGTCATGCTGATGTTCCATAAAACCGTCAAGCATGCCCATGAGCTTCAGTCCGTACAGGAATCCTCCTGCCACGATAATAAGTAATAAAAAATCTCTCAACATAAAAATCACCTTCTTTTCTTGTCTTTATCATAAGACAATTTTCATTAAGAAGGTGATAATATTGCGCCGTGTTATGTTCAGATTTTGTTTAGATGATATGTTTCCGTTTAAATATGATGATACAACCCACAATGACAACGACACTGAGCGCCACCACCCAGGGATAACCGTCTTTCAGGCCCGGCATGTTCTGGAAATTCATCCCGAACCACCCTGTGATGAGGGTCAGCGGGAAGAAAATCGTGGATATCACGGTCAGGAACTGCATATTGCTGTTCTGGCGCGCATCGATCTGCGCCTGATAAGCCTCCTTGACCTGCTGGGCGTATTCCAGCAGATGTCCGGTCTTGCTCATCAGACGGTCAGCGCGGTCTGTCAGAGTCCCGAAATATTTGAGCTGTTTTTTCAGGAAAAATCCGTTCTCGTTCTCCTCCAGCTCCCTGCTCAGGTCCATCATTTCATCGTAATAACTCCGAAGGTTCAGAAGTTCCCTGCGTATCGGCATCAGCTTGCTCTGAAAATTTGTGGTATGGTCTCTCGTGATCTCTTCCTCCATATTCAGGAGTTTCCTCTCATAAGACACCAGCATCTCCTGGTCCCTGCTCATAAACTCAGCGATAAAGTTGTAGAGGAACCTCTCCTTTGTCTCCCCCTGATGGGTCCGTTTCTGCTGGATCCTGCGGATCAGGCGAAGTGAAAAGTTTTCATCATCCACGATCACCACATTGCTCCTGTTGACAAAGAAGTACATCCTGTACCTGCTCCCCAGGACATCCAGAAGGCGCGGGATGCAGAGCGTCCCCACCACACAGTCCTGCTGGTTTTCCAGCCTGCAGAATCCAATCTTTGAGATCTGGATCTCATTTTCGTACAGGATCCCCGCCTTTGCCAGTATCCCGTCGGCATGCCGGGAGTCCGTGACAAAGACTGCCGGGACCTGATCCGCTTCCCACTCCTCCATTTCCATCGAAATAAGCTGTTCACCAAATTTAAATATCATTCTACCACCCTGTCGTCTGCTTTTGTCCGTCAGAGATTACTCCTTTGTTCCTCCCACGTTACAGTGAGCTGGAATCACTTCACTTCCCCCTCCGGCTCTTTTACCTGCGTGCGTTCCGCAGCCCTGTCATACGCCTCCTGATAGAGAGCTTCCTGAGAATTCACCGGTTCTCCCTCACATTTTACCAGGATATATTTTCCGTCTGCATTCTCTTTTCTGGCTTTCCTGTTGTCGCCCAGCATCAGGTCGAACATTCCCTGGATCCTTGTTTTGATCGCCGGAGAGTAGACCGGAGCTGCGACCTCCACTCGCTTAACCGTGTTCCTTGTCATAAAGTCAGCGGAGGAAATATAGTATTTCCTGTTCTCCCCGCATCCGAAGATATAGATCCTCGAGTGCTCCAGGAATCTTCCCACAATACTGATGATATGGATATTCTCAGTCTGGCCTTTCACCCCCGGGATCAGACAGCATATCCCACGGATGATCATATCGATATGCACTCCTGCGCAGGAAGCTTCCACCAGTTTATCCATGATTTTCTTATCTGTCAGAGAGTTCAGCTTCAGGCCGATATAAGCATCCTCCCCGTTCTTTTTGTTCCGGATCTCCTCATCGATCATATCGATGATCCTGGACTGGAGGCACTTCGGAGCCACCAGCAGATGCCCGGACTCTTCTACAGTCTCTCCCTTTGCCAGTGCCTGGAACACCCTCGCCGCGTCCATTCCGATCTGCTCGTTTGCCGTCATAAGAGACAGGTCCGTATACAGCCTTGCCGTCTTCTCATTATAGTTTCCGGTACCGATCTGCGTGATATATTCGATGCCGTCTGCGCCTTTCTTTGTGATCAGACACAGTTTGGAGTGTACCTTATATCCCTCCAGACCGTAAATGATCTGGCACCCTGCCTTCTCAAGCATACGGGACCAGCGGATGTTGTTCTCCTCGTCAAACCGGGCGCGCAGCTCTACCAGCACCACAACTTCCTTTCCGTTTTCCGCCGCCTCACAGAGAGCCTCGATGATCTTACTCTGTTTTGCCAGACGGTACAACGTCATCTTGATGGAGATCACACTGTCGTCCTCCGCCGCCTCGTTGAGCATGTTCAGGAACGGACGGATCGACTCATACGGATAGGACAGGAGCTTGTCCTCCTTTTCGATCTGCTTTAAGATACTCTCCCCATCCCGGAAGGATGCTGATTTCTGCGGAACTCTCTTCTCATAGAACAGCTCCGGGTTCATCCTGAGCTGATCCTGGATCTTATATACAAAGGACAGGTCCAGCGGAGCCTCGCTGCGGAACACACGCTCCGGAAGGACGTCCAGATAACGGCACAGCGCCTCCACCACAGATTCGTCGATCTCTCTTGACATGTCAAGACGCACCGGAGAGAGCTTTTTCCGCTCCTTCATCAGGTCTGCCATAAACTCACGGTAATCCAGATCCTCATCATACAGCGCATCCGCGTCGATATCTGCATTTCTCACCACACGGATCAGCGATTTTCCCTTCACCTTATATCCCTTGAACACTTTTCCGATATAGTGGAGGATGATGTTCTCAGAAAGGATGTATCTTCCTTTTCCTCCCGGCAGCTCAACCAGCCGCTCCACCATATTGTTGGTGCAGGGGATGATGCCGATCCTCTCTTTGCCGCTCCTTGTCTCAAGCACTACGACCGCGTAGATGTCCTGATTCCTGAGGAACGGGAAAGGCTGTCTCTTTCCAACGATCGTCGGAGAACTCAAAGGGACGATCTCATGGTTGAAGTACTGTTCCAGATATTTCTTTTCATCGGATTTCGCAGTGGTAAAGTCGATCAGTCTGATGCCGTACTCTTCCACTTTCCCCATCAGGTCTTTGTATGCCGCATCTTTTCTTTTATTCAGCCTTTTTACTTCCTTCAGGATCGCCCTGATCTGCTCCTCGGACGTCATATTTGTCTTGTTGTCCCGGATCTTTTTGTTCACCAGCATCTGGTCCTGGAGCGAGCCAACTCTGACCCGGAAGAACTCATCCAGATTACTCTGGTAGATCGAGACAAAATTCATTCGCTCACAGAGAGGCACCTCCGGATTCTCTGCCTCCTCGATCACTCTCTCATTAAACTTCAGCCAGGACAGTTCCCTGTTCATATAAATGTTTTCCATATTCTCCTCCTTCGTAACTACTCACATTACACTTTTCTCTGTCTTATTTATATAGTGCGTCAGCAAAGTTTGCTGCCGTTCGCCACCAGTTTGAATTTACAGTTCAGGCGTTCCGCCGCCCTTCTGCACATGATCATTCGTTTCAGAAATATCTCGAAGTAATCCATCACGGTGCAGATGGAGTCATCTAATTCCAGCTCCATCTGTATCATACGCTTTTCTTTCTCAATAATCAACTTTGAAGATAAAGCTGCGTAATTTACTCTGTCGTGGATATCAAACGTCGCCTTGTTCCTGTTCTGGACCCGGTTTCTCCTGACATCCGTCTTGTCCGCAAGGATCAGCGCCGCGGACACCGGGTCCACCGCGGTTCCTGTCGCCTCGTCGTGGTGTCCGATGGCAGTCGTCACCACAAGGATATCTTTCAGCGGCAGGTCCGTATCCTTCAGGATCTGATAGGCAAGGATCGCACCACTGTGGGCGTGGTCATTGCGGTTGACTGCATTCCCTATATCATGCATATATCCCGCGATCTTCGCAAGCTCGATCTTATGTTTTCCATATCCCAGCTCTTTTAGTATCTTTCCCGCCGTCTCCGACACTTTTGCGGCATGTTTTTTTGAATGTTCCGTGTATCCAAGTTCATCGAGCGTGGCATTTCCTTTTTCGATCAGGAGATTGATCTCCTCGTTCATCCTGATCTGTTTGTAGTCCGTCTTCATAGCCGTTTTACCGCCTCCATCGCAAGCTCTGATCTCTCGCACTCTTCCGCCGTCATCGTGATCTGCCAGCAGAGAGGACTTCCCTTCATATGTTCCGATGCATAGCTCAGACCGTTGGTCCTCTCGTCCAGGAACGGACGGTCGATCTGGTTCGGGTCCCCCAACAGAATGATCTTCGTGTCCTTCCCCGCCCGGGTGATGATCCCTTTGATCTGGTCCGGCGTAGTGTTCTGCGCCTCGTCAATGATAAGATAAGTCTTGACAATGGAACGACCCCGGATGTAGTTCAGCGCCTCTGCCTGGATGATGCCTCTCTCAAAGATCTCCTCCAGTTTTCCGCGCAGTTCTTCTTCATCTTTATAGCGCTCCTCCTCACTGGAATCAATGAGCTGCTCCAGGTTGTCAATGATCGGACGCATCAGGGGCGAGATCTTCTCCTGCTCGTCGCCCGGGAGGAATCCGATATCATCGTCAAACTGTGCATTTGGACGGCAGACCAGGATCCTGCGGTATTCCTCTGTAGGATGGTTGAGCAGTTTCTCCAGCCCCACCGCCAGGGAATAGAAAGTCTTGCTGGTTCCCGCCATCCCCTTCACGATGACCAGCGGCGCCTTGTCCGCAGGCTGCATCAGCGCTTCCTGGAGAAAATACTGTCCCGCGTTTCTGGGAGTGATCCCGTAAGGAGAACTTTTTCTGTATTCCAGTTTCCGTATCACGCCGTTCTCTACCCGTCCGAGCTGGGTCTTCTTTGAGGACTGGTCTGCCTTCAGGATGACAAACTGATTCTCTTCAAGCTTTGGCACAAAACTTTCCCCCTCCCTGTCAAGCACATAGACCTGATCTGCAGGGACGCCTTTCTTCTTAAAATTCTTGAACAGCTCTTCCGGAACATACACCTCACACCTTCCACTGTACTGGTTTTCATGTTCCAGTACCTGATCCGTAGTAAAGTCCTCTGCACAGATCCCCAGGATCTGCGCCTTGATGCGGAGGAGGATGTCTTTGGTCACAAGAATGACCTGCTCCTCCCGGGACTGCAGAAGACCAAGACAGACTTTTAAGATCCGGTTGTCCATCACCTCTGCGGAAAGATCCTCGGGCAGCTTCACATTGACAAAGTTTTTCTCCACCCGGAGCATTCCTCCGCTTTTCAGTTCCACTCCCTTCAGGAGGTCGCCTTTCTGCCTTTGCTGTTCCAGATAACGGATCACCCGGCGCGCGTTCACGCCGATCTCTCCCTCCGCTTTTTTAAAATGGTCCAGTTCTTCCAGGACCACCATGGGAAGTATGACAGAGTTGTCTTCGAAACTCTCCAGCGCATAGGGCGCCTGGAGAAGGACGTTGGTGTCCACAACATAGATTTTTACCATATGGTTTCCTCTCAGCTTCTTAAATTTGTAAGTAAGTTTATTTTATAATAAAGTCGTGCGGGATGGGGTAAGAGAAATGTTAAAAATAAGTAAAAAGCGGAAAACCAGCCCGGCAGTTTCCTCCCGCTGAGGACGTCTGTCCTGTGACTTCGCAAACGAATCCCCAAAATCAAAAATCTTCTGCATTGGTTTCCCTTTTCGCCGTCAATATGATATTATATTTTCTGTATATCATATCAAAAAGAAAGGAACAAATACAAAAGAAAAATCATGGAATATACATTTACAGAACTTTCCTGGCTTCTCCTCGTGTATTCATTTCTCGGATGGATCATCGAGGCAATGGTCGGAACGATCAAAAACAAAAGATTTACCAACCGCGGATTTTCCACCGGTCCCTTCTGTCTCATCTACGGAGTCTCCGTTGTCATCATGGAAGTCACTCTCTCCGAGCTGATGGGCAGCCCCTTCTTTCTTTTCATCGGATGCGGGATCCAGGCGACCGTGATCGAGTGGATCACCGGTAAAGTACTGGAACGCCTGAACCATCACAAGTGGTGGGATTATTCTGATAAGAAATGGAATTTTGACGGATATATCTGTCTGCAGTACACTCTGCTCTGGGCAGTTCTCGGTGTTGCTGCGCTGCGCTATGGGAACACATACTTCTTCTTCCTGTACAGCCTGATTCCGGAACCTCTTCGCAGCATCATGGTATGGGGACTTGTAATCTATCTGGCACTGGACACTCTGGTATCTTTTACCGCCGTTCTCCATCTCCAGCACGGCAAGGGGCCTTCCGGCCGAGAGCACAGAAAGTTCACTGTCATGCTCTTCCGCGCTTCCCGCGCTGTGATCGGTTATGTGGAACGGCGTATGACAAAAGCATACCCCCTCATCCAGGAGCGGGCGGAAGAGATCCTGAAAGAGGGCCGCTTCGCAGAAGGATGCGGCTTCTACAAGCTTTTCTGGCTCTTTCTGATCGGCTCCCTCCTCGGAGACTTCACGGAGACCATCTTCTGCCGGATCACAGCCGGAGTCTGGATGAGCCGGAGCAGCCTTGTGTGGGGGCCGTTCAGTATCGTATGGGGCTTCGCCATCGTACTTGCCACTGTGCTCCTCTACAAAGACCGGGACAAACCGGACCGGCACATCTTCCTGGTCGGCACCTTCCTTGGCGGAGCCTATGAATATATGTGCAGCGTTATGGGAGAACTTGTGTTCGGGCAGGTATTCTGGGATTACAGTGAGATTCCCTTCAATCTGGGCGGCAGAGTCAATCTCCTCTACTGCTTCTTCTGGGGTATCGCAGCGGTTGTCTGGATCAAGGGGCTGTATCCCCATGTTTCAAAGTGGATCGAGAAGATCCCCAAAATGACCGGATACATCGCCTCCTGGATCCTGATCGTGTTCATGTCCGCCAATATGATAGTCTCTGCCGTCGCCCTGATCCGCTATGACCAGAGAGCGGGAGGTCCTCCTGCCGGGAGCGGCTGGGAACAGATCATCGATACGAATTTTGATGATGCGAAGATGAAAGAGATCTATCCCAATGCGAAATTTCGGTAAATAATATAAGACGTACGCAGGCAGAGGAGCTCCCTCCCGGACTCATTTTCATTCGGAGTTCAGCGCAGCGGTACATAAGAGCGCAAAAGACGCGCTCTAAGTACCGGCGCTGCCCTACGGTCCGGGAGGGAGCTCCTCTGCCTGCTTGTTTATATTCCTACCGGAACGTATCCTCAGATATTCCACCCGGAATATATCCTCAGAAATTGACGTTCTTCCGGCATGGATAAGACGAGTCCTATAATTCTATCTTCAGATTCTGTTCCTCGATCTTATGCTTCTTTGCATATCCAGACAGGATCAGGGTCAGCGCACCGTCTCCGGTGATGTTGCACGCCGTGCCGAAGCTGTCCTGAAGGGCAAAGATCGTGAGCATCAGGGCAGTCCCTGTCCCGTCAAACCCGAGCACGCCTGTGATCAGTCCCAGGGACGCCATGACGGTGCCTCCCGGAACCCCCGGCGCCCCGATGGCGAACACGCCGAGCAGGACACAGAACAAGACCATTGTTCCGGGTGAAGGCAGATTTCCATAAAGGATCTTTGATACCGTCATCACAAAAAACACTTCCGTCAGCACAGAACCGCAGAGATGGATATTGGCAAACAGCGGGATCCCGAAGTCTACCATATCATCCCGCAGAGGCGGAGTGGACTTCTTCGCGCAGCGCAGCGCCACCGCCAGAGTCGCCGCAGAGGACATGGTCCCTATGGCTGTGATATATGCCGGTCCATAATTCTTCACCACGTTCAGCGGATTGCTCTTTGAGTAGATCCCCGCTGCGATATAGAGCACTGCCATCCAGAGATAATGCCCCACGATCACGATCAGGACGACCTGGATAAAGACCGGAAGCTGTTTTGTGATCGTGCCCTCGTAGGAGAGAGCGCAGAAAGTAAATCCGATAAATACCGGGAGAAGCGGAATCACCACCCTTGTGACGATCTCCAGCACGATCTTCTGAAATTCCTCGAGCAGGTTTGTCATGGTCCCGGCTTTCGTCCATGTGCACGCAAGCCCCAGGAGTACGGACAGCACCAGCGCGCTCATGACCGACATGATCTCCGGGATCTCAAGCTGGAATACGATCTCCGGCAGTTCTTTTAAGCCCTCCACTTCAGACACGATGGACAGGTGCGGAATGATCCCGTACCCTGCCGCCATGGAAAGGAGCGCCGCCAGCAGGGACGAAGTGTATGCGCAGAACAGCGCGACTCCCAGCATCCTGGAAGCGCTGCGCCCCAGTCTCGTGATCGAAGGTGCGATAAAGCCGATGATGATCAGCGGCACACAGAAATTGATCAGCTCCGATAATATAAATCTCACAGTCACAACGACATTCATCACGGCTGTGCCGGCTGCCCCGGCTGACTCCATTCCTGCGAGCTGTCCCGCGATGATCCCGGCCACAACTCCGACAAGGAGGCGGAATGGAAGGCTGCTGAATATTTTCTTCATGTAATATCCTCTCTTCTGCATTTATTTTTATATCTCATTTCTTTCCATCCAAAGTACATTTCCCTTATAGCATACTTCGGTCCGGGAAAAAAATACCTCCCCAGTATAATCGATATCCCCTTTTCTGGCAAGAACTGTTTTTTTCTATTTGAACGCTCACAGCAAAAGTTCACTGCCTGTAATCCAGATACTCCAGAAACCTTTTGACCGCCAGCGAGGCGCTCTTCTTCTCTTTCAGCGCGACACCGATACTCCTGTACGCGGGGATCTCCAGTTCTTTCACGATGATCCGGTAGGGAATGCGCTTCAGGATCAGTTCCGGAAGGATGCTGATCCCAAGCCCGCTCTCCACCATCGCCATGATCGCATAGTCATCCCACGTGGTGAAGTGGACCTTCGGCGTAAGACCGCACCGCTCAAAGATTTCCGAGACTTCCGCCCTTGCCCCTTTCTCCAGGAGCATGAAAGGTTCCTCAACGAGGGCGTTCACAGGGAATCTGTCGCACCCTGCAAGCCGGTGCCCCTCCGGCAGGACCACCATCAGCCGGTCCTGCTCCAGGAAGATCGTCTCCAGTTCCGCATGAACCGGGAGCCGCAGAAATCCGCAGTCCACTCTTCCTTCCAGGATCCACTCCTCGATCTCACTGTAATCCCCCAGCAGGAGTTCATAATCGATATTCGGATAATCCTTCTGAAACTCCCGGATCATGTTGGGCAGCCACTGGGATGCCACGCTGGAAAATGTCCCGATCCGGATCAGTCCGGACTTCAGCCCGTTCAGTTCTTCCACCTGCACCTGCAGTTTCTCATATTCCCGGCACACATTCTCCGCATAGGGAAGCAGTTTCATCCCGTCGCTGGTCAGGCTGACCCCGCCCCGTCCTCTCTCCAGAAGGGTCACCTTCCACTCCTGTTCCAGGTCGTGGATCATCCGGCTGATCCCGGACTGGGAATAGTTCAATATTTCGGCAGCCTTTGTAAAGCTCCCGTACTCTACCGTCTTTACAAACGCCATATATTTCTGAAGGTTCATATCCATTCCCTGCACTCTCCTTCCTTCACATTGAAACAACTCATCAGGTTTATCATCCATTCGTTTTTGTCATGATATTTATGATAAATATTCGCTTTTGTAATCTACAAGTCTATGATACGATATCACAGTGAGTGAATCAAGCAGTAATTCCGGCTGCGCGCCTGATGCATTCATGGTTACGGTCTGCCCCTCACTCATTTGAGGAGAGACCGGATTGCTGCTGTGTATTCAAAAAACAGATAACAAGGAGAAAATCATGGGACTTTACAATAACAGGATCGTAGTAAAAGTAGGGACATCTACCCTGACAAACGACTCGGGAAAGAGCGACCTGCGCGCCACAGACCGTCTCGTCTGCACGCTGGCAGATATCCATAACATGGGATACGAAGTAATCCTCGTATCCTCCGGCGCCATCGCCGTGGGCAGAAACAAACTGAACATGCATTCCAGACCGGACAGCATGAGGATGAAGCAGGCTGCCGCCGCAGTCGGGCAGTGCAGCCTGATGTATCTGTATGATAAATTTTTCGGAGATTATGACAAGACGGTAGCTCAGATCCTTCTGAACGCAGAGGACATTGAACAGGAAGAAAAGAAAGAAAACCTGACCAACACCTTCAATGCACTGCTGGAAATGGGCGTCATCCCCATCGTCAATGAGAATGACTCTGTCAGCTACACAGAGATCGAATCAGAGGACCGGCTCTTCGGAGACAATGACATGCTCTCTTCCGTTGTCGCAGTCCTCTGCCGTGCAAAAAGGCTGGTGATCCTGTCCGATATCGACGGATTCTACGACAGCGATCCCCGTCTCCATCCCAATGCACAGCTGATCGAGCAGATCGACCACATCGACGAGAGCGTCTACTCCCTGGCAGGCGGTGCGGGAAGCCGCAGAGGCACGGGCGGGATGCGCACCAAGCTCCAGGCAGCCCAGCTCGCCACATCAAACGGGATCGACACCATCGTCACGAACGGAAAGCGCCCTGAGGCGCTCTACGATATCGTAAAAGGCGGAAAAGCCGGGACGCTGTTTACCGGTAAAATGTAAGTATCCCGAAGTCATTCCCGTTAGGGAGTCCAAAGGAGTCTCCTGCTGAAGAAGGGGGCTGTCGGGAAATAGATAGTCCAAATCAGGGGCAGATGTGACTCATACGAGTCACATCTGCCCCTGAAATCTATCCTATAAAAAGAGAAAAAGATGGCTAAC
>NZ_JACJLR010000004.1 GCF_016902345.1 Mediterraneibacter glycyrrhizinilyticus | reverse complement strand
AGACAATCCACTGGAGAATTAGGGGCTTAAAAAAGCCCGAATTCTCTGGGATTGCCTCTTCCCTGCATGTCAGGGATTAAAAATCGGTATTAACCGACAGCCCCATTTTTGTCTGTTTATGGGGCCTGATCTCTGCAGGACCGTCCGTGCCAGGACCAAGATACAGGACGGAACACAAACCGGAATATAAAACCGGGATCAGAACCGGAAATCTCTCCGGTTGTCCTGTTCGATCAGGCGGAGATTTTCAAGGACTACATTTCGTACCTTTTCATTTGGTACGTTGAGCACTTCTTTGTCGATCAGCTTATCTCCGATCGCTTTTGTTTCCGGAGAAGCGTAATCCATGAGATACTCTTTCAGCGTCATGAGCGCGTTGGGATGGCAGCAGTTCTGGATCTGACCGCTCTTGCACAGGGACATAAAGCGGTCGCCCGTGCGTCCTTCCCGGTAGCAGGCGGTGCAGAAGCTTGGGATGTAGTCCATCTCCATCAGCCAGCGAACCACTTCGTCCAGGGTGCGGTTGTCGCTGACGTCGAACTGCTCGGAACTCTCGTCTTCCGGCTCCGGTTCGTAGTAGCCGCCCACGCTGGTGCGGGAACCGCCGCTGATCTGGGAGATGCCCAGGTGCAGCGCGCGTTCGCGGCAGCTCTTGTTCTCCCGGGTGGAGATGATCATGCCGGTGTAGGGGACAGCGATGCGGATGCAGGCGATGATCTTTAAGAAGGTCTCGTCATCGATGCCGTTGTCGAACTCCTCCGGGTTGATATCATCCGCATGTTTCAGCCGTGGAACGCTGATGGTGTGGGGACCGACTCCGAAAGCTGCCTCCAGATGCTCAGCATGCATGAGCAGGCCGGCGAATTCGTAGCGGTATTTATCAAGACCGAACAGAACTCCAAGACCAACGTCATCGATACCGCCCTCCATGGCACGATCCATTGCCTCTGTATGATAGTTATAGTCATGCTTTGGACCGGTGGGATGGAGCTCCAGATAACTTTCTTTATGGTAGGTTTCCTGAAAGAGAATGTATGTTCCGATGCCGGCTTCTTTCAGGAGGCGATAGTTATCCACAGTGGTTGCCGCAATGTTGATGTTCACACGGCGGATCGCTCCGTTTTTATGCTTGATACTGTAAATGGTCTTAATAGACTCCAGATAGTAGTCCATGGTATTGCGGACCGGATCTTCCCCGGCTTCCAGAGCGAGCCGTTTGTGCCCCATGTCCTGAAGGGCGATCACCTCCCGGCGGATCTCATCCTGGGAGAGCTGCTTTCTTGGGATGTGCTTGTTTTTCGCATGATAAGGACAGTAGGTGCAGCCGTTGATGCAGTAGTTGGACAGGTACAGAGGCGCGAACATAACGATACGGTTACCGTAGAAATCCTTTTTGATCTGCTCCGCAAGTTTGTAGATTTCCTGGTTTTTTTCTTCGATAGGACAGGCAAGGAGAACAGAGGCTTCCCTGTGGGTCAGGCCTTTCCTTTTCTTTGCCTTCTCGATGATAGTATCGATCAGCTCCACATTTTCTTTGTTTTCATCTGCGTAGGCGAGTGTCTCAAGGATCTCCTCATGATTGATAAAATCGTCAGCACATTTTGAATTTACGTCATACATGGTATTGGTTCCTCCTATATATATTTTCCGGACTCCTGATTTGGCGTCCGCTTTCTGCTTTTCGTTTCTGATCTGTGTGTCCGGTCCCGGCTTAGTTTCAGTCAGGGATTTCTTGGTTCAGCGAGTCACCCCGGGAGATCGCGATGTGATAACCGATGGCGCGGAAACGCTGATCCAGGCTTTTGAGGCTTTCTGCCGCCTCGTCCCCGGTGCAGAGTTTGTTGTCATACAGCAGATAATTCTCCCTCACCTCAGTGGGGGAAAGGTTCGGCATGACCACATTTGCTCCGGCGAGGATCCCCCGCTCTCTGCCGTCCTCTGCGATGGTGCCCAGCGCCGTAGTGGCGGGCAGAAGGACCTTGGGCAGCATGAGCCGGATCAGGCCGAGCATAAAGAGGGTGAGTTCCAGCGTTCCGGCAGGCATATGGGCAAAGGGAGTATCGTGGTGCGGAATGAACGGTCCGATCCCGACCATCTGGGGATTCAGTTCTTTTAAAAACAGCATGTCATCTGCGAGATTTTCCGCGGTCTGGTACGGGGACCCGACCATGAAGCCGGTTCCCACCTGGTAACCGATCTCTTTTAGGTCCCAGAGGCATTTCTGGCGGTGAGATGCGCTCAACGTTTCCGGATGGAGCCGGGCATAATGCACTCCGTCATAGGTCTCGTGGCGGAGCAGATACCGGTCCGCTCCCGCCTCAAAGAAACGCCGGTAACTCCCGCGGGAAAGTTCTCCAATGGAAAGAGTGATGGCGCAGTCCGGGAAACGGCGCCGGATCTCAGAGATGATCCCTGTCATTCGGTCCTCGGTAAACCAGCGGTCCTCCCCACCCTGAAGGACAAAGGTGCGGAATCCGAGCCGGTATCCTTTTTCACAGCAGGAGAGGATTTGATCTCTGGTCAGCCGGTAGCGGACTGCGTTTTTGTTACTTTTGCGTATGCCGCAGTAATAGCAGTCGTTCCGGCAGTAGTTTGTGAATTCGATCAGTCCCCGGATATAGACCTCCGTTCCATAATGGCGGACGCGGATCTTCCGTGCCCGCCCGAAGAGATACTCTGCCAGGGCGGGCGTGCGGCCCCGGATCAGATCCGTCCATTCCCCGCGGCTCAGGCTGCGGGTCTCTTCCAGACGGTCGATGAGAGCCTTTCCTTCTGCTTCAGACAGCCCGCGATCTTTTGGGTGTACATGGTGTCTCATCATATGTTTTTCCCGTATATGGTCTTTGTGCTCACTCCGGGCAGCATCCCCAGTTTGCCGGACAGAGCACTGATGATATTGTTGGGGGCGTCCATGGCAACGCTGATGACATGGATGCCCTTTTCCCGATAAGGGATCCCCATCCTGCCAATGACATAATCCCCGTATTCACTGAGCAGGTTATTCAGTTCGGCAACGGATTCCCGGGTCTCGAGAATGATGCCGATGAGGGCGATTCGTGTTTCCATAGATTTTCTCCTTACAGCTGTCTGTTTTCGGAATGTGCATCTTCTTATAAAATAAAAAATCTGCGCGTTCAAAGCGCAGGCATACCAGAAGAAAGAGGCACAGATTCTCCTCTTTGAGATCTTTTTCGATATTCTATGCGCCTTTTTGCTCAGGCGGACCTTTTGCGGGGGCCTTTGCAGTCAGAACGTGATTCCTCGTTCAGTATAGCATACAAGGGAGAAATCTACAATGAATTCGGAAATGAAAGTAAACGGCGGTTAGAGGGAACTGTGACTGACTGTCCGGCTCTCGCTTTTGGGGTGGGGTGATAGATAAGATGGCTGTGTTCATTGATTTTATCAGAAGTTCAGTTTACAATAATGGACAGGGGTAAAAAGAAGAATACAAAGGCGGAGGAAATATCAATGTCAGATGTCAGAAAACATATCGTATTCTATGGCAGGGTTCAGGGAGTCGGTTTCCGCTATACGGCGAAATATCTTGCTCAGTCTCTTGAACTGACCGGCTGGGTCAGAAATGAGTATGACGGGACGGTCACCATGGAAGTCCAGGGAAGGGAGGCGCGCATCAATAAGCTGCTCGTCGGGCTGAATCAGAATCGTTTTATCACCATTGACTGGGTGGATACAAAAGAAATCCCGCTGGAGGAAGAACACTCCTTCCGTGTGCGGTGACATCAGGCCGACGGGATTCAGAATAATTATAAAAACAAAGGAGAGACAAAAGATTATGAAACTTGGATTTATCGGAACAGGAAATATGGCGGGAGCCATCATGGGAGGCATCATAAGGGAAGGACTGATCAGTCCGGATGAGATCATCGGAGCGGATATCTCGGAAGCCGGAAGAGAGCGTGTGAAGAAGGAACACGGGATCCATGTGACGGCAGATAACAGGGAGGCTGCAGAAAAGGCAGAAGTGCTGGTGCTGTCGGTGAAACCTCAGTTTTATGAGGAGGCGATCGCCGGGATCCGGGACTGCATCCGGGAGGAGCAGATCATCATTACGCTGGCCCCGGGGAAGACGCTTGCATGGCTTGAAGAGCAGTTCGGGAAACCCGTAAAGATCGTGCGTACTATGCCAAATACACCGGCCCTGGTCGGAGAGGGGATGACTGCGGCATGCCCGAATCAGTATGTCACTGAGGAAGAAAAAAAATATGTGCTTCAGATCCTCGGATCCTTTGGAAAAGTTGAGATCGTGCCGGAGCGCATGATCGACGCTGTGGTGGCGGTCAGCGGAAGTTCCCCGGCATATGTGTTCATGCTGATCGAGGCGATGGCTGACGCGGCAGTCGCAGAAGGAATGCCCCGGACGCAGGCGTATTCGTTTGCAGCCCAGGCAGTCTATGGAAGTGCTAAAATGGTGATCGAGACAGGAAAACATCCGGGAGAGCTCAAAGACATGGTGTGCTCGCCGGCGGGGACGACCATCGAGGCTGTCCGGATCCTCGAGAAGGAAGGGTTCCGCAGTGCGGTGATCGAGGCAATGAAAGCCTGTGCGGATGTATCGAGAAATCTGTAAGATCGTTATTTTTTTAACTGGTGCCGTGTACTTTTGCAAAAGTACACGGCACCGATTGAAGTGAGTTTTCAGAATATTCTGAAAGGAGAAACCATGAATGTTCAGGGACTGCAGAAGCTGACGCTTCTGGATTATCCGGGGAAGGTGGCGTGTACGGTTTTTCTGGCAGGCTGCAATTTTCGCTGCCCGTTCTGCCACAATGCATCTCTGGTGACACGCATTGACCCGAAAAATGATATCCCGGAGCAGGATGTGCTGAAGTTTCTTAAGAAACGCAGAGGCATGCTGGACGGGGTGTGCATTACGGGAGGAGAACCACTGCTTGCTCCGGGTCTGGAGACATTTATCAGGGAGATCAGGGCAATGGGGTATCTTGTCAAACTGGATACCAACGGGAGCAGTTCCGCCCGTCTGGAATCTCTTGTAGAGAAAGGACTGGTAGACTATGTCGCCATGGATATCAAAAATTCTCCGGCAAAGTATGCGCAGACCATCGGACTTGGCGAATACGACCTGGAAAATGTAAAGAAGAGCATAAAGTGTCTGATGGAAGGTCAGATTCCATATGAGTTCCGCACTACCGTAGTCAGGGAGTTCCACAAGCGGGAGGATTTTGAGGAGATCGGGAGATGGCTCTGCGGGGCGGAGAACTATTATCTCCAGGGATTCGTGGATTCTGGAGATCTGATCCGGCCGGGGCTTCGGGGATACACCCGCGAAATTATGGAACAGGCGCTGGAGATCGTAAAAAAATATGTCCCGAACGCGCAGCTGCGCGGGATCGAATAGAGAGCAGGGGGAAATATAGAACACCAATATCTGGAATCTGAACGGAAGCAAGATACCAGATATTGGTGTTTTTATTGACATGCATCATCTGCAGATGATAGAATGGGTTCAGACGTTCCGTTTAAGGAAAGCAGATAAGAAGATTAACGGGACAACGGACATAAACCGGAAGTACAGAAATGATAAATGCGGTACAGCGATTGAAAATATGAAAAAAGAAAGGGGCTGCGGGAGATGTATCAGGTTGCAAAGAGGGACGGAAAGATCGCAGAATTTAATCTTGTAAAGATCAGCGAGGCGATCCGAAAGGCATTTGAGGCACAGGAGAAGAACTATAACCAGGATATCATAGATATGCTGGCGCTGAAGGTGACGGCAGCTTTCGAGCCGAAGATAAAAGACGGCCTGGTCTCAGTGGAAGATATCCAGGACAGTGTGGAGTCGGTCCTGATCCAGGCAGGCTATGACGACGTAGCGAAAGGGTATATCCTTTACAGAAAACAGCGGGAGAAGATCCGGAACCTGAACTCCACCCTGCTGGATTATAAAGAGATCGTTGACAGTTATGTGAAAGTCACTGACTGGCGGGTAAAAGAAAACTCTACGGTCACCTACTCGGTGGGAGGGCTCATCCTGAGCAACTCAGGAGCGATCACAGCGAATTACTGGCTGTCCGAGATCTATGACGATGAGATCGGGAAGGCGCACAAAAATGCAGATATTCACATCCATGATCTGTCCATGCTCACAGGGTACTGTGCGGGCTGGTCTTTAAAACAGCTGATCCAGGAAGGTCTGGGCGGGATTCCGGGGAGGATCACCTCTGCGCCGGCGAAGCATCTGAGTGTGCTGTGCAATCAGATGGTGAATTTCCTCGGCATCATGCAGAACGAGTGGGCGGGCGCCCAGGCGTTTTCTTCCTTTGATACTTACCTTGCGCCCTTTGTCCGGACAGACGGTCTTTCTTATCCGGAAGTGAAAAAGTGCATTGAGTCCTTTATCTACGGAGTGAACATCCCGTCCCGCTGGGGGACTCAGGCGCCGTTTTCAAATATTACGCTGGACTGGACTGTCCCGGATGACCTGAAAGACCTTCCGGCGATCGTGGGCGGGAAAGAGATGGATTTTACCTATGGTGACTGCAAAAAAGAGATGGACATGGTCAACCGGGCGTTTATCGAGACCATGATCGAGGGAGACGCAGAGGGAAGAGGCTTCCAGTACCCGATCCCCACATATTCCATCACGAAGGATTTTGACTGGTCGAATACGGAGAATAACCGGCTGCTCTTTGAGATGACGGCAAAATACGGGACACCGTATTTTTCAAACTATATCAACAGCGATATGCAGCCCAGCGATGTGCGCAGCATGTGCTGCCGGCTCCGTCTGGATCTTCGGGAGCTTCGTAAGAAATCCGGAGGATTCTTCGGAAGCGGAGAGAGTACGGGCTCCGTCGGCGTGGTGACTATCAATATGCCAAGAATCGCATATCTCTCTGAAAATGAGGAAGAATTCTATAAGAGACTGGACCGGATGATGGATATCTCCGCACGCTCTCTTCATATCAAGAGAACGGTGATCACGAAACTCCTTGACGAAGGTCTGTATCCGTATACAAAAAGATATCTGGGAACGTTCAACAACCATTTCTCCACTGTCGGGCTGATCGGGATGAACGAGGCCGGACTGAATGCAAAATGGCTGAGAAAAGACCTTACCCATAAGGAGACACAGGAATTTACAAAGAATGTGCTGAATCATATGAGGGAGCGGCTTTCCGATTATCAGGAGATGTACGGCGACCTGTACAACCTTGAGGCAACACCGGCAGAGTCTACCACATATCGCCTTGCGAAACACGATGTGGAGCAGTTCCCGGACATCATCACAGCGGCGGAGAAAAGCGGAACGCCTTACTATACGAACAGCTCCCATCTCCCGGTGGGATACACAGAGGATGTGTTCGAGGCTCTGGATATCCAGGATGAACTTCAGACGCTCTATACGTCGGGAACTGTGTTCCATACATTCCTGGGGGAGAAGCTTCCCGACTGGAAAGCTGCCGCATCGCTCGTGAGGAAGATCGCGGAGAACTACAAACTGCCGTATTATACGATGTCACCGACGTATTCCATCTGCAAAGATCACGGCTATCTGGCCGGAGAGCAGTACAAATGTCCGTATTGCGGAAATGAGACTGAGGTTTACAGCAGGATCACAGGATATTACCGCCCGGTGAAAAACTGGAATGACGGAAAGACCCAGGAATTCAAAGAAAGAAAAGTTTATGACATCACGAATTCTCATATGCGTCCCAGGACGGCAGCGGCGGAAGAACAGATAGAGAGGCAGGCAGAGCAGGGACGACCGGCAGACGGCGGCGGGACCAGAACCCTTCTGTTTACGACAAAGACCTGTCCGAACTGCCGGATCGCGGCAGATTCGCTGGAAAAGGCGGACATACCATTTGAAGTGGTGGATGCGGAAGAAAACATGGAACTTGTGCAGAAATACGGAGTGATGCAGGCTCCGACCCTGATCGTCGTGCAGGGCGGGGAGGTCAGAAAACTGGCAAATGCGTCGAATATCTCAGCATATGTCAGACACTCCCGGGAGGCGAGGTAGACTTCCGGGCAGGACAGACGATGCAGAAAATATGATAGAAAATAATACAGAAAAGGAAGGCTGAATATATGTATGATATCGGAATCGTAGGAGGCGGCACAGCAGGAATGACCGCCGCGATCTATGGGCAGAGAGCAGGAAAGAAGACTGTGATCATAGAAGGAGGAAACTTTGGAGGACAGATTACCTCCTCCCCGAACGTGGAAAATTATCCGGGGATCGCCAGCGTGAGCGGAAGCGAATTTTCCATGAACCTTCTTGACCAGGCGATGAAGCTGGGAACGGAGACTGTAGTTGAGAAAGTTACCGGGATCCGGGAGGAAGACGGGATCAAAGTGATCGAGACCACCGGGAAAGAGTATCCCTGCCGGAGTATTATTCTGGCGACCGGTGTGACACACCGCCATCTGGGTGTGCCGGGAGAGGAAAAACTGACAGGAGCCGGCGTATCATACTGCGCCACCTGTGACGGTGCATTCTTCCGGGGCAGGGATGTGGCAGTGATCGGCGGAGGCAGCACGGCTCTTCAGGATGCGGAATTTCTCTCTGATTACTGCAGGAAAGTCTATCTCGTACACCGCAGAGATGAATTCCGGGGAGAGGAGAGCATTGTAAGGCGTCTCCGTGAAAAAGAGAATGTAGAGTTTGTCTTGAGTGCCACAGTGAAGGAGATCCCGGGAGACACTATGGTGGAAGGTGTGATCCTGAACAATAAGAAGACAGGAGAAGAAATCCGTCTTGATGTGGCGGGCGTGTTCATTGCAGTGGGGCAGATCCCGCAGAATGAACAGTTCGCAGAGACAGTGAAACTTGACGCTTCGGGATTTATCCTGGCGTCAGAGGACTGCATGACGTCCCATCCGGGAATCTTTGCAGCAGGAGATTGCAGGACAAAAGAAGTCCGCCAGCTTACTACGGCAGCGGCAGACGGAGCTGTGGCAGCTCTGGCAGCGTGCAAGTATGTTGCAGAGCAGTGAGCAAAATGGCGAGCGGAAGTTCTGATTTACGATGCCGCTGCCATGCCGGCATAAATTCTGCAGGGCTGTTCGATATGATAAATACAAAAGGTTACTGTTTCAGTCCGAAACAGTAACCTTTTGTATTATTAGGGCTCTCAATAAGAGTGAAACAAGCTAATTCTGATACATTTTTGATCCCATCCACTGCTGCATGTGATCGATCATTTTATTATCCGGCTCGATATAGACGCAGGTGTTTTTCTGCTCGATCGGGATAAAGACTGCGTATGCTTTGGCAGAAGGATCTCCTGAAGTGAAATCATACACCGTTTCGGGTTTAAATGAATTCAGCCGCGGAGAGCCCTTTGGCGCGATGATCTCAGCAGTCTGGATATCAATGCTGAGTTTGGATTTTCTCTTTGCTTTATTATAGATCACGTCGATCTGCATATCGTGATTCAGAAGAGAGTACTCATATTCCACATTAAGACGCGGGAATATGAAATAATACGCGATCATTGCAATGATTACGGCAATAAAGAAAGAAAAGAAGCCGACCAGAGGCATGCCAAAGATGGCAACTGCCACGATAAGGAGGATCACAAGGATTCGTATGACCATGTCATAAGGTTTTGGTCTGCGCTCCACGATCTGTTCGTATAAAGCATCGTTCATGTTTTAATGGTTCCTTTCTGTGTTAAGATAGTTCATCACCATAATGGCAATCTTGAACGTCATGGCATCTTCAAATGTCCGCAGATCCAGTCCGGTATGTTTCTGAACCTGCTCCAGGCGGTAGATCAGAGTGTTTCTGTGCATGTGAAGCTGCCGTGAAGTTTCTGCAATATTGAGATTATTCTGAAAGAATTTGTTCACAGTGGAAGCGGTATCCTCATCGATGGAATCAGGGATATCGTCCCCGAATATTTCTTTCAGAAAGTTCTCACAGAGTGTTGCGGGAAGCTGATAAATCAGGCGCCCGACTCCAAGTTCATTGTAGGGAAAGATGGTCTGCTCTGAGTAAAAAAGTTTCCCGACTTTCAAGGCGAGCGTGGTCTCTCTGAAAGCTCCGCAAAGATCGGCAAGCGTTTCGATAACTGAACTGTAGGAAAGCTGCACATGAGTCAGAGCCTCCATATTCAGTGTATCAACGATCGTCCGGGCAATCTTCCTCATAGAATCCGGCGTTTCCCCGGCTTTGACCGGGCGAAGGACAACCAGTGTTGTCTCGCTCATGGGAACGAGATAAGTCCTGGTCTGGGAGGGGAAGAGATTTTTCAGGATCGCAGTTACCGCATCGTCCAGAGCACGGGCTTCCAGGAGAAAAAGGACCCTCTTTTCATCAGGCGCGATATGCAGCCTCGAAGCCCTCTCGGCAATGTCATAGGAAGGGACTCCGTTTAACATAAGACTCTGAAGAAAGTCAGTTTTGTTGTATTTTTCTTTGTATGCAGTGCAGAGACAGCGGATCTGCGTGAGTGCAAGTTCAGCCTCCTCAGGTGTCTCCACTGAGACATCCATGGTGATCCCTGTGACCCGTTTCAGCTCGCTGAGTGCCCTGTCTAGTTCCTGTGTGTGCTCCATAAAAATTCTCCGTATATTAAAGGGGCTGCACCAAAAAATGCAGCCCCCTCTATATCATATTTCATAAGCGGTAAACTGTTCGGCTATGCCAATCAGTGTGATACAGCATTCTGACCGCCATGCTGCCCTCTTAATTGTAAAACATTAGTTTGTGATAGTCAACTCTGTTTCTTTATCGAATACGTGGATCTTCTCCATGTCAAGAGCAAATACAGCCTTGTCGCCGGTTCTCAGAGTAGTACGCGGGTTAACACGTGCTGTCATCTGTGTTCCCTCAACATCAAAGTACAGGAATACTTCTGCTCCGAGCAGCTCGTAAACTTTGATCGTGGATGTGATCACGCTGTCCGGTGAGTTGCTGATGAACGCTTCTGAATCATGTACATCTTCAGGACGGATACCAAGAACAACTGTCTTTCCGTTGTAGCCGCCGTCGATAAGAGCTTTCTTCTTGGAAGCCGGTACTTTCAGTACGTGCTCGCCAACTGTAAGTGTAACGTCGTCGCCTTTTACGTTGCAGACAGCGTCCATGAAGTTCATCTGCGGGGAACCGATGAATCCTGCAACGAACAGATTGCAAGGTGTATTGTAAAGGTTCTGAGGTGTATCTACCTGCTGAACAATTCCGTCTTTCATAACGACGATTCTTGTACCAAGTGTCATAGCCTCTGTCTGGTCATGTGTTACGTAGATGATCGTAGCACCCAGGTTCTCATGAAGCTTGGAGATCTCGATACGCATCTGAACTCTCAGTTTTGCATCCAGGTTGGAGAGAGGCTCGTCCATAAGGAATACCTTAGGATTACGAACGATAGCACGTCCCATAGCAACACGCTGTCTCTGTCCACCGGAAAGAGCCTTCGGCTTACGGTCAAGCAGTTTGTCAAGGTCAAGGATTCTTGCAGCCTCGCGAACTTTCTTGTCGATCTCATCCTTCGGAACTTTACGAAGTTTCAGTCCGAATGCCATGTTATCATATACAGTCATGTGCGGATACAGAGCGTAGTTCTGGAATACCATCGCGATATCACGGTCCTTCGGCTCTACGTCGTTCATAACCTTTCCGTCAATCTTCAGTGTACCGCCGGAAATATCTTCCAGACCAGCGATCATACGAAGTGTTGTAGATTTACCACATCCTGACGGTCCTACAAAGATGATGAACTCTTTGTCTTCAATCTCAAGATTGAAATCTTTAACTGCATGAAATCCGTTAGGATAAATTTTCTGAATTCCCTGAAGTGATAAACTTGCCATTTTAAATAGCCTCCTTAAAAAAATGTATCGTTTGTTTCTGAAAACAGTATAATCTCAAATGGAAAAAGGGACAATGTCACGAGTAACCAAAAAACCAACAAAAAAATGTACATTTCAACCAGATGTATTATACTTTGTATTATAATTAAGCCATGCAGAAGAACAGAAAGGGCTCTTTCGTGGGAGCTGGCTCACAAAGAAAGAGCTCTTTCTGTTCTTCTATAGGGCGCGAGCCCGCAGCGAGATGAAGGCGCGAAGCGCCGGAATCGAGCTGGCATGGCTGGACGAGAGGAGATTATATGAAGAAGATACTGGATTATTTTTCAATAGACGGGGCTGTGGGCGGCAGCCAGGAATGGTTTAAAAATGTAGTCATGTATATCGGAGGGTGTGCAGCGGCGACAGCGTGCGACTGCTGCATTTATCTTGCCCTGCATAAAGGAATGGGGCATCTCTATCCCTTTGATCCGGATCATCTCACGCGGGAGGATTATGTCCGTTTTGCAATGAAGATGAAACCCTATCTTAAACCAAGGGTGAACGGAGTAAATAAAACGTATTTGTTCACGGAAGGTTTTGAGAAGTATCTGGGGGATGCCGGGGAAACGCACATTATCATAGAAGAACTGCAGGGAACGGAAGAAGCCGGGAGGGCGGAAGAGTTTATAAAGGAGCATATTGACAGGGGATTCCCGGTGCCGTACCTGATGCTGCGCCACAAAAAGGAATGCTATAAAGATTTTGTCTGGCACTGGTTTCTCTGCTACGGCTACGAGGAGAGAGAAGACGGGATGTGGATCACGGTGGCGACGTATGGGGAGAAGAGCACATTCCGGCTGGAGGATCTGTGGGATACCGGATATGAGGAGAAAGGCGGGCTGATCGGGCTGGGGAGCGAAATATCACACGATTGTTGACAAAGTAAAAAAATGAAAGAAAACGGCGCGGGGCGCAGCTTGCGATCCCGGAGTTTTTATAGTATCTTGATCATAAGCAGACAGCGGCAATGCACAGTCACTGCCGCCATATTTCTTTACCTTTCGGACCGCATCCGTGCGGTCCGCTTAAACTCATCTGAATATCCCTGTCTGTTTCGGACAGATATCCAATGAATATTTGAGAAACTTAAAATCCTTAAAATTAAAATAATGAAAGCGATCTGCTGTCTGCTGTGCTATTATAATGATATGGAGACAGTTCCTGTGCCGTTGGAAACGGAGGTAATATTGCAGGAAGACTTCAAAAGAAGAGACGGTCTGTCCCAGGCGGAAGATCTGGCACTTAAATCCGCTGCGGCATATTTTGGCGATGAGATGATACGCTGGCTCGGAATACGTGAAAAAGTCGTACGTTCCGCGCCGACGGAGATCGTTGGATTGGAAACACGCCATATGTATGAGGATTTTCTTTATGAAATGGAGAATGGTGTTTATTATCACTTCGAGTTTGAGAGTGACTCCATTTCTGAGAGCGACCTGAGGCGTTTTAGGGAATACGAGGCATCAACGGTGAGGATCTATGACGCACCTGTCGTGACTTTTGTGATCTGTTCATCCAGGGTGAAAATACTTCGGGACAGGATAACAGATGGGATCAACACCTATCGGGTCCGGTTGATCCGTCTGAAGGATAAAGATGCGGATGAGATGCTGGAACAGATATGGGAAAAAGGTGCAGGTTCCCTGACCAGGGAAGATATCATTCCGCTGCTTTTATCGCCGCTTATGGGAGGAAGGGCAGAGCAGAAGGAGAGGATTCTTAAGGGGATTCAGGTGCTGAAGCGGGGAGAGGAGATTTTCCCAAAAGAGGATGTGCGGAAGATGGAAGCGATCCTCTATACATTTGCAGTAAAATTTCTGGACAAACAGGAAATTGGATTGATAAAGGAGGAGATGGCGATGACGATACTCGGCCAGATGATATGGGATGACGCAATGGAGAAAGGGATAGAGAAAGGAAGAAAAGAAGAATCGGAGCGCTATGGCCGTCTGATCCTGAAGCTCAGCGAAGAGAATAAAACAGATCTGCTTGTAAAGACTGCATCTGATACGGCGTACAGAGAGTCGCTCTATAAAAAATATGGCATCTGAAATTGCTTTTTTCAGCCCGATAGTTTATCATAGGAAATAGATAATTATTATCAAGAAAACAAGCTGCTGCCTGCGGATGGATCAGAAGAACCTGTGCGCTCGATATTTTGATGCAGAGCAGGATTGATGCAGTCTGAAGCGGCGGCTGACCGGTATGGAAGGAGAAAAATGAGATGAAAGACGGAATGATATGCAACTGCAAACAGGTATCCTATGCGGACGTGGAGAACGCTCTGCACCAGATGACTTCATTCAGCGACGTGCTCTCAGCGTTTGAAGATGTTCAGAAGATCACCCACTGTTCTACAGGGTGCGGCGGATGCCATGACAAGATCCTGGATGCGATCTCTGAGATCATGATGAAATAGCAGAAAGAATAAGAATGATCTTTGTAAAAGAAACAGGCGGGAAAGATTGTTGGTCAGATCAGAACTGATACAGTCTTCCGCCTGTTTTTTGTTTGATCAGGAAACTTCATGCCCTGACAAACAAAACGCTTCGCGGGACGCGCACTCGCGCAAATCGGAAATTTGTCGCTAAAGCGACCGCGCTTAGCACGAGAGTTCCACAAGCAGAACTCTTTATTCTATACCTGAACTGGCGGGAACGGTATTACACCAGACTGCCGCCCGGCGTAAAGTGTAACAACTGATGCAAAATGTTACAAAATTATTAATATGCATATTGACAAATAAGATACGTGTGATATACTTTGATAGTCAAAGTATTTAAGAGTCAAAGTAAATTTGGTAGGGAAAAATAATGATTACAGGAAAAATTTGCGGGACAGGTTCTTATGTACCGCCCCGTGTGATGGACAATGACGACATGGCAAAGCTTGTGGACACGAATGACGAGTGGATCCGTGAGAGAACGGGGATTGCCAGAAGGCATATCGCCAAAGAAGAAACAACTTCCTGGATGGCAGGACAGGCTGCTGCGAGAGCGGTGGAGCAGAGTGGGATCGCACCGGAGGAGATTGATATGATCATCGTGGCGACCTCTTCCTCGGAGACAATCTACCCCTGTGCAGCGTGCGAAGTGCAGAAGGAGATTGGAGCGGTCCGTGCTGCAGGATATGACCTGAATGCGGCATGTACCGGCTTTGTGCTGGGATTTAACACAGCCCAGGCGTATATTCAGGCAGGTATTTACAGAACGATCCTGGTAGTCGGTGCGGAGAGCATGAGCCATATGATCGACTGGACGGACAGAGGTACATGTATTCTGTTCGGAGACGGCGCAGGTGCGGTGCTGCTGCGAGCGCAGGAAGGGGAATCTGTCCGGATGGCGGCACACTCTGATGGAAAAAAGGGACCGGCGCTGACAGGCTTGAGCAGACACAGGAAAGACTGGGATCTGGAAGAGGAGGAGAAAAATGCCTATATCCAGATGGACGGTCAGGGAGTATTTAAATTTGCTGTCCGTAAAGTACCGGAGATCATAGAAGAAATATTGGAACAGGCGAATGTCAGCAGGGAAGAGATTGACTATTTCATACTTCATCAGGCAAACCGCAGGATTATAGAAGCAGTGGCGAAGAGACTGAAAACAGACATTTCCCGGTTCCCCATGAATCTGGAAGAGTATGCGAACACATCGGCGGCGACCGTGCCGATCCTGCTCGATGAGATGAACCGCAAGGGAATGTTAAAAGAAGGTCAGAAACTGATCATGGCCGGATTTGGGGCAGGGCTTACCTGGGCAGGATGCCTGTTTGAGTGGTAGATGTCCAGATCCCGGAGTGGGCCAGCAGGATAAACAGGTAATTCCCGGCAGAGCCGGATTACAAAATACATTCTCCGCATGGCGGAGGAAGCCTATCCCCGGAGGGGGAAATAAAGTATTTTTCAAAAAGAAAGGAAAGAAAACCATGTTAGAGAAAATCAAAGAGATCGTAGCAGAATCATTAAACGCTGATGCAGCAGAGCTTACAGAAGAAACATCCTTCAAAGATGATCTGGGAGCTGATTCCCTGGATTTATTTGAGATGGTAATGGCATTTGAAGAAGAGTTTGAAGTGGAGATTCCGTCTGAGGATCTGGAGCAGATCAATACGATCGGCGACGTAGTAAAATATCTGGAAGCACATAAATAAGACTTAAATTTTTTAGAGAAAGAAAGGTTGTAGAGTATGAAGACAAAGGTAACCGAATTATTAGGAATTGAATATCCGATCATTCAGGGAGGAATGGCATGGGTTGCTGAGTATCATCTCGCAGCCGCCGTATCCGAAGCCGGCGGCCTGGGGCTGATCGGTGCAGCGAGCGCGCCGGCTGACTGGGTGCGTGATCAGGTCAGAGAGGCAAAGAAACTCACTGACAAACCGTTTGGTGTAAATATCATGCTGATGAGTCCATATGCGGACGACGTGGCAAAAGTTATTGTTGAGGAGGGCGTGAAAGTCGTTACGACAGGAGCGGGCTCTCCGGAAAAATATATGAAGATGTGGAAAGAAGCCGGAGTCAAAGTTATCCCTGTAGTTGCATCCGTTGCGCTGGCAAAGCGGATGGAGAGATGCGGTGCGGACGCACTGGTCGCTGAGGGAACCGAGGCGGGCGGACACATCGGAGAGAACACGACCATGGTGCTTGTACCGCAGGTTGTGGATGCAGTGAGTGTTCCGGTCATCGCGGCAGGCGGGATCGCTGACGGAAGAGGAATCGCGGCGGCGTTCATGCTGGGCGCAGAAGGCGTACAGATGGGAACTCATTTTGTGGTTACGAATGAATCTCAGGTTCATGAAAATTATAAGGATATGATCATCAAGGCGAGGGACATTGATTCCAGAGTCACAGGAAGATCAACAGGCCATCCGGTAAGAGCTCTGAGAAATCAGATGACAAAAGAATATCTGGCAAAAGAGCAGGCGGGCGCATCCTTTGAAGAGCTGGAGCACCTGACGCTGGGCGGCTTAAGACGTGCGGTCGTAGATGGAGATGTGAAGACAGGAAGCGTGATGGCAGGACAGATCGCAGGTATGGTCAAAGAAAAAATGTCATGCCATGACCTGATCCAGAAGCTGGTGAAGGAGACAGATGACCTGATCGGAGGAAAAGGATTCTATGAGTAAGATCGCATTTATGTTCCCGGGACAGGGAGCACAGAAGGCCGGAATGGGCAAGGATTTTTATGAACAGAGTGAAACAGCACGCAAGGTCATTGACAGAGCGACTGAGCTGCTGGATATAGATATGAAAGCATTATGCTTTGAAGAAAATGACAAGCTGGACCAGACCGAGTACACACAGGCTGCGCTTGTGACGGTATGTCTGGCGATGGAACATGTGTTAAGGGAGCGCGGACTGAAAGCTGATGTGACGGCAGGGTTAAGTCTGGGCGAGTACTGTGCCATCGCATCTGCGGGTGGAATGACCACAGAGGATGCGATCACGACAGTGAGAAAGCGCGGGATCCTCATGCAGAATGCAGTGCCGGGCGGAAAAGGCTCCATGGCGGCCGTACTGGGTATGACAGGAGAGGCGATCGAGAAGGTAGTCGACGAGATCGACGGCGTGACCATCGCAAACTACAACTGTCCCGGACAGATCGTTATCACTGGCTGGAAAGAAAGTGTGGAAAAAGCGTCGGAAGCCTTGAAAGAGGCAGGCGCAAAGCGCGTCCTTCCGCTGAATGTGAGCGGACCGTTTCATTCTCCGATGCTTGAGGATGCAGGAAAAGAGCTGGGAGAGGTTCTGGAGAATGTGGAACTTTCCCCGCTTGAGATCCCCTATGTCACAAACGTGACAGCAGAGTATGTGTCAGACATCAGCGAGACGAAAGCGCTGCTGGCAAAACAGGTGGCTTCTTCCGTGCGCTGGCAGCAGAGCGTTGAGAACATGATCGCAGACGGCGTGGACACATTTGTTGAGATCGGGCCGGGAAAGACCCTGGCAGGATTTATGCGCAAGATCAACCGAGATGTGAAAGTATACAACGTGGGTACATGGGAAGACGTGGATAAGGTGGTAAGTGAATTATGTTAAATGGAAAAGTTGCTGTAGTGACAGGCGCTTCCCGCGGGATTGGCCGTGCGGTGGCGCTGAAGCTGGCTGGAGAGGGCGCGACAGTCATCATCAATTACAACGGATCGAAAGAGCGTGCCGAGGAAGTGAAAAAAGAGATCGAGGCAGCCGGAGGAAAGGCGGAGATCAGACAGTGTAATGTATCTGATTTCAGTGCATGCGGGGAGATGTTCAAAGAGATCATATCAACCTTTGGAAGCGTTGACATCCTTGTCAATAACGCAGGGATCACAAGAGACGGACTTCTGATGAAGATGTCCGAGGAAGATTACGACGCGGTCCTGAACACGAACCTGAAAGGAACGTTCAACTGCATTCGTTTCGTGGCAAGGCAGATGATCAAACAGAGAGGCGGACGCATTATCAATATGGCTTCTGTTTCCGGCGTTCTCGGAAATGCGGGCCAGGCGAACTATTCTGCATCCAAGGCAGGCGTGATCGGGCTGACAAAGTCTGTGGCAAGAGAACTTGCAAGCCGCGGTGTTACGGTGAATGCGGTGGCTCCGGGATTTGTCAATACGGAAATGACAGAGGTACTCTCCGACAAGGTGAAGGAGGGTGCCGTGGCACAGATCCCGATTGGAAAATTCGGAGAGCCGGAAGATATCGCGAACGCTGTGGCGTTCCTGGCTTCGGATGATGCGGGATATATCACCGGGCAGGTGCTGAACGTAGACGGCGGAATGGCTATGTGAGATCAGTTTTTTCGCAGGCAGCCGCCTGCTGGGCCGCGAAAAAGGGCTGACCGTACATTACACAGAACAATCCGGCCGGGCAGCCGCAAAAGCGGACTTAATCCTGCCGGAAGGCTGTGAAGGGCGGCGGAAGAGATTTTAGTGCATCATAATGAAACGCGCAAAAGGGAGCTGCCATTGGAAGGAAAGAAACAGGAATGGAAGGAGCGGGCAGGGACCGGCTCCGGAAAGGAAATGATCGATATATGAAGAGAAGAGTTGTAGTGACCGGACTCGGGGCTGTAACACCGATCGGGAATACGGTGGAGGAGTTCTGGAACGGGATCAGAGAAGGAAAGGTCGGGATCGGACCGATCACAAAATTCGACGCGTCTGAATTTAAGGTTCAGATCGCGGCTGAGGTAAAGGGATTTGTTGCGAAAGAACGCATGGATTTTAAGGCTGCAAAGAGGATGGAGCCATTTTCTCAGTATGCGGTTGCGGCGGCGAAAGAGGCGTTTGAGGATGCCGGGATCGATATGTCAAAGGAAGATCCGTTCCGGTGCGGCGTGATCGTCGGTTCGGGAATCGGAAGCCTGCAGTGTGTGGAGACAAACTATGAAAAGATCATCACAAAGGGACCGAACAAGGTGAACCCGCTGATGGTGCCGCTGATGATCTCCAACATGGCGGCAGGAAATATTTCCATCCAGCTTGGGCTGAAAGGAAAATGTACAAACGTCGTCACAGCATGTGCGTCCGGCACACACTGCATCGGTGACGCATTCCGTGCGATCCAGTACGGAGACGCGGATGTTATGGTGGCCGGCGGTACAGAAGCTTCCGTGTGCCCCACAGGAATCGCAGGATTTACAGCGCTGACCGCGCTTTCTACGACAAATGATCCGGAACATGCTTCACGTCCGTTTGACAAGGACAGAGATGGGTTTGTTCTGGGAGAGGGATCCGGCGTGGTCGTCCTTGAGGAACTGGAGCACGCGAAAGCACGCGGGGCAAAGATTTATGCAGAACTCGTGGGATATGGCGCGACAGGCGACGCCTACCACATCACATCTCCGGAAGAGAGCGGAGAAGGAGCAGGAATGGCGATGAAGCTTGCCATGAAGGAAGCGGGAGTTGCACCGGAGCAGATCGATTACATCAATGCGCATGGAACAAGCACGCACCACAATGATCTGTTCGAGACCAGAGCGATCAAGTATGCGCTGGGAGAGGCGGCAAAAGATGTAGTGGTCAATTCCACGAAGTCTATGATCGGTCATCTGCTCGGGGCAGCAGGCGGAGTTGAGTTTGTTGTCTGTGTCAAGAGTATCCAGGACGGATTTATCCACCAGACAATGGGGACAGAGAATGTGGATCCGGAGTGCGACCTGAACTATGCGGTGGGCGCGCCGGTCGAGAAGGACATCGATTATGTGCTGACGAACTCCCTGGGATTTGGCGGACACAATGCAACGCTGCTGTTGAAGAAGTATGAAGGGTAAGAGGTGTGTGAGATGAAAGTTGATCAGGTATTACAGCTTATCCAGGCTGTTTCAGATTCTGAACTTACAGAGTTCAAATATGAGGAAGACGGTGTTAAGCTTTCTCTGAAAAAGACAGAAGGCAGGATCGTTCAGGTCCAGACACCGGTGGCTGCACCGGCGATGGTCCAGGCGGCGCCGGCTGTGATCCCGGCAGTACAGGGGATGGCACCGGCAGCTCCTGCAGCAGCACCGGCTCCGGAAGCGGAAGTTCCGGCGGCGGGTGAAGTCTCTGCGGCAGAAGCAGATGCGCTTCCGGCAGGCAATGTTGTGAAGTCTCCCCTTGTGGGAACTTTCTATGCGGCTCCGGCAGAGGACGCAGAGCCATTCGTTAAAGTAGGCGACAGTGTGAAAGAAGGACAGGTGCTGGCGATCGTGGAAGCTATGAAGCTGATGAACGAGATCGAGAGTGATTTCACAGGGACTGTGGCAGAGATCCTTGTGGAGAACGGACAGGCAGTTGAGTTCGGCCAGCCGCTCTTCGTGATAAAATGATACAAGCGTTAAAAGGTCATGCGGGCTGCGCCTGCGCAGGCAGGCATGACTTTGGGACGAGCTAAGTACTCATATAAAAAAGAGGTGCAGGAAATATGAACAGTTTGAATGTAGAACAGATCCAGGAGATCATCCCTCACAGACATCCGTTCCTCCTTCTCGACAGGATCGAGGATTATGAGCCGGGACAGTACGCGGTGGGATATAAGGCAGTAACATACAGAGAAGATTTCTTCCGCGGGCATTTTCCGCAGAAGGCAGTGATGCCGGGCGTGCTGATCCTTGAGGCGCTGGCACAGACAGGCGCGGTCGCGATCTTAAGTATGCCGGAGAACCAGGGGAAGATCGCATTTTTCGGCGGGGTTCAGAAATGCCGTTTCAAGGGTATGGTATTCCCGGGCGATACGCTGAAACTGGAGACGAAGATCATTAAGAGCAAGGGACCTGTCGGAGTGGGACAGGCGACAGCTTACGTGGATGGAAAAGTAGTTGTCAGCGCAGAACTGACATTTATGGTAGGAGAGTAGCAGAAAAATGATTGGAAAGGTATTAATCGCAAACCGCGGAGAGATCGCGGTCAGGATCATCCGGGCGTGCCGCGAAATGGGGATCGAGACGGTAGCCGTATATTCTGAGGCGGACCGGGAAGCCCTGCATACGCAGCTTGCGGACGAAGCAGTCTGTATCGGACCGGCTCCTTCTTCCGAGAGCTATCTGAACATGCAGAACATTATCAGCGCAACACTGGTCTCCGGAGCGGACGCCATCCATCCGGGATTCGGATTCCTCTCTGAGAACAGCAGGTTCGCAGAACTGTGCGAACAGTGCAATATCACGTTTATCGGACCGGATTCTGAAGTGATCCGGAAACTGGGAAATAAATCTGAGGCAAGGAACACCATGATAAGTGCCGGTGTGCCTGTTATACCGGGCAGCAAGGATCCGATCTATGATGCGGAGGATGGCGCGAAAGTGGCAGCAGAGATCGGATACCCGGTCATTGTCAAGGCGGCTCTTGGCGGCGGCGGAAAAGGAATGCGCGTGGCGGAGACTCCGGAGGAGTTCGAGAACAGCTTCAAGACGGCGCAGAAGGAAGCACAGATGGCGTTTGGCGATAATACAATGTACATCGAACATTTTGTACAGCATCCCCGCCATATTGAGTTCCAGATCCTGGCGGATAAACACGGCAATGTGATCCATCTCGGAGAGCGTGACTGCTCTATCCAGAGGAACCACCAGAAGATGATCGAGGAATCCCCGTCCGTTGCCCTGACTCCGGAACTCCGCGAGAAGATGGGAGAGGCGGCAGTAAAAGCTGCGAAGGCTGCGAATTATACCAATGCGGGAACCATTGAGTTTCTTCTTGAAAAGAACGGGAACTTCTACTTCATGGAAATGAACACCCGGATCCAGGTAGAGCATCCGGTGACCGAGTGGGTGACAGGGATCGACCTGGTCAAGGAACAGATCCGCATCGCAGACGGCCGGACTTTGAGCTATAAGCAGGAAGATGTGCATATCACGGGACATGCCATCGAGTGCAGGATCAATGCTGAGAATCCGGAGAAGAACTTCCGCCCCTCGCCCGGGACGATCACAGATATGTATCTGCCGGGAGGAAAGGGCGTGCGCATAGATTCCGCGATCTACAGCGGATATACTGTGCCGCCGTATTACGATTCCATGCTGGCAAAACTGATCGTACATGCCAAGAACAGGAGTGAGGCGATCCGGAAGATGCGCAGCGCGCTTGGCGAGGTCATCATCGAGGGAATCGATACCAATGTGGATTATCAGTACGAGATCCTGAACAATCCGGATTTCATATCAGGTAATATCGATATCGAATTTATAGCCAAGATATCAGAAAACACAGAAAACGGTGAGTAAAAGGGCCTGACCCTTTTGCAGAGGGCCTGACCTGACCCTTTGCAGAAACGTCAGGTTCCCAGGAGGTAATCTCAGATGAAATTGCAGAATATGTTTAAAAAGACCAGCCAGAGAGCACATTACATTTCTATTCGCAGCTCACGTCCGGAAGTGCCGGAAGGGCTTCTTCGGAAATGTAACAAGTGCGGGGCTGCGATCATCGCGGAAGATGTGAAGAAGGGGTACTATATCTGCCCGAAATGTCACGGATACTTCCGCGTACATGCATACAGAAGAGTTGAAATGCTTGCAGATGAAGGTTCCTTTGAAGAATGGGACAAAGAGATGGACTTTGTTAATCCGCTTGATTTCAAGGGATATGAGGATAAAGTAAATGCTTTGAAGGAGCGGACACACCTGAATGAGGCAGTGGTGACCGGAAAGATCAGGATCAATGGAAATCCGGCTGTGATCGGCGTGTGTGACGGAAGATTTATGATGGCGAGCATGGGCTGGATCGTAGGTGAAAAGATCACCCGTGCAGTAGAGCGGGCGACAGCTGAGAAACTTCCGGTGATCATATTCGCCTGTTCCGGAGGAGCAAGAATGCAGGAAGGCATTGTCTCCCTGATGCAGATGGAGAAAACCTCGGCTGCGCTGAAGCGCCACAGTGATGCGGGACAGCTCTATATCTCTGTGTTTACAGATCCCACAACGGGAGGAGTCACCGCAAGCTTTGCAATGCTCGGAGACATCATCCTTGCCGAGCCGAAGGCGCTGATCGGGTTCGCCGGCCCCAGGGTTATCGAGCAGACGATCGGCCAGAAACTGCCGAAGGGGTTCCAGCGTTCAGAGTTTCTGCTTGACCACGGCTTTGTTGATCGGATCGTGGAACGAGAGGAGATGAAGGATGTCCTTACGGAGATTCTTTCCATGCATTCGGACAAAGAGTTGAAAGACTGCGAGCTTCGGGCTGCATCCGGATCTTTTGAGAAGGTACAGCAGGATGAATCTTTAACCGCATGGGACAGAGTACAGCTCTCCAGAAGAAAAGACCGTCCGGTTGGAACGGATTATATCAACGCTCTTTTTACGGACTTTATGGAATTCCACGGGGACCGCTACTTTAAGGATGACCATGCGGTCGTCGGGGGGATCGCGCGGTTCCATGGCATGCCGGTGACAGTCATTGCACAGGCGAAGGGGAAGACCACGAAGGAAAACCTGGACCGGAATTTCTCCATGCCTTCGCCTGACGGATACAGGAAGGCGCTGCGGCTCATGAAACAGGCAGAGAAGTTTGGGCGTCCGGTTATCTGTTTCGTGGATACGCCGGGTGCGTTCTGCGGGCTGGAAGCAGAGGAGAGAGGACAGGGGGAAGCTATTGCCAGAAACCTGTTCGAACTGTCCGGTCTGAAAGTCCCGGTACTTTCTGTTGTCATCGGAGAGGGTGGCAGTGGCGGAGCGCTTGCCATGGCTGTTGCAGATGAGGTGTGGATGCTGGAAAATTCCATTTATTCTGTGCTCTCGCCGGAGGGATTTGCAAGTATTCTCTGGAAAGACAGCAAGAGAGCGAGCGAGGCGGCAGAAGTCATGAAGCTGACGGCGGCAGATCTGAAACGTCTGGGTATCGTGGAGCAGGTGATCGCGGAGCCAAAGGATTTCGACGATAAAAATATGGAGCCTGTATGTGCTGAGATGGAAGTCCAGATCATGGATTTTATCGAAAAGTATACCAAAATGGAGACCGAAGAACTGGTTGAAAAGAGATATCAGAGATTCCGGAAGATGTAGGAAATAAGGCGATGAGCGCGCAGAGAACTGCCCTCTGGACAAAAAGACACGGGGCAGATCGCTCTTCCTGAATCATAAATGAGGATAGGTATGAAAAATCTGAAAATAGGCGACAAACTGACAAAAGTCCCCCTGATCCAGGGGGGCATGGGGGTTGGAATCAGTCTCGGGAGACTGGCCGGCTCCGTGGCGAAAGAAGGCGGGATCGGCATTATCTCCACTGCTCAGATCGGCTACCGGGAACCTGATTTTGACCGGAATCCTGCAGCAGCCAATCTGGCAGCCATCGAGAAAGAGATGAGAAAGGCAAGGGAGATTTCTCCGGACGGGATCATCGGCTACAATGTGATGACCGCGCTGCGCGAGCATGCGGCTCACGTGAAGGCCGCCGTGAAGGCGGGGGCCGATATCATCATATCGGGAGCGGGTCTTCCGACGGAGCTTCCGGCTCTGACTGCGGGAAGCAGGACAAAGATCGCGCCCATTGTCTCCACAGACAAATCAGCCAACGTGATCCTGAAATACTGGGACAGAAAGTATAAGCGAACGGCGGATCTCGTGGTGATAGAGGGGCCGGAAGCAGGAGGGCACCTGGGCTTCAAAAAGGAAGAAGTCGAGAACTATTCGCAGGAGATTTATGCAGAAGAAATCCGGAAGATCATCGGTACAGTAAAAGCCTACAGTGAGAAATACGGCGCAGAGATCCCGGTGGTCGTCGCGGGCGGGATCTATGACAGTTCGGATGTGAAGCGGACCCTTGCGCTGGGAGCTGACGGAGTCCAGGTCGCAACAAGGTTTGTGACAACGGAAGAATGTGATGCGGATATCCGGTATAAAGAGGCGTATATCAATGCTGCAAAAGAGGATATAAAGATCGTAAAGAGTCCGGTCGGGATGCCGGGAAGAGCGATCATGAACCAGCTGATGGAGCGTGTCATGGGCGGAGAGAAAGTGCCGCACACCCCCTGTCACGGATGTCTTGCGAAATGTGATCCGGCAAACATACCCTACTGCATCACAGATGGTCTGATCAATGCAGTGAAAGGAAATATAGAAAACGGTCTGCTCTTCTGTGGCGCGAAAGCGTACCGGGCGGAGAAGATTGAGACGGTAAAAGATGTGTTCCAGGCATTATTTGCCCGATAAAGGTTACAGTCCGCACCGCCTCAGAAAGAGGGAAATGCAGCGTCATGCAGGACGGCGGTTACGGCGCGGACGAAGAGACAGAGAGCGCACAGGCGGAGCGGAAGCGGTGTGCTAAAAGACAGAAAGGAGAACCCTGGATGGATGCATATGAGACCATAAATGATATTCTGGTCAATCTGTTCAATGAAATATGGAAACTGGAAGAAGAGGCGATCATAACCGAAGAGTTCAGTGATATCACGAACAATGATATGCATATCATCGAGGCCATCGGCCTGTCCGGCAAAAGCACCATGTCAATGGTCGCAAAGAAACTGGGTATCACCGCAGGTTCTCTGACAACGGCAGTGAACAGCCTGGTGAACAAGAAGTATGTGGTCAGGAAGCGCAGTGATGAAGACAGAAGAGTGGTGTTTATCGGACTCACTCCGAAAGGGGTTAAGGCATATGACCATCACAGGGATTATCATATGCAGATGACCAGTGCAGTGATCGATAAGCTGGACGAGGAAGAGATTCCGGTGCTTCTGAAGACGCTGAACGGGCTGTCAGAGTTTTTCAGAGGATATCAAAAAAATTTGACGTATCCGCAAAAATGAGGTACAATCTCGTTGGAACTTTGAGATAAAAGGTGAATTTCTAATCGGTGCTGGCAGCAGCTATAAAGTAAAAAAAGCCAGTGCCGGAATACTTGGGTGTATTATTTTAGGAGGGAACAAGTATGGCAGTAAAAAAAGCATCTACAGCAAAAGTAACGGCTGAAAAGAAAGAAACAGTAAAGCCGGCTGCAGCTAAGACAGAGAAGGCAGAAGCGAAGGTTGAGAAACCGGCAGCAAAAGCGATCGAGACAAAGAAAGATACGACGAAGAAGCTTGAGACAAAAGCAGGAGTTTTAGTAGATACACCAGAGGAAAAGGCAGCAGAGAAGACAACTGCAAAGAAAGCACCGGCTAAGAAGGCAGCGGCAAAGAAGACACCGGCGAAGAAAGCACCGGCAAAAAAAGCGGAGCTTAAGACAGAGATGTACCTTCAGTTCTACGGAAAAGAGTATTCCGACAAAGAGATCCTTCAGAAAGTAAAAGAGATCTGGACAAAAGTTCTGAAGAATAAAGTTGGCGATATGAAAGACGTCAAGATTTATCTGAAACCGGAAGAGTCCAAGGCATATTATGTTGTAAACGGGGACACTACGGGAGAAGTTGATCTGTAAGAACAGGATTTTGTCAGACGGATTAAAAACATAGTATAGCGATACCCTTTGTAAAGAAATGAAAGATTTCTGTACAGAGGGTATTTTTTTACGTTGTTTTGTCAGGAATGTGGTAGAATATACAGCAGATAGAAAGAAATGGAGATGATCGTGTTGGAAGAGAAGAATCTGGCGCCGGAAAAAGAGCGGCTGGAGAAACAGATCCGTTTTATCGTAGAAGTGGACAAGGTGAAAAACATTTTCCGCCAGACCTATCTTGCGGACGGTGAGAGAAAGGAAAATGATGCAGAGCATTCCTGGCATCTCGCTCTGATGGCAGTGCTTCTTCAGGAACATATGGAAGATAAGGCAGACCTGACGAAAGTGATGATCATGGTGCTGATCCATGACCTTGTGGAGATCGATGCGGGAGACACCTATGCATATGATGAGAAAGGAGCACAGACAAAACGGGAGCGGGAGGTAAAAGCTGCTGACCGGATCTTCGGACTTTTGCCGGAGGATCAGGGGCAGTATTTCCGGGAGCTGTGGGAGGAGTTTGAGGCATATGAGACGCCGGAGGCTAAATTTGCGCATCTCCTGGATAATTTCCAGCCGCTCCTTCTGAACGACGCATCAGGCGGCAGGAGCTGGAAAGAACACGGCGTGCATCGTTCCCAGCCGATGAAACGGAATGAGAGGATCCCGGATACATCGGAAACAGTCTGGGAGAAGATGCAGGAGATCTTTGACAAACATGTGAAATGTGGAAATCTTTTAGAGGACTAGAACAGCGGCGAAGGATCTGGAAAGCAGGGATGTGAACAGCAGGAACCTGAAAGGCGGAGAGAGAAAAAGTGCGGATCTGAGACAGTGAGCGAAATGCTGCGGGAAGAAGGAGGTACAGTATGTACGAGAAAGAAACAGAACAGCTTCAGAAGATCGTGGATGACAGCAGACGGATCGTGTTTTTCGGCGGAGCGGGCGTGTCTACAGAGAGCGGCATCCCGGATTTCCGGAGTGCAGACGGTATCTATCATCAGCATTACAGATACTCGCCGGAAGAAGTGGTGAGCCATACATTTTTCCTGAACCATACAGAGGCGTTTTATGAGTTTTATAAGGAGAAGATGATGATCCTTGATGCGAAGCCGAATGCAGCGCACAGGAAACTTGCAGAACTGGAACAGGCAGGAAAACTGACTGCAGTCGTCACTCAGAATATTGACGGGCTCCATCAGGCTGCGGGAAGTAAATGTGTATATGAGCTGCATGGAAGCATACACAGGAATTACTGTATGGACTGCGGGAAATTTTACAGTGCAGAGTATGTGAAAGGATCAGCAGGAATCCCCAGATGTGAATGCGGCGGGATCATAAAGCCGGATGTGGTGCTTTACGAGGAAGGACTGGACAGCGGGACGATCAGCGGTGCTGTGCGGGCAATCTCGGAAGCGGATACTCTGATCATTGGAGGTACGTCGCTGGTGGTCTATCCGGCTGCGGGATTTATTGATTATTTCCGGGGGAAGCACCTTGTTGTTATCAATAAGTCCGAGACAGGGAGGACCGTGCGCGCAGAACTTACGATCGCTGCCCCGATCGGAGAGATCCTGGGGCGTCTTGAGGTACGATAACCTGTCGCGATAAAGAAAAATCCCCTGCGGATAAAGCAGGGGATTTTGAGTTGTCAGGGCCAGACTCTGTTTTCATTAAAAAGCGTAAGTACAGATGATATCGATCAGGAATATGACAGCCAGGACGGAAGCTGTGATACGGACAGCCCTTTCAGACATCTTGCTGCACAGCCTTCGGAACAGGGGCTGCAGGAGATAAAGAAAGATCATGCCGCCGATGCCGAAACGGATGCTTGGGTTCAGGGCAATACGGCCTTCGAAATTAAAGGCAAACCTTCGGTAATCCCAGAGCCAGCCGCCGGTGGTGAATTCCATGATATAGCTGCCAGCAAGTTCCACAACGGTAGTGATCACAACGATTCCCAGGAAAACCAGAAGCGGAGTGACCAGGAGTTTACCGATATAGATGCGCTTTTTCTGAAGCCTGGACAGGGAAAAGATAAGTATCAATGCTCCGAATCCATAAATGATGCAGTAAGGCCCGAAAAATACGCCCCGGTTTGAAAAACCCCACCGGTAGACAACAACTTCAAGGAACACTTCATAAATCCACCCGATAACAGAGTACAGCATAAAGAAAATGAAGTATTCAGACAAAGCCCGGATACGCTTTTGATTCATTTGTAATCCCCCTCTATTTGAATTATCATTTGTAACCTGTCAGGTCCCGGACGATTACCGGGACCATCTTCCGGACGCGCCGCAGGGCAGCACCAGACCGGATTCTGTGACAGGGAGACCGATCTCCTCGGATTCGACGGTCCCGTTCCAGGGTTTCAGCTCTGTGGCGATCATATAGGTCAGGACCGCGGGCGCCAGCCCCGTGGTGTAGGAGTTGACCAGGAAAAAGATTGCGTCCTTTGACAGGATCTTCGTGCAGAGTTTGATCAGCGGGTGGATCATATCTTCGATCTTCCAGATCTCACCTTTTGGGCCTCTGCCGTAGGAAGGAGGATCCATGATGATGGCGTCGTAGGTATTCCCGCGGCGGATCTCCCTCTCCACAAATTTGGTGCAGTCGTCAACCAGCCAGCGGATCGGCGCGTCTTTCAGGCCGGAGGAGACAGCGTTCTCTTTTGCCCATCCGACCATGCCTTTGGAAGCGTCCACATGGGTGACCTGGGCTCCTGCCGCCGCAGCAGCGAGAGTGGCACCGCCTGTGTATGCAAAGAGGTTCAGGACCTTGACCGGCCGGTCTGCATGTTTGATCTTCTCGGAAAACCAGTCCCAGTTTGCCGCCTGTTCGGGGAAAAGCCCCGTGTGTTTAAAGCTGAACGGTTTCAGGTTGAATGTCAGATCCCCGTAATGGATCTGCCACTGCTGGGGAAGGTCAAAAAATTCCCATTCCCCACCGCCTTTTTTGCTGCGGTGATAATGGCCGTTCATCTTCTTCCATCCCCGGTTGTGCTTCGGGGTGTCCCAGATGACCTGAGGATCCGGGCGCACGAGGAGGTATTTCCCCCACCGCTCCAGTTTTTCTCCATTGGAGCAGTCAATTATTTCGTAATCTTTCCATTTATCTGCAATCCACATCAGACAAGTCCTTTCTTCTTACTATTTACTATGAGTTTAAATATCTTTGCCCGCCGGCATTCATGGCGGCGGGAGGTTCATCTGATTATAACACAGATTCCGCAAACAGACTATATAATAAATAATTGCGGAATCCCACCCGCACGATCAGTTTCAATGCATCGTACAGAAGGGGCGTCAGCGTGAAGAGGAGGAGCGGGCAGTAGAAACGGCAATTGGAAATATGTGTGTATGATTTGGTTATAATGTGCGTGTGGACTTTGAAAAGAAAGTGTGCTATAATATCGTCACCAAACAGCTGTGATCTGTGAAATGAGAAGGAGGTGCCGGCATGGCAATGTCACTGGTCAGTGTGATAGTAATGGGAATGCTTTTTCTGATTAAAACTGCGATCGTGGCGGCGGTTGTTGCCGCAGTGGGATATTTCGTTATCAAAAAAGCGGTGAAAGATGCTATAAAAGAGACAAGAGAAGCAGATGAGAAAGGCAGGCAGAGAAAGGAGACCACATTATGATCACAATAAATGCAGTGGGAGATGTGTGTCCAATTCCGGTGATAAAGACAAGAAAAGCAATCGGGGAGCTGAACGGATCCGGGCGGATCGAAGTCCTTGTGGACAATGAGACCGCAGTCCGCAACGTCACGAAGATGGCGGAGAGTTCCGGGGCTGTGGTATCCAGTCAAAAGCTGGAAGAAGGAAAGTACAGAGTGAACATTACGATCGAAGCGGGGGCAGAAGCAGGATCCGGCCGGATCACGGAAGAAACGGAATGTGAATGCAAAACAGAGACTGTGGTTCAAAAACATGCGATCGTTGTAGTTTCATCAGATAAGATGGGAGAAGGCGACGACGAGCTGGGGCATATCCTGATGAAGAGTTTTCTGTTTGCAGTGACCCAGCTGGATGAACTTCCGGAGAAGATGATATTCTATAATGGCGGGGCAAAACTCACGGTGGAGGACTCCCCGGCTTTGGAAGATCTGAAAAGCCTGGCAGAGCAGGGCGTGGAGATTATGACCTGCGGCACCTGCCTTGATTTCTACGGGATCAAAGAGAAACTTGCTGTGGGAACCGTGACAAATATGTACAGTATTGTGGAGGCTGTGCAGCAGGCGGAGAAAGTCATCCGTCCATAGAGGAATCAGTCAAAGGAGACGGGGGTGCCTGCAAAAGCCAATTCCTGAAAGAACCAGGCTTTCATGCAGATGACGGGAAAAAGGAGGTGAGGACAGATGTATAAGGAGATCCATCTTACTCAGATGACAAAGACAGCCGGGTGAGCGGCCAAAATAGGTCCGGAGACCCTTGCTCAGGTTCTGAGCAAGCTGCCAAAATTTGAGGACGGGCGTCTGCTCGTCGGACTCGAGACATCGGATGATGCCGCGATCTATAAAATATCGGATGATATCGCTGTGATCCAGACGCTGGATTTCTTTACACCGGTTGTTGACGACCCGTATCTGTTCGGGCAGATATCAGCCGCGAATGCGCTGAGCGATGTCTATGCCATGGGTGGAGTGCCGAAGCTGGCTCTCAACATCGTTTGCTTCCCGAACTGTCTGGATGTGGAGATCTTAGGAGAGATTCTGCGCGGCGGAGCGGACAAGGTAAAAGAGGCGGGAGCTGTCCTGGCGGGCGGTCATTCCGTACAGGATGACGAGCCCAAATATGGTCTGTCTGTCACCGGTTTTGTACATCCGGATAAAGTGTATAAAAACAGCGGGTGCCGCCCGGGAGACGTCCTGATCCTGACAAAGCAGATCGGAAGCGGGGTGGTGAATACCGCGGTGAAAGCGCAGATGGCTTCCCAAGAAGCGGCGCAGGAGTCTGCGCGGGTGATGGCTTCTCTGAACAGAAAGGCCGGGGAAGCTGCAGCAGCGTACACGGTCCATGCGTGTACGGACGTGACAGGGTTCGGGCTTCTGGGACACTGTGCGGAGATGGCAAAGGCGGGCAATGTGACGCTGGATATCAGCGTCGGGGATGTTGCGTATTTGAAAGAAGCGAAGGATTATGCCAGAATGGGGCTGGTCCCGGCAGGAGCTTACCGGAACCGGGAATTTGTTCAGCCTGATCTGGATGATGGAAATATAGAAGAAGTGTACCTGGATCTGCTCTGTGATCCGCAGACCTCAGGGGGACTTCTGTTCAGTGTGCCCGAAGCTGAGGCAGCAGGGCTTCTCAGCGATCTCAGGGGGCGGAAGATCGAAACGGAAGTGTCGGTCATCGGCAGGGTACTTGAAAAGCAGGAAAAACTCATCCGGTTAAGATAAGCATCAGAGAATCCGGTGCAGAAAAACAGATCATGGAGTCCGGCAGCAGGGCGTGCAGAAAAATGCACACCCTGCTGCTGTCGTTTCAGCACGGTACAAAAAGGAGAGAACTGCTTGGAAAAGAAAGAGATCCGTAAAAATGAAAGATACAGAAATGATATCAGCCCCAATGATATCTGCAGACTGATCCCCCGTGTGGACAGTCTGATGGGGGAGAAAGAGATCAGAGAAACGGTACGGGAGTATGGATATGACTGCGTACTCCGCGTTGTCCGCCGGACTCTGGAAGAATTTCGGGAAGAGATCAGGAAAGGAAGTTCGGATGGAGAAGGGCTGGCCGGGACAGAGGGGAAGGACGCCGAAAATACAGGCGAAGACATGCAGACGGCGGTCCGGAAAAAGATAGCGGAGAAGATACAGAACAACCTTGTAGAAGAAATGCGGATGAGTCTGACTCCTGTTGTGAACGGCACAGGGATCATCCTCCATACCGGGCTTGGAAGAGCGCCTATGGGAGAGGAGACACTGCGCCATGCCGTGGCAGCAGCCGGCGGATACTCCAATCTGGAATTCGATCTGGAGACAGGGAATCGCGGGGAACGGTGCAGGAATTTTGAGGAAGTCATATGTCGTGTTACCGGGGCGGAGGCGGCGATGGCAGTCAATAACAACGCCGGGGCGATGCTTCTTATCCTGAGTTCCCTTGCTGCGGGTGGAGAAGTGATCGTATCCAGGGGAGAACTGGTGGAGATCGGAGGCGGTTTCCGTATTCCTGAGATCATGGAGCTTGGAGGAGCTGTGCTGAGAGAAGTGGGCACAACGAACCGGACCCGTCCCGAAGACTATAGAGATGCCGTGGGCGGGGAGACGAGAGCGTTTCTGAAAGTTCATACGAGCAATTACAGGATCATTGGTTATACCCGGGAAACCACCCTGCAGGAACTGGCTGCTCTAAAAGAAGAGACCGGCCTTCCGGTGATCCAGGATCTGGGGAGCGGCGTACTTGTCGATCTGGAAAAGTACGGGCTTTCCCATGAACCTATGGTGCAGGAATCGCTCAAAGGCGGAGCGGACGTGGTCTCTTTCAGTGGAGACAAACTGCTGGGAGGACCTCAGGCGGGGATCATCGTGGGACGGAAAATGTATATCGACAAAATAAAGCGCCATCCCTTCTCGAGGGCTCTCCGGATCGATAAATTTACCGCCGCAGCTCTGGAAGCGGTGTTCCGGCAGTACCTGGATGCGGACAGGGCTGTGGAAACGATTCCGGTTCTGCGCATGCTGACCCGCCCGGCGGAAGAGGTGAGAAGGAGTGCAGAAAAGCTGGCGGAGGGAATTACGGAGGCGATAAAGAATGCCGGCATCCCATCAGAACGCATGAAAGGTGTGGTCAGTGTGGAAGCGTGCGTTTCCCGGGCAGGAGGCGGATCTCTGCCGGAGGAGAACATTGAGAGCTATGCCGTGGCTGTCTCATCTCCGGAGATCTCGGCAGGAGAGCTCTCTGCCCGGCTGCGGAAACTGGACCGTCCTGTGATCGGCAGGATTTCGGGAGAAAAATTTCTTCTGGATATGAGGACGGTACAGGAAGAAGAAAGGGCTTATCTGGAAGAGGTGTTTCGGAAGGGAGAGATCCTGCGGAAGGATGAGATCACGGGAAAGAAAGGGGCCCCGGGGAGAAGTGAGACTTCCGGGAAGGAGGGGACGCAGTGAAACATGTGATCATAGGTACGGCAGGGCACATCGACCACGGGAAGACGGCTCTGATCAAAGCGCTGACCGGGAGAAATACGGACCGGCTGGAAGAGGAGAAAAAGCGGGGCATCACCATCGACCTGGGATTTACCTGGTTTGACCTTCCGGATGGCGGGCGCGCCGGGATCATAGATGTGCCCGGACACGAGCGTTTTATCCACAATATGGCAGCAGGGGTGCACGGTATGGACATGGTGCTTCTCGTCATCGCGGCGGATGAAGGGATCATGCCCCAGACTACGGAACATATTGACATACTGACTCTTCTGGGCGTGGAACATTTTATCATCGTCCTGAACAAATGTGATCTTGCGGAGCCGGAATGGCTGGATATGATGGAACAGGAGATCCGGGAGGAGATAAGGGGGAGTGTGCTGCAGGACGCACCACTGGTCCGGGTCTCAGCGGCAGACGGGCGGGGGATCGCAGACCTGAAGAGGGAGATCGTGAGAATGTCGCAGCGGATCCCGGCGAAGAGCCGGGGAGGAAGTGCGAGACTGCCGGTAGACAGAGTGTTTTCTGTGCCCGGGTTCGGCACGGTGGCAACGGGGACTGTGCTCAGCGGCAGGATTAAAAAGGGAGACAATCTGCGCCTTTATCCGGAAGGGAAGACGTGCCGGGTGAGAGGAATCCAGGTGTACGGCAGACAGACGGAGATCTGTGAAGCGGGACAGCGTGCCGCCCTGAACCTCTCAGGCATTGAAAGGGAAGAAGTGCAGAGGGGGTGCGTGCTTGCTCCGTCAGGGACACCCTGTTCCGGGCGCAACATTGATGTAAGGCTGTCAGTTCTGCCCCATTCGGACAGAGCGGTCAAAAATCAGATGCGTCTGCATTTTTACAGCGGCACCGCGGAGCTTCTGTGCAGAGCGGTACTCCTTGACCGGGAATCCCTGACGCCCGGAGAGAGCGGATATGCACAGCTTCGAATGGAGTCGGATACCGCGCTCTTCCCAGGGGACCGGTTTGTCGTGCGATTTTATTCTCCCCTGGAGACCATCGGCGGAGGCGTTGTTCTGGAGACGAATGCGCGCAGGGAGAAAAGGTTTCGCCCGGAGGTGATCGAGCGCCTCAGGCAGAGAGAAGAGGGAGAGAGCAGTGATCTTGTGGAACTGCAGATCAGAAAACACGGGAAAGCCATGGTAACACCCGGGGAACTGGAGGCGGAGACCGGACTGGAAGCGGAAGAACTGGAAAAATGTATCCGGGAGCTGAAGGAGACCGGCAGGCTCATGGTGATAGAAACAAAGGAGGAAATCTTCCTGTGGCATGGGGAGGCAGAAGCGGAAGCGAGAAAGAAAGTTCTGGAAGTGATATCAGAATATCTTACGAGGTATCCCTACCGCAGCGGGATCCCGGCAGCGGGATTCCAGAGGATCCTTTTAGAATGCGGGAAGAAGCCGGCTGCAGAAGAGTATATGACATGGATGGGCAGAGAAGGCGTGCTGGATAAGCGCGGGGGGCTGTTCTGTCCGGCAGGGCACCGTCCTGCGGAAGACCGGGCTTATCTTGCCGTGAAGGAGAAAGTGCTTCACTCCGCGGAGAAAGCAGGATACCGGTTTGTGGCGGGGGAAGAGGTTATTCCGGAGGGCGTGGCGAAAGAGAGAGCGGGAGAGATCCTTCGCCTTTTGACAGAGCAGGAAATTGTTCTGGAGATTTCGCCGGGGGTCTACTGCCTGCCCGGATACATGGAAAAAGCGAAAGACCTGATCGGAGAAATTCTGGACTCGGCGGGGAGGATCACGATTGCCCAGGTTCGCGACCTGTTCAAAACGAGCCGGAAATGTGCCAGACAGATCCTGGACTATACGGATCGGATCGGGCTGACGAAAAAAGAAGGAGCGGAGACGGAGAGGGTGAAGAACAGATGAATCTGAAACAGCTGGAAGCATTCGTGAAGGTGGCTGAGACAAAGAATTTTTCCGAGGCTGCAAGGCGGCTGTATCTCACACAGCCGACAGTCAGCGCCCATGTGGCGGCGCTGGAAAAAGAACTGGGGGCGTGTCTGCTGCGTCGGAACACGAAGAGCGTTGAGCTTACCGACGCTGGGAGGGAACTGTACGGATATGCAGAGGAGATGCTGCGGATCGAGCGGAAGATCAAGGAGCATTTCGGGCTTCGGGAGAAGGAGAAGAGGACGCTTCGGATCGCCGCGTCCACGATCCCTTCCCAGTACCTTCTGCCCCGGATCATGGTCCGGTATCAGGAGAGGTATCCGGGAGAACGGCTTCAGGTGATGGAGACGGACAGCGCGGGAGTGGTGGAGCAGATCATTGCCCGCAGGGCAGATCTTGGATTTACAGGGACCCAGCTGGAGCAGAAGCAGTGCGCCTATCTACCCTTTTATCAGGATGAGCTGGTGGTCATTGCGCCCGGGGATGAAAGATTCCGTTCCCGACAGGGGCAGGAGATCACTGAATGGATCGCAGAAGAAGCGGTCATACTTCGGGAGGTCGGTTCCGGGACGAGAAGAGAGGCGGAAAGGCTGCTCAGACAGATGGGCGTAGATATGGACAGGCTGAACGTTGCGGCGAGCATGGAGAACCAGGAGACCATCAAAAGATCTGTGAAAAGCGGCATGGGGATCGCGATCCTGTCCCGGCTGGCGGCGGAGGATGAGATCAACAGCGGGAAACTCCTCGCATTTCCCCTCGGAAAAGAGGGAGGAACACGAAGCATCAATCTGGTATATGACAGGACAAGGCCGGTCACGCCCGAGGCGGAGAAGTTTATCAGCACGGTCAGAGAATTGTTTCATTTATAGATAATATCAATAAGTGGAGAGGCAGTATCAGGGTTTTCGATTAGACGGGGATCTGGAAGAGGAATATACTTGTATTTGTGGAAAGGGAGAAAAAGAATCTATGATTTACCTGGACAATGCGGCGACCACGTTACAGAAACCGGACGCAGTAAAAAAGGCAGTGATGGAAGCGTTTGACACCCTGGGAAATGCAGGGCGGGGAGCTTCAGAACCGGCTCTTAGCGCCTCGCGGATGATCTATGGGGCGAGGGAAGTGCTGGCGGGATTTTTCCATGCGGAAAGTGCAAACTGCATCGTTTTTACGGCGAATTCTACAGAAAGCCTGAATATTGCGCTGAAAGGCCTTTTTTCAGAGGGAGACCATGTGATCACAACCGTGCTGGAACACAATTCTGTGCTCCGGCCTCTGTATGAGTGCAGGGAGCAGGGGGGTGAGCTTACGATCATCGGCTGCGATGAGAAGGGTAACATCTCATATGAAGAGATGGAGGCAGCGGTAAAGGAGAATACCAGGGCGGTCGTGTGCACTCATGCGTCCAATCTGACCGGAAATATGATCGATTTGAGGAAAGCGGGCCAGATCGCACGGAGAAGAAACCTCCTGTTTGTGGTGGATGCCTCCCAGACAGCGGGAGTGTATCCCATCGACGTGCAGGAACTTGGGATCGACGTCCTGTGTTTTACCGGACACAAGAGCCTTCTTGGTCCCCAGGGCACAGGAGGGATGTATGTGCGGACCGGCGTGAAGATCCGTCCCCTGCTCTCCGGAGGGAGCGGCGTTGACACCTACAATCCGTTTCATCCCTCTGTGATGCCCACAGCTCTGGAAGCGGGAACCCTGAATGGCCACGGTATAGCCGGCCTGAGGGCAGCGGTCGGTTATATCATGGAGACCGGGATGGATAAGATCCGGGAAAAGGAACTCTCGCTGATGCGCTGTTTTTATGAGGGCGTTTCCCGGATTCCTGGAGTGAAGATATACGGGGATTTTGACGCGGAGGAGAGATGTCCTGTTGTGGCTTTGAACATCGGGGAATATGATTCCGCGGAAGTGAGCGATGAGCTGAACGTTTCTTATGGCATCGTGACCCGCCCGGGAGCACACTGCGCGCCTCTCATGCACCAGGCGCTGGGGACGGTCAGCCAGGGGGCGGTCAGGTTCAGTTTCTCTCATTACAACACAGAAGAAGAAGTCGATTCTGCCATCAAGGCGATAAAGGAACTGACTGAGTAGGAGGAAAACAAAATGAATTTATCTGATTCGAAGAAAAAGCTCGCCCTTGCGGGCGTCATCTGCGGCATTGTGGCTGCATGCCTGGCGTACTTCGGCAATCCGGCGAACATGGCGTTCTGTATCGCGTGCTTTATCCGTGATACGGCGGGCGCGCTGGGGATGCATTCCGCGGAGGCGGTACAGTATGCAAGACCGGAGATCATCGGTCTGGTGCTGGGGGCGTTCCTCATTTCTGTGGCGACAAAAGAATACCGCTCTACCGCGGGTTCGTCACCCATGGTGCGTTTTGTTCTGGGGATGGTCCTTGCCATCGGATCCCTGGTGTTCCTCGGGTGTCCGCTGCGCATGATCATCCGCATGTCTGCGGGGGACCTGAACGCATGGGTCGCGCTGATCGGATTTGTGCTCGGGGTAGGGACCGGAGTAATTGCGCTTAAGAAGGGATTCAGCCTGGGAAGGGCACATCTGACGAACAGAGTCAGCGGCGGAGTCCTGCCGGTGCTCATGCTGGGAGTGCTGGTTCTTGCGCTTGGGACTACACTCTTAAAGAGCAGCACCAGCGGGCCGGGAAGCATGCATGCCCCGATCCTGCTGTCCCTGATCGGGGGACTGATCTTCGGAGCAGCCGCACAGAAATCGAGAATGTGCTTTGCGGGAAGCATCCGTGACGTGATCCTTATGAGAAACTTTGATCTGCTCACGATCATCGGAGGATTCTTTGTAGTCATGCTCGTGTTCAATGCTGTGACCGGAAGATTTACACTGGCCTTTGATACACCGGGAGTGATCGCTCACTCTGAGCATCTCTGGAATATCCTGGGGATGTATGCGGTAGGATTTGCGGCAGTGCTGGCGGGTGGATGTCCCCTGCGCCAGCTCATTCTTGCCGGACAGGGATCTTCAGACTCTGCCGTGACGGTCCTGGGGATGTTTGCGGGCGCTGCTGCGGCTCACAATTTCGGGCTGGCGGCCAGCGGGACTGCTCTGGATGCAGAGACACAGGAGATCGTCGCGGGTGCGGTCCCGATGAACGGGAAGGCAGCCGTCATCCTGTGTATCCTCGTATGTTTTGTGATCGCGTTTACCAATAAGAGAAGTGAAGGAAAATAGAAAAGAGGGAAAACCATGAAAGAAGTTGACGCAAGAGGGCTTTCCTGCCCGGAACCGCTGATGCTGACTGCGGAGGCGCTGAAGCAGGAGAAAGGACCGGTGAGGGTGCTGGTGACAGAACCCCACCAGAAAATGAACGTGGAGAAATTTGCAAAAGACCGGGGCAGAAAGGCAACGTCCACAGAGACGGAAGACGGATTTGCTGTGGTGATCGAATAAGAACCATGAGAAAGAAAGAATTAAAACTTGTTGTCACATTTCATACCACGGCTGACGCCATGGCTATGGAAAAAGTCTGCGGGGAGCATCGGGTCCCCGGCAGGCTGATCCCTGTCCCCCGATCGATCTCCGCCGGGTGCGGGCTTGCCTGGTGCGCGCCGCCGGAGGCCAGGGAAGAGGTGCTTGAGATCATGGCTGAAAAAGGGATCGAACAGGAAGCGCTGCATGAGTGTATGGTATAGCCAGTGCAGTCACGGGTGAGCCGTAACCCGGTGCGGGCGCGGAGGAAAGCGGATTCCGGACGCGGAGGAAAGCGGATTCCGGATGTCTGCTTTACAGAAGGAGCGGAGTCTGCTACTATTATAAAGAAGACGGAATCGGTGTGCAGGGAAGATCATTTCCGCTGTACACCGATCTTCTTCTATGGGGGCAGAAAAGTAACTGGTGTGCTTCCGGGTCTTCAAAACCTGAGTGGGGCGTATCAGACGTCCCGGGTGGGTTCGATTCCCACATGTCCCCGCCAGATAAAAATGCTCGGGCGGTGAGCCTGATCAAAAGAGAAAAGTCTGTACTTTGCAGGCTGATCTGAATAGATTCCTGGGGAAGTCGGGAGGTAAGGTACAATGAGTATGAATCAGACGCCGATGTCGGAGCGGGTGCACATCGGCTTTTTTGGAAAACGAAATGCAGGGAAATCCAGTGTCATGAATGCAGTGACAGGGCAGGATATCGCTGTCGTGTCAGAGGTGAGGGGAACGACCACGGATCCGGTCTATAAATCTATGGAACTCCTTCCCCTGGGACCGGTCGTGATGATGGATACGCCGGGGATCGACGACGAGGGAGAGCTGGGAGCTCTCCGGGTGAAAAAGAGTTACCAGGTGCTGAACAAGACGGATACCGCGGTGCTCGTGCTGGACGGGAGAATCGGTGTATCACCGGAGGACGCCGCGCTTCTTGAACGGATACGCAGAAAGAACATTCCATATATGATCGTGTTGAACAAAAAGGATCTTGTTACGGAAGAAAGAGAAAGCCGGGTGAGAGAAGAACTGGAGCTTTCGGAGGACCAGATCATCTCCGTCAGCGCTGCGGACGGAACGGGGATAGCGGAGCTCAAAGAGCAAATCGCCCGTCTGGCGCAGGCGGAAGAGCCGGAGAGATATATTGTCAGGGATCTGATCAAACCGTCGGACCTTGTAGTCCTCGTGGTGCCCATCGACAAAGCGGCGCCGAAAGGGCGCCTGATCCTTCCCCAGCAGCAGACGATCCGGGACATTCTGGAGGCAGACGCGGCAGCTGTCGTGGTGAAAGAAAATGAACTGCGTGGAACGCTGGAACGGCTGGGAGAAAAGCCGAGACTTGTCATAACGGACAGCCAGGCGTTCCGGAAAGTATCGGAGGATACGCCGCAGGATATCCTGCTCACTTCATTTTCCATCCTGTTTGCCAGGTATAAAGGGAATCTGGAGGAGGCGGTCCGGGGTGTGGCGGCGCTGGATACTCTTCAGGACGGCGATACCATCCTGATCAGTGAGGGCTGTACACACCACAGGCAGTGCGACGATATCGGAACGGTGAAGATCCCGCGATGGATCAGGGAATATACTGGGAAAGAAATCTGCTTTGAGACGACATCCGGGACAGAATTCCCTGATGAACTCGAAAAATATAGACTGGTGGTGCACTGCGGCGGCTGTATGCTCAATGAACGGGAGATGAGATACCGGCTTGCCTGTGCCCGGGATCAGGGCGTGCCGATGACAAATTACGGGATACTGATCGCCCATACTCAGGGGATCCTGAAGCGGAGCGTGCAGGTGTTCCCCGACATCGCGAAGATCCTGGAATGAAGGCGGAAAATGCAGTCCGAATCACAGTGCGGATCCGCGTTGAGAAAGGCGCCGGAAAAGTGTCTTCAGGGGCTGAAAAACGGTCCTTAAGATAAAGGAGGAAATGTAACATGAAAGATCAGAACTGTGGTTACTGTATGAGAGGAGAGCTTCTCGAGCAATTCGGCATCTATATCTGCGACCTGAGTGTCAGCTCTCTGATCCTCTTCAAGGAGCAGAGCCATCCGGGGCGCTGCATCGTGGCGTACAAGGACCATGTCAGTGAGATCGTCAACATCAGCGATGAGGAGAGAGACGCCTTTTTCGCGGATGTGGCGAGGGCGGCCAAAGCGATCCATGCTGCCTTCCATCCGGACAAGGTAAACTACGGCGCGTATGGGGATACCGGCTGTCATCTGCATATGCATCTTGTTCCGAAGTATAAAGACGGATTTGAGTGGGGTGGTGTATTCGAGATGAACCCGGATAAAGTACACCTTTCAGATGCGGAGTATCAGGAGATGATCGAGAAGATCAAGAGCAACCTCTGATCTGAACACATCTGCCGGATCGGTGAAGAGAAAAGCGGAAGGGAGAAGGCCTTGTTCCTTCTCCCTTCCGCTTTCTGGTATGTAATTGAGAGGATTCTCTCTGCTGCTGTGCATCTCGAAAATGCGTATTGGGGAATATCCTGCAAAGAGGGAGCATTTCCGGAGGGGGACGCCTCGGCAGGGATGCCTTGGGGAAACATCCGGCGTCGGTGTACCCGTACAGCAGCAAATCTTGATCCATAAAAAGCAAAAAAACGGTCTTCTCCTATAGAAAAACCGCCTTTGGTTACCTTTTATAAATCGTATACACTATAACACTTCAGCGCGGCAATGTCAAGAATGAGGATTGTACGAAAAAAAATGCAATATTTCCAAAAAACTACTTGAAATAAATTCCTCTATTCGATATAATAAGAGGGCTGTGACATGATAGCTGTGAAGCGAGAGGTTGCTGCCGGAGCAAAAAGATAAGCGAGGGCAGGTTTTCCGTGGAGCGAATGTCAAGTTAGGAAACTGGCGACAAGTCACTGTACGAATCACAACTGATTACTGATTACCAGGAAAGGGAAAAGTATGAAACAACGTGTATGTTTCTCACGACACACACGGGAGAGTGTACAGTCACCGCTTGTCGTACTGAAGTCAAAAGTACGAAAAGGAGGCGACTTTTTTTATGGCAAGTCAAGTAATGAGAATCACACTGAAAGCGTATGATCATCAGCTGGTTGATGCATCCGCAAAGAAAATCATCGAAACTGTAAAAAAGAACGGTTCACAGGTGAGCGGACCGGTGCCGCTGCCGACTAAGAAAGAGGTAGTGACAATCCTGAGAGCAGTACACAAGTACAAAGACTCCAGAGAGCAGTTCGAGCAGAGAACTCATAAAAGACTGATCGATATCATCACGCCGACACAGAAGACTGTGGACGCACTTTCCAGACTGGAAATGCCGGCTGGTGTTTACATCGATATCAAAATGAAGTCCAAATAGGACGAAAGAACAATCAAACAGTATTCCTATAATTTAGGATGAGCGCGAGAGCGTTCCGCTGTAAATCACAGGAGGTAATTATAATGAAGAAAGCTATCTTAGCTACAAAAGTTGGAATGACCCAGATCTTCAACGAAGAGAACGGCACTCTGATCCCGGTAACTGTCCTTCAGGCAGGACCGTGTGTGGTAACACAGGTCAAGACTGTTGAGAATGACGGATACAGCGCGGTTCAGGTGGGGTTTGTTGACAAGAAAGAGAAGATCATCACAAAAGACAACAGCGGCAAGAAAGAAGTTGCACACAGAAACGGTGTGACAAAAGCTGAGAAAGGTCATTTTGACAAAGCAGGCGTATCCGGAAAGAGATATGTAAAAGAATTCAGATTCGACAACGCAGAAGAATATACACTTGCTCAGGAGATCAAGGCTGATATCTTTGCTGCAGGAGATCACATCGATGCAACTGCAATCTCCAAAGGTAAAGGCTTCCAGGGCGCGATCAAGCGTCACGGCCAGAGCAGAGGACCTATGACACATGGTTCCAAGTTCCATCGTCATGCCGGCTCAAACGGTGCTGCATCTGATCCGAGTAAAGTATTCAAAGGCAAGAAGATGCCTGGACAGATGGGTAACAAGAAGATCACAGTTCAGAATCTCGAGGTTGTAAGAGTTGACGCTGAGAACAACCTTCTCCTTGTAAAAGGTTCTGTTCCGGGACCGAAGAAATGCCTCGTAACGATCAAAGAATCCGTTAAGGGCTGCTAGGCTGACAATAAGAAAGGAGGAACACACAGATGGCAAAAGTATCTGTTTACAATATCGAAGGTAAAGAAGTTGATACCATCGAACTGAACGATGCTGTATTCGGTGTTGAGGTGAACGAGCACCTGGTACACATGGCAGTCGTAAATCAGCTTGCAAACAATCGTCAGGGAACACAGAAAGCAAAGACACGTTCTGAAGTGTCCGGTGGCGGAAGAAAACCGTGGAGACAGAAAGGAACAGGTCACGCAAGACAGGGTTCAACAAGAGCTCCGCAGTGGACAGGCGGCGGCGTGGTATTCGCTCCGGTTCCGAGAGACTACTCTTTCAAGATGAACAGAAAAGAGAAGAGAGCGGCTCTGAAATCCGCACTTACTTCCAGAGTGGAAGAGAACAAATTCATCGTGATCGATGACCTGAAATTCGACGAGATCAAGACAAAGAATTTCCAGAATGTCCTGAACAACTTAAACGTTGCAAAAGCGCTCGTTGTACTGGAAGACGGAAATGTAAACGCAGAGATCTCCGCAAGAAACATCCCGGATGTCAAGACAGCACACACAAACACCATCAACGTATTCGACATCCTGAAATACAACACAGTGATCACAACTAAAGCTGCTGTTGCTGCAATCGAGGAGGTGTACGCATAATGGCAAACATTCAGTATTATGATGTAATCCTTAAACCGGTTATCACAGAGAAAAGCATGGATCTGATGGCTGACAAGAAATACACATTCCTTGTACACACAGAGGCTACAAAGAATCAGATCAAAGAAGCTGTTGAGAAAATGTTCAACGGCACAAAAGTAAAGAGCGTCAACACAATGAATCTTGACGGTAAGAAGAAAAGACGCGGAATGACATTTGGAAAGACCGCTAAGACAAAGAAAGCGATCGTACAGCTCACAGAGGACAGCGCAGATATCGAGATCTTCGAGGGACTGTAATACAAGGAAACACCACGGTCACTAAGCTCGAAAAAACCTCGCTAAGTGAGCCGGGTGTAGTTTCGCACTAAGCTCGGGGGATACCTCGCTAAGTGCTCAATCTAAACGGTGCAAATCCGTGAAACGAATAATTAGAGCAAACGAAAGGAGAGAACGTAATGGGAATCAAAACATATAACCCATATACACCTTCCAGAAGACAGATGACAGGTTCTGATTTCTCTGAGATCACAAAGACAACTCCTGAGAAGTCACTCCTGGATTCCAAGAAAAGAAAAGCTGGCCGCAACGCACAGGGTAAGATCACAGTGAGACACCGTGGCGGCGGAGCTAAGAGAAAATACAGAATCATTGATTTCAAGAGAAAGAAAGACGGAATTCCGGCAACAGTAGTAGGAATCGAGTACGATCCGAACAGAAGCGCGAACATCGCACTGATCTGCTACGCAGACGGCGAGAAGGCTTACATCCTTGCTCCGGAAGGCCTGAAGGACGGCATGACCGTTATGAACGGACCGGAAGCTGAGGTAAGAGTAGGAAACTGCCTGCCGCTGTCCCAGATCCCGGTTGGTACACAGGTACACAACATTGAGCTTTATCCTGGAAAAGGCGGACAGCTTGTTCGTTCTGCAGGAAACAGCGCACAGCTTATGGCAAAAGAAGGAAAATATGCTACACTGAGACTTCCGTCCGGTGAGATGAGAATGGTTCCGATCATCTGCAGAGCTTCCGTTGGAGTTGTAGGAAACGGGGAGCACAACCTGATCAATATCGGTAAAGCAGGACGTAAACGTCACATGGGTATCCGCCCGACAGTACGTGGTTCTGTTATGAACCCGAACGACCATCCGCACGGTGGTGGTGAAGGTAAGACCGGTATCGGACGTCCGGGTCCGTGCACACCTTGGGGTAAACCTGCACTGGGTCTTAAGACTCGTAAGAAGAAAAAAGCTTCCAACAAGCTGATTGTAAGAAGAAGAGACGGAAAAGCGATTAAATAATTAGATTCACAAGGAGGTTAGAACCTATGGCTCGCTCACTTAAAAAAGGACCATTTGCAGACGAAAGCTTACTGAAAAAAGTAGACGCTATGAATGCTTCTGGTGATAAATCAGTTATTAAGACATGGTCACGCCGTTCTACGATCTTCCCGTCATTCGTCGGTCACACGATCGCCGTTCACGACGGAAGAAGACATGTCCCGGTATACGTTACAGAGGATATGGTTGGACACAAACTCGGTGAGTTCGTTGCGACAAGAACTTACAGAGGACACGGCAAAGACGAGAAGAAGTCGAAAGTAAGGTAATCAGATACATTTGAAAGGAGGGTTCATCCATGGCAAAAGGACACAGATCCCAGATCAAGAGAGAAAGAAACGAGCAGAGAGATACAAGACCTTCAGCTAAGATCTCCTACGCAAGGATTTCTGTTCAGAAGGCATGCTACGTTCTTGATGCCATCAGAGGTAAGGATGTAACAACAGCACTCGGTATTTTAGCTTACAACCCGAGATATGCTTCTACAGTGATAGAGAAACTGCTTAAATCAGCGATCGCAAACGCTGAGAACAACAACGGCATGAGCGCAAGCAACCTGTACATTGAGGAGTGCTACGCAAACAAAGGACCGACAATGAAGAGAATCAGACCGAGAGCACAGGGCAGGGCTTACAGGATCGAGAAGAGAATGAGCCACATCACAATCGTGCTGAATGAAAGATAGGAGGGCATTATGGGACAGAAAGTAAATCCTCATGGCTTGAGAGTCGGCGTTATCAAAGACTGGGATTCCAAGTGGTATGCAGACAAAGATTTCGCTGACAATCTGGTTGAAGACCACGAGATCAGAACATTTTTAAAGAAGAGATTATACAGCGCCGGAATCTCCAGAATCGAGATCGAGAGAGCTTCCGACCGCGTGAAGATCACAGTTTACACAGCTAAGCCGGGCGTTGTCATCGGTAAGGGTGGTTCTGAGATTGAAAAGGTAAAAGGCGAACTTGCAAAATATACAGACAAGAAGCTGATCGTTGATATCAAAGAGATCAAGAGACCGGACAAGGATGCACAGCTCGTAGCTGAGAATATTGCCCAGCAGCTTGAGAACCGTATCTCCTTCCGCCGTGCGATGAAATCCTGCATGTCAAGAACAATGAAGGCAGGAGCTCTCGGAGTGAAGACTTCCGTATCCGGACGTCTCGGCGGTGCTGATATGGCTCGTACAGAGTTCTACAGCGAGGGAACTATCCCGCTTCAGACACTCAGAGCTGACATTGATTATGGATTTGCAGAAGCTGACACAACTTACGGAAAAGTCGGTGTAAAGGTTTGGATTTACAAAGGCGAGATTCTTCCGACTAAATCAGAAAAGGAAGGGAGAGATAGATAATGTTAATGCCAAAAAGAGTAAAACGTCGTAAACAGTTCCGTGGTACCATGAAGGGTAAAGCTCTCAGAGGTAACACGATCGCATATGGTGAGTACGGCATTGTTGCAACAGAGCCGTGCTGGATCCGTTCCAACCAGATCGAGGCAGCCCGTGTTGCCATGACACGTTATATCAAACGTGGTGGTAAGGTATGGATCAAGATCTTCCCGGATAAACCGATCACAGCAAAACCTGCTGAGACTCGTATGGGTAGTGGTAAAGGTACTGTTGAGTACTGGGCAGCGGTTGTAAAACCGGGCCGTGTAATGTTCGAGATTGCAGGAGTACCAGAGGAAACAGCTAGAGAGGCACTTCGACTTGCAATGCATAAGTTACCTTGCAAATGCAAAATTGTTTCTCGCGCAGACTTAGAAGGCGGTGATAACAGTGAAAACTAATACATTTGTAAAAGAATTAAGAGGAAAATCCGTAGAGGAATTAAATCAGGAATTAGTAGCTGCTAAGAAGGAGCTTTTTAACTTAAGGTTCCAGAATGCCACAAACCAGTTGGACAACACAAGCAGGATCAAGGAAGTTAGAAAGAATATCGCCCGTATCCAGACTCTGATCACAGAGGCCGGACGGTAGGAAGGAGACAGACCGTGGAAGAGAGAAATCTGAGAAAAACACGTACGGGTAAGGTTGTCAGCGACAAGATGGATAAGACGATCGTCGTAGCTGTTGAGGACCACGTGAAACACCCGCTTTACAAAAAGATCGTAAAGAGAACTTACAAACTGAAAGCTCATGATGAAAACAATGAGTGCAAGGTTGGAGATACAGTAAAAGTTATGGAAACAAGGCCGCTGTCCAAGGACAAGAGATGGAGACTTGTGGAAATCATGGAGAAAGCGAAATAATTATTTGAAGGAGGTTTACCTGCATGATACAGCAAGAAAGCAGACTGAAAGTAGCAGACAACACAGGTGCGAAAGAGCTTCTGTGCATCCGTGTGCTTGGCGGTTCTACAAGAAGATATGCGAGCATCGGTGATGTGATCGTTGCGACTGTTAAAGATGCAACACCAGGCGGCGTTGTAAAAAAAGGTGATGTCGTTAAGGCTGTAGTTGTCCGTTCTGTAAAAGGTGCACGTCGTAAAGATGGTTCCTATATCAGATTCGATGAAAATGCTGCTGTTATTATAAAAGATGATTTGAATCCGCGTGGAACACGTATTTTTGGACCAGTAGCCCGTGAGCTTCGAGAGAAACACTTTATGAAGATCGTTTCCCTGGCTCCGGAAGTACTGTAGGGAGGTGCCGAAGATGTCAACTATGAAGATTAAAAAAGGCGACACTGTAAAGGTCATCGCCGGAAAAGATAAAGACAAAGAAGGCAAAGTTATTGCTGTAAATAAAAAAGACGGTAAGGTTCTGGTTGAAGGCGTTAACATGCTGACAAAACACGCTAAGCCGAGTGCAGCGAACCAGAATGGCGGTATCATTCACCAGGAAGGCTATATTGACGCGTCCAACGTAATGTATGTACACAAAGGACAGGCGACAAGAGTAGGATTCAAGATGGATGGCGACAAGAAGGTTCGTATCGCAAAATCCACAGGCGAAGTGATCGATTAATTGAGGAAGGAGGGCCAGAACTTTGAGTAGACTGAAAGATCAGTATCAGAATGAGATCGTTGATGCAATGATCAAGAAATTTGGATATAAAAACATTATGGAAGTGCCGAAGCTGGACAAAGTTGTGATCAACATGGGTGTCGGCGAGGCAAAAGACAACGCGAAAGTCCTTGAGTCAGCTATCGCTGACATGGAGAAGATCTCCGGACAGAAAGCCGTTGTCACAAGAGCAAAGAACTCCGTAGCTAACTTCAAGATCAGAGAAGGTATGCCGATCGGATGCAAAGTTACGTTAAGAGGCGAGAGGATGTACGAGTTCGTTGACCGTCTGATCAACCTTGCACTTCCCCGTGTACGTGACTTCAGAGGTGTAAATCCGAACGCATTCGACGGAAGAGGAAACTACGCACTTGGAATCAAAGAGCAGCTGATTTTCCCCGAGATCGAGTACGATAAGATCGACAAAGTCAGAGGTATGGATGTAATCTTCGTTACAACAGCCAAAACTGACGAGGAAGCACGTGAATTATTGAGACAGTTCAATATGCCGTTTGCAAAGTAAGGAGGGAAATTCATGGCTAAGACATCAATGAAGATCAAACAGCAGCGCAAACCGAAATTCTCCACAAGAGAGTACAGCCGCTGCAGAATCTGCGGACGTCCGCACGCGTATCTGAGAAAATATGGAATCTGCCGTATCTGCTTCCGCGAACTGGCATACAAAGGACAGATCCCTGGCGTTAAGAAAGCAAGTTGGTAAGGAGGACATACACATGACTATGAGCGATCCGATTGCAGATATGCTTACAAGAATCCGTAATGCAAATACTGCAAAACATGATACAGTAGATGTACCGGCATCCAAGATGAAAATTGCTATCGCAAACATCCTGCTCGATGAAGGATATATCGCAAAATATGACCTTGTAGAAGATGGAAATTTCCAGACGATCCACATCACACTGAAATACGGTGCTGACAAGAATGAGAAAGTTATCTCCGGACTGAAGAGAATTTCCAAACCGGGTCTTCGTGTATACGCAAGCACAGAGGATCTTCCGAAGGTTCTGGGCGGACTCGGGACAGCGATCATTTCTACAAACAAAGGTGTCGTAACAGACAGAGAAGCAAGAAAACTCGGCGTTGGCGGAGAAGTACTCTGCTACGTTTGGTAAGCACTGAACACTTGGCGATGCCAAGCGTCCAGCGCAGGCAGAGCTTAGTGAGAAGGCTCGTCCCAAGCGTTAGTGAGCCCGAGCCGGCGGCGAAGGGGGAACTTAGGCGCACGGACGTGTAGCGGGGGGGGACTCCCGCAAAGTAACTGAAAACAGAGCGGGCTAAAGCATCCGCTCCGAAAATCTAAGTTAAGGAGGAAAAGGTATGTCACGTATTGGAAGACTGCCGGTTGCAATTCCGGACGGAGTTACCGTTGAAATTGCAGAGAAAAATGTTGTGACTGTAAAAGGTCCGAAGGGAACTCTCACAAGAGAGCTTCCGGTTGAAATGGAAATCAAAGTAGAAGATGGGCACGTTGTTGTAACAAGACCGAATGATCTGAAGAGAATGAAATCTCTCCATGGTCTGACAAGAACACTGATCAACAATATGGTTATCGGTGTGACTCAGGGATACGAGAAGGTCCTTGAAGTAAACGGTGTTGGATACAGAGCTGCAAAATCTGGAAATAAACTGACACTGAACCTTGGATACTCTCATCCAGTTGAGATGATCGATCCGGAAGGCGTTGAGACTGTTCTGGAAGGACAGAACAAGATCACTGTCAAAGGTATCGATAAAGAAAAAGTTGGACAGTATGCGGCTGAGATCAGAGACAAGAGAAGACCGGAACCTTACAAGGGTAAAGGTATCAAGTATGCTGATGAAGTGATCAGACGTAAAGTTGGTAAGACTGGTAAGAAATAAATAAGGAGAGTGTGAAAATGGTTAGTAAGAAATCAAGAAGCGAAGTTCGTAGAAAAAAACACATGAAATTACGCAACCGTTTCAGCGGTACAGCTGAGAGACCGCGTTTAGCTGTGTTCAGAAGCAATAATCATATGTACGCTCAGATCATCGACGATACTGTTGGCAATACTCTTGTTTCCGCTTCCACTCTTCAGAAAGATGTGAAGGCAGAGCTTGAGAAGACCAACAATGTTGAGGCTGCAGCGTACCTTGGAAAAGTGATCGCTGAGAGAGCAAAGGAAAAAGGCATCACAGATGTTGTCTTTGACAGAGGCGGCTTTATATATCAGGGAAAAATCAAAGCACTGGCAGACGCAGCAAGAGAAGCTGGGCTGAATTTCTAAGGAAGGGAGAACACAGATGAGACAGGAACGTATTGATGCTAGTCAGATGGAATTATTAGAAAAAGTGGTATCAATCAAACGTGTTACCAAGGTTGTTAAAGGTGGTCGTAACTTCAAATTTACAGCTTTAGTTGTTGTCGGCGACGGAAAAGGCCATGTTGGTGCAGGTTTGGGAAAAGCTACTGAAATCCCGGAGGCGATCCGCAAGGGAAAAGAGGACGCGATGAAGAAGATGATCTCCGTGACTCTTGATCCGAACGAAAGTATCACACATGATGTGATCGGAAAATTCGGAAGCTCTTCCGTACTCCTTAAGAACGCTCCGGACGGTACCGGTGTGATCGCCGGCGGTCCTGCGCGTGCCGTTATCGAGATGGCGGGAATCAAGAATATCCGTACAAAATCTCTGGGATCAAACAACAAGCAGAATGTTGTTCTTGCTACGATCGAAGGACTCAAAGGTGTGAAGACTCCGGAAGAGGTCGCAAGACTTCGCGGTAAATCCATCGAAGAGATCGTAGGCTGATAGGAGGTAAGAGTGTAATGGCAAACTTAAAGATCACATTAGTAAAGTCTACAATCGGTGCTATTCCGAAGCACAAGAGAACTGTTGAAGCCCTTGGCCTCAAGAAGCTGAATAAGACGGTCGTACTGCCGGATAACGCAGCTACCAGAGGTATGGTACAGCAGGTTAGACATTTAGTGAAAGTTGAAGAAGAGGCATAAAAAGATAAGGAGGTAATGTCATGGACTTATCAAACTTGAGACCGGCAGACGGTGCAAAACAGAGTGATAATTTCAGAAGAGGCCGTGGACACGGTTCCGGAAACGGCAAGACAGCCGGCAAGGGACACAAGGGACAGAAAGCACGTTCAGGGGCTACACGTCCGGGCTTTGAAGGTGGCCAGATGCCTTTATACAGAAGAATACCGAAGAGAGGTTTCACTTGCAGAAACTCCAAGACGATCGTCGGTATCAATCTGAGCGCGCTTGAGATGTTTGAGGACGGCGCAACAGTATCCGTTGAGACACTGATCGAAAACGGAATCGTTAAGAACCCGAGAGACGGAGTTAAAATTCTTGGAAATGGAGAGTTAACTAAGAAACTCACAGTTCAGGCTAATGCATTCAGTGCAAAGGCTGCTGAGAAGATTGAGGCACTTGGTGGAAAAGCAGAGGTGATCTAATGCTGAAGACAGTACGGAGAGCATTTCAGATAGAGGATATACGCAAGAGGATTCTTTATACATTTGTAATGCTTATCGTTGTTAGATTTGGATCACAGCTGCCCACACCGGGCGTTGATCCAACCTTCATTCAGGAGTTCTTTGAAAGTCAGACCGGTGACGCATTCAATTTCTTTGAGGCGTTCACCGGCGGTTCCTTTACAAACATGTCCGTATTCGCGCTGAGCATCACGCCGTACATCACATCATCCATCATTATGCAGCTCCTTACTATTGCGATTCCAAAACTTGAGGAAATGCAGAAAGAAGGAGAAGATGGAAGAAAGAAGATCGCGGCGATCACCAGATACGTGACAGTGGGACTGGCGCTGATCGAATCCACGGCGATGGCAGTTGGATTTGGACGTCAGGGGCTCCTCGAGGAATACAATTTTGTAAACTGCGCGATCGTAGTTTGTACACTGACTGCGGGAAGCGCATTCCTGATGTGGATTGGAGAGAGAATCACAGAAAAGGGTGTTGGAAACGGTATTTCCATCGTCCTTCTGATCAATATCCTCTCCCGTATACCGGATGATTGTGTTACACTGTATACACAGTTTATCCAGGGGAAATCAATTGCCCAGGGCGGACTTGCCGGACTTGTCATCCTGGCTGTTATCCTTGTCGTGATCGTCTTTGTAGTTATCCTGCAGAGCGGTGAGAGAAGGATCGCAGTACAGTATTCTAAGAAAGTCCAGGGAAGAAAGATGTATGGCGGACAGTCCACACACATCCCGCTCCGTGTCAATACTGCGGGTGTTATCCCGGTTATTTTTGCATCTTCGCTGATGCAGACGCCTATCGTGATCGCACAGTTCGTAGGCGCGGGAAATGGCACTGGTATCGGAAGCCAGATATTGGCAGGAATGAATTCCAATAACTGGTGTGATCCGCAAAATCCGATTTATTCGATCGGACTTCTCGTTTATATCATACTTACTGTATTTTTTGCATACTTCTACACATCGATCACATTCAATCCGCTTGAGATTGCAAACAACATGAAAAAGAGCGGAGGATTTATCCCGGGTATCCGTCCCGGAAAACCGACGGTAGAGTATCTGCAGAAAATCCTGAACTATATCATCTTCATCGGTGCATGCGGACTGATCATTGTTCAGGTCATCCCATATTTCTTCAACGGTGTATTCGGGGCAAATGTTTCTTTTGGCGGAACATCGCTCATTATTATCGTGGGTGTTGTGCTTGATACGATCAAAAAGATCGAGTCCCAGATGCTCGTGAGAAATTATACAGGATTTTTGAATAATAAAGGGAGCAGCATGAAAAACAGCTACCTGGGATACTGATATAACAGCTCGCCCGGTTTCGTCCTGAAAAACGGATGAAACCCAGCGGGCTAACGTGGTTTACAGAGAGCAAAGCGCTGCAGTGCTGCGTTTTGACTATAAATTCCAAAGAGAATGGAGGAGTAGAAGATGAAGATTATCATGTTGGGAGCCCCGGGTGCGGGAAAAGGGACACAGGCCAAAAAGATTGCCGAGAAATACTCAATTCCCCATATTTCTACGGGGGACATCTTCAGGGCGAACATCAAGAACGGGACGGAACTGGGAAAGAAGGCAAAGACTTATATGGATCAGGGACTTCTCGTGCCGGATGAACTCGTTGTGGATCTTGTAGTAGACAGAGTGAAACAGGATGACTGTACAGGCGGTTATGTTCTTGACGGTTTTCCGAGGACGATCCCCCAGGCTGAGGCGCTGGACAAAGCGCTTGCGGGAATGGGTGAAAAGATGGACTATGCGATCAATGTGGAAGTGCCTGACGAGAACATCGTAAACCGTATGTCGGGAAGAAGAGCCTGTGTTGACTGCGGTGCAACATACCACATCGTATATGCGCCGACAGAGAAGGAAGGCATCTGTGACAAATGCGGCGGAAGCCTCATCCTCAGAGATGATGACAAGCCGGAAACAGTCCAGAAGAGACTGGGAGTTTATCATGAGCAGACACAGCCGCTGATCGATTACTATAAAGAGTCCGGTATTCTCAGAGATGTGGATGGAACGATCGACATCGACGACGTCTTTGCAGAGATCGTAAAGATCCTCGGAGAGTGATCAATTATGGATTACAGACCGGGAACGCTGGCAAGATCAAAAGCAGGACGTGATAAAGGCTGTATATATGTCATAATCAGTGTCAAAAATGAATATGTATATCTGGCGGACGGGGGCCTGCGCCCCTTAAGCCGGATGAAAAGGAAAAATATCCGTCATCTTCAGCCTGTACTGAAGAGAACGGCGGAGGATATTTCCAGTGATATTGAGATCAGAAGAGTGATCAGAGAATACGAACAGCAGGAATAAATGCGGGAACAGGCTTTTGCAGCCTGTCCAAGAATGGCAATGAGTGGAGCGGGGAGTAAGACCGCTTTGTATGCAGGAGGATTTGAAATGTCAAAAGCTGACGTGATTGAAATTGAGGGAGTTGTAGTAGAGAAACTCCCGAATGCAATGTTTAAAGTGGAACTTGAGAACGGGCATGTCGTACTGGCTCATATCAGCGGCAAGCTGAGAATGAATTTTATCAAGATTCTTCCGGGAGATAAAGTTACTTTGGAGATGTCGCCCTATGATCTGAGCAAGGGCCGGATCGTATGGAGAGATAAATGACCGAAAGCACTGGCGTGGATGTTACCTTGCTTAGTGCGAGGTCGTTCCGTGAGATCAGCAAGGTTTTTTCGAGCTTGGCGAACGGAACTTCCTCTTAATATCCCTCATTTTTATATAAAAAATAATTGACTTTGGCATGCATTAAGTGCTATACTATTAAACGGCCATTTTTGGGGTGGTGTGCCCAAAAATGACGGGAATTGTAGGCAGAGCAAAGCAGGGAAGGAGGATTTGACATGAAGGTTAGATCATCAGTTAAACCAATTTGTGAAAAATGCAAGATCATCAAAAGAAAAGGAAGCATCAGAGTAATCTGTGAGAATCCGAAGCACAAACAGCGTCAAGGCTAGAACACTTAGTGAGAGCAAGCTGATAAGCGCAGCTTGAACTTAGTGTGATGCCTGTTCGGCGAACTTAGCGAGGTTTTTTCGAGCTTAGTGAGGCGAACGTCCATCGTTATTTTGTGCAATTAATTAGGCGGCTGACAGCGCGACACACCAGGCAGTGTGTAGGGCTGTTTAATATACAGTAAGGATACACCGCTCTGTAGGTACCGTGAGAGCGAGTGGTCTGTGTATCCGGCATTTATGGCGGTCGGATGCAATTGTATATTGCTTCTAATACCCGGCGTTTGCATTGGCGGATTCAGAGGATTCGTGCCGGGAAAGGGGATGTGGATGAAAACATCCCTGGGCTGGGATATCGGAGAAACTTTCCGGTAGGGTGCCGAACACCAGAGTTGTGGAAAAAGCCATTCCATACAGCGGCGTCCGCAGCCTCAGTTAAAGACAATATGTAAACCTGTCAAGCTATGCACATTTCAGGCGGCGGTACTGTGCAGACGGCAGTCTGCGGACAGTGACACAGACGGAAATGTATGTGGCGCACAGCCACAGCGAGATGGAGCGAAGCGAAATCGAGCTTGCATGGCATTTATGAATTGGCAGAAAAAGAGTAGTTTAGAAAATGGAGGAAAGACACATGGCTCGTATTGCAGGTGTAGACTTACCAAGAGACAAACGTATAGAGATCGGTCTGACTTATATCTACGGAATCGGTAGAACAAGTGCAAGCCGTATTCTTGCGGAGGCAGGAATAAATCCTGACACACGCGTAAGAGATCTTACAAGTGAAGAAGTAAAGAAGATCAGTTCGGTCATCGATGAGACACAGGTTGTAGAAGGTGACCTCAGAAGAGAGATTCAGCTGAACATTAAGAGACTGAAAGAAATCGGATGCTACCGTGGAATCCGTCACAGAAAAGGACTTCCGGTACGTGGACAGAAGACCAAGACGAATGCAAGAACATGCAAAGGTCCTAAGAGAACAGTAGCAAACAAGAAGAAATAATCAGATAGAAATTTAAGGAAAGAATAGAGAAAGTAGGTTAGTTTAAATGGCTAAGAAAGTTGCGAAAAAAGTAACAAAAAAGCGTGTCAAGAAAAACGTTGAACGAGGACAAGCACACATCCAGTCATCTTTTAACAATACAATTGTTACACTGACAGATACACAGGGAAATGCTCTTTCATGGGCAAGTGCAGGCGGTCTGGGATTTAGAGGTTCAAGGAAATCTACTCCATATGCAGCACAGATGGCAGCTGAGACTGCAGCTAAGGCAGCATTAGTACATGGTCTTAAAACTGTAGATGTTTTCGTAAAAGGACCGGGATCAGGAAGAGAAGCAGCAATCCGCGCTCTTCAGGCATGTGGCATCGATGTAGTGAGCATCAAAGACGTAACACCGGTTCCGCACAACGGATGCCGCCCGCCGAAACGCAGAAGAGTTTGATCGCGGATCGTTTTGGCAGGTTCGTTTTTTAGCGTTACTTTGGAAGGAAATAAGACGGCGGCGTAAGGGCTTGCCGGCATGTATGAATTTAGGAGGATAGAAATGGCAGTAAACAGAGTTCCTGTTCTTAAAAGATGCCGTTCCCTTGGAATGGATCCGATTTATCTGGGAATCAACAAGAAGTCTAACAGACAGTTAAAGAGATCAAACAGAAAAATGAGTGAGTATGCTCTCCAGTTACGCGAGAAGCAGAAAGCGAAATTCATCTACGGCGTATTAGAGAAACCGTTCAGAAATTACTATGCAAAGGCAAAACAGATGGAAGGCATGACAGGTGAGAACCTGATGAGACTTCTGGAGTCCAGACTGGATAATGTTGTTTTCCGCATGGGTCTTGCAAGAACAAGAAAAGAGGCAAGACAGATCGTTGACCACAAGCATGTGCTGGTAAACGGGAAGCAGGTAAACATTCCTTCTTACCTTGTAAAAGCCGGTGACACGATTGAGATCAAAGAGACAAAGAAAGGCTCACAGAGATATAAAGAGATTCTTGAGGCAACAGGCGGCAACCTGATTCCGGATTGGCTGGATGTTGATTCTGAGAATCTGAAAGGTACAGTTAAAGAGCTTCCGGCGAGAGAGGCAATTGATGTTCCGGTTGACGAGATGCTTATCGTCGAGCTGTATTCTAAATAATTGATCGGTTTTGTAAAACGGCAGTTATTTTGATAAGAAAGAGTTACTTTGAACAGTAACGAAAAGATTGTACCCCCTCAACATATTTTAACCCATAAGGAGGGTCTGTGTAGTGTTTGATTTTAATAAACCGAATATTGAGATTACAGATGTTTCAGAAGATAAAAAATACGGCAGATTTGTCGTAGAACCGCTTGAGAGAGGTTACGGAACAACACTTGGGAACTCCCTGAGAAGGATCATGCTTTCTTCTCTTCCGGGAGCGGCCATCAGTTCTGTGAAGATCGACGGCGTCCTGCACGAATTCAGCTCCATACCGGGCATTAAGGAAGATGTGACAGAGATCATCATGAACCTGAAATCTCTGGCGATCAAGAACACATCAGAGTCAGATGAAGTGAAGACTGCTTATATCGAGTTCGAGGGAGAAGGCGTTGTAACAGGTGCTGATATCCAGGCGGATTCTGATATCGAGATCGTGAACCCCGATCAGGTTATTGCTACTCTGAGCGGTGGAAAAGACAGCAAGCTTTACATGGAACTTACCATCACAAAGGGCAGGGGATATGTAAGCGCTGATAAGAATAAGACAGAAGACATGCCGATTGGCGTGATCCCGATCGATTCTATCTATACACCGGTAGACAGAGTAAACCTGTCAGTGGAGAATACCCGTGTGGGCCAGATCACTGACTATGATAAACTGACTCTCGATGTATGGACAAAAGGAACGATGCTCCCGGACGAGGCAGTGAGCCTTGCTGCAAAAGTACTGAGCGAGCACCTGAAACTCTTTATCGATCTGTCAGAGGTGGCTCAGGCGGCTGAAGTGATGATCGAGAAAGAAGACGACGAGAAAGAGAAAGTGCTTGAGATGAGTATCGACGAACTTGAACTTTCTGTTCGTTCTTACAACTGTCTGAAGAGAGCCGGGATCAACACTGTTGAAGAGCTCACGAATAAGACACCGGAAGATATGATGAAGGTTCGTAACCTGGGACGTAAATCTCTGGAAGAAGTCCTGGCGAAGCTTAAAGAACTCAACCTTGAGCTGAACCACGGCGAAGAATAATAGAATATCTGTCAGTAAGTCCGAAGAGCATGACAGAGCATTTGATTAATAAGCCCGAAGATGCATAACCAAATGGAGGATAACAAAAATGGCAAAGTATAGAAAACTTGGCAGAACATCAGGACAGAGAAAAGCTCTGTTAAGAAACCAGGTAACGGCGCTGCTCAACAACGGCAAGATCGTTACTACTGAGGCAAAAGCGAAAGAGATCCGCAAGATCGCGGAGGGTCTGATCGCAATGGCAGTAAGAGAGAAAGATAACTTTGACGAAGTTACAGTTACTGCAAAAGTTGCCCGCAAAGATAAAGACGGCAAGAGAGTCAAAGAAGTAGTAGACGGAAAGAAAGTCACTGTTTACGATGAAGTTGAGAAAAAGATCAAAAAAGATCAGCCGAGCAGACTTCACGCCAGACGTGAGATGATGAAGGTCCTTTACCCGGTAAAAGAGGTTCCGGCAAAGGGAGCAGGAAAGAAAGCGAACACAAAGAGCGTCGATATGGTTGCAAAACTCTTTGATGAGATCGCACCGAAGTATGCAGATCGCAACGGCGGATACACAAGGATCGTGAAGATCGGACAGCGTAAAGGTGACGCTGCGATGGAAGTTCTGATCGAGCTTGTTTAATTAAAAAAGATAATTCTGACAAAGAAGCATTGATACATTTCACAGGAGATGTATCAATGCTTTTTTTGTAAAGGCGGAGAACCGAAGTTTGGACTTGCCCGGAAACTCGTCAAATGTATAGGATCGGAAAGCGGATCTTTTAGAACCCCCTGGCGAATGTTCGGAAATATGACTTCATGGAGTAAAAACTTTAAAAAAGAAAGATGTTTTGTCAGAAATGCACAATGAATGTTAAAAAAATAACGTTAATAATTTAACAAATAGTATATTGACAAATATTTAACGAAAGAGGTATACTAAACGATGTAGGAAAGAATAATTCAAATACAGGAGGAATTATCAAATGGCAGAGAAAGAAAAAGCAGTGGTGCCCGAGTTCATCGACAGCGTAGAAGCTCTCGAGGCGAAAATGAAAGCCATGCGTGAGGCTCAGAAGATCTTCGCTACATTTACACAGGAGCAGGTAGACAAGATTTTCTACGAAGCTGCAATGGCTGCGAACAAACAGCGTATTCCGCTGGCAAAGATGGCGGTGGAAGAGACGCAGAGAGGCGTGATGGAGGACAAGGTCATCAAAAATCATTACGCGGCAGAGTACATATACAATGCTTATAAAAATACGAAGACCTGCGGCGTGATCGAGGAGGATCCGGCATATGGGATCAAGAAGGTCGCTGAGCCGATCGGTCTGATCGCGGCTGTCATCCCGACGACCAATCCGACTTCTACGGCAATCTTTAAGACTCTGATCTGTCTGAAGACGCGAAATGCCATTATCATCAGTCCCCATCCGGCAGCAAAGAAGTGTACTATCGCAGCGGCGAAAGTTGTTCTTGACGCGGCTGTGAAAGCCGGAGCTCCTGAGGGGATTATCGGATGGATCGATGCACCGTCGCTTGAACTGACAACAACAGTCATGAGAGATTCTGATCTGATCCTTGCCACTGGCGGTCCGGGAATGGTGAAATCAGCATATTCATCGGGGAAACCGGCTCTTGGCGTTGGAGCAGGTAATACGCCGGTTATTATTGACGATACAGCTGACGTAAGGATGGCGGTCAATTCGATCATACATTCAAAAACCTTTGACAACGGTATGATCTGTGCTTCCGAGCAGTCTGTTACAGTTCTCGACAGCGTATATGACGCAGTGAAGAAAGAATTTCAGTACAGAGGCTGCTATTTCCTGAAACCGGGCGAAGAACTTGATAAAGTACGAAAGACAATCATTATCAACGGAGCGCTCAACAATAAGATCCCGGGTAAATCTGCTTATGAGATCGCCAAGCTTGCGGGAGTTGATGTCCCGGAGAATACGAAGATCCTGATCGGTGAAGTAGAATCAGTGGATATTTCCGAAGAGTTTGCCCATGAAAAATTATCTCCTGTACTTGCAATGTACCGTGCAAAGACCTTCGATGAGGCTCTCGAGAAAGCAGCACAGCTTGTGGCTGACGGCGGATACGGACATACCTCTTCTCTCTATGTGGATCCGGCGGAGAAAGAGAAGATACAGAAACACTATGAGGCGATGAAGACGTGCCGTGTCCTGATCAATACACCGTCTTCCCAGGGCGGGATCGGTGACCTGTATAACTTCAAACTTGCTCCTTCATTGACACTGGGATGTGGGTCGTGGGGAGGAAACTCTGTATCAGAGAACGTTGGAGTAAAACATCTTCTGAATGTGAAGACTGTTGCCGAGAGGAGAGAGAATATGCTGTGGTTCAGGACACCAGAAAAAGTATACTTTAAGAAGGGATGCATGCCGGTTGCTCTGGACGAGCTCGGAACAGTGATGCACAAGAAGAAAGCGTTCATCGTAACAGATACATTCCTTTACAAGAACGGAAATGCAGCGCCGATCGAAAAGAAGCTGGATGAACTGGGAATTCAGCACACCTGCTTCTATGATGTCGCTCCGGATCCGACACTCCAGTGTGCACAGGAAGGCGTAAAACAAATGAAAGCTTTCGAGCCTGATACGATCATTGCTCTGGGCGGTGGATCTGCAATGGACGCTGCGAAGATCATGTGGCTGATGTACGAACATCCGGAGGCAGACTTTGAGGATATGGCGATGGATTTCATGGACATCCGCAAGAGAGTGTTCACATTCCCGAAAATGGGAGAAAAGGCATATTTTGTTGCAATCCCCACTTCCTCAGGAACCGGCTCCGAAGTGACTCCGTTCGCGATCATCACAGACGCTGAAACCGGCGTGAAATGGCCGATTGCTGATTATGCACTGCTTCCGAACATGGCGATCGTTGATGTGGACAATGCCATGACTGCTCCGAAGGGACTGACAAGCGCTTCCGGTATTGACGTTATGACACATGCGATCGAAGCGTACGTATCTATTATGGCGACAGATTACACAGACGGACTTGCAATGAAAGCGGTCAAGATGGTATTTGAGAATCTTCCGTCGGCATATGAGAACGGCGCAAATGATCCGAAAGCACGCGAGGCGATGCATAACGCTTCCTGTATGGCAGGAATGGCATTTGCAAATGCGTTTCTTGGGGTGAACCATTCGATGGCGCACAAGCTGGGTGCATTCCATCATCTGCCACACGGCGTTGCAAACGCAGTGATTCTGACAGAAGTAATGAGATACAATGCCGCTGAAGTTCCGACAAAGATGGGAACATTCTCCCAGTATCAGTATCCACATGCACTGCAGAGATACGCTGAACTTGGGCGTTTTGCAGGCTGCACCGGAAACACAGACGAGGAAGTGTTTGAGAATTTCATTGCAAAACTGGAAGATCTGAAAGAAAAGATCGGCATAAAGAAGACGATCAAAGATTACGGAATCGATGAGAAATACTTCCTTGATACACTGGATGATATGAGCGAGCAGGCGTTCAACGACCAGTGTACGGCAGCAAATCCGAGATATCCGCTCGTAAAAGAGATCAAGGAGATTTATCTGAGATGTTATTACGGAAAATAAGCTGAAAAACGAATTGGAAGAGAGCCTTGCATTTTTCAGAGTGCAGGGCTCTCTTTGCATTGTATTTTGAAAAAAGCGTGTCTTATTTTCTTCTCTCACTTATTATTGACAAATTATTAACAATAATTTAAAGCAAAAAAAGTATGTTAAAAAATGCACAAAAATGTCCGGGAAGTCTTTTCTTCAGGGGTATTTTGATCTATAATGAACGCAGCAAGTATATAAAGCGCCTTTAAGGAGGAAAAGATCATGAAATTAGAAGAGAAAAATCTGATCGTAAAGCGTCCCTACAAAGAAGTTTATAAGTGTGATGACAGTATTGTTAAAATATTCAGTGAGACTCATCCGAAGTCGGATATTTTTAATGAAGCACTTCTTACTGCAAGGATTGAAGAGACTGGTCTCGATATTCCGAAGGTGAAAGAGGTTACCCAGATCGATGGCAAATGGGCGATCGTGATCGAGTACAAGGATGGAAAGACGCTGGAAGAAATGATGCAGTCTGACCGCAAGAACATGGAAAAATACATGGATGATTTTGTTGATCTGCAGCTTGAGATACACAGCAAGACATCACCGCTGCTGAAAGGCATGAAGGATAAACTTTCCCGCCAGATCAACAGTTTGAAAGAAGTAGATGCCACTACAAGGTATGAGCTTCTGACCCGTCTGGAAAGTATGCCAAAGCATAATAAAGTGTGCCACGGTGACTTCAATCCGAGCAATGTCATTGTAGGGAAGAACGGCAAGATGACGGTAGTTGACTGGGCCCATGCGACACAGGGGAACGCCAGTGCGGACGCGGCAATGACATATCTTCTGTTTGCGTTGAAGGATCAGGATACAGCCGACATGTATCTCAATATGTTCTGTAAAAAAAGTGATACAGCAAGGCAGTATGTACAGCAGTGGCTCCCGATCGTCGCGGCGGCTCAGCTCACGAAAAAAAATGCGATGGAAAAAGATTTCCTGATGAAATGGATCGACGTATTTGATTACCAGTAAAAACACGGGAAATAGTGCCGGATGAGAAGAAAACGGAAGATCTCAGTATGGCAAAGATAAAAGGGAAGGAACTCATTTGAAATGAAATTCCTTCCCTTTTTTGTTACCAGCTTGTAAAGAAAAGATTACCTCCGATGTTGACACCTTCACGATCGGTGGAAGGCGCATAGAGGAAATAATAACAATCGGCAACTGCCGCGAGTCTGGCACCATTGATGGCATCCTGAGCTACCTGCAGAGCAAGACTGCTCGGGCCGATCTCGAGTCTCGATTCCAAACGTCCTGTCCATACGGGTTCAAACTGTCCGCTGGCATAGATGACAGAGGTAATACTGTTTCCGAACCGGGGGCTTTCCACGCGGTTCATGATGACTGTCGCGACAGCCAGCATTGCGTCATAATCTCCAATCGCTTCACAGTCAAGCAGTGCTGCAAATAAAGTGACTTCGTCCACAGAGGCATCGATCGTACCTCCGCTTATAATGGAACTGTCGTATCCGCCTGAAGAAGAACCGGATGAACTGTTCTGTGCAGCAGCTTCTTCTGCCGCTTTGCGGGCTGCTTCTTCTCTGGCGATCCTTTCGGCTTCTTCCTTTTTGGCCTGTTCAAGACGCTGGTTTACTTCTTCCAGATTTGTGGAAGTTTCATTAGCTTTGGTACGAAGTTCCTTCTGCTGGTTCTCGAGATTTGACTGAAGCTCGCTCAGAGAAGCCTGCTGCTCTTCCAGAGCCTTCTTCTCATCTTCGATCTGCTGATGAATCTCTTTCAGCTTGTCCAGCGATTCCCGGTCATATTCACTGAGGTTCTCAATAAAATCAGCTTTGTTGAGAAAATCCGTCATGTTCTCGGCAGAAAAAAGCATCTCAAGGAGTGTTGCATTGCCGTGCTCATACATATATTTAATCCGGGTCTTCATGTCTTCGTACTGCTGTGCCTCATTGGCTTCGGCCTCTTCCAGATTGTCGCTTGTCCTCTGGATCTCGCCATTTAAGATCTCTACCTGCATCTCGGTAGAGGAAATCTCTTCACTTAGAGAGAGAATATCCTGATTGATATCTTTAAGTTCATTTTCAAGGGCAGAGGTTTGGTTTTCCAGGCTTTCGATATCATCCTCCGCATACAAAGGAAGAACCGAAAGCGTAACTGCGAGAGAACAGATCAGGGCAAGGCCTGTCCTTATCCTCCGTTTTCTGTAGCTTTCCATAATCTCAATGATCCTTTCTGAAAGATGGTTAATGACTATCGGATAACCATTATACTATAAATTGCGTTATTACGCAAACTCTGTTAAAATATTTTTTAAGTAAGCCATGCAGCCATGTATAAGAACGGGCAATGCAAGCAGGCTTGCAATTGCACGTTTTTGTACATGGCTATACGGCGCACGCCGTAAGCGAGAAGGAGCCGCGAAGCGGCGGATTTGAGCTGCAGCATGGCTGGACGGAGCCGTGGCGCACGCCGTAAGCGAGAAGGAGCCGCGAAGCGGCGGATTCGAGCTGAGCATGGCTGGACGTGGCCGCGGCGCCATCCGAATAGGGGAAGGAGTTTATAAAGTGGAACACAGGATAAAAATGATAGGTCTGGATCTGGACGGTACTCTTCTCAATGAGAAGAAGGAAATTACTCCTTATTCCAGAAATGTGATAAAAAAAGCCCTGGATGCCGGAATCATAGTCCTTGTGGCGACCGGACGCCCATGGATGGGAATTCCGGAAGAACTCAGAGAATTTCCGGGGATGCGCTATGCTCTGACATCCAACGGTGCAAGGATTATTGACAGGGAAAAGGGAACTGTGATGAAGGAGCAGCTTCTGTCAGTGGAACTGGCGAAAAAAGCATTGGAAATCTGCGGAAAATATGATACATTACAAGAGGTGTACGTTGACGGACAGGGATATGCGCCGAATGATAAAAAAGATAAAGTAGAAAGATACCATCATAATCCCAATATGTGGGAATACATCAGGACGACAAGAATATGGGTGGATGATATCTGTGAGTTTACTGAAAAAGGGAAGAAAGGACTTGATAAAATCCAGGCGCTTTTCGCAGACATGGCGGAACGAACAAAAGCCTGGGAAGAACTGAGCGGCGTGAGAGGACTGGCGCTGGTGGGTTCGCTGGGCTATAACATTGAGATCAATGCAGCCGGTGTCAACAAGGGGGCCGGTCTTGTGGAACTGGGAAAACTTCTCGGAATAAAGCGGGAAGAGATCATGGCATGCGGAGACGGCGATAATGACACAGAGATGCTCCGTGAAGTCGGGGTCGGTGTTGCGATGGAAAACGGAGAAGAGCAGGTGAAAAAAGCTGCGGATTACATAACGGAAAGCAATGAAGCGGACGGCGCGGCAAAGGCAATAGAAAAAATTGCTCTGGGAGGAGGAGAAAGGATATGTTAGAAGTCTTAAAAGTAATCATTTTTGGAATTGTGGAAGGAATCACTGAATGGCTTCCCATCAGCAGCACAGGGCATCTGATCCTGATGGAGGAGCTGCTGAAGCTGAAGCAGGATCAGGCGTTCCTGGATATGTTTTATGTGGTGATCCAGCTCGGGGCGATCCTTGCTGTGGTAGTGATCTATTTCCATAAGCTGAATCCGTTTTCAAAGAAGAAGACGGAAAAGCAGCGGATGATGACGATCCAGCTCTGGATAAAGGTTGTGATCGGATCTATCCCGGCAGCGGTGATTGGAATCCCCTTCAATGATTTTATAGAAGAAAAATTCAATAATGCATACGTTGTCGCAGCGATGCTGGTCCTTTACGGCGTACTCTTTATCGTGGTAGAAAACTATCAGAAAGGAAAAGAACCGAAGGTGAAGAAACTCTCCCAGCTTTCGATCCAGATGGTGCTGATCATCGGAGTATTCCAGATGCTGGCAATGATACCTGGAACCTCCAGGTCAGGAGCCACGATCGTGGGGGCGCTTCTTCTCGGTGTGTCAAGGGCGGTTGCGGCAGAGTTTACATTTTTCCTCGCAATCCCGGCAATGTTCGGCGCCAGTGCGGTGAAACTGCTCCACTTCGGGCTTAATTTTACAGCAATGCAGGTGTTCCTGCTGCTTCTCGGAACGGTGGTCTCCTTTGCTGTTTCTATTGTGGCGATCAAGTTCCTGATGAGGTATATCAAGAAGAATGACTTCAAGGTCTTCGGCTATTACCGGATCGTGCTTGGCATCATTGTGCTGCTCTATTTCGGAATTGCGGCACTTTTGGCATAAGCATCCGTAGGGGCGCAAGCACAGAGGCTGCGGTTCACACCTGGCCGCTGCCCGTATGCGCGCTCATGGCGCAGAGAAAATCAGAACCGGCTTCCCAAAAGGGGAGGCTGGTTTTTTCTTGGAATCCATAGTATAATGAGCGTTTGACAGAAGCGCTGTGTGCCTCTTGGACAAAACGGCGCGCGGACAGAAAATATCAGTGGGAGAGATCGGAGAAGTATGAGGTATGAACGGATAGAAAAGGCAGTGTTCCTTGAAAGGCCAAACCGGTTTATTGCTTACGTTGAGAGAGACGGGGAAAAAGAGACCGTACATGTGAAAAACACAGGCCGCTGTGCAGAACTCCTTGTTCCGGGTGCGCAGGTTTATATTCAGAGGAGTGTCAATCCGGAACGGAAAACAAAGTGGGATCTGATCGGGGTTGAGAAAGGCGAGCGAATGATCAATATGGATTCTCAGATCCCTAACCGGGTGGTGGAAGAGTGGATCCGGGATGGGAATCTGGTGGAGGGGGCGACACTCATCCGGCCTGAGACGACATTTGGCAGTTCCCGTTTTGATCTTTATGTGGAAGCAGAGGGACGCAGGATCTTTATCGAGGTCAAGGGCGTGACCCTGGAAGAGAAGGGCGTGTGCCGATTCCCTGATGCTCCCAGTGAACGTGCGGTAAAGCATCTGGAAGAACTGGAGCGGGCGGAGCGGGAAGGATATGAGACCTATGTCTTCTTTGTGATCCAGATGAAAGGGGCGAAATATTTCACTCCGAACACAGACACCCATCCGGCATTTGCAAAAGCCCTTCGAAAAGCGGCGAAAAATGGAGTGAGAGTACTGGCTTATGACTGCGTTGTCACCGGGGACAGTATCCGGATCGACAGTCCTGTCAGAGTCGTTCTTGGGGATCCGATCCTTGCGGAAGCAGCGGAACCGGTGGTGGACTGGTTCCGGGAGAACAAGAGGGACCTTCCATGGCGGAGGAGGATGAAGGCCTACCAGGTCTGGATCTCGGAGATCATGCTCCAGCAGACCAGGGTAGAGGCGGTGAAACCCTATTATGAGAGATTTCTCCGAGAACTGCCGGATGTGGAAGCACTGGCTGCAGTGCCGGAGGACAGACTCCTGAAATTGTGGGAAGGGCTGGGATACTACAGCCGGGCAAGAAATCTGAAGAAAGCGGCGATTCAGATCATGGATGAGTTTGGCGGAAAATTCCCGGAGACATACGATGAGATCCGATCTCTGCAGGGGGTGGGCAGCTACACGGCAGGAGCGGTCAGTTCCTTTGTGTACGGCCTTCCGAAAGCTGCTGTGGACGGAAATGTGTTCCGCGTAGTGACGCGGCTCCTTGCAGATCCGGATGATATCACAAAAGCGGGGACGAGAAAAAAGATTGAAGATCTGATCGGGGAGGCAATTCCCAGGGAGTGCCCGGGAGATTTTAACCAGGGCCTGATCGAGCTGGGGGCGATCATATGCCTGCCAAACGGGGCGCCAAAATGTGGAGAGTGTCCGCTGAATTCTATCTGCCGGGCCTGTGCGCAGGGGACACAGTTAGAATTTCCGGTGAAGAAAAAGGCAAAAGCGAGGCGGGTCGAGAAGCGGACGGTTTTTCTGTTCTGTGACAGCAGCTCGGTTGCCATACGCAAGCGTCCGGACGAAAGACTGCTGGCGGGAATGTATGAATTCCCGAATGTGGAAGGATATCTGGATCAGAAGGAAGTCATCGAGTATGCAAAGACGCTGGGACTTGCTCCGATCCGGGTGAAGCAACTGGGAAATGCAAAGCACATTTTCAGCCATGTGGAGTGGCATATGAGAGGTTATGAAATCCTTGTGGATGAATTAGAAAAAAGTATGACAGGAGATGTGATCTTTGCCGGGAGGCGGGATCTGGAGGAAAAGTATCCGATGCCATCGGCGTTTGAAGCGTTTACCTCTTTGATCATGGGAAAAAGAAAGGATAAGAAGCGGAAGGTCACATTCTAATAAGAAGAACAGAGCCCGCTCTGTTTTCTTGAATCGGGACGGGAAGTATGATATACTATGAACACCGAGCGGGGAGCGCGAAGTGTATGCTGAAAAAGGCATTGCGGCGGGGAACGCCGCGTATCATATAACAGGAGAGTATGTATCAATGGATGAGAAAACGGAATTATCCAGGCAGCAGAAGAAATCAAGAGAGACAAAGGAAAAGATTTTTCAGGCGGCGAAGCGGATACTTCAGAAAAAGGGATACGAAGAGCTGTCGATCAAGAATATCTGTGAGGAGGCAGGAGTTTCCAACGGAAGCTTTTACCATCATTTTAAGACAAAGGATGACCTGCTCTCCTACTATATCGAAGATCAGCCGACCATCAACCCGGATCTTCTTGAGATGCCGAAAGATGTTGAGGGCGCAAAGCAGGGAATCATCGGCGTTTATATGAATTATGTGAAATACTGCCGGGAACTGGGCGTGGAGTTTATGTCCGGGTATTATGACACAAAGAATCAGGCGTTGAATGCGGCGGAACGTTCGGAGCGCCCGTATCCGATCGTGACGGTGCAGTGTTATGTGGAAAAGGCTGTCAGTGCGGGAGTGATCCGGCTTAACGTGGGAATCGAAGAATTTACAACGGATATCAGAATGATCGTCATCGGAAATGTGTTTGAGTGGTGTGTCAGGAGCGGGAAAGTAGATTTTGAGGGTAACATGAGCAGACTTCTCGGAAAATATCTGGACAGTACGCTCTGCCCCGGGGGTGACGGGAAAGAAGAATGAAATATATTTTTATCGTAAATCCACATGCCCGTTCGGGACTGGGCGGGATGACATGGGATATCATCGAACCTGAACTGAAGAAAAGAAGAGTCGGTTACCAGGTGTTTCTGACAGAAAAGCAGGGACACGCGGAAAAGATCGCTTCAGAGGTATCGGCGGACGGAGAAGAGCATACGGTTGTGGTGCTCGGCGGAGACGGGACGATAAATGAAGTCCTGAACGGGCTGCAGGATCCGGGGAAGATCACAATGGGATATATCCCCATCGGATCCAGCAATGATTTTGCGAGAGGACTCGGAATATGCAGGGAACCCCTTGAAGCGCTGGATACTGTCCTGGCGGCTCAGAAGATCACAGAGCTGGATGTGGGCGTCATCTCACGGGAGGGAAAAGAGAGAAGGTTTGCCATCAGCGCAGGAATCGGCTTTGATGCGGGGGTATGTCATCAGGTGTGTCTGTCCAGATGGAAAGTACTGCTGAACAAACTGAACCTGGGGAAACTGAGCTATGCGGCAGTGGCTCTGGACCGGCTGATCAGATGCAGGCCGGCACCCATGAAGGTATGGGTGGATGACGGAAGAGAGGAGACGTTTGGAAAAGCTTATTTCGCGGCGTTCATGAATCTGCCATGCGAAGGCGGCGGCTTCCGCTTCTGTCCGGAGGCGCTGCCTTCTGACGGAAAGATGGACCTGCTGGTCGCGGCGGATGTGCCGAAACTGAAAGTACTCCTTCTCCTGCCTTTTGCGCTGCTGGGAAAACATATTGGATTCCGCGGGGTTACGATCCGGCGGGGAAGCAGGATCCGGGTTGTTTCAGAAATGCCTCTTCCGATCCATACGGACGGGGAGCCGCTGTTTCTGAGAAGAGCGGTCGAAGTCAGGACCGGAGAGGAGAAAATCCGGGTGATCACGGGATAAACTGAAGAACATCGAAAGATTTGTTAATGTTTTATGAAGTCAGTTGTTGTTGATTTTGAATCGTGCTATAATCGAGTCTGATCAAAGAAAACAGATTTGATCCGGAACACGGGGAGCGTGGGACCGGGTCATCAGAGGGAGTATCGGAAATGAAGTGGAAAGACAAATTCACTGAACTGACAAAGAAATATAAACATGCATGGGTGTTCTTATATATATTGGTATATATGCCCTGGTTCATGTTCCTGGAGCAGCATGTGACGACCGAATATCATGTCATACAGACAACGTTTGATGAATACATCCCGTTCATTGAATACTTTATCATTCCGTATCTGCTGTGGTTTGTGTTTATCGCCGTGGTAATGCTGTACTTTTTTTTCACAGATGTGGACGGATTCTATAAACTTGCAAAGATCATGTTTACGGGGATGACCATATTCCTTATCATATCGACGATCTTTCCGAATGGCCAGGATCTTCGTCCGATGGTCTTTGAGAGGGACAATATATTTGTTGACATGGTGAGGATGGTCTATCGCATGGATACCTGCACAAATGTGTTCCCGAGCCTTCATGTGTTCAACTCGGTCTGCGCATGCATAGCCATCCATGAGAGTAAAGCGCTGAAAAAGCACAGGACAGTGTGCCAGGCAGCGTACCTTCTTGCAGGACTGATCATACTGGCGACCATGTTCCTGAAACAGCATTCTGTTCTGGATGTGATGGCAGCGTCTTTTATGGCGTATGCACTGTATCAGTTTGTATATGCAAAAGAGAGAAGAAGAGCGCCGAAGCTTGTGAAGCTTCCGGTGGTTCAGAATAAATGATATCATTTGAGATGAGAGTCAGGAGGAAAAGAACTAAATGAAAAAGATCATGCTTACAGGCGACCGTCCGACGGGGAGACTCCACGTCGGACATTATGTGGGTTCACTCAGGCGGAGAGTTGAACTGCAGAATACGGGAGAGTTTGATGACATCTTCATTATGATCGCAGATGCTCAGGCGCTGACGGACAATGCGGACAATCCGGAGAAAGTGCGGCAGAATATCATCGAGGTGGCACTGGATTATCTTGCCTGCGGGCTGGATCCCGAGAAATCGACTCTGCTCATTCAGTCCCAGATCCCGGAGCTGTGCGAGCTGTCATTTTACTATATGAACCTGGTGACTGTGTCCAGGCTACAGCGCAATCCAACAGTGAAATCTGAGATACAGATGAGAAACTTTGAAGCGAGTATCCCTGTGGGATTCTTTACCTATCCTATCAGCCAGGCAGCAGATATCACAGCCTTCAAGGCGACGACCGTGCCGGTGGGCGAAGACCAGATGCCGATGCTGGAGCAGACAAAAGAGATCGTGCACAAGTTTAATTCTGTGTATGGCGAGACTCTGGTGGATCCCAAGATCCTGCTCCCGGAGAACGAAGCCTGCATGCGCCTCCCCGGGATTGACGGCAAGGCGAAGATGAGTAAATCTCTGGGCAACTGTATCTACCTGTCTGAAGAGCCGGAGGATATCAAGAAAAAAGTGTTCAGCATGTTTACGGATCCGACCCACATCCGGATCGAAGATCCCGGAAAGCTGGAAGGCAATACTGTGTTCACTTATCTGGACGCGTTCTGCAAGCCGGAGTATTTCCCTGAGTTCCTTCCGGAGTACGCAAACCTGGACGAGCTGAAAGATCATTACAAACGCGGCGGGCTGGGCGATATGAAGGTGAAACGTTTCCTGAACAATGTGCTTCAGGCTGAACTGGAGCCGATCCGGAACCGCAGGAAAGAATTCCAGAAAGATATCCCGGCGGTCTACGAGATCCTGAAGAAGGGAAGCGAGAAAGCGGAGAAAGTTGCCGCACAGACCCTGAGGGAAGTAAAGGCTGCGATGAAGATCAATTATTTTGACGATATGGATCTGATCAGAGCGCAGAGCGAGAAGTTTTCAGAATGATCAGAGGATCCTTATAAAAGGTGCCGTGTACTTTTGAAAAAGTACACGGCACCTTTTTGAAAAAGCAGTCAGAGAATTCATACAAACATGAAAAAAGGATGCTGCATCATGCCGCATCCTTTGCATTACGTGCGATAGAAGATTCGAACTCCCGACCTTCTGGTCCGTAGCCAGACGCTCTATCCAGCTGAGCTAATCGCACATATATCTGTTGTCTTGTTCACAACAATACACAGTATACAGCCTTTCTTGAAATCTGTCAATAGGATTTTTCGGAATTTTTGTAAAACGTCATTGTGGAAAAAGTTTTAAAAGGGAAGAAAATGGGAAAGATATTTTAACAATATTTAAGAAATCATTATAATTACCCGGATTTGTTGCGAAAAATATCGAAAAATGATAATATAGGGAAAGCATGTTACAAAAAAAGGTGCTGTACTGTGCTTTTGTAAATGAAGTGAGATCTGGGGCCGGGCAGCACAGAGCGATAAAAGTCAAGAAAGGGTTTGAACACAAATGAGTCAGAAAGATGATATGCAGCACAGCGGGAAGAAAAAAGTCCGCCGACGCAGACCGGCCGGTACGGAGGCGGTAAGTTCCGGCGGCAGGAAGAAGCCGGTAAAGAGGAGAACTTCCTCACAGTCTGAAAACGGGAAAAGCGCACGCAATGCGAAATATGCCAGTGAGAAAAATGCGGGCGGGAGCAGGCGGAGACGGGAAAGTTCCAGAGCTTCCCATCAGGAGGAAAAGAAAAACAAGATCAGCCGGAATGTGGGACTTGGTATCGCAGCAGTCCAGTTGATCGCAACGATCGTGTTTATGGCCGGGGTCTTCATGCTGAATATGCTGCCTACAACCTATGTTGTGGTGATCAGCATCCTGCTGCTTCTCTTTTGGGGAATCATCCTGGCCAGCCAGTTCTTTTCGAAGAAAAATGCGGTCACGGGAAAGGTCATCAGTGTGCTTATCACGATCATACTGATCATAGGCTCCTATTTCCTGTTTAAGGCCAGCGACACGATCTCGGATATTTCCGGCGGTGATTACAAGCTGGATAATGTCGTTGTGGCAGTCCTGGCAGATGATCCGGCAGAAGGCATTGAGGACGCCGCTGACTACACGTTTGGTGTTCAGTATGCCATGAACGGGGATCAGATCACCCAGACCGTGGAGGCGATCAACAGTGAGCTTGGAAACGGCGCGGAGATCAATACGGTGGAATATAACAGCCTTGCCGAGCAGGCACAGGCGCTTCATGACGGAGAGGTCGATGCGATCATTTACAATGAGGGTTATACCGGGATCCTGGAAGAAGCATTTGAGGGATATGCTCAGAACACAAAAGTGATCTATACACACAGTATTAAGAGTCAGATTGAAAATCAGTCTGTTGACGTAGAAGTTCAGGATGAGGCGTTCAGCGTATACATCAGCGGTATTGATGTGTTCGGAGCCATCGAGACAAACAGCCGGAGCGACGTAAATATTATCGCGGTGGTCAATCCGAAAACACATCAGATTCTTCTGGTGACCACACCCAGGGATTACTATGTAGAGATACCGGGAGTCTCCGGAGGACAGAAAGACAAACTGACTCATGCGGGAATTTACGGTGTGGATGCATCTATGGCAACACTGGAAGAACTGTATGACACGGAACTGGAATTCTATGCGAGAGTAAACTTTACTTCCCTGATCGAGATCGTGGATGCGCTCGGAGGCGTGGATGTGGAATCTGAATACGCGTTTACGACAAGCAGCGATTCAGGAATGGTCATCAATGTGAATCAGGGAACGAATCATTTTAACGGGGAAGAGGCGCTTGCATTCTCAAGAGAGCGTCAGAATGTGCCGGGTGGAGACAACCAGAGAGGAAAGGATCAGCAGGCGGTTATCACGGCAATGATCAAGAAGATGGTATCTCCGGCCATCCTGACCGGAGCGAATGGGATCCTCAACAGTGTGAGCGGCAATGTGGAGACAAATATGTCTCAGAGTCAGATCCAGGAACTGATCAAGACGCAGCTCTCCGAAGGCGCATCATGGAATATCACATCCATGGCTGCGGAAGGAACAGGGGATAATCAGTATTGTTATTCCTATTCCGGATCCCCGCTGTATGTAATGCAGCCGAATCAGGCATCTGTGGACGCGATCAAAGAGGCGATCACCGCGGTGGAGAACGGAGAGACTCTTGAGGGGACTTCCACACAGTAAAAAATAGAAAAGGGCCGATTGGCTTAGGACGGAAATGGATTATGAAGAAGTGGATGGAAAAATGGGATTTATCTGCCATATATAAAGTGTTTCTGATATTGCTGGATATTGTCTTTGTCAATATCAGTTCCCTTCTTGCGCTCTGGATCAGATTCAATATGTATACGGCGGATATTCCGATCGAGTACTACACATCAGTCAAAGAGATGATGATACCGAACACGGTCGCGACGCTGATCGTATTCGCGTTCTTTAAACTGTACACCAGTCTGTGGCGCTATGCGAGCATCAAAGAACTGGTAAATATCATTGAATCCTGCGCAGTGTGCATGCTGCTCAATATACTTGGCTACTACCTGACATACCGCCCGATCTACAGAAGCTATTTTGTCCTTTACGGCGCGTCTCTGTTTCTGCTGACCTGTGTCAGCAGATTCTCCTACAGACTGCTTCGTCTTCTTTACAGGAGCAATCTGCACGGCGCACATATGAGGAATACCATGATCATCGGTGCGGGGGAAGCGTGTAATGTGGTCATGAAAGAGCTGGAACTGAGTACTCAGCTTGACGCGAAACTGTGCTGTATCATTGATGATAATCCGAGAAAGCACGGGACCTATATCCACGGTGTGAAGATCGTGGGCGGCAGGGATACGATTCTCGAAAATGCCCGCAAATACGGGATCACAGAGATCATCGTGGCGATTCCAAGCGCGGATAAACGGGAGCAGCGCAAGATACTGGAGATCTGCCAGCAGGTTCCGAACTGCGAACTGAAGATCCTTCCCGGGGTCTATCAGCTTGTGAACGGGGATGTCACCGTATCCAAACTGCGTCATGTGGAGATCGAAGATCTTCTGGGAAGGGAACCGGTGCAGATCACGACCGAGAAGATCGGGCGCTATGTGTCGGACAAAGTAGTGCTTGTGACCGGAGGCGGAGGCAGTATCGGAAGCGAACTCTGCCGGCAGATCGCAGCCAACGGTGTTCGGCAGCTGATCATTTTTGATATTTATGAGAATAACGCATATGACATTCAGCAGGAGTTGAGGGCAAAATATCCATACCTTGACCTGGTCGTCCTGATCGGATCAGTCCGAAACGGACGAAAGCTAAACAGTGTATTTGCAGAATACCGCCCGGATATCGTCTATCATGCGGCAGCGCACAAGCATGTTCCGCTGATGGAAGACAGTCCCAATGAGGCGATAAAGAATAATGTTTTTGGAACGTATAAGGTGGCATTGGCGGCAGACCGGTTCGGGACAAAGAAATTTGTTCTTATCTCCACAGACAAGGCGGTGAATCCCACAAATATCATGGGCGCGTCGAAGAGAATGTGCGAGATGATCATCCAGATGTTCAATAACCATTCGAAGACAGAATATGTTGCCGTGCGTTTCGGCAATGTGCTGGGGAGCAACGGAAGCGTGATTCCGCTGTTTAAAAAGCAGATCGAGGCCGGCGGCCCGGTGACGGTCACACATCCGGATATCATCCGGTATTTTATGACGATCCCTGAGGCGGTATCCCTGGTGCTGCAGGCAGGAGCCAGCGCAGAGGGGGGCGAGATCTTTGTCCTGGATATGGGGCAGCCCATGAAGATCGCGGACCTTGCGAGAAATCTGATCCGGCTTTCCGGATATGTGCCGGACAAAGATATTGAGATCAAATACATCGGGCTCAGACCCGGAGAAAAACTCTATGAAGAAGTCCTTATGGACGAGGAAGGACTGCAGGAGACAGAGAACGAACTGATTCATGTAGGGAAGCCAATCGAATTTGATGAAGATGAATTCATCAGGAATCTGAAAGACCTGTACAAGGAAGCATACGCGGAGACAAAAGAGATGAAATATATCGTGAATAAGATCGTTCCCACCTATCATCTCCGGGAAGCCGATATAGAACGTGACAGAAAGATACAGGAGAGCCTGCATGATGAGTTCCCGGATCACAGCTCGGCTCTTCCCAGTGATTTTTTAGATCGGACTGCTGCCGGCGGTGAAGATACAGGAGGTCCAGAGAAATGAAAGTCCCATTTTCCCCACCAGATATCACAGAACAAGAAATAGAAGAAGTCGCTGCGGCTCTGCGCAGCGGCTGGATCACTACGGGCCCGCGCACGAAGGAATTCGAGCGCGGGATTGCCGCGTTGTGCAGAACAAAGCAGGCGGTCTGCCTGGGATCTGCCACGGCGTGCATGGAGATGGCGCTGCGTCTCATGGGGATCGGACCGGGGGACGAAGTGATCACGACAGCCTATACGTACACGGCCACCTGCAGTGTGATCTGCCATGTGGGGGCAGCGCCGGTGCTTGTGGACACGCTGCCGGGAAGCTATGAGATGGACCCGTCGGCGGTCGAAAGGGCAATAACAGAGAAGACAAAAGCAGTCATCTGCGTGGATCTGGCAGGGATCATATATTCGGCATATGATGAGATCTTCCGGATCGCAGAGGAAAAGAAAGGACTCTTCCGCCCGGCCAATGAGCGGCAGCAGGCTCTGGGGAGGATCCTTGTCATGGCGGATGCAGCACATGCTCTCGGTGCATCGCGGGACGGAAAGATGAGCGGACAGATCGCTGATTTCACCTGCTTTTCTTTCCATGCGGTGAAAAACCTTACCACAGCGGAAGGCGGAGCCGTGACATGGTCTGAAGCGGTTGAAAATGCAGGGATCGACAGTGGGGAACTCTACAGAGATTATATGCTTTACTCACTCCACGGACAGTCCAAAGATGCTCTGGAAAAGACCAGAGCCGGCGCATGGGAGTATGATATCGTGGCGCCGCTCTACAAATGCAATATGACGGATCTGCAGGCGGCCATCGGCCTGGCACAGATGAAACGCTATGACGGCATCCTGAGACGGAGAAAAGAGCTGATCGAGAGATATGACGCGGCTCTGAAGGGGGATCAGACTGACGTTCTCGGCCATTACGGAGATACATGGCAGTCCAGCGGTCATCTCTATCTGACACGGCTGAAAGGACGCACAAGAGAGGAATGCAACCGGATCATTGAAAAACTGGCGGAGCAGGAAGTTGCGTCAAACGTGCATTACAAGCCCCTCCCCATGCTGACAGCTTACAGAAATCTGGGGTTTGATATTGGGGATTATCCCAATGCTTACGCACAGTTTGAAAATGAGATCACGCTTCCGCTCCACACCTGTCTGACAGATGAACAGCAGGAATTTGTGATCGAAGTGTACAAAAAAGCGGCGGGAATCTGAGAGAAGCTGCGAGTTTTCAGGATAAAGGACGGAAGAATTTATGAAAAAGAAGGTGCTGACAGTTACAGTCCCCAGCTATAACGTGGAAGAGTTCCTGGAGGAATGCCTGGACTCCTTTGTCTGCCCGGAGATCATGGACGAGATAGAGGTTCTGATCGTCAATGACGGGTCAACAGATTCCACAGCTAAGATCGGCAGACAGTACGAGGAAGAATGGCCGGGCACGTTCCGCCTGATCACAAAGGAAAACGGCGGACACGGATCCACCATTAACAGGGGAGTCGAGGGAGCTTCCGGAGAGTATTTCAAAGTGGTGGACGGAGACGACTGGGTAAATAAAAAAGAATTTGTGAAACTTGTAAGAGAGCTGAAACAAAGCCGGGCGGATATTGTGGCGTCAAATTATGTGTGGATCGATCACGAGACCAGGAAGCCGGCGGCAAGGCAGGAACATCCCTTTACAGAGATCGAGTATGGGCGGGTCTACCCGTTTGCGGAAGTGTCCGGAAAAGTAATGATCGACATGCACGCGATGACGATCCGGACCGAGCTGCTGAGAAAGAGCGGGGAAAAGCTGGACGAGCATACATTCTATGTGGATTACGAGTACATCACGTTCCCGATCCCGTATGTGGAAACCGTATATTTTATGAAGGATACGGTCTACTGCTACAGGCTTGGCAGGGCAGAACAGAGTATGGCGATCAGCAAAATGCAGAAAAATGTGGGAAACCATCTGAAAGTTCTGCTCCGGCTGAACCATTACAGTGAGAAAGTAAGAGGAAACGTGTCGGAGGATAAACTGGGATATATCAACGACAATGTTGCGGCAATGCTGACAAGCCAGATCAAGATCTATATCAGTTTTCCGCTGGGGAGCGGGATGAGAAAAGAAGCGCTGAAGCTGGAATCTTATTTTTACCGGAAGAACAGGGATGCGTTCAACCGGGTCAAGAATCCTGCTGTCTGGCTGATGAGGAGAACGAGGTATCTGACGTTTCCTCTCGCTGTGGCATTTTTCAGAAAAAGAAGAAATTCGTATTAAACAGATAAAGAGAGGATATAAAGATGAGTGTAATGAGAGATCGGATCAATACGTTTCTTAAGTATAAGGATCTGCTGAGAGAGCTGGTCGTCCGTGACATCAAGCTGAAGTACCGGAGAAGTTTCCTGGGATATATCTGGAGCATCCTGAATCCGCTGCTGATCATGATCGTTATGACGCTTGTGTTTTCACAGATGTTCCAGAGGGGAATAGACAATTTCCCGGTCTACCTGCTCACAGGTAACATCATGTTCGAGTTTGTAAACAGCTCTACCCATATGGCAATGTATTCCGTTCTTGACAATGCGGCTCTGATCAAGAAAATCTATGTGCCCAAGTACATTTTCACTCTGGCGAGGATCACCAGCGCCATGGTGGACCTTGTGTTCTCGCTGGGAGCGCTCCTTCTGGTCATGATCGTGACAAGGTCCCAGTTCCACTGGCATATGCTGGCGATCCCGGTGGTCATTGCTCAGGTCTATATTTTCGCCTGCGGCATTGGGTTTATCCTGTCTGCGGCAAACGTGTTCTTCCGGGATATTCAGTACATTTATAATGCATTTACCGTGGCGTGGATGTATGTGACGCCGATCTTCTATCCGGTCGAACTCCTGCCGGACTGGCTCAGATGGGTCGTGGAGCATCTGAACCCGATGTACTATTATATCCAGCATTTCAGGGATCTTGTATGTTACGGACAGCTGCCGTCAGCCTATATCTTCTGGGGCGGCTGGATCATTGGATTCGTGATGCTGGCATTCGGCCTGTTCATATTCAAGAAGACGCAGGACAACTTTATTTTATATTTCTAGGAGAAAGCAGATGAGCGAAGAATATATTGTTGACGTGGATGATCTGACGATCAGATTCAATCTGGCCACGGAAAAAGTGGATAATTTGAAAGAATATGTCATTAAACTGATCAAAAAAGAGCTGATGTTCCAGGAGTTTCTTGCCCTGCAGAATGTAAATCTGAAGGTCCGCAGGGGGGAGTCCTGGGGGCTGATCGGGGTGAACGGCTCGGGAAAATCAACCCTTCTCAAGGCAGTCTGTGGAATCCTCAAGCCGTACAGAGGAAACGTTAAGACCGTGGGAACGATCGCTCCCCTGATCGAGCTGGGGGCAGGGTTCGATATGAATATGACTGCCCGGGAAAACATCTTTCTGAACGGGACCGTGCTGGGACATTCCAGGAAATTTATGCAGCAGAATTTTGACCAGATCGTGGATTTTGCGGAACTCAGGGATTTCCTGGACGTACCCATCAAGAACTTTTCGTCAGGTATGCAGGCGAGACTGGGCTTTGCCATTGCCACGATGGTGCAGCCGGATATCCTCGTTGTGGATGAGATCCTTTCTGTCGGAGACTTCCAGTTCCAGCAGAAATGTTATGCCCGCATGCAGGAGATGCTGGACGGCGGAACCACGCTGCTCTACGTATCCCACGATGTGGAATCCGTGCGCAGACTCTGCAGCCATGCGATCTGGCTGGACCATGGACATGTGCAGATGAGCGGACCGGCGGAAGAAGTGACGGAAAAATATATCAATAACAGATAACCTGATCTTCAGGATATGGAGGAAGAGATGATTTTACAGCGGCTGGAGTGGGAAGACGCCCGGGAAGATACTGAGAAGCTTTATTATCGGAAGAACAAAGACGTAAGGAAGGAAGGGAAGTGCATGATCCTGTCCCCTCTGGGCAGGCTGGACTTTATGACTTACTTCAATCTGTTCTCTGCAGAAAAATGGCGCAGATATACAGGGGTAAGAGAAGGGTTCCTTGCTCTGGATATGGAGGGGGCTGTTGTTGTGACAGTGTGGGCTCTGTCAGTGTCCGGAGAAAGAAAGAAGATCCATGAGGAGACACTGAAGAACTCTGCCCGGCAGGAAGCGGCGACGGGGCCATTCGCTTTTCCGGATTCCGGCGTGATCGGAGTGGAGCTCTCTTCTGGGGGGAATGTGACGCGGATCTACGGCGGATATTATGGGACGTCCCGGCAGCCCGTGGAGGAGAAAGAGATCCAGATCGGGATCGCGGTGTGCACGTATCGAAGAGAGCAGTATGTGAAACGGAACATGGATTATCTGAAAGAACGGATCCTGGAGAATGACTCCGCTCTCTCAGCGGGACATGTCTCAGTATGTATCTCTGATAATGCGGGCACACTGAAGAAAGAAGAGATCGAGTGTGAGGACATCCGCATTGTGAAAAACAAAAATCTCGGGGGAGTCGGGGGATTCACCAGAGGAATGATCGAGCATATGCGCAGCGGGAGGAAGATCACGCATGTGCTGCTCATGGATGACGATGCGGTCCTGTCAGCGGCAGCGATCGAGAGGACCTACCGTCTTCTGACGATACTGAAACCGGAATTCCGTGACAGTCTGATCGGCGGCTCGCTGATACAGGAGGATCTGCCGTGTATCCTCTACGAGACCGGCGCACGATGGAATGACGGGGAGATCGAAGCGATCCACCACGGACTGGATCTCACCAGACTGGAGGACGCGCTTAAAAATGAGGCGGAGGAAAAGACGGAGTATGCCGGATGGTGGTACTGCTGTATTCCTGTAAGCTTTATCAAAGAAAAAGGGTTTCCGCTGCCTCTGTTTATTCACAGAGACGATATCGAATACGGCCTGCGGGCGGAGGGGAAATTCATTTTTCTGAACGGGATCTGCGTCTGGCATGAGGCGTTTGAAAATAAACTTCCGGGATTTCTGGAATATTATGATATGAGAAATCTTGCGATCGCCAATGCGATCCATGATCCGGGATACGGAGCGAAAGATTTCAAGAAGATGCTGTTTATCCAGGTGGGGAGCAATGTCGGGAAATACAGATACAAATATGTGGATCTGAACCTGAAAGGTGCGGCAGATTTCCTGCGGGGAGCTGACTGGTTCCTGAGACAGGATACGATGGAGCTCCACGCAGGACTGGCAAAATACAATTATGAGGCGAGAGACAGCCGGGAGTATGCAGGGTATAAGGGCGTAAAAGAGGAAGAGCTTGACCCGTGCAGCAGGCCGGAGGAAGAGCCACCCGGACTTCTCACCAGAGTGTTCCGGATCGCGGCCATGAACGGACATTTTTTCCCGGTGAAGACAAAGATCAGGACAGCGAGACCAAACCCCAACATCTACGAACTCTATCGATGCCGGGAGGTGATCTTTGCAGACAGCACGGGAAAGGCGATCTGTGTGCGAAGGAGCGTGAGAGAGCTCTTCAAGGCTTATATCAAACTGCTGAAGACGTACAGGATGATCGACCGGTATTATGAACGGGCATGCGCTTCATACAGGAAGGATTATGAGCTGATGATAAGTGAGAGGTTCTGGAAAAGGTACATGGAAATAGAATAGGAGATAAATTGTTATGGAATTAAAGCTGCAGAATCTAGTCTTCCCGGATAAGGAAGAATATACAGATTATCATACTTTATTTTATAAGAACGCCACAGGACTGTATGACAGAAAGGAAAAGTGTCTCTGTTTCGCAGGATTGAGCGCCTGCGATTTCGCCGCATATCTCAATGCCTTCTCCATGAGAAAATGGAGAAAACATACGAAAGCGGGAAAAATCTTCCTGAAACTGACCGTGGAGGGACATTTTGATCTGGTGCTTTCCGGATACCACCGCATCGAGAAATCCGCGAAGCGAGTGCCTCTCTTTATGAAAGAGTATGATCTTCCGGAGAAGACCCAGATCGTGGTCGAAGTGCCGGAAAATAAGGAGACGCTCGTGGGCTTCGAGCTGAGGATGTTCAGCGAGTGCAGGATCTATGGCGGGGGATACTACACAGAAGCCACGGAGAGCGACCTCAACGAGGTGCGTCTCTCCATTGCCACGACCACATTTAAGAAAGAAGACTTTATCCGGAAGAATGTGAAGATGATCAAAGAAGAACTGCTGGCGGTGGATGACATCGCGGGCAGGAATACCTACCTCCATGTGGTGGACAACGACAATGGAAGAGTCCTCACGAGAGAAGAGATCGAAGGGCCACACGTGTTTTACCACCGCAGCAAGAATGTAGGCGGTTCCGGAGGGTTCACCAGAGGGATGATCGAATCCATCGAGCAGAAGCCCAAGGCAACCCATGTCCTTCTGATGGACGATGATATCGTAGTTCTCGCGGAGAGCATTCGGAGAACTTACATGCTGCTCCTTCTTGTGAAGGAAAAATACAAAGAGTATTTCATCAGCGGCGCCATGCTGTACTATGAGCAGATGGACAAGTTCCATGAGGACGTCGGATTCATCGGAACGGACGGCGGCCAGTATCCTTCAAAGACGCCGGGGAAGATCGTGAGCACAGCGGCTATGGTGATGAAAGAGGAGGCGAAGACAAAGAAAGCGGATTCCTATGCGGGATGGTGGTACTGCTGTATCCCGGTGTCCGTGATCGAGAGAAACGGGTTTGCGCTTCCTCTGTTCATCCGTGTGGACGATACAGAATTCAGCCTTCGCAACCACGCTAAATTCATCACCATGAACGGAATCTGTGTCTGGCATATGGGATTTGTGCTGAAATTCAACTATTTTATGGAATACTATCAGGTCTTCCGGAACTTCCTGATCGCGGAGGCATGCAATCCGTCAGGGCGAAGGAGGAAGATCTGGAATCGTTTCGCGGGGAGAGGACTGTTCCTCACCGAGATCCTGCGGTTCAATTATAATGCGGCGGAACTGATCGTGGATGCCGTCAATGATTATCTCAAGGGACCGGCATTTATCGAGGAAGAAAAGTGTGAGGAGCGCCTGAAAAAAATGTCCGCCAGAAATGCACAGATGAAGTATCTGGAAGAGTTTCAGGACCTGGGCGTGGATATTGATTCCATCTATACAGAGGACCCGCGCAGCCTGAAAGATACGATCCTGTACAAACTGACTTTTAACGGCCAGCTCTTCTGGCCTCACAGATGGCTGAGAAAGGGGCCTGCGCCGATCGCTCACGACTGGTTTTACAATCCCCAGCGGCAGACGCTTGTGGACAGTGTGATCGCCGTCAATCCGTACGCATACACCGGAGAGATACGCAGCCTGGACAAGAAACGGTTCAGGGAGGTCGTTCGTTACTACCTGCAGACCGTGAGAAAGTATAAGAAGATGCATAAAGCGGTGGACAGAGCGTATTACAACAGGAGAAAGTATCTGACATCCTATGATTTCTGGAAAAAGTATCTGGAATTGGACAAATATCGTCAGGAAGAGAACCAAGGATAAGCAAAAGGATTCCGGGCGTCCGGAAGAGGAAAGAAAGGGGCGACAGTATGAGAAAATGGGAAGAATTGCCGGAAGCTATGAGAAAGGCTTCCATAAAGCCGTACTATGACAGACTCAGCCGGCACCAGACTGAGCTGAAGATCAAAAGAGCTATGGATGTGGTGACGGCGTCCATCCTGCTGGGAATCCTGTCGCCGGTGTTTGTCCTGATCGCCATTGCGATAAAAAAAGACTCTGAGGGGCCGGTTTTCTTTAAACAGAAACGGGTCACCCAGTACGGAAGATGTTTCCAGATCCTCAAATTCCGCACTATGGTCCAGGATGCCGAGAAACTGGGCAGCCAGGTCACGATAAGCGGAGACAGCCGTGTGACCGGAGTGGGCAGTGTGCTCCGCAGGTTCCGACTGGACGAACTGCCCCAGCTCGTCAACGTTCTTATGGGAGATATGTCCTTCGTGGGGACAAGGCCTGAAGTGGTGAAATATGTAAAATGTTATACAGAGGAGATGCGCGCAACACTGCTCCTCCCTGCGGGAATCACTTCCAGGGCGAGCATCTGCTACAAAGACGAGGGAGAGCTTTTGGAAAATGCGGAAGATGTAGACAAGGTATACATTGACCAGGTGCTGCCCGGGAAAATGAAATACAATCTCGAGGATATCAGCGGTTTCAGCCTGGGACGCGAGATCATGACCATGGTGCGGACCGTTTTTGCGGTTTTGAGATAAAGAGAGAATAACAGGATAAGGAGAACAGGCCGGGATGGGAATGACAGTTTCGTTCTGCGTGATCGCCTACAATGAAGCGGAAGCGCTTCCCCAGCTCCTTGGAGATCTGGCAGCGCAGGACTATCCGAAGAAACAGATAGAAGTGATCCTTGTGGACGGGGATTCGACGGACCGTACAAAAGCGGTCATGAAAGAGTTTGAGGAAACGCAGAAAGAAAGCTACAGCCGCATCGTTGTCGCGGATAATAAAAAGAGAAGGCTGGCGCCGGGGTGGAATGTTGCCCTGAAACTTGTCCGGGGGGACATCATCCTGAAGGTGGATGCCCATGCACGGATCCCGGAAGATTTTGTGCGCCGGAACGTGGAGCTGCAGGAAGAGGGAGAATATATCACAGGAGGCCCGCGCCCCTGCATGCCGTCGAAGGATACTCCGTGGCAGAGAACCCTTCTGCTGGCGGAAGAGTCCATGTTCGGAAGCGGGATCGCTGATTTTCGCCGCAAGAGCGGGAGGAAATATGTGAAGTCCATGTTCCATGCGGCCTACCGCAGGGAAGTGTTTGAGAAGGCGGGAGAGTTCAACGAGGACCTGGGAAGGACGGAGGACAACGAGATGCATTACCGGATGAGCAGGCTGGGATACCGGTTCTGCTATGATCCATCCATACAGTCTTACCAGTATATCAGGGGTTCGCTTGGAAAGATGATGAAACAGAAGGCGGGAAACGGATACTGGGTCGTCCTGACTGCGAAAGTGTGTCCGCAGTGTCTGTCAGTTTATCATTTTGTCCCACTTGCGTTTGTCTCTTCGATCATCGGGACCACAGTGCTCGCACGGTTCGGCAGGAAGCTGCCTGCAAAACTGCTTTGGTCTGCCTACGGCCTGGGGGCCGCAGCGATGTCGGCGGCAGCAGTGCATAAGAAGGAGAAGCATATCAGCCAGCTCGCACTGCCGTTTTTGTTCCTGCTCCTGCATGTGAGCTATGGGGCGGGGAGCCTGGCGGGGGTGGTGAGACTGCCGTTTTGGAAGGCGGGAGAAAAAGAGGATAGAGAATGAAAAATATGTGCCAAAAAGTCCAGTGATTACCTGAGGTGCACCGAAGAAATATCTATAGATATTTAGAGAAAAGTATGATAGAATATTACGAGATATATGAAGCAACTATTTTGTGTCACATTTATCAATTTTGAGAAAAATGATAAAGGAATATAAAATGAGAAGCTGGAAAATTAGAGATTGCGTTTACAGTGTTTATAACACTGCAAATAAATATCTTAAAGGTATTGTTTTATCTCCAGTATTCTGGGAATATCTTTACTTGGTCATTCTTTCATTATTTTTATTGCATTATTTTCCGCAGACAATACAATACCCTGGTGAATGGCCAAGGTTAAATTATAATTATATCCATACGCTGCTGATAATTTTTGTTATTTTTAAGTATGCGTTTGAAGACAAGTATACGTTTAAAAAAAGCGAAAGCATCCTTTTTTTTCTTATACTTCTGACTTTTATTCTTTCCGCTCAGTATACTGGCTATGTTGAGGTGTTTGATACTGCATTGCTAATACTGGGGGCGAGGAATGTGCGTTGGCATCTTATTCTTCAGACCTATCTGGGGGTAAAGATACCCCTTATTCTGGCTACGATTGCGGGAAGCCAGTTTGGTTTGATTGAGGATTTGATTTATAACCAGCATGGAAGAATAAGAGAGTCTTTTGGATTTATATATCCTACAGATTTCGCTGCGCAGATTTTTTTTGCGATTGTTGCCTGGGTATTGATCCGGCAGATGAAAACATCTTTTCTTGAATTAGGAATAATGGTTTTACTGGCAGCTTTTTTAAAAAAATTCTGTGATGCCCGATGCAGTGTGATCTGCATTTTTTTGGTCGTGTGTGTTGTATTTTCCCTGAAAATGCAGAAAAAGATCCATGTTAGCTCTTCTATTCGGATCTGGGTAAGAAAATGGATTCGCAGAGGCTGCATTGTTGTGCCATATGTATTCGGTGGAACAATGATTTTGCTGTGCCGGTTTTATGATCCTGACAACCCGCTGATGAGGACATTAAACAGCGTGACAAGTCAGAGGTTGAAATACGGAAAGAAAACCTTTGACTTGTACGATGTGCAGATGTATGGTCAGTATATTGAAATGTGGGGGAACGGGGGCTCGACTCAAAGACCGGCAGACTATACGTTTATCGACTGCTCATATATTAATATTTTAATGAGGTTTGGATTGTTGGTTTTCGCAGCAGTGTTGGTATTGATTACATTTCTGATGCTGAGAAATTATCATAATCTGTTAATTATGGGGATGGTTGTGCTGGTTTGCCTTCACTCTGTTATGGAACATCATCTTTTTGAAATCCATTACAATATTCTTCTGATCTTGCCGTTTGCTTTAGGCGCTGAAGCTAGAAAAACAAAGGAAACCAGGAATTATCTGACAAAAAAATAAATTTATACTATATAGTAAAAAGGGTAATTACTAAAGGAAAAAGGAGAGTTAACACTTATGAAAAAAAGAATTAATGTCACCCAGTCTTCTATGCCGCCGTATGAGGAGTTTATTGAAGAATTGCAGCCCGTATGGACAAGCAGATGGCTGTCCAATCGAGGGGAAGCATCAATAAAATTTGAAGATATGCTCAAAGAATATCTTGGGACAGATAATTTATATTTGTTTGCCAATGGACATGTTGCGCTGGAAGTGGCGTTGAATGCACTGTATTTAGAAGGAGAGGTCATCACTACTCCGTATACTCACTGCAGTACGACTCACTCAATTGTGAGAAATGGATTAACACCCGTATTTTGTGATGTTAAAGAGGACAATTATACCATTAATCCTGAATTGATTGAAAATCTGATCACGGAGAAAACGGTTGCAATTGTTGCTACACATGTCTATGGCTTTTTATGCGATGTTGAGGCAATTGAAAAGATAGCAAAAAAACATAATCTGGTGGTGATTTATGACGCCGCACATGCATTTGGTGTAAAAAAGGACGGTGTCAGCGCTGCGAATTTTGGAGATGCTGCAATGTTCAGTACACATGCCACGAAAGTGTTCCACACAATCGAGGGAGGAATTGTCACTTATAGAGACAAAGAGCGCTTTAAGGCTATGTCAAAACTTGTTAATTTTGGCTTTACTTCTCAGGAAGACATTGATTATGTTGGGACAAATGCTCGTATGAACGAGTTTGAAGCGGTTATGGGAATATGTAACCTGAGACATTTTGATGAAGAACTTGCAAAACGAAAAAAAGCTGGTGAAAGATATTTCGAGCGACTGAGCGGAATTAAGGGAATCAAAACAATCGAGATCCCTTCTGATTTGGAATGGAATTATGCTTATTTTCCAGTGATTTTTGACGGATATAAAGAAAATAGAGACGAGGTTAAGGCAAAGCTGGAGTCTGAGAATATCTTTGCGCGGAAATATTTTTATCCAATAGTCAACAAAGCGGCGTGCTATGAAAAAGAATATGGTGCGGCAGAGGTGCCGGTGGCTGCCCATGCTGCAGAGTGTGTCCTGACACTGCCTATGTATGCTGATATGACTGTTGAGGATGTTGATCGCATTTGCGACTCCATTCTGAGATGAGCTGAACTATGACTAAAAGAATTCAGTCACTTCAGTCATTAAGAGGAATTGGGTTTCTGCTAATTTTCTGTTCCCACTGTACGTTTATTGACTTTTTTTCGAGTGCATGGGGCGGAACAGGCGTGTCCATTTTTGTGGTTTTATCAGGCTTTGTTGTTACGCTGGGATATGGTTATGAAGACTTGAGAAGCGATTTAAAAGCAGTGCCATATATGCTAAAGAGAGTTTCTAAAATTTTCCCACTACATATCGTTATGTTATGTGTGAGGCTGCTTTTTGATCATCTTCATGGAATAGAAACGTCAGGTACAGTTATATTTTTGAACATAACTATGTTAAAAAGTTTTATTCCTGTGCGTGATGTGTATTATTCTCTTGGAGGTGTGACATGGTATCTTACATTGATATGGATATTTGCATTACTAACACCGTTACTTTTAAAGCTTCTAAAGAAAATAGGGAAAAGATACACACTTTTTGCCTTTGTCCTGATCATTCTTTTCAGAGCAGTGTGGATCTTTTACTGGCATACCAGCGACAATTTTCAATGGATGAGCTATATTAATCCCTTCTTTAGAACAACAGATTATTTCCTGGGAATGATGCTGGGGGTTAATATTAATACAATCAAAGAGACTATTGAAAATACAAAAATGGCATATGCTATTCTAAGCGGTGTTGTTTGGGGGACTTTCTTATTTTACATTGTCTCGTTATCTATAACAGATATGCCATGGTATCACATTTATTTGCGAACACCGTTAAGTTTGGGACTGATTATATTATTTATGTGTTTCAACCGGTTTGGCGCTCTGATCAGAACTCTTGTATATGAAAATAAATTGTTGATATATATTGGGAATATTAGTTTTGAATTGTTTTTGATTCATATTCATGTCAGGAATATAGTAAACTATGAGTTTAGCAGAATGGATATAAACAATTCAGTGGTTCTGCTGTTTGTAGTTTTTGGAGTATCTGTTGGCTTGGCTCAGCTTTATTCGTATGTTGACAGAAAAGTGAGAAAAACTATATATATCAAAAGAAAGAGACAGGGATAAATAATGTTGATAAATATAGACGAATTATCGCTATCGCAGAAAATCGAAATAGCAGGATATATCAAAGAAGATACATTGGAACAGGTCAACCAGAAAGTGCGTCCGGTAAAATTAAGGGATTCATTTTATACACGTTATGGGAAAAGATGGATTGATATTATAGTTTCATTTTTTGCACTTGTGATAACTTCCCCGGTGAATCTTGTGCTGGCAATTGTAACTTTTTTCGATGTGGGGACACCGATTATTTTTAAACAGCAGAGAATTGGAAAAGATAATAAAGTTTTTACGATTTATAAGTTTAGAAATATGAGGAACACTACAGACGCCAATGGGGAGCTTCTGCCATCTTCTCAGCGTGTGACAAAATGGGGAAAGTTTGTCAGAAAAACTTCTCTGGACGAACTCTTAAATTTTGTTTCAATTTTCAAAGGCGATATGAGTCTGATCGGACCGAGACCATTGCTGGATTATTATGCAGACAGATTAAATGATTATCATAAGACCATATATAAGATACGTCCGGGATTGGAGTGTCCGACTTTAGAGAAGGTTGACCATGCCCTGTCATGGCAGGAACGATTGGATAATTATGTTTGGTATGCGGAGAATTGCAGCTTTCTGTTAGATGTCCGCTTAATGTTTCGTGTCCTGGAAGTGGCATTGGATCATAAAAGTACATCAACACGTTCAACAGCCGGGAACGGTGGTTTGATGGGATATGACGAAGAGGGAAATGTAATTTATACAAAAGCGGTTCCGGAAAAGTATGTAGAAAGCTTTCTAAATACGCATAATTACGGCAGTATGGAGGAAGCGATAAGGGACCGTTATAAATAGAATTAGATCGCAGTCAGGAACAGAGGTGGGAAAATATGCTTACGGGAAAGAAGTTGTTGGTTTTAGGGGGTGCATCTCAACACTGTAAGGTGGTTGAGGCTGCACATGAACTGGGGCTAAAAGTTTTTGTGACAGATTATCTGAATAATTCACCGGCAAAAAAAATGGCTGATGTGAGTTTGATGTATGATGTAAAAGACGTGGATACTATTGTAGATTATTGCCGGGAAGAAAAAATTGACGGTGTAATTAACACATCTCTTGACGCATGTCAGATTCCATATCAGAAAATCTGTGAAAAACTTTCAGTTCCTCGCTATGGAAATGCTGAACAGTTTTTTCAATTGACAAATAAGCAGGCTTTTAAAGAAATGTGCAGTAAATATGGAGTTGATACAATAACTACTTATACTGTAGAGGCATTAAAAGATGCTAAGATTACAGAAAGTTCTCAAATTGAATTCCCAGTTATGATAAAACCAGAAGACAGTCGCGGTTCCAGAGGGCAGTCTGTATGTTATGGACTGGAAGAGGCGCTAAAAGCTGTTGAGTATGCGGCGAAAGAGTCATCTACAGGGCGTGTGATCATTGAGAAATATATGGAAAATGCCGAGGATTTTGCCGCAGCATATATAATTGTGGACGGAAAAGCGCATCTCATCCGAACCTGTGACAGATATACAGGACAGGAAGAAGAAGGGCTTAACAGGATAGCAATTGCTGCAGCTAATCCCTCTAAACATACGCAGATGTATCTACAAAATGTAAATAATAAAGTTATTTCTATGCTGGAAGGCATGGGGATTGAAAATGGACCGGTATTTATGCAGGGAATTATTGACTGTGATACTGTACGGTTTTACGATCCCGGGTTCCGTTTTTCTGGCGGAGAGTATGAGCGTTTATTTAAGCTGGCGACAGGAATTGATTTGATAAAAATGCTGGTTACTTTTGCTGTGACAGGAAAAATGGACGGAAGCAGTCTCAAAGCCGATTCGATATTACTGGGTGGGAAAAGAATTTTGCATCTTGACCCTACACTTCATCCAGGCAAAATCGCACAAATTATAGGAAAAGAAAAAATTGAGCAGCATGAAAAAGTTGTCTCATTTTTTGAACGATATGAAGAGGGAGAAACAGTTCCAAACCGTAACGATGTGAGCAGGAGATATGCTGAAATATGTATACTTTCTGAAAGCAAAGATGAAGAAAAAGAGATTGTAAAATTTATTCAGAAAGAGCTGCATGTCTTAGATGAAGAAGGAAATGATTTGATCTGCAGTCCTCTGTCGACAGAGGTGCTCTAATTTTAGGTATAGGCTGAGTCAGGAGGAGAACTGGAATGGAAAATATTACAGATATTTTATGTGAGTTCGCTTTTTCATTAAAATATAGTGATTTTTCGAAACCAACAGTTGTTCAGACACAAAAATTTATCGTAGATTATTTTGCCGCCAGTCTTGCAGGAGCCGGGGTTAATACCGCTTTTAATTCAGCGGTTTTAAATGTTGCCAGGTCAATGGGGGGGAATCCTCAGGCGTCTGTCTTATTTGAAAAAAAGAAATATCCTGTAACTGAAGCTGCATTTATTAATGCGGCATATGCGCACGGCGCTGATCTGGATGATGGGAATCGTTTGTCAGCCGGACATATCGGGGCTCATGTTATATCTTCTGTATTTGCTTTGGCTGAAGAGCGAAAATTGTGCTGGAAAGATGTTTTGACTGCAATCAATGTAGGCTATGATTTTTTCAATCGGTTAGGTGCTGCGGCTCAGCCGGATTTATATAACAAAGGCTTTCACTCGACAGGCGTTGTGGGCGCAGTTGCTTCAGGCGCAGCATGTGCTAAAGCGCTGGGGCTTAACAAAGAAGGGATTTATGACAGTGTTTCGCTTGCAGCAATACAAGCAGGAGGATTGATTATCATTGATGAAACCGGACAGGGATGTAAACCTGTTAATCCCGCAAATGCTGCAAGAATCGGAGTTGTGTCGGCTTTGCTGGCGGAACAGAATATCAGTCCGCCAAGAAATCCTCTGGAAAGTGGGAAAGGCTGGTTTCATGCTTTTTCAGATGATATAAAAGCACAGTATATTACGGAGGGATTAGGTAAAACATTTACAATTGATGAAAGTTATTTAAAACTTTATCCTACATGCCGTCATACGCATAGCTGTATTGATGCTGCAAAAGCGATCTATGAGCATTTATCTAAAGAGAGGATCTCTTCAGGAAACATAAAAAAGATACAGGTATTTATTTACCCCAGTGCGATAAGGTCAGCGGGGAAAATCGAGACTCCAAAGAACTGTGAAGAAGCCAAGTTTTCGATAAAATTTGCAACAGCAGTTGCTCTTGCTAAAGGAAAATTTGATATAGAAGATTTAAACCCAGATATTTGTTCTGGGGAAATTAAAAGTCTCGCAGGAAGGGTAGAGCTTGAACCGGATTTTTCTATGGAAAATCGTGCAGAGGGGATACGCGGAGCCCGGGTGAAGATTGTCTTATCAGATGGAAAGGTTTTCGAAAAAATAGTATTGACCCCGGATGGTGAAGGGAAAAAATCTTTATCCTGGGAGATACTGGAAAAGAAACTTCTCAGTTGTGCGGAACCATTGGAGGGCGAATGCCAGGCGAAAAAAGTGTTTGATCTATGCAGAAATATAGATGTGGAAAGCGTCTTTATGTATCCGGCTGCAGTGTTCGCCGAATAAATTAGGATGAAAGGATAACAGGATTCTATGGAAAAGAAAGTTCAGCTTGTATTAGGAACCATGACATTTGGCGAACAGATATTTGGCGGCGAAGTAAAAGAGATGGTAGATACGTTTCTTACTTCCGGTTACAGAGAACTGGATACCGCTTATGTGTATAATGAAGGGGAATGTGAACGTCTGTTAGGAGATGCTTTGAAAGAGCGTGACAGAAATTCATATGAAATTGCGACAAAAGTAAATCCCAGAATTACAGGCAGACTGGATAAAGATGCAGTATTAACCCAGGCGAACGAATCGCTATCACGCCTTGGTATAAAACGGGTGGATACGTTGTACCTCCATTTTCCGGACCCAAATACTCCGATCGAATCAGCGCTGGAGGGCTGCGCACAATTATACGACGAAAATAAATTCGAAAGACTCGGATTGAGTAATTTTCCGGCATGGCTGGTTGCGGAAGTTTACCGTATTTGTGAAAAAAACGGATGGATGTTACCGAAGGTATATGAAGGGCTTTACAATCCACTTGGCAGATTTGCAGAAAGAGAACTGAATCAGGCTCTGGACTATTATGACATATGTTTCTATGCCTATAATCCACTTGCTGGAGGAATGCTGACTGATAAATATTCCGGGAAAGACAGGACGCTTAAAGCGGGACGTTTTATAAATCGGCCGAATTATCAGCAAAGATATTGGAAAGATTCTTATTTCAAGGCTGTCGATCGAATTAAGGAAGTATGTGCGGAGTACAATATAAATATTGTAGAAGCATCCTACAGGTGGCTGGCGTACCACTCTATGTTAAAAGCAGAGCGCGGGGATGCGATTATTGTAGGCGCGTCGCGCATATCACAGCTCAGACAGAATATGGAAACGATCAGAAAGGGAGAACTGCCAGACAAAGTCGTATCTTCAATAGAGGAGGCATGGGAAGTCTGCAGACCGGATGCACCGGAATATTTTAAATATTATTCTCCTAAAAAATAATTGAAGAAAGTGAGTAGATGAATATGATTACTCCAGAAAAATTTTTGAATACACTTCAGTCAGAAGGCGTTGGATTCTTTACCGGAGTTCCGGATTCCTATCTTAATGGGTTCTGTAATTACCTGTTAGAGAACATGGCATCAGATAAACATGTCATTGCTGCAAATGAAGGAAATGCCGTAGCCATAGCAGCCGGATACTATTTTACTACAAATACAGTACCGTTGGTATATATGCAGAATTCAGGAATGGGAAATGCTTTGAATCCGCTTGTTTCACTGGCGGACAGATATGTATATTCCGTGCCAATGATCCTGCTGATTGGATGGCGGGGAGAACCTGGGACAGGGGATCATCCACAGCATAAAACACAGGGAATAATAACTTCCAAGATTCTGGAAATGCTGGAGATTCCTTATGTGATTGCCGAAAACGATGACGGAAAGCTGGAAGAACAGACAAAGTGGGCTGTGCGGACAGCGAAAGAAAACAAGGGGCCGGTTGCGATCATAGGAAGAAAAGGTGTTTTTGCCAGTGTCAAAAAGGCTAATTTGGTTGACAGTCAGTATCCAATGAGTCGCGAGGAGGCGATAGAGATTATTCTTGATACGTTGCCTGGCGATACCATATACACGGCAACTACAGGCAGGGCAACGAGAGAGCTCTATTTTCTGCGGGAAAAGCGAAAGGAAGGACACCAGTATGATTTCCTCAATGTCGGATCAATGGGGCATGCTTCATCAGTTGCACTGGGAATTGCACTTGCTGATAAAGCGCGGAAAGTTGTGTGTCTGGATGGAGATTCAGCAGCACTGATGCATATGGGGGCACTGACAATGGCGAGTAAAACAGATGTGCCAAATATGATGCACATTATACTTAATAATGGTGCTCATGAGTCTGTGGGAGGGCAGCCTTCCGCGGGACAGCTTGTCGATTTTACTGAAATTGCAGAAGGCTCAGGGTATAAAACGGTAGGAAAAGCAGTTACAACTGCAGAAGAGCTTATCAGTGCATTGCATCAATTAGAATTGGCTGAAAGAGCGACGTTTATTGATGTGCGTATTCATAAGGGGTTGCGAGGGGAACTTCCTCCGCTTTGTATATCTCATGAGGGTCTGATACAGGAGTTTATGAAAGAACTACAGGAAAAAGATTAATAAATATGGAGGAAAATGTTATGAAAGAGACACGAGCATTTTTGAAGAAGATTGGGATGCCGGAGGGCGATGCGTATAATCTCCCGACTTCTGAAAAAAGATTTTCTGATGGCGCCCAATACCGTTTTGAGGTGCCGGGAATCCAGGGCCCAAAAGTTATGGAGGCATTATTGGAGGCGATCGATAAATACGGGATCGCTTTACATCGTATTACCCAGACAAAAGGGATCATGATGCTTACAGATAATGAGATCATGGAGATGGTTCGCCTTGCTAAGGAAGCTCAGACTGATCTTATTCTCGCAATCGGGCCGCGGGCAACTACAGATACCAGTGCTTCTGTAAATACTCCAGAGGGGGTTCGCATGGGATATCGTCTCCGGGGACAGGAGCAGATTGTACGTGCTGTAGAGGATGTAAAAAGAGCGGCTTCTTTTGGATGCAGATCATTTTTGGTGTATGACGAAGGGTGTCTCTGGCTGTTAAATGAGATGAGAAAAGCGGGAGAGATCCCCGCAGACTGCCATTTTAAGGTTTCTGCACATACGGGCCACGGAAATCCATGCTCTGCCAAGCTGCTGGAAATGATAGGGGCAGATTCGGTGAATCCAGTAAGGGATATACAGCTGCAGATGCTGGCAGCTATGAGACAGGCAATTGATATTCCAATCGATATTCATACAGAGAATCCAAAGTCAACAGGCGGCTTTATCCGACATTATGAGGTGCCGGAGATGATACGTGTGGCGGCTCCGATTTATCTGAAAACAGGAGGTTCTGTTGCGCAGACACACAGCTGGGATTCTACGACGGATGATGCCAGAAAGCGTGCAAAACAAGTGTCTCTTGTAAAGAGAATGATTGATAATTATTATCCTGAGGCAATAGGCTCAGAGAAAGGCAGTATCAGGTAAGAAAGATGAGACATCATAAATATAATCCTAATTTTGAATTTGTTGTAGAACCGGAAGAGTTTAATAAATATACAGACAAGGAATTGCTGCAGTATTGCCTAGGTGCCACTATGTATATGCCTGGCACAAAAGATTTTTCTCAGAAGATTTTAAACCATGATATGCCGGGGCTTACATCTATGGTTTTTTGTTTTGAAGATGCATGTCCGGAAGGACAGGTGGAAGAGGCAGAAAAAAACGTGATCCATGTTCTTGATGTACTGGCAGATGCGCTTGAGAGCGGTGATCTGACGTATGATGATCTTCCGCTTATCTTTTGCCGGGTGAGAAGCCAGGAACAGTTTATCCGATTTGCAGAACAACTGACGAAACGTCATGTGAAAGTGCTGACAGGTATAAATTTCCCGAAATTCAATGCTCATAATGGCAATGTTTATATGTTTTATTTAAAACAGCTGAATGAAAAATTTGGAGAGATTCTTTATGGAATGCCGATCATTGAAGATCCGGAAGTGGCATTTAAAGAAACTCGTCTGACAGAACTTATGGGAATTCGGGAGATTCTTGATAAGTATAAAGATATCGTGCTTCAGGTAAGAGTAGGAGCGACGGATTTTTCTTCATGCTTTGGAGTGAGACGTGGTGTAGATTATTCTATTTATGATGTTTTAACAGTAAGAGAAATTCTTTCAGATATAATTAATGTATTCGGAAGAAATAACGATTATGTGATTTCAGGACCGGTATGGGAATATTTCCGTGCAAGTAAGAAGATGATGTTTGAAGAGCTTCCGAGTTATGATATCGAGGATTGCCTGCTCAAAAGGATTCCTATTGTTAATACAGAAATTGACGGATTATTGCGAGAGGTTATTTTGGATAAAGCGAACGGCTTTGTCGGAAGAACAGTAATTCATCCATCTCATATTAAATATGTGAATGCGATGCAGGCCGTTACAAAAGAAGAATATCAGGATGCGGTAAGCATTTTAAACAGTGAAAAAGGCGGAGTGTTTAAAGGACAGAACAGCAATAAAATGAATGAAGTAAAGCCGCATACAAACTGGGCAACAAAAATATATATGAGATCCAGGGCGTTTGGTGTGATTGAAAATGAAAATAGCTTTATAAAGCTGTTTTCACCAGATTGCAAAAAATAGAGGGACAGATATGAAAAGACTTATAACACCGATAACAGAACAAGATATTACGGATTTGCGTGTAGGAGATATGGTATTGTTATCGGGAAAGATTTATTGCGGCAGAGATGCGGTGCTTCCTAAAATCTGTCAATTGATTGAAGATGAAAAACTGAAAGAGCATGATATAGATTTGGAGGGAAGTGTGATTTTTCATACAGCGGTAAGCCCGGCAGGAGTGGGACCGACATCCAGCAACAAACTTGAGATTGAAGGAAGCTTTCCAATACTCTCAAAAGCAGGGGTAAAGCTTCACCTTGGGAAAGGTGCAATCAAAAAAGAAACAATCGCTCTGCTTGAAGATTATAATTCAGTATTTGCAGTAATTCCCCCTGTAACGGCACTATTAGGGGAGAATACAATATCACAGCGGGTTGCCGCTTTTCCTGAGTTGGGAATGGAGGCTTTTTATGAACTGGAAGTGAAAGAATATCCAGTTATAATTGCAGCGGCCCATAATGAAAGTATTTATTAAGGAGAGCAAAAAATGGATTATGATAAAAATATAGTAGAGAAGGTCAGTGACACTCTGGTCCGTGCCGGATCGGTATTTCTACCTGATAAAAAAGAGGCATATAAGCGTGCAATTGAGTCTGAAGTGAATCAGCAAGCTCGCTGGACGCTTGAAATGATCTTAAAAAATGCTATCACGGCTGAGAAAAACTGCAGTCCGCTCTGTGATGATACAGGAATTCCACATCTGGTGCTGGAAGTAGGTCCAGATACTGTAGTTACCGGCAAGATAATGCAATCAATAAGAGAGGGAATCAGACAAGGGCTTCGGAAACTGCCAGGGAGACCGATGGCAATAAAGGGCAACGATTTTCAGCGTATTGATCAGTCTCTGGGAATGGATGAAGATCCGGGGGCGCTGGAACCGGCCCCTGTATTAATCAGAAATATTGAAGAGAATGTGTTGAGACTTCATGTTCTGATGTTTGGAGGCGGTCCGGCTATACGAGGAAAAACATACCGGATATTTCATAAGCATAATGTCGAAAATGTTCTGAATGAAATTATATCCTGGGCAACGGATGCAACAGCTATGCTCGGATGTACGCCTTGCACATTGGCGGTAGGAGTAGGAAGATCTCACTATGAAGCGTCATCCATGATGCTGCAGGCATTGGTGGACGGGACCTATGATAAACAGAGTGAAATGGAAAAAGAAATCACAAGGAAAGTCAATGAGGCTGGGGCAGGGCCTCTTGGTTTAGGAGGGACGACAACTGTATTGGCAACTTTCATGAAAGTCGGCCCACAGAGAGCCAGTGGCGTGAGAGTTGTCTGTATGAGACCATGCTGCTGTTTTGAGCCGAGGATTGCGACTGTAGAATTATAGAAGGCAGTTAAAGGAGATACAAGATTTGAAAATCCAAAGAACTAAAAATGCCATAAGAAATGTTTTCTGGGGTATACTTTTTCGTATAGTTGCAACATTGTGCCCTTTCGCAATGCGCACTGTTCTGCTATATATTCTGGGAGTAGAATACCTGGGACTAAACAGTCTGTTTACTTCGCTGCTCAGTTTCTTGTCTTTAGCAGAACTAGGCATTGGAAATGCTATGGTGTATGCAATGTACAAGCCTGTTGCGCAGGATGATGATGAGGCAATCTGTGCGTTGTTGAAATTGTATAAAAAACTGTATCAGATTATTGGTCTGATCATTCTTACAATCGGCTTGATCTTGCTTCCGTTTGTTGAGTATCTGGTGAATGGATCATATCCTCCGGGCATTAACCCCTATCTGCTGTATTTGATTTATTTGTTCCATACAGTTATTAGTTATTTTATGTTCGGATATAAGCAGTCAATTTTAATGGCATTCCATAGAAATGATCTTATAAATAAACGGGCAACGATCCTGCGTCTGCTGATGTATGGGGCGCAGGCGCTCATTTTGTTTTTATTTAAAAATTATTATTTGTATATAATAATTCTGCCAATGTACACTATCGCGACAAATATTGCAAATAGTATAATAGTAGATAAACTTTATCCTCAGTATAAATGCAGAGGCAGTGTACCGAAAGAAATCAGTGCGAAGATAAAACGAAATGTTTTGTCACTAGTCGGTAACAAACTGAGTGATATAGTGTTAAATTCATCAGATAATTTAATACTATCTATCTTTATTGGACTTTCGATGGTCGCAATGTACGATAATTACTATTATGTTTTTAATGCTGTGGTTGGTTTTGCGCTTATTATGTACAATTCATTGACTGCTGGATTAGGAAACAGCATAGAATTAGAAACTATGGAAAAAAATTATCATGACTTTAAGGTGCTGACCTTCCTGAATTCCTGGTTTATAACATGGTGTAGTGCCTGTCTGATATGTCTGATGCAGCCATTTATGCGTATATGGGTAGGCAAAGAACTTATGTTTTCAAACTCTGTGGTAATTTTGTTTGGAATATATTTTTATATTTTTCAAAGTGAAAAAATCGTCCTTACATATAAAGATGCTGCTGGACTTTGGTGGCAGGATCGGTTTCGGCCGTATGTTGTGATGGGGACTAATTTGCTGTTAAATATAATTACTGTGCAGATAATCGGAGTTTACGGTGTGATTCTATCGACCATAGTCAGCCTGCTTATTTCTTTACCCTGGTCGGGATATATACTGCATAAACATTTGTTCTGTGTACCATTCGGAAAATATGTAGTATCCTATTTTAGATATTTAGTGATAGCAATTATTACCTGTGTGATTACCTATATGGGATGCAGTCTGTTTGGCGGAGGGAAATATATGCAGCTGATTCTGCGTTTTGTGATTTGCTGTATTCTTCCTAATATTATTTTCCTGTTATTAAATATTAAAAATCCAGAGTTAAAAGATTCTATTAGCAAGGTAAAAGGAATTGCCGGGAAATTTATAAAGAAAAGAGGAGGTGAGGGGATATGAAGAGAGAACACTTGAAGATTAGATTTTCGATTTGTCTGCTATTGTTTATAGGAGGGTTTCTTTGGCTGTTTGATGGAGTGATCGGGTGGAAGAGATTTACCTTTTTAGTGGCTCTGGCGGGAGGATTGATTTTATGTGCAAAAAAACCTAAAATCTCCAGAAATTCTGTGGTCTGGTTGTGTTATTCGTTTGCAATAATTATGAGTTTGATACTGAACAGAGCCATTACAAACTGGACGATTTACATGTTTTTAATGTATTCTCTTATAATCATGTATGCAATATTAGCAGACTGTGATGTGTCCGTATTTAAAGCAGGTGTTATTTTCCTGGTGGGGACAGGGATATTTAACGCCGTGATGGTAATGGTGCATTTTCTATTTAAAGGAGAGTTTAATGCAGCATATTTTCCATTCCTTAAATATCAGGGGTCTTTGGACACGGCTGAATACTATTATGGCAGAGGATATTATTTTGGATTTAATTACAAGCCACATGAAGTAGCAGGATTGATTGTTTTTGCTATGGCAGGACTTTTGATCTGGGGCCTTATACAGACAGAGTATCGTAAAAAGTTAGTGTATATTGTGGCAGCATGTATGGTTATTCCATTGCTGTTAACTGGAAAAAAAGGGGTTACAGCATGTTTTATCTGTGTTGCTATGATAATGCTGCTAATCTGGTATGCTTCCAAAAAACAGTGGGTTAAAATTGGAGCAGCTATTGGAATTGCGACAGTATTAATGAGTATTGCCGTATGCTATATAATAACGCATTTAGATAATCCTTTATTTTCACGATTTGCGGACTTTTTTACTAATCTGGCATCCGGTCAGTCCGTAGATGCGGGAAGAGGAGACTTACGGAGTGCAGCATGGCAGCTTTGGGCAGAAAACAAATTTTTTGGTGTTGGTTGGTTTCAATTTAATGGATATACGGTAAGTCGTTTTGGATTTGCCAGGACCCATTCTGTCAATTTGGATTACCTGCAGTTTTTATGCGAAACAGGAATTTTTGGTTTTGCTTTAATGATGACACCGATTATTGTAATGTTTCGGAGAACTGTTTTGGTATGGAAAAATGCACTCAAGGATACAGTGGAAAGACAAGAACAGTGGATTCACCTTTTTGCGGTATTCATTCAGCTGTATACAATGCTGTATGCTTTTATTGAAGTTCCGTTTTATGATATAATGTATTTTATAGTATATATGTTTTCCTGTATGATTATTAATAATGAATATAAGGGGAAAAGAAAGATATCTGAGACTTTGAGAGGATTTTGCAACAGTATGAAAGCAAAAAGTTCAAAGCAAAAATAAAGAGGCTGAGCAAAAGGTCATCAGGACATAAGCGCCTGGATGACTTTGCCCTCTTTTTTAATTAGAAAATCTATAAAAGAGCTGTTTTATCCGAACCTATAAGGAAATGCCCTTTTACCGAATTCCAATCATGGAAGTATTATTCACTTTTTAGAGCGGGATAGTGGAAGCAGAGCTATCGCCTTGCAGACAAATAAAAAAACAGGAAAAAATCAGATAGTTTCTGCTGTTATGTCGACAGCAAAAGAAAGAGTCCTCCCGTTTGTATTAGAAGGGATTTTCCGCAGAGAGACTCTGTTCCTTCCGGCGTCGCGAACCGGACTTATTCTCTTATATCGAGATTTTTTTGCCAATAAGGCGGATCAGACGATTGCGTTAAATTCAATGGATCAGGTCGAAGAGAGAGGGCCTATTGAAGCAGAATTTACTCTTCCGGTATATAATTTTCTGCGTTTTTTACAGACGTACAAGGAAGAAGACTCGGGTAAAAAACAATTTGAAAAAGAGATCAGATTTTTTGAAGAAAAACTGATCAGCGGTCATATCAATGTAACAGAGCAGGGCACATTTTCATATCGCTCATCAGAGAATAAGACGGACATTCCAATGTATCTTGCATCTTCTATGATCAATGAGATTACTCCGCTTGTTTTAGCTTTGACCAGGATGCGGCCGACACAGAGATTGGTCATTGATGAGGTAGAGTCCAGCCTTCATCCGGAGAAACAGTCGGAACTTGTGCGTTTTTTAAACAGGCTGAATAATAAAGGGATACAGATGATCATCAGTACTCACAGTGATACAATTGCGTCTAAAATAAATAATCTCTATCTTTTATCGCAATATGCAAAAAGCCATGGTCAGAAGGAAGAACAAGAGATGCTGAAAAAGTTTGATCTGGAAAAAGAAGATCTGATAGAGCCGGATAATCTGTTTGTTTATGAAATACTCAATCAGCCGAATGGTAAAAGTGTTGTAAGGGAAGTAAAAGGAGATAGGGAAAACGGATTTCAGTTTGATCAGTTTACAAAGTCGGCCATGAAGATTTATGATGAGGCGGCCAGGATAGGAGTACTGCTGCATGATGGAAGTCAGACCAAGGTTGGAAAAAATAAATTCTGATAAGACGTACTGCAAAAATAAATTGTATAGGATAGACGGATCTTTCCGGCTCCCTGTCAGTGAGGAACATGAAGACGGACAGAAAGAAACGGTAGTTTTAGAATATGAGCTGGATGAACATCAATTTGGGATATTTGCTCATGAATGCCGGAATTGAAATTAAAGCCTTTGCTCAATCCATATTTGCACGAATCGAAAAAACTTAGAGATTTTGCTGATAAACTTGTACATATCAACGGAAAAGATTATGATTTGGATGTATTTATCTTATCTCCGGTTTCAGATCATGAGTGGGAAGTAACATTAAAGCTCTGATATGGAAGAAATAACCTATTAAAAGTGGAGGAATTCAAAAATGAAAGGTATTATTCTCGCCGGCGGTTCCGGCACACGACTGTATCCGTTGACTATGGTCACATCGAAGCAGCTGCTTCCGATCTATGACAAACCGATGATCTATTACCCGATGTCTGTGTTGATGAATGCAGGGATCCGCGATATTCTGATCATCTCTACGCCCCAGGACACGCCCCGCTTCCATGAACTGCTGGGGGACGGGCATCAGTTCGGAGTGAATCTTTCCTATGAAGTACAGCCGAGCCCGGACGGACTTGCCCAGGCATTCATCATCGGCGAGAAATTTATCGGCGATGACTGTGTTGCAATGGTTCTGGGAGATAATATCTTTGCGGGGCATGGTTTGAAAAAAAGGCTGAAGGCTGCGGTGGAAAATGCCGAGTCGGGCAAAGGAGCTACCGTGTTCGGATATTATGTTGATGATCCGGAACGCTTCGGAATCGTCGAGTTTGACCACAAAGGAAAGGTGGTTTCCATCGAAGAGAAGCCGGAGCATCCGAAGAGCAACTACTGTGTGACCGGGCTTTATTTCTATGACAACCGTGTCGTGGAGTTTGCGAAGAGTCTGAAACCAAGCCCGAGAGGCGAACTGGAGATCACGGACCTGAACCGGATATATCTGGAGAAACAGAGCCTGAATGTGGAACTGCTGGGACAGGGCTTCACCTGGCTTGACACCGGGACTCATGAGAGCCTGGTAGAGGCAACAAACTTTGTCAAGACAATGGAATCCCATCAGCACCGCAAAATCGCATGCCTTGAGGAAATTGCCTATCTGAACGGATGGATCTCAAAAGAAGATGTAATGCAGGTTTATGAAATCTTAAAGAAGAATCAGTACGGACAGTATCTCAAAGATGTTCTTGACGGAAAATATCAGGACGGACTGTATTAAATCTGATCATACGATAATATAATGATAAAGAGGAGAAAAAGGATGAATATTATTGTAACCGGCGGAGCCGGATTTATTGGAAGCAACTTTATTTTTCATATGCTGGATAAGTATCCGGTCTACAGGATCATCTGTCTGGACTGCCTGACTTATGCGGGCAATCTGTCCACACTGGAACCGGTCATGGACAATCCGAATTTCCGTTTCGTGAAGGAAAGTATCACAGACCGGGAGGCGGTCTATAAGTTGTTTGAGGAAGAAAAGCCGGATGTCGTGGTGAATTTCGCTGCGGAGAGCCATGTGGACCGTTCGATTGAGAATCCGGAAGTATTTCTTGACACCAATATCAAAGGAACGGCAGTTCTTATGGACGCATGCAGAAAGTATGGGATCAAGCGGTATCACCAGGTGTCTACAGACGAAGTGTACGGGGATCTTCCGCTGGACAGACCGGATCTGTTCTTCACAGAGGAGACCCCGATCCATACAAGCAGTCCGTACAGCGCGTCCAAGGCTTCCGCAGATCTTCTGGTACTGGCGTATCACAGGACATACGGTCTTCCGGTGACGATCAGCAGATGTTCCAACAATTACGGACCTTATCACTTCCCGGAAAAGCTGATCCCGCTCATGATCGCAAATGCATTGAATGACAAGCCGCTGCCGGTCTACGGAGAAGGTCTGAACGTGCGCGACTGGCTGTATGTGGAAGATCACTGCCGGGCGATCGATCTGATCATCCATAAGGGCAAAGTGGGAGAGGTCTACAATGTGGGCGGACATAATGAGATGAGAAATATTGACATCGTGAAACTGATCTGTAAGGAACTTGGCAAGCCGGAGAGTCTGATTACTCATGTGGAAGACAGGAAAGGGCATGATATGAGATATGCCATTGATCCGACGAAGATACACAACGAGCTGGGATGGCTCCCGGAGACAAAGTTTGAGGACGGAATCAAAAAAACGATCCAATGGTATCTGGATCACAAAGAGTGGTGGGAGACGATCATCTCCGGAGAGTATCAGAATTATTATGAAAAGATGTATGGAAACCGTCAGGAGGTATAGAGCATGAAGGTTTTTGTTACAGGCGTGGCAGGGCAGTTGGGCCATGATGTAATGAATGAACTGGCAGAAAGAGGATATGAAGGAATCGGTTCTGATATAAAAGAAACATTTAGTGGAGTCTTTGAAGGGACAGCGGTGGAGAAGATGCCTTATGTCCAGATGGACATCACCGATGCGGGATCCGTCAGAAATGTACTGGCGTCTGTGAAGCCGGATGCTGTTGTGCACTGTGCGGCATGGACTGCGGTGGACCTGGCAGAGGACGAGGATAAACAGGATACGGTCTATGCGGTGAACGCTGCCGGGACGAGGAATATCGCGGAAGTCTGCCGTGAAATTGACTGTAAGATGGTGTACCTCAGTACGGACTACGTCTTTGATGGGACGGGGACAGAACCCTGGAAGCCTGACTGCAAAGACTACAGTCCTCTGAATGTTTATGGAAAGACAAAGCTAGAGGGAGAGCAGGCTGTTTCGGGACTTCTTGAGAAATATTTTATCGTCCGGATCGCCTGGGTGTTCGGAAAGAACGGCAGGAATTTTATCCGTACCATGCTGGATCTTGGTAAAAAACATGACAGGCTTACCGTGGTGAATGACCAGATTGGAACACCTACATACACTTTTGATCTGGCAAGACTTCTTGTGGATATGATCGAGACAGAGAAGTATGGATATTATCATGCAACGAATGAAGGCGGATATATCAGCTGGTATGATTTTGCAGTGGAGGTATTCCGTCAGGCTGCGGAGATGGGACATCCGGAGTATGATGCGGAACATCTGGAGATAGTTTCTGTTACAACGAAAGAGTACGGTGATTCTAAGGCTGCCCGCCCGTTTAACAGCCGATTGGATAAGAGCAAGCTTCAGGAAAATGGGTTTGAGCTGCTCCCGGACTGGAGAGATGCTGTGAGAAGATATTTGAATGTATTGAAATTGTGAAGGTGAGTATAATGGGACAGATAAAGATAGAAAGAAATGTGGGTGGAATTGAAGGATTGTGCGTCATTACGCCAACGGTACATGGAGATACACGAGGCTATTTTATGGAGACGTATAATGAAAATGATATGGAAGAAGCCGGGCTTGCGTTGAACTTTGTACAGGATAACCAGTCTCGTTCAACAAAAGGGGTTCTTCGAGGACTGCATTTCCAGAAAGAATATCCTCAGGGAAAATTGGCAAGAGTCATCCGCGGAAATGTTTTCGATGTTGCGGTCGACCTGCGGAAGGGAAGTGCGACATACGGAAAATGGTTCGGAATCGAGCTTTCTGAGGAGAACAAGAAACAGTTCTACATTCCGGAGGGCTTTGCCCACGGATTCCTTGTTCTCAGTGATATCGCAGAGTTCTGTTATAAATGTACAGACTTCTATCACCCGGGCGACGAGGGCGGTCTGGCGTGGAACGATCCGGCGATCGGCGTGAAGTGGCCGGAGGTGATCGGGGAGTATAAGGGGACGGCTTCTGCGGAAGGATATTCACTGAAAGACGGAACGAAGCTGATCCTGAGTGAGAAAGATCAGAAATGGCCCTGCATGCAGAATGAGCTTTAGATGAGCGGCGGCTGATTCCGGGGCGGAAGGATACGCTGAGATGACTCCTTTACATAGCACAGGGGATGTGTTATGATAGTCGGCGAGAATGACGAGGGAAAAAGGAAGAAAATGAACGATATATTATATCTTGTAGTACCATGCTACAATGAGGAACCGGTGCTGCCGGAGACGGTAAGGGAACTGACGAAAAAGTTAAACAGTATGATCCAGAGCGGTCTGATCTCTCCGGAGAGCCGCATGGTGTTTGTCAATGATGGTTCAAAGGACAGGACATGGGAACTGATCGAGGAGTATCATGAGACGAATCCTCTGGTCAGCGGGATCAAACTCTCCAGAAACAGGGGACATCAGTTTGCCGTGCTCGCAGGTCTGATGACAGTCAAGGAACACTGCGATATGGCGATCACGCTGGATGCGGATCTTCAGGATGATATTGATGTGCTGGACGAGTTTGTGAGAAAGTATAAGGAAGAAGGATGTGAGATCGTCTACGGAGTGCGCAATTCCAGGGAGACGGATACATTTTTCAAGAGATTTACAGCAGAAAGCTTTTACCGTCTGATGTCCGGCATGGGCGTGGATATTGTATTCAATCATGCGGACTACCGGCTGATGAGCCGGAAGGCTCTTGACGCTCTGGCAGAATACAAAGAGGTGAATCTGTTTCTGCGCGGAGTAGTGCCGCTGATCGGATACAAGACCGGGACAGTGGAATATGCAAGGAAAGAGCGTGCGGCGGGAGAATCAAAATATCCGCTGAAAAAGATGCTGTCATTTGCCATGGACGGGATCACGTCATTCAGTATCAAGCCGATCCGGATGATCACTATGCTCGGTGTGCTTGCTTTTATCGCGAGCATTGTGATGGCAGTTTATACGGTCGTGGGCTTCTTTATGGGAACTACAGTGTCAGGCTGGGCGTCCATTATCATTTCAATCTGGGGATTCGGCGGCCTGATCCTGATCGCGCTGGGGATGATCGGAGAATATATCGGAAAGATTTATATGGAGACAAAGGCAAGACCGAGATACCTGGTAGAGAAGTTTTTGAATTGAGTGGTGTTCTATGGAAAGAATAAAAGAACTTTGGAATAAAATAGGTATTCAGTTTGTGAAATTCGGTTTTGTGGGTGTCTCCAATACCGTGGTCTCTCTGATTACCTATTATATTTTTGTTTATTTTGGAATAAACTATCTTGTGGCAAATTTCTTCGGATTCATTACCGGGACATTGAATGCTTATTTCTGGAATAAACATTTTGTGTTTAAGAAGCAGACAGAATCAAAGGAATCCGGTCCGACGGAGCTTGTAAAGACATTTATCACCTACGGAATGTCCTTTGGGCTCAGCACGCTTCTGCTGTATATTCAGGTGGATCTGATCGGAATCTCAGATAGGATCGCGCCTGTGATCAATGTTATGATCACGACGCCGATGAACTTTGTGCTGAATAAATTCTGGATTTTTGCAGGAAAAAGGGACAAGAGGAGGAAAAAGTGATGCTCAGTACGAACCACACGTTTGCAGTGTGCGCATACAAAGAGTCGCCGTATCTGGAGGCATGTATCCGGTCTCTGGTGGGACAGACACAGAAGACGAACATTATCGTCTGTACATCGACGCCATGTCGGTATATTGAGGACCTGGCAAAGAAATATGACCTTCCGTATTTTGTGAGGGAGGGCAAAAGCGATATCCAGGATGACTGGAATTTTGCATTTGATTCCGCAGAGACAGATTATGTAACCATTGCCCACCAGGATGATGTGTATTCAAAGCATTATTTTGAAGAACTTGTGAAACACATTCCGGACGAGGAGATGTCGCTTTATATTACGGACTATCTGCCGCTGAAGACAAGCAATCCCGGGAAAAGAGATCTTAACTGCCGGATCAGAAGACTTCTGCGCACGCCTCTGAAGATCAGGAAGTTTGCGGCGTCGAAGGGAATGAGAAAGCTGACGCTGGCATTTGGAAACAGCATCTGCTGTCCGGCGGTCACGTACAATAAGAAACGGCTCGGAAGCACGATCTTTGATTCGGAGTTCAAGTTCTGCATCGACTGGGATACATTTCTGAAATATGCGGAAGCGGACGGTCATTTCGTCTATGTGGACAGGCCTCTGGTACAGTACCGTATCCATGACGGGGCAACGAGCAAGGAGTTTATTGTCGATCACCGGCGGATCACGGAAGATACGGCGATGTTCCGGAAATTCTGGCCGGCTCCTGTGGTAAAGGTGATCATGGCGTTTTATAAAAAAGCTTACAATACTTATGGTTAGTGTGGGATACAGATTATGAAAAGCGAAAGTACAAAAGGAATATGGAAAGTATTTCTCGGGCTCTGCCTGATGGTGACAGCGCTGATGATCCTGTGGGGAACTCAGAAAAAGGGATTTTTCGTGGATGAAGAGTGGTCCTATGGGCTGGCGAACAGTTATTACCGTCCGCATATATACTGGAACGGACTGGAGGATCAGTGGGAGCCCGGTTCCTATTTTGAAGAATACATCGAGGTGGACAAGGGGGAGCAGTTCCGCTATGACTCAGTGGTCTACAACCTGAAAAACGATGCGCATCCGCCGCTCTTCTTCATGGTGCTCCATACTGTGAGCTCATTTTTCCCCGAGACGTTCAGCAAGTGGTACGCTCTTGCACCTAACATTCTGTACTGTTTGGTCGCTATGTTTCTGGTGCTGCGGATCTCTCAGAAATTGTTCAGAAGCAACAGGATGGCGCTTCTGACAGCGGGACTGTGGGGATTTGCCCTGGGGACGGCAAATATGGTAGTGTATCTCCGGATGTATATGATGAGCGCCATGTTTGCCCTGCTGACGCTGAACTTTCATTACAATCTGCTGATCAGAAAGAAATACGACGTCAAACACTGGTTCCTTCTGATCCTGTGCTCGTTTGCAGGTTATATGACCCACTATTACTTCTTTATTTATGCGTTTTTCCTGTCCGCGTTTTTTGTCTTTGGACTTCTGGCGCAGAAGAAGGTGAAAGAACTGATCTGGTACTGCAGCAGCATGATGGCCAGTCTTCTGGTCGTCTTGGTCCTGGCGCCCTGGGCGTTTGAGAATCTCTTTGGGAATGGGTATTCTCAGCAGGCGGCGGGCGGTTTGGATATGGGGATCGTCAATTTTCTGTGGTACCTGTGGGAGTATGCATGGTTTTTCGCCGGGGATTTCTTTGGAAATCATCTGATCGTTCCGGTCCTGATGGGAGCGGTCGGCGTGGCTGCAGGGATATTCTGCTTTGTGAAAAAAGGCGTGAAGCTGTTTACGGAAAACAAAGAGATGACCATGATGGTGATCCTTCTCTTTGTCCCGGCTGTCTTTTATTTTATCATTGCTGCGGTCTGCTCCCCCTTTATGTCGTCACGATACATTTATGCCGTGTATCCCATGCTTTTTCTTATGGTGATCTGGCTGGGGTATGCGGGTCTGAAGGGATTCGGCGTGACGGAGAAAAAGGTCCTGGCGGGCGTGGGTGCGTTGACGATGGTATGTACGCTGGTATCTTACAGTGATGCCGGAGTGGACTATCTCTACCAGAGGCAGGAACAGACTTATGAGGCGATGGAGCCGTACTATGGCTCTGACTGTGCTTTTCTGTCTTATAATTATTACCGCATTACAGAAAAATGCGATGAGCTCAGCCATATGAACCGTGTCTGGACCTCCCAGCCCACAGATGAAAAGATCCGTGAGATGGCGGAGACGGTCAATCCGGAGCTGGATCAGATGATCATCTATGTGGAGGACATGTGGCCGGAGGCGAATGGACAGGAGAAGATGGACAATATCCTGAAAGATGTGATAAAATATACAGACTTTAACAACTATGAACGAATACCGGACTATGTGAGCAATTACGGATACGGCCTTGTGGCATACAGGGTGTATAAATAGTGTTACAATTCACTATAACGAATGGCAAAGGAGGTATTGCGATGAAGAAAAAAGTTGTTATCCTGCTGGCAGTGCTGCTGGTCACCGGAATGGCGGCCGGATGTTCGAAGAAAGAAGAGCCGGCAGAAGAACCTGCGGAGGAGACCCGGGTTCCGGAGGAACCTGTGAAAGAGGAGCAGGAGGAGCCGGCAGAAGAGATCCCTGAAAATCAGAATCTTCTGACCGGACTTGCGGATCTGTCTGAGGAGGCAATCGGGAAGCGTCCGGTTGCGGTTATGGTGAATAATATACCGGCGGCAATGCCCCAGTACGGCGTCGAGGAGGCCGATGTGATCTTTGAGATACCGGTAGAGGGGGATCAGACCCGGTTCATGGCGATCTACGGAGATTACACGGCCATGCCGAAGATCTGTGCAATCCGAAGCTGCCGGGAATACTTTCCGGCATTTTCCCAGGGATTTGATGCGTTTTATGTAAACTGGGGAATTGACGAGACGGTTACGGATTACCTGAACAGCCTGAATCTGGACCAGTACGATGGCATGACAAATCCGAACGGACTCTTCGGAAGGGACCAGAACCGGCTTGACCAGGGATATTCTCTGGAACATACAGCGTATTTTGACGGGACAAAGTTTGCTTCTGTGGTTGACAGTAATGGAAGCCGGACCGATCTGGCGGATGACAAGAAAGGAACGGCCTTCCAGTTCAACGGGCTGAACGAGCAGGTGAAACCGGAAGGGGGAGACTGTACCCGGGTTGACATCGATTTCGGCGCGCAGACAGCGGCTCTGATCTACGATCCTGACTCCAAAACCTATAAAAAGGAGAACACAGGAGATCCGCAGATTGACGGCAATACGGGGAATCAGCTTTCGTTTGCCAATGTGTTTGTACTGGAGACTTCCATTACCGTGCGGGATGAAGTGGGGCATAAGATCGTTGATTTCAGGGGAAGCGACGAGGCAGAGGGATATTATGTCTCAAACGGCGGCATGCAGAAGATCCACTGGAAGAAGGACGGGAGCGCGGCAGGTACGACAGATGAGCTTGCATACCTGAAGTTTTATGACGAAGAGGGGAACGAGATATCGATCAACCGGGGGAAGACTTACATAGCTGTCAACTATCCGAATCAGACGAAACTCCAGTAGTACAGGATAACCCTGAATAGCAAGAAGAAAAAGGTGACTTGAATCATGAGTAAAATAGCGGTACTAATACCATGTTACAATGAAAGCCAGACAATTGAGAAAGTAGTACGGGAGTACCATGAGGCGCTTCCGGAGGCAGATATCTACGTCTATGATAACAATTCCACTGACGGCACAGATGAGATCGCGCGCAGAGCGGGTGCGATCGTCCGGTATGAATACAGGCAGGGAAAGGGAAATGTCGTGAGGAGCATGTTCCGTGACATTGACGCGGACTGTTATCTGATGATCGACGGCGACGATACTTATCCTGCAGAGAATGCAAGGCAGATGGTGGATCTGGTGCTTGACAAAGGTGTGGATATGGTGGTCGGGGACAGGCTGTCCTCCACTTATTTTACAGAGAACAAGCGGCCGTTCCACAATTCGGGAAACCGGGTCGTACGGTATCTGATCAATAAGCTGTTCAATAATAACGTCAGAGATATCATGACAGGATACCGGGCGTTCAGCCGGATGTTTGTAAAGTCGTTCCCGGTGCTTTCAAAGGGATTTGAGATCGAGACGGAGATGACGATCCACGCAGTGGACAAGAACTTTCTCCTGGAGGAAGTTCCGGTCACATACAGAGACCGGCCGGAGGGCAGCGAGTCCAAGCTGAACACATTTTCCGACGGATTCCGTGTACTGCGGACGATCGCTTCTCTTTTCAGAGAGTATAAGCCGTTTAAATTCTTTCTCTTTGTAGCGGCGCTGCTCTGGCTCATTGCGATCGCGTTTTTTATCCCGGTATTTATCGACTACCTGCAGACCGGGCTTGTGCTGAAATTCCCGACGGTGATCGTCTGCGGCGTTGTGGCGACGATGGGGGCATTGATGTGGATCTGCGGAATCATACTGGAGGTGATCGTAAAGAAGCACCGACAGCTGTATGAGCTGATGCTGAACCAGATGAACATTACGCTTTCTCAGAAGAAAGACGATGCGAAGACGGATGATTGATAAAGGAGCTGTGTAGTTTGGATAAGAAAAATTCTCTGCTGCGTCAGATCATACGGTTTGGATTTGTTGGCGGATCTGCATTTGTGATAGATTACGGGATCATGATTCTCCTGACAGAGGCGTTCGGGATCAACTACCTGATCTCCAGCGCTGTATCGTTTACTGTGTCTGTGATCTACAATTACATCCTTAGTGTGAAATGGGTGTTCAATGTGAATGGGGAACGCAGCCAGACGCAGGATTTCCTGGTATTTATTGTCCTCAGTGTGATCGGCCTGGGAATTAATCAGGTGATCATGTGGGTCGCCGTAGATCTGCTCGGTATCTTCTATATGATATCAAAGATCGGCGCGACCGGCGTGGTCATGGTCTACAATTTTGTCACAAGAAAGATATTTCTGGAGAACGGGAAATAAGGCCCTGTTACCGGGCCGGAAGTATAGAAAGAAGGGGCGTGCCGCATCTGCGGCACGCCCTCCCTATTCTTCAATGATCTGGATCTCCAGATAATCAAAATCAATGGTATCCACAAAATTGTCCTGATAAAACCGCGCTTTCGCATGTCTCTTAAACTCATTGATCGTTGAGTCCAGCCAGATCGGCTTGCTCAGATCAAATTCATAACAGATCTCGTCAAGCGCGTTGAAAATCTTGTGGGTGCGGGTATCGTCAGTCTCGTCGCAGATGACGGTATCCCGCAGCATCCGGTTGTCCTTAAATTCTTTTCCCCAGAGTCGGAACATGTTGAACAGTCCTTTCTTTTATCAAATTACGATCCATACAGTAGCTCGCGTAATCCTTTTGAATAAGAATATGGTTATTCTAGCACAAACGTGCTGATATGTGTAGCCTGTTTTTCTGACCTGCAGAGTCAGTTTTGGGGCAGCCTTGACACTTCTTATCATAATCATTATACTTGAGGAATGCAAGGACCCGTGGAGGTGCGGGCGCCTTAGCGGGAAAAGGAAAGAAAACTATGATGAAACCAGTAATTTTGCAGTCGGACTTTGGAACAGCGGACGGAGCAGTCAGCGCGATGTACGGGGTTGCCTATGGTGTCAGCCAGGAGCTGAATATCTCAGATCTGACCCATGAGATTCCACAGTATGATATCTGGGAGGCGTCCTACCGCCTGATCCAGACAGTGAGCTACTGGCCGGAGGGAGCAGTGTTCGTGAGTGTTGTGGACCCGGGAGTGGGTTCTACGAGAAGGAGCATTGTGGTCAGGACAAAGACGGGGCAGTACATCGTCACTCCGGATAACGGAACGCTGACCCATGTGAAGCGGATCATCGGCATCGAGGCCGCCAGGGTGATCGACGAGAGCGTGAACCGGCTTCCAAACTCAGGAGAGAGCTACACATTCCATGGCAGGGACATCTATGCCTATACGGGGGCAAAGCTTGCATCCGGCGTGATCACCTTTGAGCAGGTGGGACCGGAAGTAGAGCCGGAGAGTGTGATCGAGCTTCCTGTTGTGGAGGCAGTCTGTGACGGGGATCGGGTCAGCGGCACCATTGACGTGCTGGATGTCCGGTTCGGCAGTCTCTGGACCAATATTCCCAGCGAGATGTTTCGGAAGCTTGGAGTGAAGCACGGCGGAAGAGTTGAGATCAGTATCGAGAACGAGACCAGAACGCTCTACAAGAACATCCTTGTTTACGCGAAAAGCTTTGCGGACGTGTACGTGGGAGAGCCGCTGGTCTATGTGAACAGTCTGGACTGCATGGCAGTGGCGATCAATCAGGGAAGCTTTGCAAGAGCATACAATATCGGGACGGGGACGAACTGGAGGATCACCATCCGGAAAGCGCCCCGCCTGATCTATGAGGACTAGAGATCATGATAATTCAGTGTACGGAAAAAGACAGAGAAATGCTGGTTTCTTTTTTGAGAAAGGATCCGGTGTATAATACGTTTATCCTTGCGGATATAGAGGACCTGGGTTTTGACAGCAGCGTGCAGACCGTGTACGCCGAAGTGGAGGGCGGAGAATGCGTGGGCGTCTATCTCTGCTTCTACAAAAATCTGCTGATCTACTGTGAGGAAAACCGGACGAATGTGGATTTCCTTGAGCAGCTGTTCGGGATGTTCCTGCCGGATGTGGTCATGGGGAAGCCTGCGGATGTGAGAGTGGCGGCGTGGCTCCTGACCGATTACAGGTCTGAGACAAAAGGATTTTACGCCCTGGAAGATGACTCCGGACTGGAGGCGGCTTCGGTACAGCCGGAGGAAGCCCGGGCAGAGGATGCGGAGGAGATCTTCCGCTTTATCCAGGGGATCCCGGAGCTCGCAGACATGTATACGTCCGAGCAGATGATCGAAGACCGGATCAGGAACGGTTTCGGGGTGCACTACGTGTTCCGGGAAAAGGGCGTGATCATAGCCCACGGAAACAGCGCGGCAAGGAGCAGCGGCACGGTGATGATAGGCGGGGTCGCCACTGCGCCGGAATACCGCGGCAGGCACCTGGCAGGTCAGATCGTCAGCCGCCTGAGCCGGGACATCCTGGAGGAAGGGAAAACACCCTGCCTGATCAGTCTGCGGGGAGAGGAAGATAATCTGTATACCAGGCTCGGCTTCAGGAAGATCGGGGACTGGGCGATGTTGACGAACGGGGGGGAGCGGGATGAACAGTAAGGAAAGGACTCCGGTGATCGAGTTTAAAGATTTTCAGTTCCAGTATTTCAGCCAGGCGGAGCCCACTCTCCACGACATCAACCTGACGATCTGCAAGGGAGAGAAAGTCCTTCTCGTCGGCCCCAGCGGAAGCGGAAAGAGCACCCTGGGACACTGTCTGAACGGTCTGATCCCTTTTTCATACAAAGGGGAGATCAAAGGAAGTCTGAAGATCATGGGGCAGGAGACAAAGGGGATGGATATCTTTCAGCTCTCCAAGATGGTAGGGACGGTCCTCCAGGATTCCGACGGACAGTTTATCGGACTGACCGTTGGGGAGGACGTGGCATTTGCCCTTGAAAATGACTGCGTCGGACTTGAGAAGATGAGGGAGACGGTGCAGAAGGTGACAGATATCGTGGATATGGGAGAGCTTCTGAAGTCGTCGCCCTTTGAGCTTTCCGGCGGCCAGAAGCAGAGAGTGTCTTTCGCCGGGGTTATGGTGGACGATGTGGATATCCTTCTGTTTGACGAGCCTCTGGCAAATCTGGATCCCGCTACCGGGAAGACGGCGATCGACCTGATCGACCGGGTGTGGAAGGAAGCAGAGAAGACAGTCATCATCATTGAGCACAGACTGGAAGATGTGCTGTACCGTGACGTGGACCGGGTGATCGTGGTCAGCGACGGGAGGATCGTGGCGGATATGGCGCCGGATGAACTGATGGCGGCGGATATCCTTCCGGGACTGGGCATCCGTGAGCCGCTGTATGTGACGGCAATGAAGTATGCGGGGATCAAAGTGACGCCACAGATGCATGCCGGGCGCCTTGACACGCTGGATGTCGGACAGATCAGGGAACCTCTTCTTGCCTGGAACAGCGCACAGGAGAAAAAGGAGAGTCAGCCGGAGCGTCCGCTGCTTCTGGAGGCGGAACACATCAGCTTTCAGTATACAAAGAAGAGGAAGATCCTCCAGGATATCAGCTTTATGATCCGGGAGGGAGAGATGGTCAGCATCGTGGGGACAAACGGGGCAGGGAAAAGCACCCTTGCAAAGGTGATCTGCGGCTTTGTAAAAGAGGACCAGGGAAAGCTCCGGTACAGCGGAGAGGACATGGCGGACTGGACGATCAAAGAGCGTTCGGCAAAGATCGGCTTCGTCATGCAGAACCCGAACCAGATGATCTGTAAGCCCATGATCTATGACGAAGTGGCGCTAGGCTTAAGGATCCGGGGCGTCCCAGAGGAGCAGATCGAGCCAAAGGTGGACAAGGCGCTGAAGATCTGCGGTCTTGCTCCCTTTAAGAAATGGCCGGTGTCAGCTTTGAGCTTCGGGCAGAAAAAGCGTGTGACCATTGCGTCCGTGCTGGTTTTAGAACCGCAGATCCTGATCCTGGATGAGCCCACGGCGGGACAGGATTACCATCATTATACGGAGATCATGGAGTTCTTAAAGAGCCTGAACAGTCAGGGTGTGACCATCATCATGATCACCCACGACATGCATCTGATGCTGGAGTATACGCCCCACGCCATTGTGATCTCAGGGGGAAAGAAGATCGGAGACGCAAGTGCGGTTGAGATCCTCACCGATGAGAAGATCGCAGAGCAGGCAAACCTGAAAGTGACCTCCCTGTATGAACTTGCCCTGAAGACCGGGATCGGGGATCCGTCCGCTTTTGTACAGAACTTTATAGACTACGAGAGGGGGACCAGGCAGAATGAAAGCGAAACTGTTTGATTATATCGACAGAGACAACTTTATCTACAACCTGTCCGGGCTGACAAAGCTGGTGGCTTTTATCTGCCTGACATTTTCGGTGATGTTCTCCTATGACATCCGGTATATTATCTTTGTGCTGCTGCTTTCCTTCTGCTTTTTTAAGATATCCGGGATCACGTTCAGGCAGGTTCGCACCATGATGATCTATGTAGGGGTATTTCTCCTGCTGAACTTCTGCCTGACGTATCTGTTCAGCCCTCAGTACGGCACGGAGATCTACGGGACGACCCATGAGATCTTCCGGTTCAGCAGCAGGTACACGGTGACCCTGGAACAGATCCTTTATCAGGTGACAAAGATCCTGAAGTATGGGGCGGGAATCCCTCTGGGGATCATTTTCCTGCTGACGACCAATCCCAGCGAGTTCGCAGCGTCCTTAAACCGGATCGGGGTGAGCTATAAGGCTGCATATGCGCTGGCGCTGACGCTTCGGTATTTCCCGGATATGATCCGCGATTACCAGGATATTTCCCTGGCGCAGCAGAGCAGGGGGCTGGATCTGTCGAAGAAGGAGAAACTGGGAACCCGTGTGAAAAATATGATGAACATTTTCGTGCCCCTGATCTTCACCACCCTTGACCGGATCGAACTGATCAGCAACGCGATGGAGTTAAGGGGGTTCGGAAAACATAAGAAGAGGACCTGGTACGCAGGGAAACCGCTGGGGAGAAACGACTATCTTGCCATGGTGTTCTCTGCTGCAGTGCTCGTGGGATCGATCTGCGTATCCTTCTTTGTGAATGGATCCAGGTTCTATAATCCGTTTGTTTGACGGCGGGCGCCTTCTGGCGCCGACATTTTCAGATGAGAGGAGAAAAATGTTATGAAACCGATTCTGGTATTCCAGACTGATTTTACTTATAAAGAAGGCGCGGTCAGCTCTATGTACGGCGTGGTGAAATGTGTGGACCGGGAGCTTGAGATCATGGACGGGACCCATGAACTGCCACAGTACGACACATGGAGCGCAAGTTACCGGCTGTATCAGAGCCTGCCCTTCTGGCCGGAAGGGACGATCTATGTATCTGTTGTAGATCCCGGAGTGGGAACCAGCCGCCGTGCCTGCGTGGCGAAGACAAAGAGCGGACATTATGTGGTATCCCCGGACAATGGTTCTCTGACCCATGTGAAGAGATTCATCGGCATCGAGGCGGTGCGCGAGATCGATGAGTCTGTGAACCGGCTGAGGGGAAAAGGAACAGAGGAAGTGGCAATTTTTCACGGCAGGGATCTGTTCGGATACACTGCGGCGCGTCTCGCCAGCGGGATCATTGATTTCGAGGGTGTGGGGCCGGAGTATCCGGTGGAGGAGATCGTGGAGCATGAGATCCTTGAACCGTCCATTGCGCAGGGAAAAGTGGAGGGGATCTTTGAGATCAACGATCCCAACTTTGGAAACCTGTGGACCAATATCCCGCTGAAAGCCTTCAACAGCGCGGGATTTGAGTATGGCGATACAGTACGCACCGTGGTCAGCTGCGACGGAAAAGTGATGTTTGACGAAAAGGTGCTCTTCCACAAGAGTTTTGGCTTCGCGGGCAAAGGCGAGCCGATGATCTATAACAATGAGCTCATGAAAGTTGCCATGGCGGTGACTCAGGGAAGCTTCTGTGAGAAGTATGGACTTTCCTACGGACCGGAGTGGACGGTAAAGTTCACGAAGGAATGAGGATTACCATATTAATATTTATCTAAAAGGAGGAAGATACAAATGGAGAAGAAACTGTTTGACTTCAAGACAAAGACCATTGTTGCAACAGGTCTGGGGGCAGCGCTGTTTATTGTGCTGTTTATGTATGTAAAGATCCCGACAGGGATCCCGGAGACGGACATCAAGACTGCTTACGGAGTCGGAGCGTTCTTTGCGGCGCTGTTCGGGCCGGTCGCGGGAGGACTCATCGGGCTGATCGGGCATGGACTTTCTGATGCCATCCAGTATGGTTCCCCGTGGTGGAGCTGGGTTGTAGCCAGCGGGCTTACCTGCTTTATCACAGGACTTGTCTACCCGAAACTGAAAGTGGAAGAAGGTGAGTTCGGAGGAAAAGATATCCTTCGGTTCAACATTTATCAGATTATTGCCAATGTCATTTCCTGGGTGATCGTTGCCCCGGTGCTTGATATTGTTGTCTATGCGGAGCCGGCCAACCTGGTGTTCACACAGGGCGTTGTCGCCGCGATCAGCAATGCGGTATCTGCCGGTGTGATCGGTACGATCCTGCTGGTGCTGTACAGCAAGACAAAGTCTAAAAAAGGAAGTCTTACAAAAGAGCAGTAAGGAAAATTGAGACCGCCGGTGAATGTCTTCCCGTCTGGGACAGGGGACAGGCACCGGCGGTTTCCTTTTGCCCTGGGGAGGGACTTCCGGAGAAAGGGTTATTCCGCGTCGCTCTCCATGTATTTGTACAGTGTGAATTTTGAGATGCCCAGAGCGGATGCGACCCGGTCTCCGGACTTTGTGATGAGGAAGGCGCCGGCGTCGTTGAGATAGTGGACGACCCGGATCTTGTCTTCCTTGGTCATCATGACCACCGGCTTCCCGATCTCGGCGATGGCATGTTCGATCAGGGAGTCGAGAAGCTCTGTGACTGTGTGGGGAATCTTTGGAACAGATTCACGTTCCGGGTTTTCCTTTTTTAGGGGATGAGTCGTGATGAGTCCCTGGATCAGTTCGTCTACTGCCCTCAGTGAGGCAATGTCATAGTTGACAGAAAAGAGATATCTCAGATTTCCGTTTTCGTCCCTGATATACAGAGTGCTTGATTTCAGAGCTCTTCCGTCTTCTGTACGTGTCAGATAAGCGATCTGGTCATGGAGCTTCTCCGGAGGAGTGTTCAGAGCCTCAAGGACTACATTGGATGCGCCGTCCCCGTCCGTACGGCCGGAAACCTGTCCGTTTTCGATATAGACAATAGTATTGGAAAGGTCCCGGGTGACATCGTGTATGGCAATCTCGCACTGGGGGCCAAAATGTTCTGCCAGTCCGTGCGCAATCTGGATCAAAAGATCAAGGGTTGTATCCTGTTTCATATAAAGCTCCCGTCCGCCGCCGGTTCCGGCGGCATAAATTTTAAGATTTATTCTCTCTCAATATGAGACAGAATCCTGTTAAGAAATTATAACATATTACATTGAATTGCGCGAAAACTAAAAAATATTTAGACATCTCAAAAAAATTGTTACAACCTATTGCTTTTGTGTATTATTGGTGATATTCTTTAGACATAAAGAAAATTTCTGTTCATATTGACGAAAGGAAGGTGCGAAATGGCAGAGTTACAAAAGCAAAATTCATTTGTGGTCGAACTAACGGATGAGGGAGTCAGCGAGATCAAGAAACACAAGAACATTTATACGGACGACACAAAGCCGATTGCTCTCAGGGACAGAGACTGGAGTGTGAAGAACTATATCACGCTTTGGACAGGTATTCTCGTTTCTGTCGCAGTCTATACGATGGCGAGTGCCCTTCTGGCAGCAGGCCTGACCTGGTATCAGGCGCTGTTTATCTGTGTCCTGGGACATTCCCTGGTGTTGATCCCGTCCATTCTGCTCGGAAAATTCGGTTCCCGTTATGGAGCCAGTTTCCCGATCCTGTCTAAGATGGTGTTCGGACCGAAAGGCACCGCAGTGCCGACTCTGATCAGAGCGTTCATGGGATGTCTGTGGTTCGGGATCCAGAACTGGATCGGAAGCGTGGCATTTCATGCGATCCTGACGACGATCCTTCCATTTTATGACGGGATCCCGGGAAGTGCGTTCATCAGCTTCGGGCTCTTTGTACTCATCAATTTCTATATCGGCTATCACGGCAGCAAGGCGATCAGTTTTCTGGAGGACTATGCGGCTCCCATCCTGATCTTCCTGAGTGCAGTCGTTATCGTGTGGTCAGTAGTTGTAGCTGTTCAGGCCGGCGGAATCGGTGAACTTTTCAACACGACGGTGGCCGGCGGGAACGGAGAGAGCTTCTGGTCACAGTTCTTCCCGTCGCTGACTTCCATGATCGCGTTCGATGCGACCATCGCCCTGAACTTCTCTGATTTCACACGACATGAGAAGACCGAGGGAGCGCAGGTCAAAGGTCAGCTCATCGGAGCTCCGATCATGACCGCATTTATCGTTCTCGTGGGAATCTGCGGTACATCCGGTTCCGAGCTGGCGTTCGGAGAGGCGTTCTGGAATCCCAGTGACCTGGTGGCTCAGTTTGACAATCCGCTGATCGTGATCATTTTCTCACTGTTCATTATCCTTGCCACACTGACGACAAACGTTCCCTGTAACCTGACTTCAGCGGCAGTGGTATTCTCTTCTCTGTTCAGCAAGAAGCTGACATACAAGAGGGCGGTCATCGTGGCGACGATCATCTCCATCTGCTTCCTGCCGTGGCGGCTGGTGGCAAATCCGGAGAGCTACGTCTACACACTGAACGGAACGCTCGCCGTATTCCTTGGACCGATCACGGGCGTGTGTCTGGCAGCGCTGTGGATACAGTATAAAAACAAATTTAAAGTGGTGGATCTCTACCGTCAGGACGGCGGTGAGTATTACTATACCAGCGGCTGGAATGTGAAAGCACTGGCAGTCATGATCGCTCTGTTCGTGATCATCTTTGCGTGCAACTTTATCCCGGCGCTGTCCTGGATCTATGACAGCTCCTACCTGCTGGGATGTGTCGCTGCGTTTATCATTTACAGTCTGATCTCTAAGAAATAGGAGGTGTCCGTATGAAAAAGATCGTGAAAAACGGAACTGTTGTCACGGATTCACAGGTGTTCCGGGGGGATATCCTGATCGAGGACGAGAAGGTAAAGGCGATCGGCGAAAACCTGGACGCGGATGACGCGGAAGTGATCGACGCGTCAGGAAAATATGTCCTTCCGGGGGCGGTGGATGTACATACACACATGGATCTTCAGGCGGGGAAGTACCGTGCCGTAGACGATTTTTATGACGGAACAGTCGCGGCTGCATGCGGCGGCACCACCACCATCGTGGACCATATGGCCTTCGGACCGAAGGGATGCAGCCTGTGGCATCAGGTGGAAGAGTATCACAGGATCGCGGATGATAAAGCGGTGATCGATTACGGCTTTCACGGGGTGATCCAGCATGTGGACGAGACAGTGTTAAAAGAGATGGGGGAGATCGCGGAAAAAGAAGGCATCACCAGTTTTAAGGTATATATGACTTATGATTTTATGCTCAAAGACGATGAACTCTACCGTGTGCTGAAACAGGCGAAAGAGGACGGCATCGTGATCGCCGTGCACTGCGAGAACGACGGAGTCATCAATTACCTCCGCAAAACTTATATTGAAAACGGGTGCACAGAGCCGAAATATCATCCGCTGAGCCGCCCGGCAAGGTGCGAGGCGGAGGCAGTGGACCGGATGATCCATCTGGCGGCGATGGCAGGAGACGCACCTCTTTATATCGTGCATCTCTCCAGCAAGGAGGGACTGCTGGAGGTCATGAAGGCGAGAGCGGCACACCAGAAGGGACTGGGCGTAGAGACCTGTACCCAGTACCTGACGCTGACGGACGAGATGTACCAGGATCCGAACGAAGGACTCAAGGCGATCATGTCCCCGCCGCTTCGTAAGAAGGAAGATAATGAAGCGCTGTGGAAGGCTTTGAGCGATGATGTGCTTGATACAGTGGCGACGGATCACTGCCCGTTCAACTACGGGATCGAAAAACAGGCGGGCAGGGATGACTTTACTGCGTGTCCGAACGGAGGACCGGGCGTGGAGGAGAGACTCAGCGTCATGTATTCGGAAGGCGTGGCGAAAGGACGGATCACCCTTCCCCAGCTGGTGAAGTACCTCTGTACGAACCCGGCGCGCATGTACGGCATGTATCCGAAGAAAGGAACACTGGTTCCCGGTTCGGATGCCGATATCGTAATCCTTGACCCTGAGAAGGAGAGAGTCCTCACCCATGCAGATATGCACAGTGCTGTGGACTACACCTGCTATGAGGGAATGGCAGTCAAGGGCGCCATTGATCTTGTGATGCAGCGGGGGAATGTGATCGTAAAAGACAACCAGTTCCTCGGAAAGCGGGGAGACGGAAGATATCTGAAACGGGGAAAGAGCGTCCTGGCAGAATAAGGACGGCAGCAGATCAGATCCTGTGAACATGCGGAATGGATCTTCCCATTACCTGGCTTTGGAAGTGCCCGCCGGCAGCAGTGCCGGCGGGTTTGCCATGTCCCGGACTTTATGGTAAAATGGAGCGGAAAAATGCCCGGGAATGCTGTGTGGGTGAAACGAACGGAGCGCCCGCGGATGTCAGGCAGGGCAGTGAAAGGACGAAAGAAAAATGAAGAGTGTTCTGGACAGAATATTTGTAGAAGGGCTGGGCGGCATGACCCACGGTCTGTTCGCCACCCTGATCATCGGGACGATCATTCAACAGATCGGAAACTATATTGGTGGAAATACCGGCGACATGATCTACCTTGTCGGAGGAGTCGCTGCCTCCCTTACCGGCGCCGGGATCGGCGTGGGAGTTGCCAGGAAACTGAATGCACAGGAACTGGTGGTCATCTGCGCGGCAGTCACCGGCATGGTGGGGGCATTTGCCAGCAGGATTCTTGCAGGTCAGGTTTTTGTGGATGGTCAGGTCATCCTGAGCGGGCCGGGAGAGCCATTGGGAGCATTTGTCGCGGCATACATTGCAATCGAAATCGGTATCCTGATCTCGGGAAGGACCAAACTTGACATTATCCTGACGCCCCTTGTCTGTATCGGTGTGGGATCCGCGGCAGGGCTGTTCGTCGGACCCCCGATCTCCAGTTTCATGTCGTGGCTGGGATCGCTCATCAACTGGGGGACGGAACAGCAGCCGTTCCTTATGGGAATCATCGTGTCTGTTCTCATGGGAATGATCCTGACTCTTCCGATCAGCTCGGCAGCGCTGGGCATCATCCTGAATCTGTCAGGTCTTGCCGCGGGGGCGGCGACTGTGGGATGCTGCTGCAATATGATCGGGTTCGCAGTTGCAAGCTTCCGGGAGAATAAGTTCGGCGGTCTGATCGCACAGGGAATCGGTACCTCCATGCTCCAGGTCCCTAATATCGTCCGGCATCCTCTCATCTGGCTTCCGGCGATCCTGTCCAGTGCGATCCTGGGACCGGTGGGAACAGTCGTGCTGCATATGACGAATAACGCGACAGGTTCAGGCATGGGTACGGCAGGTCTTGTAGGACCGCTCATGACCTGGCAGGTGATGACACAGACGGAACCGGAACTGATCGTGTTTGCGAAGATCATACTGATCCAGTTTATCCTTCCGGCGGTGCTGACCCTGCTGATCTCCGAGTTCATGAGAAAGAAACGCTGGATCAAACCGGGGGAGATGAAGCTGGATCTGTAGAGAAAACCGGGGGAAATCCGCACTGTATTCAGTGCCTTCCGGTTTTTATGCGGGCGGCGGACAGGCGTGTACTGCAACTTGGGTCTTCGAATTGTTTCTTAAAAAAAGATGAACTCTGTGACATGAGACACAAAATATGGTATACTTGATGAAAACAAAACAACCAATGGGGGATGTCTGTAATGAAAGGTGAGCAACAGGTTGAGGCTGCGTTGCGGAGCTATGAAGATGTTGACAGCTGGAAAACAGTTATTTTCCTTTACAATGCAGCCCTGAAGGAAGTGGGGACCAAGCTGGAGATCCTGAACGATGAATTCCAGCATGTACACCAGTACAATCCGATCGAACATATCAAGACCCGGATCAAGACACCGGAGAGCATCGTGAAGAAGCTGAAGCGTTACGGATATGAGACATCGATCGAGAATATGGTGCGGTATGTAAATGATATCGCGGGTGTACGTCTTATCTGTTCTTTCACATCAGATATTTACCGGTTGGCTGAGATGATCGGAAACCAGAGTGACCTTAAAGTGCTTTCCATCAAAGATTATATTAAGAACCCGAAAGACAGCGGTTATAAGAGTTATCATATGCTCGTATCCGTGCCGATCTTTCTGTCGGACAGTGTGGTGGACACCAAGGTGGAGATCCAGATCCGTACCATCGCGATGGACTTCTGGGCGAGCCTTGAGCATAAGATCTACTATAAGTTTGAGGGAAATGCACCGGAATATATCAGCCGGGATCTTCAGGAATGTGCAAAGATGGTGTCGGAGCTGGATGATAAGATGCTCTCGCTGAATGAAGCGATACAGGAATGTATAGGACGGGAAGAAGCCAACAGGGATAATATGGATGATGTGCTCGACAATGTGATCGGAAACAGAAGAGGGCAGAGCGTGATCCATTTTACAGATAAGAAACGAAAAAGTGAATAACAGATCGATCAGGGACCGGGTATGAAGGAACATATCCGGTCCCTTTCCCATCTTCCCACAAACTTAAGATTCGCTTAAGTTTCCCCCCATAACACCAAAAAATATTGAAGCCTCCCTCCCTTTTGGGTATAATGTTCAGGTAAGCAATCCGCAGTGCGCCGTCTGTAGGGAGACACGAGACTGCTGGCAGTCTCAGTGGCTCCATATAGACGGCATAGGGCGGAAGCCCGTGAGCTCTGGATCCGGAGGATTCAGAGCTTGGCACTGCGGAGCCCCGCAGGGAGAACCTTCATATGGAGACACGAGACTGCTGGCAGTCTCAGTGGCTCCATATAGACGGCATAGGGCGGAAGCCCGTGAGCTCTGGATCCGGAGGATTCAGAGCTTGGCACTGCGGATCGCAATATAAGGGATAAGGGAAAAAGGGAATGACAAAGAAAGCGAAACAAAAAGGGATAGAGCTCGGCGCCGGGCTTTTATTGTATGTGATCGCATGGATTGTCACAGAATATCGTGAGGTGGGGAAAACCGCGGAGACGCTCCTGTTTCTGCTGCCCTACATCGCGCTTGCGGCGACGACGTATATCGAGCTCTTTAAGAGCATCAAAAAACTACTTTTTCTGGATGAGAATCTTCTGATGATCATCGCAACATTGGGGGCATTTGCCGTAGGCAGGAACAAAGAAGCCGTGGGGGCCATGCTTTTCTATCAGGTGGGAAAGATGGTGGAAGAGATATCCCTGAGCAGGACAAAGAAATCCATAGCGGAGTTTATTGATCTTCGGCCGGAGTATGCGAACCTGAAGGTGGGCAATACAGAGAAGGTAGTTCCGCCCCAGGAACTCAAAGAACGGCAGATCATTGTACTCAGACCGGGAGAGAAGATCCCGGTGGACGCAGTGGTTACTTTTGGAACGGGGACCATTGATACGAAAGCGATCACCGGGGAAGCTGAACCACGGGCTGTGAAGATCGGGGATAAGCTGTACAGCGGATGCATCAATCTGAACGGCGTGCTCGAGGCGCGGGTTACCCGGATCTATCAGGAGTCTACTGCCTCAAAGATCATGCAGCTGGTGGAGAAGGCGAATGAAAGGAAGTCTGACAGCCTGCATTTTGTAGATAAATTCACCAGATATTATACGCCGATCGTGATCCTGATCGCGCTGCTGACCATACTCCTTCCTCCCATGATGTTTGTGGAGGCAAGGGATGAATGGATATACAGGGGACTGATCATACTTGTGGCGGCATGTCCGTGCGGTCTGATGGTATCGATCCCCATGGCGTTTCTGGGCGGAATCGGCGCAGCGTCCAGGCAGGGCGTATTGATCAAGGGGAGCGCATTCCTGGAAGAGCTGCCCAAAGTAGACACGTTTGTATTTGATAAGACAGGAACATTGACAGAGGGCGTATTCCATGTGCAGAAGATCGTGCCCTATCAGAAGATGACAGAGGAGGAACTTCTGGAAGCGGCAGCACTGGGAGAAGCTTATTCCACGCACCCGATCGCACTCTCTCTGCGGGAAGCGTATGGAAAAGAGGTCGACAGGTCACGGATCGACGGTCTGAAAGACTATCCGGGATACGGGATCCGGGCGATCGTGGATGGCAGAGAGGTCTACATCGGTAATTCCAGGCTGATGAACCGGCAGGGACTGTTCTATACTCCGGTGACGGAGATCGGAACAGCGGTCCACGTGGCTATCGACGGCAGTTATGCCGGTTACATTTTGATCGCGGATGCAGTCAGAAAAGGAGCTGTAAAGCTGATGAAATGGCTCCACCGGCGTGATATGGATACCGTTATGCTGACTGGGGATAATGAGAGGGTGGCCGAGGCTGTCGCGAAAAAGCTGAGGATCGAGAGTGTCTATGCAGAACTGATGCCGGAGGATAAGGTAGAGCAGATCGAAGAGTTCATGGAAAACCAGATGGAGGGGGAAAAACTTGCTTTTGTAGGCGATGGGATCAATGATGCACCTGTGCTTTCCAGGGCGGATGTCGGGATCGCAATGGGCGGCCTGGGTGCAGATGCCGCCCTGGAGGCTGCAGATATTATCCTGATGGAAGATGAGCCTTCCGGGATTATCAATGCACTTCGGATCGCAAAGGCAACGCTTCGTTCTGTAAGACAGAACATGATTTTTGCGATCGGTATGAAAGTGATCCTGATCATACTTGCATTTTTCGGCTATGTTACAATGCAGAATGCCATCCTTGCAGATATGGCAGTCATGGTGATCAACATCCTGAATTCCTTCTGGATGATGAAGTTCCCGGAACGTTAGCAGTAGAATATAAGAGGAGTATAAAGAATGACAGGGATAAAAAGAAAGTTACTGTTCATATTGTCTGTAAGCATGATTCTTCTCTCAGGCTGTGCGGGCAGTCTGAAAGACGGCGCTGATGCACTGGAGACGGGGAATTACGAGGAGGCGGCGGAAGCATTTGGGCAGGCGGTTTCCGAAGAGGGGGCGGCAGCTGAAGATGTCGCCGCCGCATACCGGGGTCTTGGCATGGCAAATTATGAACTGGGGAAATATGCCGAGGCGTTGGAAGCATTTGAGAATGCAGTGGACAACGGCGCAGACCAGACTGTCCAGCTTTATAATCTGATGGGAGTCTGCGCGATGCAGACGGAAGATTATGCAAAAGGACTGGAATATATACAGGCCGGTCTTACTCTGGCAGACAGCGCCTCAGAGGAAGAAAGCGCTGATGCCGGGCTGGTCCGGGAGATGGAGTACAATGAGATCGTCTGTCTGGAACGTCAGGCGCAGTGGGAGTCTGCGAAAGAGAAGATCGCGGCATATACAGCAAAATATCCGGATGATGAGGCTGCTCAGAAAGAGGCGGAATTTCTCCAGACTCGGTAACAGATACTAAGGGGTCAGGTCCATGTACAGAGGGATCAGGCCCCTTTGCGCATGGATCGGACTACTTTGTGAGTGAAATTGAGGGAAATAAATATATGGATACAAGAAGAAAATATCAGATAACAGAATACTGCCATCGATTCCTGTCAGAATATATTTCTGAGGGAGACATCTGCATCGATGCCACAGCGGGAAACGGAAGTGATACGGAATTTCTCTGCAGGATGGTGGGAGAAACGGGGAAGGTTTACGCATTCGATATTCAGAGACAGGCTCTGGAAAATACTCGTGAGAAACTGGAACGGGCGGGATTCCCGGAACGGGCAGAACTGATCTGTTCGGGACATGAGCGGATGGCTGAGCATGTGGCGGAAGAGGCTGCTGCGGTCGTCTTTAACCTGGGATACCTTCCGGGCGGGGATCACGCGCTCGCAACGAAGGCGGAGACAAGTCTGGAAGCTGTGAAAGCGGCAATGACGCTCTTAAAGCCTGGCGGGGTGATCAGCCTGTGCATCTACAGCGGCGGCGATACCGGATACGAAGAGCGGGATGTCCTGCTGGGATGGCTGAAAGATGCAGACCCCAGGAAATGGCTTGTTATCGTAAACAGCTATCATAACCGGAAGAATGATCCGCCTCTTCCGGTTTTTATCCTCCGTCTGGAGTGACGGAACGGCAAGGAGGACCAGAGTGATGTATGAAATGAAAGAGATAGAAGAAACGGTGATCCTCGTGGGAGTTGACACCGGGGAGACTGAGTCGGAGGAGTCGTCACTGGATGAACTTTCTGAGCTTGCCCGCACGGCGGGGGCACGGGTGGCCGGCAGACTGATCCAGGCGAGGGAGACGATCCATCCGGGAACTTATATCGGGAAAGGAAAAATGCTGGAGTTAAAAGAACTGCTCTGGGAGACCGGGGCCACGGGCATTATCTGCGACGATGAACTCACCAGCGTTCAGATCGGAAATCTGGAGGAGGAACTGTCCTGTAAGGTGATCGACCGTACCCTGCTCATCCTGGATATCTTTGCGGCGCGAGCCGTATCCGGGGAGGGCAAGATCCAGGTAGAGCTGGCACAGCTGCGTTACAGGGCATCCCGCCTTTCGGGACTTGGCAAATCCCTGTCCCGTCTGGGCGGTGGGATCGGCACAAGAGGTCCCGGAGAGAAAAAGCTGGAGATGGACCGAAGGCTGATCCGGGAACGCATCAGCAGGCTGAAAAAAGAACTGAGAGATGTGGAGAAACACAGGGAGCTGATCCGGGGACAGAGAAAGCAGTCCGGGTTAAAGGTGGCGGCTCTGGTAGGCTATACTTCCGCGGGAAAGAGCAGCATTGAGAACGCCCTGACTGATGCGGGGATCCTGGAAGACGCCATGCTGTTCTCCACTCTGGATACCACCACGCGGGCGCTGATGCTGGATAATACACAGGAGATCCTGTTGACAGATACGGTAGGGTTTATCCGTAAACTGCCTCATCATCTGGTGGAGGCATTTAAGAGCACACTGGAAGAGGCTGGCTGTGCCGATATCATCATCCATGTGGTAGACGCTTCCAATCCCCAGATGGACACCCAGATGCATGTGGTTTATGAGACACTGCGTCAGCTTGGGGCGGAGGGAAAGCCGGTGATCACTCTGTTTAATAAGCAGGATCTTCTGGAAAAACCGGGGTATCCGAGAGACTTCCGGGCAGATTACTCCATTCCCACATCTGCGAAGACCGGGCAGGGACTGGAAGAGTTGAAAAAGGCACTGCTGGAGATCATACGGCGGGACCAGATCTATATTGAACGGCTGTATGATTTTGCCGAGGCCGGGAAGATCCAGATCATCCGTACGCGGGGACAGCTCATCTCGGAGGAGTATGTTCCCGAGGGAATCCAGGTGAAAGCCTATGTCCCCACAGACATATACGGAAGGGTCTGACAGAGACATGGAACTTTAAGAGATATACGGAAGGATCTGACAGAAATATGGAACTTCAGCCCGCCGGAATGGACGGGAAGTTTTATTGCTTTATGGCAGAAAGGAGACGGGAAAATGATAACCATAGACAGAGAGAAATGTATCGGATGCGGGCTGTGCGAGAGAGACTGTCCCGCAGGGAAGATCAGAGTAGAAGAGGGAAAAGCGGTCTGGAAACCAGACTGTATCCAGTGCGGACACTGTGTTGCGGTCTGTCCTCGAATGGCAGTCGCGATCCCGGAGTATGACATGGGAGATGTGGAGGAGTATGATGGGGAGAGTTTTGCGGTTAAACCGGAGAACTTTCTCCACGCAGTGAAATTCAGAAGGAGTGTCCGAAACTTTCAGAACCGGAAGATAGACCGGGAAACCATGGAACGTATCCTTCAGGCAGGAAGGTACACCCCCACGGCAAAGAACCGGCAGGCCTGCCGGTTTATCGTAGTCCAGGATCAGCTGGATGAATTCAAGGACCTGGTCTGGGACGAGATCCCTGCCATGGCGGACCGTATGAAGAAGACCATGCCGCAGTATTCCATGCTGTTTAAATTCTTTTACCGCAGACATCGGGATAATCCGCAGGATGACGGACTGTTCTTTAACACACCTGCCTGCGTCATGGTCGTGGCGGACAATCCTCTGGACGGCGGGCTCGCTGCGGCGAACATCGAAAATATGGCGGTTGCAGAAGGAGCAGGCGTGCTCTATGATGGATATCTGACGCGGATCATCGAAGCCTGTCCCGCTGCGAAAGAGTGGCTGGGGATTCAGGACACCCCTCTTGTCTGCTGTATGCTCATCGGGTATCCGGCAGTTACATACAGGAGGACCGCTCCGAGAAAACCGGCTGACATTGAGTGGAGATAAAAACCGGCGGCGCAGAAGATCGGACGCCGCCGCTGAGAAGAGAGTCCTGCTCGGCAGGATTCTCTTCTCTTTTAAAGAAATCCTCCGTCCATACCGATGACCTGGCCGGTGAGATAGGGCGGGGCTTCCGCCAGCATGAGGACGAGCCGGGCGGCTTCTTCGACAGTGCCGAACCTCCCGGCGGGAATCTCTTCTTCCAGGGCTGCCCGCTCTGCGCTGTCAAGCCTTCCGTTCATCTCGGTGTCAATGACCCCGAAGGCGACGGCATTTACCTGGATGTTGCTGGGAGCCAGCTCCTTTGCCAGCGCCCGGGTCAGTCCGTCGAGCCCGGATTTGGAAGCGGAGTAGGCGGCTTCGCAGGAAGCCCCCGAGGTACCCCACATGGAGGAGATATTGATGATCTTCCCCTCTTTCTTTGACACCATATACGGGATCGCCTCCCGGCAGCAGTAGAATGCGGAAGATAGGTTGGTGTCAAGGATGGTCCGCCATTCCCCGTCCGACATGTCGCTCAAAAGTCCGAAATGTGCGACTCCGGCATTGTTTACAAGGATGTCCGGGCCTCCGCAGGTTTCGCTGATCCTGCGAAAGATGGCGCGTACTGCATCCGGACTGCTCACATCTCCGGGAACTTTTGTACAGGAGCCGCCTGCATCCAGGATCTCCTGTTCCAGTGTTTCCAGCTGTTCGATTGAATTTCTGCAGTTGATGAATAGGTGATATCCGGCTTCCGCGAAAGCGAGGGCGCAGGCGCGCCCGATCCCCCGGGAGGAGCCGGTCACGAGAACATTTTTTCTGTACATGTTTTCCTCCTTCAGATCTGTGTCCAGTATATCACGGTCGGCTGTCCAAGGCCAGATGAAAAGGCGGCCGGATGCAGGCTGCCGGTTCCTGAGTGCGTCGTGAACTGTCAATAGCTGTTGAAAAAGCCGGTCTGTTTGTGGGGAAAGTTCATTGAGATTGAGGGCGGCATGTGTTACAATTTCCTTGTAAATAAAATACAGGGAAAGAAAATACGGTTTGCGGTATCTCGGGTGCGGCAGTTTTACATCTGTACAGGCGGCAGCCGGTGTTTCTGGTGAGAGCAGGAGGATGTTCCATGATTGATGACGCTATTGAATTTGCGACGAAAGCTCATGAAGGACAATTTCGCAAGGGAACAAGACGGCCCTATATCGTCCATCCGATCGAGGTGGCGGATATCGTGTCGACTATGACAAAGGACGAGGAGGTTATCTGTGCGGCGGTGCTGCACGACACGATCGAGGACTGCGGGGGAATCACCCGGGAAGTGCTCAAACTCCGTTTCGGCCAGAGGGTCGCGGAGATCGTGGCACAGGAAAGTGAAGATAAATCGCTGTCCTGGGAGGAGAGAAAAGGAGAAACGATCCGGAGACTGAACGATGCGCCGACAGAGGTTCAGATGATCGCGCTGGCGGACAAGCTGTCGAATATGAGAGACATCGACAGAGATTATCCGGTGCTCGGAGAAATTCTGTGGACCAGATTCCGGATGCAGAGCAAGGCGGCGCTGGGATGGTATTACAAGGGTGTGAGGGACGTACTGAGGGAGAAATTTGAGGGCGTGGAGGCATATGAAGAATACTGCCGGCTGATCGAGAAGAATTTTGGATCAGAAGAGGAAGATATGGACTGGCGGGAGGGAGAAAAATACTGAGATAGCATGGATGCAGGAGAGGAACAGATGCATGAAGAACTGATCCGGGAGCTGTCAGTCATCACGGATGAGGAACAGCGGATCCTGGAAGGAAGAAATGAGATCGACCAGCAGATCTATACGGAGAAGAAAGAGATGATCGTGGACTGTGACAAGCTGCTTCAGAAGGGCAAGCTCATCCAGGTCCGGCCCCATACCAGGTTTGTCCGTTTCCCTGAGCACAGGCACAACTATATTGAGGTGATCTACATGTGCCAGGGGATGACGACACATATCGTCAACGGGAATCAGATCCGGCTCAGGGAAGGTGAACTGCTCTTTCTGAACCAGAATGCTGTCCAGGAGATCCTGCCTGCAGGCGCGGAGGACATTGCAGTGAATTTCATCGTCCTTCCGGAGTTTTTCGACACGGCTTTCTCCATGATCAGCGGGGAGGAGAACATGCTGAAGACATTTCTGGTGGATGCGCTCTGTGGAAAAGACGGGGAGATCTCCTATCTGCATTTCCATGTGGCGGGTATCCTGCCGGTGCAGAACCTGGTGGAAAATATGGTCTGGACGATCTTTTACGATCTGTCGAACAAGCGGAGCTGTACTCAGATCACCATGGGACTTCTTTTTCTTCAGCTTTTAAACTGCATGGATAAGATGGAGACCGGTCAGAACCGCTTTGATGCGGAACTTGTGACGACTGTGCTCGGCTATATTGAAGAGCACTACAGGAATGGCACGCTCTCTGAACTGTCGGAACAGATGAATACGGACGTCTACTGGCTGAGCCGTGAGATCAAGAAGCGGACCGGAAAGACTTACAAGCAGCTGCTCCAGGAGAAGCGGATGCAGCAGGCAGTCTGGCTGCTCGCCAACAGCTCGGCCCCGGTAGCTGACATCATTGAATCCGTGGGGTATGACAATACAAGTTATTTTTATCGGAAATTCAGGGAAAAGTACGGGGTGAGCCCCCGGGAATACCGGATGAACATGTGTTGAAATATGTGTTGATATATGCTAAAATCCTAATAGAACATATGTTTGTTGAACGCGGACGCATATAGTGGTATTATTAATAAAATTATGTGTAAGGATGTGTGACGATGGATACTGCGACTAGAAATATGATAAATTCTTTAACAGAGGATATTATACGTTCTTTTGATATTAAAATTCCCATACAGGATATTGATGAGCTTGTCTGTTCGCTAGGAGGAAGTATACAGACTGATGTCAGTTATTCTGACGGTGCAGTGATAAAAGATGGGGATGCATTTAAAATTCTGGTGTCACCATTTCAGGATGAGAAAAGAAGAAGGTTTACTATTGCTCACGAATTAGGTCATTTATTTTTACACATGGGGTATTTGATCAATGATGAGCTTTGGAATTGCCAGAACGAAAACGTTTATCAGAGGACTGGGAGCTCTGAAAAAGAGTACCAGGCAAATGAGTTTGCGGCAGCTTTTCTAATGCCGCGGGCTGCATATCTGAAAGTGATGAATGAGAACATAATCGGAAACAAAGTAAATACGTCGAAAATTGCGGAATATTTTAATGTATCTGTAGAAGCAGCGTCTAATAGAGGGAAATTTTTGGGGTATTTAAGATGGTAGACAGAAAAGTTCGATTAGAAAAATATAGTGGACAAATACAGAGTTTGAATGCGGAAAGAGAAGAATTGCTTGAGCGGCGAGGCGTCGAGATATTCTTCTCTTTTGATATAGTAAATTCTTCTGCGTATAAAAATTTAAATTTTACGGGATGGTCTCAAGTCATCACCACACTGTTTAGCAAGATTCAGCAAATGGTAGCTAAGAAAAATTGACAGTATATTTGAAATTTTAAATAACCTTTCTTTTCAATTAAAGAAAGGTACTTTTTTTGATAATTTGATCGAACGTTTTAAGCTGCAGGAGGGATATGGGATTTTTGAATTTCTGGGAAATGATATTGATGCGGGATTTCGAATTAAAGAAAATACGCAGAACAGATTATATCCGATCATCTGGTACCATGATGAAAGATTTGCCGGAGAAACAATATTTGAAGACAGCTTCTATTATGATGAAAAGGAAAACAGTGAATTAGTACGGGCGTACTTTGAGAATCGAGAACAATCCAGTCTGAAAAAAGAAATGTACACGGATGTGGATTATGCGCTAAAAAAGATTTTGTCAGATCAAAAATTAGAGGATAAATTTTTAAGAATCGATGAAATAATGAAAGAGTCTCTGTTTGTTATAACAGAGAGACGAAAAAGATCTTGATCATGAAAAGGTCGAAAAACAGAGAAAAACTTCCGGGGCTCTGGGAATTTGGGTGTGCGAAGGGCGTGCTGGAAAAATCTTTAGTAGAACGGATACAAGAAGAGTATGAAAGTGATTTTGGGCTTCAGATCAAGGTGCTTTGTAATGATGAAAGAGAAGATATACAGCCGATACCTTTAGCAATGTATGAAGTTGAAAGCGAACAGGGAAAAGATAAGGGAATTATCACCATGGCTGAGATTGTAAATGATGTGGATGTCGAAAAATTTTGTGGAACTAAGCACACAGAGCTTCGATGGATATCAGAAGATGAAGTTGATTCTTTTTCAGAGCCGGCTGTAGCGGACTTCAAAAATACGTTAAAAATGGTTTTTAAAAGACTAAAAGAGGAAAAATGAATGACTGATGAGAAACACACGACTATGCAAGAACAGTTAAAAGAAATTTTTGATAATGTAAATAACTGGGTGACTTTTGCTGAAGCTAAAAATGCGGCGATCATTGCGTTTAATGTGGCATGCATATCATGTATATGGGACATTGAAGGGATTAAGGAAATAAAAATCCTTCCCTATATTTGGGGGCTCGGTATAATTGTCTCTACGATAATGGCACTGATCTCTTTTGTACCGCAAACAGGAAAAGGTATATCGGACAACGAAAAGCAGTGTGATTCTGATAATTTGTTATTTTTTAAAGATATCGCAAAGTATAGTAAAAAAGTTTACCTTAAGCAAATATTTAAACAATATGCGAACTTAGAGCTTTCGGATTCTGACATTCGGAAATTAGAAGAAGATTTGGCTGATGAAATAACATATAATGCAAGTATAGCGATCCGGAAATATAAATGGTTTAACCGCGCATTAGCAATGGATATTCTTATGCTGGTCGTGTTGGCCATTATGATCATTATTGCTTAGCTTTTACAGATTTCCCAGGCGTACGGAAAGGTCTTTCTATGAAAAAATCTAATTCATAGGAGGACCTTTTAACGTGCAGGATGAGAATGCAAATAAGGTTCCATTTTTATATAAATCACGTCCTTTTTTTGCTCTTTCCGGATCATTATAATAAACATTATAAAGAGAAAACATAAGGAGGCGCAAGAGATGGACAAGTACTATCTGGCTGTTGACATCGGGGCGTCCAGCGGGCGGCATATGCTTGCATCCATGAAAGACGGGAAGATGCAGCTGGAAGAAGTGTACCGTTTTCCGAATGGAATGGAAAACCGGAACGGAACTCTCTGCTGGGATACAGAACGGCTTTTCTGCGAGATCAGGACCGGATTAAAAAAGTGCAGAGAGCTTGGAAAGATTCCGGTATCTATGGGCATCGACACCTGGGGCGTTGATTATATCCTCCTTGATAAAGAGGATCGGATCCTGGGAGAGACTGTGGGGTATCGTGACAGCCGTACCGACGGGATGGATGAGAAAGTCTATGAGAAGATCTCGCCGGAAGATCTGTATGCCAGGACAGGGATCCAGAAGCAGGTGTTTAACACGATCTATCAGCTCATGGCAGTAAAACAGTCTCATCCGGAGTATCTGGAGCAGGCAGAGACCATACTGATGATGCCGGATTATTTTCACTTCCTTCTGACAGGAAAAAAGAAGAATGAGTATACCGAGGCGACCACCGGACAGCTCATCAGCACGAAGACCAATGACTGGGATTACGAACTGATCGATCGGCTGGGATATAACCGGGATATGTTCCTGACCGTTTCCATGCCGGGAACAGTCGTGGGGAACTTTACGGAAGAGATCCGGGAGGAAGTGGGATTTGACTGTACGGTCGTTCTTCCGGCGACACACGATACCGGATCCGCAGTTCTGGCGGTTCCCACAAATGATGAGAATGCTTTGTATATCAGTTCCGGGACCTGGTCCCTGATGGGAGTCGAGCGGAAAGAGGCGGACTGCTCGATGGAGAGCATGAAGGCAAACTTTACAAACGAGGGCGGATATGATCACAGGTTCCGTTTTATTAAAAATATCATGGGACTGTGGATGATCCAGTCTGTGAAAAAAGAGTTTGACCGGGATCTCTCTTTTGCAGAGATCTGTGATCTGGCGTCCAAAGAGACAATCCCGTCGATCGTGGACTGCAATGACGACTGCTTCCTGGCGCCGGAGAGTATGATCAGGGCGGTGCAGGAGTTCTGCAGAAACAGCGGGCAGCAGGTACCTGAGACTGTCGGGGAGATCGCATCCGTGATCTACAACAGCCTTGCAAAGTGCTATGCAGATACCGTGGAGGAGATCGAACAGATCACGGGAAACAGATACGACACGATCTATGTTGTGGGCGGCGGTTCCAACGCGGAATACTTAAACCGGCTCACGGCGAAATATACAGGGCGCAGAGTCTCGGCAGGGCCTTCTGAGGCCACTGCCATCGGAAATATCATGGTCCAGATGCTTCATGACGGCGTGTTCCGGGATCTGCCGGAGGCAAGGACCTGCGTGAGAGATTCATTTGATGTGAGGATCTACTGAGCTTTTAAGGGAGAGGCCCACTGGCAGGAGAGACAGGGCTTCTTGGCAGAAGGGGCTGGTACGCCTGGAAAAAAGAGATAAAATGTAGGAGGATATAAGATGTTAGTTGAAACAAAAGCGAGGATTGGCGTCTTTTCAATCGCATTGGGCGCATATCTGCCCCAGTTTCCGTCGCTGGTACCGGAATTCGAGTCTCAGTATGAGGCGTTTAAAAAGATGATCCCGGATACGGTGGAGATCATCGACGGAGGAATGGTGACAACGAAAGAGCAGTCCCAGGAGGCGGGGGACCGATTCCGCGCGGCGGATGTGGATCTGGTGATCATGCAGCTGCTCACTTATGCGACGTCCTACAACATGCTTCCGGCAGTAAAAGACCTGGACGTCCCGGTTGTCCTTGTCAATATCCAGAAGCTGAAAGCGCTGGATTATGACAATGCGGATATCGCTGCCTGGCTGGGCGAGGGATATGCGTGCGGAGCTGTCGGAGAGATGGTGGCGGATCTTGAGAGATACGGAAAGAGACATGCAGTCATCACAGGCGTTGCCGAGGGCGGCGACCCGGTCGTGCAGGTGGAGATCGAGGACTGGTGCCGGGCGGCGCAGGTAAGGAGAAGATTCCGCGATACAAATATCGCACAGATCGGAAGACCGTACCCGGGGATGATGGACCTCTATATCGACGAGTCCAACCTCTACAGAAGGATGCACCTGTATACAAAACAGTTTGACTGGGAGAAGATGTGGGCGATCGCTGACGACATCACAGACGAGGAAGTGATCCGCGCGAAAGCGCAGGATATCCTTGATACTTTCGAGATCGAAGGCGGAGGGAGCATCGAGGAAGTCTGGGAGATGGCAAGATATGTTGTCGCTTTTGAACAGTGGGTGAAGGATGAGAAACTGGGCCTGATCGCATCCCACTATGACGGATTCGCACAGGGCAAGGCAGGAGTCCTTGACAGTATGCTCATCCCTGCATTTTCCATGCTGATCAAACAGGGGACGGCGTGCGCGGTAGAGGGAGACATGAAAGTGGCGATGGCGATGAGCATCTTAAAGACCATCTCCGGAACCGGACAGCTGGCGGAGATGTATTCCATCGACTTTAATGATGACATCGCGATCATCGGACACAGCGGCTCCGGAGATGCTGATATCTCCGAAAAGAAACCGACCATGAAGATCGTGAACGTGTTCCACGGAAAGACAGGAGGCGGTTACCTGACTCAGTTCTATCCATATACAGGACCGGTCACCTATCTTGCGATCACACAGGATGGAGAAGGACACTTCAAGTTCATTGTGGCAGAGGGGGTCAATGAGGAAGGACCGATTCTCTCCTTCGGCGATACGAACATGAGGACAAGATTTACCTGCGGCGCAAGAGAGTTTGTGAACCGCTGGAGTGAGTGCGGTCCCACCCATCACTTTGCGGCGGCGGCAGGAAGACATATTGATACGATCCTGAAAGCTGCTAAGATCTTCAATGTGCCGGTCGATGTCGTGACAAGATAGAGTATTGTGTGGTAACATTCAAACAGAAATATCAAAAAACAAAATAGATTGACGAAAAGCCAAGGAGGAGAAAAATGCAGAACGAATATGAAATCAAAAAAGAGATGTGTGAGATCGGAAAAAGGGTTTACAACCGCGGGATGGTTGCGGCAAATGACGGTAACTTTTCTGTAAAACTCAATGATCATGAGTTTTTATGTACGCCCACAGGTGTCAGCAAAGGATTTATGACACCGGAATATATCTGTAAAGTGGATGAGAACGGAAACGTTCTTGAGGCGAACGAAGGGTTCAGACCATCTTCAGAGATCAAGATGCATATGCGTGTATATCAGAAAAGGCCGGATGTCAGGGCTGTTGTCCATGCACACCCGCTGTATGCTACAACATTCGCTATCGCAGGGATCCCGCTGACAAAGCCGATCATGCCTGAGGCAGTCATCGCGCTCGGATATGTGCCGCTGGCAAAATACGGCACACCGTCGACCATGGAGATTCCGGACTCGGTGGAACCGTATCTTCAGAACTTTGATGCAGTTCTTCTTGAGAACCACGGGGCGCTGACCTATTCCGACAGCCTTCTCGCCGCTTACCATAAGATGGAGTCCGTTGAGTTCTATGCACGCCTGTTATATCAGACAATGCAGATCGGCGGGCCGCAGGAGTTCAGCGACGCGCAGGTTGAGAGACTGTACGAGATCAGAAGACAGATGGGACTCACAGGCAGACATCCGGCGGATATGGGCCGGAACGGACAGCCGGAGGAGAATCTCTGATATTGGATGAAAAATTTTGATATAAAATAAGCCGGACTGCGCGGGAATCCTTTGTTTTCCACGCGATGGCGAAAGCACTCAGTACCGCGGCAAGGAACACCGCGATATCCAGCACGAAAATGTTTCTGCCGAGGATTCCTGTATAAGTATAGAAGAAAACCGGAATGCCAAGTGTACCGATCAGATTTCCGAGAAGAAGGGAGCCGGATGCGGCGTGATATTCTCCGGAAAGAAAGTTTTGTCCGTTTCATAAAATCACCCATATACAGTATGTGTGGCACAAGTGGAGAATATACTGTATATTAAGAAAGAAGGACGAAGGATACGGGATTTTTGGAGTGGAAGATTTTGAAGAGAAGTCACAGGACAAAAAAGAGTAAGGAAAGAATGAAATTATATATAGAAGCGGGACTTGCAGTATTTCTTGTTGCGGCTCTGACATTCGCGGGAGCTGCGGATGCGTTTACGGAACAGGAGGAGACCAGAAAAGAGTCGGCAAAGGCCGTAACAGCGGATGAAGCGGATGGAAAGGAAGCCGCGGCCGCAGAAAAAGAAGCTGCAGAAAAGGACGCCGAGAAGCAGGAGGTAGCTGCGGATGCTTCTGACTCAGACGAGCGGTATCCCATCATGGGGCAGAGTGATATCACGGTGCAGGAGATGGTGGATTATTTCAATGACTCCGGTGAAATATACCCGGCAGAGGAACTCTCAGAGGGCGGCGCGGATTCCATTGAGACATTCTGCCAGATTTATTACGAGGAGGCTGAGGCGGAGGGCGTCCGTCCGGAGGTGGCGTTCGCTCAGACCATGAAAGAGACGGGCTTTCTCCAGTATGGGGGAGACGCGTCCATAGAGCAGTTTAACTTTGCAGGGATCGGGACCACCGGCGGCGGTGTCCCCGGCAACTCATACCCGGATGTACGGACCGGGGTGAGAACCCAGATCCAGCATCTCAAGGCGTATGCGACAACGGACGCCCTGGAACAGGAGTGTGTGGATGACCGTTACCAGTATGTGAAGAAGGGGGCGGCGCCCTATGTAGAATGGCTGGGGCAGCAGGAAAACCCGCAGGGAGTCGGCTGGGCGACGGGAGAGAACTACGGGTATGATATCGTTCAGATGATACGGGATATGCAGGAGGGATGACTTCTTAAGATTATCTAAATATCTTGACAAATCAGCATCTTACGTCTATAGTATTGATAGTTAATTTTTTGTTAACATATTCGTAAAAGGTGCTGAGGAAGAGGAGTACATGATCACTGCCCGCAGAGAGGACTGCCCGGAGAGATTCCGGCTGGGAGGCGGTCCGGGAAAAGGATGATGGAAGGTAGCTTCTGAACCGGATATCTGAAAAGATGGGGCAGACTCAAGTGAAAAGATCAGGCGGAGTTGGTTCCGGAAGATAGGATATCCCGTAGTAGTCCACGTTACAGGACAGGAGAGATGCGTATGTGTCAGCAGCGCGTTGTTCGAAGTGCAGAGTGCGCAGCGCAGCGCTTTTTATTTTATAAAACATATGCATGAAATAAGGTGGTACCGCGGAATTTTCGCCCTTTACAGAAGTAAAGGGCTTTTTCTTTGGGGAAAAGTGTGAAAAAACCGTGAACACAGATGTGGCGGAAGCGGCAGGGATGCCGGATGCCTGCAGAGTGACAGTAAAAACTTATGAGGGCGAACAAGGAGGAAACAATGAGCAGAGAACTGGAAAAGACTTATGATCCGAAGAAGATTGAAAAGAAATTATATGACAAATGGTGTGAGAACAAGTATTTCCACGCCGAGACAGACCGGAGCAGAAAGCCGTTCACAACGGTCATGCCGCCTCCGAATATCACGGGAAAACTTCACATGGGCCACGCCCTGGACAATACGCTGCAGGATATCCTGATCCGCTACAAGAGGATGGAAGGGTACAATGCGCTCTGGGTTCCCGGAACGGATCATGCGGCGATCTCCACAGAGGTTAAGGTGACAAACCAGCTGAAAGAAGAGGGGATCGACAAAAAGGAACTGGGACGCGAGGGCTTCTTAAAGAGAACCTGGCAGTGGAAGGAAGAGTATGCCGGGACGATCGAGTCGCAGCTGAAAAAGCTGGGCGTATCCTGTGACTGGGACAGAGAGCGCTTCACTATGGACGAAGGATGTTCCAAGGCTGTTGAAGAAGTGTTCATTAAATTATATGAGAAGGGATATATTTACAAAGGATCCAGGATCATCAACTGGTGTCCGAAGTGTAAGACTTCTCTTTCCGACGCAGAGGTTGAGCACGAAGATCAGGAAGGACATTTCTGGCATATCAAGTATCCGATCGTGGGAACGGACCGTTTCCTTGAGATCGCGACGACCCGTCCGGAGACCATGCTGGGAGATACTGCGATCGCGGTACATCCGGATGACGAGAGATACCAGGATATCATTGGAAAGAACGTGATCCTTCCGCTGGTGGGAAGAGAGATCCCGATCGTTGCGGATTACTATGTAGACAAAGAGTTCGGGACCGGAGCGGTTAAGATCACGCCGGCTCACGACCCGAATGACTTTGAGGTTGGAAAACGCCACAATCTGGAAGAGATCAACATCATGAACGACGACGCCACGATCAATGAGAACGGCGGGAAATACGCAGGTATGGAACGCTATGAGGCGAGAAAGGCAATCGTGAAAGATCTGGAGGAGCAGGGATATCTGGTGAAAGTCGTTCCCCATATGCATGCGGTGGGAACCCATGACAGGTGCGGCACTACAGTGGAGCCGCTGATCAAACAGCAGTGGTTCGTAAAGATGGAGGAACTGGCAAAACCGGCGATCGCGGCGCTGGAAAAAGGCGAGCTTAAGTTCGTTCCGGAGCGGTTCAACAAGATCTACCTGCACTGGCTGGAGAACATTAAAGACTGGTGCATCTCCCGCCAGATCTGGTGGGGACACAGGATCCCGGCATACTACTGCGACGAGTGCGGCGAGGTGGTTGTCTCAAAAGGTGTTCCGGAAAAATGCCCGCACTGCGGATGCACACATTTTACACAGGATGAGGACACACTGGATACCTGGTTCTCCTCTGCGCTGTGGCCGTTCTCCACACTGGGATGGCCGGAGCATACGGAAGACTATGATTACTTCTACCCCACGGATGTGCTCGTGACGGGATATGATATCATTTTCTTCTGGGTGATCCGTATGGTATTCTCCGGATATGAGCACACCGGAAAATCGCCGTTCCACACCGTGCTGATCCATGGACTGGTGAGAGATTCCCAGGGACGGAAGATGAGCAAGTCCCTTGGAAACGGGATCGATCCGCTGGATATCATTGATAAATACGGCGCGGATGCGCTGAGACTTACTCTTGTCACCGGAAACGCTCCTGGAAATGACATGCGCTTCTACAATGAGAGAGTGGAGGCGAGCCGTAACTTTGCCAATAAGGTATGGAACGCGTCGCGCTTTATCCTCATGAATATGAAGGATGAGACGGTCAGCGAGCCGGATCACAGCCTGTTCAAGGCGGCGGATAAATGGATCCTCTCCAGAGTGAACACGCTGGCAAAAGACGTGACGGAGAACATGGATAAATTCGAGCTGGGGATCGCAGTGCAGAAAGTCTATGACTTTATCTGGGATGAGTTCTGCGACTGGTACGTGGAACTTGCGAAGTACCGCATTTACCATGCAGAGGAAGACAAGGCTTCCGCGGACTGCGTGCTCTGGGTACTGAAGACGGTGCTGGGACAGGCGCTCAAGCTCCTGCACCCGTTTATGCCGTTCATCACAGAGGAGATCTACAGCGCCCTGGTGCCGGAAGAAGAGTCCCTGATGATGTCTTCCTGGCCGGAATATAAGGACGAGTGGAACTTCCCGGCTGATGAGAATGTGATGGAGCATGTGAAAGCCATCACAAGAGGAATCCGCAATACCCGTTCCGAGATGGATGTGCCGAACAGCAGGAAGACAAACGTATATATTGTCTGCAAAGAACAGGAGATCAGTGAAGGCATCAGCGGTATGAAAGAGTCTGTGATGCCGCTGATGATGGCGAACGACATCATCATCAGTGAGACAAAACAGGGCGTGGACGACAGCGCGGTCTCTGTGGTCGTACCGGACGCGGTGGTATATCTGCCGATGGAAGAACTGGTCGACCTGGAGCAGGAGCGCGAGAGGCTGAAGAAGGAAGAAGAGAGACTGACAAAAGAGATCAGGCGGGCAGAGGGGATGCTCGCAAACGAAAAATTCGTGAGCAAGGCTCCTGAGGCGAAAGTCCAGGAGGAGCGCGGGAAACTGGAGAAATATACCCAGATGCTCGCTCAGGTAAAAGAGAGGATGGCAGGGCTTGAAAAATAAGCCCTGCAGTTTAGAAAAGAGGTTATAAATGAAACGCATTCATATCAGAAAACCTGATATCAAAGGATTTTTTGTCAAAGTCAGAAATCTGAAGAAAGAAGATATAAAAAGACACTTTAAAGAGAAGAAGGAACGCCGCCAGAGGATTCTTGAAGAGCGACGGAACAGTGAGTTTGCGCGCAAGATGCAGCCGGTTTATAAATGGGTGAACCGGCTGTCACTTCCACTCCATTTCCTGCTCGCATGCGTTATCAATTTTCTTATAGAAGTGGTATCCAGGCTTTCGTTTTTTGAGGCATGGGACTACATGGTGGGAACGCCGCTGGTATTTCTGTACAATGCGTTTCTGATATTCGCTACATTTTCTATCGTGTATCTTGTGCGCAGGAGGACATTCGTCAGGATCCTGCTGAGTGTGTTCTGGCTGTTCCTGGGAACGTGCAACGGATACCTTCTTACAAAGAGGGTGACTCCGTTCAACGCGCAGGACCTGAAAGTGCTCTCGGATGCGGTAGAGCTGACGAACAATTACTTTAACACCTTTGAGCTGGTGATGATCATCATCGGAGTGGTGGCGCTGATCCTGTGGATCGTATCCATGTGGCGGCGCGGCGGACAGTTTACCGGAAAGATGCACCGGGTCATTGCCCTGGGCGGCGTGGCGGCATCATTCGCACTCTGCATCGTGCTGACGAATGTGGCGGTAGACAGAAGGGTGATTTCGAACTATTTCGGAAATATCGCGTTTGCGTATGAAGATTACGGCTTTCCGTACTGCTTCTCGGCGAGCCTGTTCAATACCGGGATCAATGAGCCCTCCGGGTACAGCGAGGAAATGATGGCGCAGATCAGCAATGACGGCGAGATCACAAAGAATGAAACAGGAAGGACCCAGGAAGAGCTGCCGAATATCGTCTTTGTGCAGCTGGAGTCTTTCTTTGACCCCACGGAGGTGGAGTGGCTCCGCTTTTCAGAGGATCCGATCCCGAATTTGAGGAAACTGTTCAGTGAATATTCAACGGGATACTTCAAGGTTCCGTCGGTGGGAGCCGGAACGGCGAATACGGAGTTTGAGGTGCTGACCGGGATGAGCATGCGTTTCTTCGGACCGGGAGAGTATCCGTATAAGACTTATGCAAAGACCAATGTGCTGGAGAGCGCGGCGACTGCGCTGACCAGCCTGGGATACGGGGCGGAAGCTCTGCACAATAACGGCGGCAACTTCTACAGCCGTGCTCAGGTGTTCAACAACATGGGATTTGACCATTACACCAGCAAGGAGTTTATGAACATCCTCCAGACGACGCCAAAGGGATGGGCGACAGACGATATTCTTGTGCCGAACATCATGGAGTCTATGGATACGACGGAAGGCCAGGATTTTGTGTTTACGATCAGTGTGCAGGGACATGGGGATTACCCGACGGAGCCCACACTTGAGAATCCGGAGATCATCGTCAGCGGCGTGGAGGACGAAGGAAAGCGCAATGCCTGGGAATATTATGTAAACGAAGTGCATGAGATGGATAAGTTCGTGGGCCAGCTGATCGAGGCGGTAGAGTCCAGAGAGGAACCGTCCGTCATCGTATTTTACGGGGACCATCTGCCGACCATGGACCTGGAGGCAAAAGACTTAAAGAGCAGGTATCTCTACAATACGAACTATGTGATCTGGGACAACATCGGACTGGAGAAGAAGGACAGCAACCTTGCGGCATATCAGATCATGGCGGACGTGTTTGAGCGGCTGGATATCCATTCGGGAACCGTATTTAACTACCACCAGCAGAGACGTCAGTCCAAGGATTATCTGGCGGATCTGGAGCTGCTGCAGTACGATATCATGTACGGCGAACAGTATGTCTACGAGGAGAGCGGCGCGCCGATCACGGAGGGACATATGGTGATGGGAGTGAAGGACGCCCATATCACAGATCTTGTGGCGCAGTCCGACGGCACGTACAGTGTGTACGGGGATAACTTTACAAAGCAGAGCAAGGTCTACATCAATGGAGAGAAACAGACGACAAAATTCCTGAACAATACCCGTCTGGATCTCCAGGAATCTGAGCTGAACGACGGAGACACCGTGATGGTGGCGCAGGTCGGATCCAGCAATACCATCTTCCGGACATCAAAGACCTATGAATACCGGGAAGGCACGCTGACAGAACTGCCGGAGGATCCGGATGCGGTGGAGAACGGCAGGCAGGCGTTCGTCAGCGAGGATGAGGAAGCGGAAGAGTAGCGGAGACGCGGCACAAAAGGAGTGAAAGGATGGCGCGTACACGATATGTGCAGGACATATGAAGAGGCAGTAAATTATATACTGGACATTCCGAGATTTACAAAGAAAAATGATACGTCACACACGAAAGCGTTTCTCAAGTTTCTCGGAGACCCGCAGGAGGATCTGAAGATCCTCCATGTGGCGGGGACCAACGGAAAAGGTTCCGTGTGCGCCTATCTGGATGCAATGCTGAGAGCAGAGGGGAAGCACACGGGACTGTTTACGTCTCCCCATCTGGTGAGGATGAACGAGAGGATCGTTCTTGACGGCGTACAGATCAAAGACGAGAGTTTCTGCCAGGTGTTTGAAGAGGTGCTGTCGAAAGTTGGAGAGATGCAGGATGCGGGGATGCCTCATCCTACATTTTTCGAGTTTCTTTTCGGTATGGCCATGCTGGCATTTCGAAATGCCGGGATGGAGTACGCAGTAGTGGAGACCGGCCTGGGGGGACGGCTGGACGCCACCAATGCGGTGGAACATCCCCTTGTGACGGTGATCACATCCATTGGAATGGACCATATGGAATATCTGGGAGATACGATCGGGAAGATCGCTCAGGAGAAAGCCGGGATCATCAAACCGGGAGTGCCTGTGTTCTATGCCCAGACCTGTGAGGAAAGCGACTGCGTGATCCGTCATACGGCGGAAAAGCGGCACAGTTTCTGTAAAAAAATCGGGAAAGATGCGTACGAAATTCTCGGAATCGAGGACAAACATATTGCATTTTCCTGCATGAATGCTTATTATGGAAATACCACGTGGAAACTGAATAACATCGGTGTCTATCAGCCGGGCAATGCGCTTCTGGCAATGGAAGCCATGCGTTTCCTCTTCGGAGAGACGGGGCATCCGGGGCTGTGGAGGCAGGCTCTGGCAGAGGTGAAGTGGGCCGGGAGGATGGAGGAGATCCTGCCGGATGTTTATGTCGACGGCGCGCACAATATCAGCGCTGTGGAAGCATTTGCGCAGAGTGTTCCTGAAAACGCGGAGGGAAATGTCATATTGTTCTCCGCGGTGCAGGACAAAGAGTACAGGGAGATGATCGCATGCTTGTGCAGGAACGTGCAGGCGGAACTGTATGTGGTCGCGCAGATCGGGGATGGGCGTGCTGCGGATGCCGCGGCGCTTGGAAGACTGTTTGAGGAGTATACAGACAGGCCTGTCGTCGTGAAAGAGACGGTGGAAGATGCCTTCAGATATGCGATAAAAAACCAGAGGGGACGCACAGTCTACTGCCTTGGATCGCTGTATCTGACGGGTGAGATAAAGGGATTGATCAGGGAGGTCAAACGAAAATGCTGAACTATGAAGAAGAGATAAAGAAATTCAAACCCTGCCTTGAGGTGGAGGACATCGAAGAGGCAGTCTACCAGGAAGATCTGTCTGATATGACAGATCTGTTACGGGAAGTTATGGATAAGAAGCAGTAGGTTAATGGTTCGGTTCACACCGAACCGCCGCCCGCATGCGCACTCGTCGCGCTGACGCGCTCCAGTCCCGCACTACGTGCTAAGACTGCTTATGAGGGCGGCGGTTACGAGTTCCACTCGCACTCAGGAACAGGAAAATGCATCTTACATGCAAGCATGACGCTTCATTTTCTTGTTCCTGAGTACGGTGTGAACTGTAACACTAGAAGAACAGGAAAGACAATGGTGGGTATAAATGAATTATGCGAAGAAGATCATATATCAGTCAAATTACTGGTATAATGACGGTCTGAAGAAAGCGAAGGTCAGGGATATGTCCGGGGCGATCATTTCCCTGAAACGCAGCCTGCAGTATAACAGGGAGAATATTGCGGCGAGAAACCTTCTCGGACTTGTCTACTACGGCATAGGGGAGGTGTCGGAAGCACTGGTGGAGTGGATCATCAGCAAGAACTTCCGCCCAAGAGATAATATTGCAAACGACTATATAAAGGAAGTCCAGGATTCGGCAAACGAACTGGAGGTCATCAACCAGGCAGTGAAGAAGTATAATCAGTGTATTGAGTACTGCCGTCAGAACAGCGAAGATCTTGCGATCATCCAGCTTAAACAGGTTATTACCTCTCATCCGACTTTCCTGCGCGCCCATCAGCTCCTGGCGCTTTTATATCTGCATGACGACCAGTATTCAAAAGCAAAGCAGGTCCTCAGGGCAGCGAGGAAACTGGACACGACAAATGAGACGACACTCAGTTACCTTCACGAACTGACCCGGCAGCGGACAAGAAAGGGACGCCGCAGTGTCGACCGGAAGAAAAAGGACGACGCTGTGGAGTACAGCCTGGGAAATGAGACGATCATTCAGCCGAGACATTCCGCAATCAAAGAGATGGCGGGACACCTGGCTGTGGCAAACCTTTTCATCGGGGCGGCGATCGGGGCGGCTCTGATCTGGTTTTTGGTGGCTCCGGCAGTAAACCAGTCGCGGTCCGAGCGGCTGAACAGCCAGATGCGGGAGTACAGCGAGCAGATCAATTCTCTGGAGGCTCAGGTCAGTGCCCAGACGAGGACTCTGGATAACTACCGCACTGCGGGGGAGGAGACAGAGGCCGACGCTCAGCAGGCGCAGAACACGGCGGACAGTTATGAGAATCTTATGACAGTATCAGAGCAGTACAATTCCGGAGAATATACAAATGCCACGATGGCAGATACGCTTCTCAATGTGAACCGGGACAGTCTGGGGGACAATGGAAAGGCACTCTGTGATGAGCTGCGGGATTCGATCTATCCCGGTGCCTGCGACAGCTATTTCTCTTCCGGTACAGAGGCGCTCGCTTCCGAGGATTATGAGACGGCGATCGAAGATCTGGGGAAAGTGGTCCGCATGGATCAGAGCTATAACAGCGGACAGGCTGTCTACAATCTGGCTCAGGCGTACCAGGGCAATGGAGACAATGAGAATGCCCTGACCTACTATCAGATGATCATTGAAAATTTTGCGGATTCAGACTATGTCCAGGATGCGCAGGAAAACTATGATGCCCTTTCCGGAAACAGCAGCAACAGCAGTGACTCCGGGAACAGCGGAGATAACAGCTCGGACAACTCCGGGGATGCGTCGGCAGAAGGATAAAAAGTAGAATTGAGTTAATTTTTTGAACAGAATTAATAATATCTTGATAAGATACAAAAGAGAAGGATGTGCAGAAATGCATGTCCTTTTTGTTTTATTGTGCGTACAATTCACAAAACGCCGTCAATTGGTGCCGTGTACTTTTTCAAAAGTACACGGCACCAATGAAAAAACAAGAGGAGGAGTAATATGAAATATCAGGTTCAGGAGAACTGTCTGACAATTTATCTCCCCCGCGAGGTGGACCACCACAATGCGGAGGAGATGAAGCGGGAAGCGGATGCGGTGATCGACAGGAACCACATCAAGTATATCATTTTTGATTTTGAGAAGACGGACTTTATGGACAGTTCGGGAATAGGGGTCATTATGGGAAGATATAAGACGATCTGCCTGATCGGGGGAGAGGTCTGGGCAGTACACGCGAATGCCAGGATCCGGAAGATCCTGACGCTGTCGGGAGCGGCAAAGATCATGCAAATATATGAGGAGGAGAAAGAATGAGAAATACGAATGAAATGGAGATCAGGTTTGACAGCAGGTCAGTAAACGAGGGATTTGCGAGAGTGGCGGTGGCATCTTTTATGACTCAGCTCAATCCCACGGTGGAGGAAGTGTCGGATGTGAAGACAGCAGTGTCCGAGGCAGTGACGAACGCGATCATCCACGGTTATGAGAATGAGGTACATAAAGTCAGTATCCGGTGCAGGATTGAGGAAAATGTCTTTACCGTGGAAGTGTGTGACCGTGGAAAAGGGATTGAGGACATTGAGACGGCAATGCGTCCGATGTATACGACAAAGCCGGAGCAGGACCGTTCCGGCATGGGCTTTGCGTTTATGGAAGCGTTCATGGACAGCGTGGAAGTAGAATCGGAGCCGGGGAAAGGGACTAAGGTGAAAATGAAGAAGACCGTCGGAAAAGGCAGGGAGATATGGACCACACAATCGCTTTGATCAAGAAATCACACGACGGAGATAAGGCGGCGAGAGAGCAGCTCGTAGAAGAAAATGTAGGGCTGGTCTGGTGCGTTGTAAAGCGGTTTTACGGGAGAGGGACGGATGCGGAAGACCTCTTTCAGATTGGAAGCATCGGACTTTTGAAAGCAATTGACAAGTTTGATCTGTCTTATGATGTGAAATTTTCTACTTACGCGGTCCCCATGATCTCCGGTGAGATCAAACGGTTTCTTCGGGATGACGGCATGATCAAGGTCAGCAGGTCTCTGAAAGAACTTGCCTATAAAAGTGTTCAGGCAAGAGAAAAGCTGATGGATCGGCTGGGCAGGGAGCCGACCCTTGAGGAACTGGCGGACGAGACCGGGGCAGAAAAAGAGGAACTCGTCCAGGCCATGGAGGCAGGCGGTGAAGTGGAATCTCTGTATCGTCCGATCCATCAGAAGGAGGGGAGCGAGATCCGCCTGCTGGACCGGATCGAAGAACGGGAGCAAAGAGAGGAGCGCATCCTGGATACGATGGTCCTGAAACAGCTGCTGGAGACCCTGGATGCGAAGGAGCGTCAGCTCATCTATCTGAGATATTTTGCAGACCGGACCCAGTCGGACGTGGGGAAGATCATGGGGATATCGCAGGTACAGGTGTCCAGGATGGAGAAGCGGATCATCGAAGAGCTGCGGAGAAAAGGCTCCTGATTCTCTTTAGTAAGCCAGCTTCCACGGGGAGTCCTCTGGAGGTTTGTTCCGCCATGCCAGCGCGAATCCGCTGCATGGCGGAACTGGTGCACATAATTTCGGCCGAAATCCAGATACTAGATATTATAGAAACGGACCGGGTTCTGAAATGCGGAGATCAAGCGGCGGAATCTGGCGGAAAGGACTGGTGAAACATATGGATGAAGGACGGAAAAAGGTGTGGATCTGCCTTCTTATCATTGTGCTGGCGGCGGTGGTCATTGGAATCCTCTATTATCTGAGCACGCCGTCGGGGCAGAGCAGCGAAGGCTTTCTGATCAGGCTGCCGGGGGTGGAAGCGTATGTCGGATAAGCAGCAGACAAATAAAACGAGTGGAAACAGACAGTCTGGCCATGCACAGGCTGTTCTCTATATGAAGGGAGACAGGGACGTTGAAGTCAACAAAAGAGATGTCACGCTGAATGATATCCTGAGCCTGGAGTGTGCAGACCAGGGGGTGCTGAACGGTGTGAAGAAGATCCGTCTCCTGCAGATAAAAAAGTCGGGACAGCAGCGGTATGTGGTGTCTGTATTAAAGATCATTTCCCTGATACACGAAAAATATCCGGATGTTACCGTGCAGAATCTGGGAGAGGCAGATATCATCATCACATACGAGGAACAGAAAGGGAAAGGAAAGTTATGGCACATTGTGAAGACTGTGTTTGTCGCGGTGGTCACATTCTGCGGCGCTGCTTTCTCGATCATGGCTTTTAACAACGATGTGGACGTAACACGGCTGTTCGGGCAGATCTACGCACTGGTGACCGGGGCAGAGTCGGACGGCTTTACCGTCCTGGAGATTTCCTACTCCATCGGAATCACGGCGGGTATCCTGATCTTTTTCAATCATTTCGGAAAGAAACGCTTTACCGTGGATCCGACTCCCATGGAAGTGCAGATGAGGCTCTATGAAAATGATATCCAGACGACGCTGGTCGAGGATGCGGCGCGGAAAGGAGATGAGATCGATGTGGGCAATACCGGCATGGGCGGAACAGCTCCTTCTGGCAGTGATCGGTCTTAGCGGAGGCGTTGCGGTGGCGGCAGGGCTCTTCTCCTTCATTGTGGAACTGGGGGTGGTGGCAGATTTTGCGGACCGGACGCACACGGGAGAGCAGATCATGTTCTATGAAGACTGCGTCGCACTTGGCGGGATCATGGGAAATCTGATCTATGTCTTTCGGATCGGGCTTCCGCTGGGAACTCCCTTTCTTGCGATGACCGGACTTTTTGCGGGAATCTTTGTGGGCTGCTGGGCAATGGCGCTGGCAGAGATCCTAAACGTATTCCCGGTGTTTATGAGGAGGCTGAAGATCGTGCGTTATATCAGCGCCTTTGTTATCAGTATGGCGCTGGGAAAAGGACTGGGGATGCTGGTGTTCTTTGGACAGGGATGGTAGAGGAAAGAGAAGACTGGTCGTAACGGGAAACGTGGGAAGAAAAGAAGAGAGAAGAAAGATGAAGGGGGCTGTCGGGAAATAGATAGTCCAAATCAGGGGCAGATGTGACTCATACGAGTCACATCTGCCCCTGAAATCTATCCTATAAAAAGAGAAAAAGATGGCTAAC
>NZ_JACJLR010000030.1 GCF_016902345.1 Mediterraneibacter glycyrrhizinilyticus | reverse complement strand
AGAGACAATCCACTGGAGAATTAGGGGCTTAAAAAAGCCCGAATTCTCTGGGATTGCCTCTTCCCTGCATGTCAGGGATTAAAAATCGGTATTAACCGACAGCCCCAGTGTATAAGGCTGTTTATAAGCTTGGTCACTTTCGCATATTCAAATTATGCGATGACTTTCTTTCTGATCAGGTATGCGCAGATGCAGCCTGATACAGCAAGGACCAGGAGAAGAGTCTCAGCGTTGAAGCTGTCCCCTGTCCTCGGGATCATAGATTTTTCTGCCGTAACAAGTTCGGAATCCCTTACGATCTTCACTTCTTTTACCGTGTTATCAAGGATTGAAGTAAGGAATTCTGCAAGGGCAGCGTCATCGCCTTCATCAAGCAGGCGGTAATATTCTTCCATGATCGCGTCGAGATCAACAGCTCCTTCACCCTTTGCAAGGATCGCGCCGATCTGTACTGCTGCAGCATCCGGATCATCTTCGATCGTTCCCATGAGTTCACGGATGTTTACATCATCGGGTGTGATGATCGTGCTGTCTTTGATCGTGATCGTTCCGTCTTTGCCGATCACCAGCATTGCCGCGAAGCTTCCGCTGGCATTCACATTTGAATTATCGATCGTGATGCCTGCAGGTCTTGCATATTCAGCTAAATACGGATCATCCGGATAAATATCAGAAGATTCGGAATAGATACCAATGCCAAGCTGTCTTACCCAGTCATCCATCTTGCCTTCCAGTGAGATCTTGCCGTCTGCGTTTGCGGTTACGTTGGAATCCTTGATATTGATCTTTCCATTATATGCGTGGATGCCGTAAACAGAAGCATATTTTGTTTCCTCTCCGGTCACTTTTGCATTTGCGGTTACATCAGCACCGTTTATGATATTTATATCACCGTCATATACAGTGATCGCATCAGAACCGTATTTGGTTTCTGTACTTATCGTAACTTTAGCACCATCAATTGTAAGTGATCCGTCACTGACAAAGATTCCATCCCCCACATCACCTGTACATTTTATGGTGAGAGTTCCGTCTCCGTTGATCGTAAGGTCACCGTTATAAACATTGATGCCATCGCCTTTGGTCGCGATATTATTATTTCCCTGAAGGTTGATGACGATAGTACCTGTAATATCAAATCCCGGCAGCCAGTCCGTGCCAAGCTCAATATTGACATCTTTGAGGACAAGGTTTCCATCGGTATACTTGTAAGATCCTTTTCCTTCTCCTAAAGAGATGAATTCATCGGACTGATCCAGTTCAACATATGGATCCTTTTCATTATCGGTTCCGATCCAGACAGATGATTCGGGCTCCTCAACAGGAATATAGTCGTCTTCAACATCCTCTTCTGCCGTAGTATCTTCCTCTTCGATAATCTCCTGGGTATCGTCCGTTTCCGTTCCAGCTGCATCCGGATCATCAACAGGATCGCTTTCCGCTGCGGGATCTGTCACATCCGACTCAGCTGAAGTATCTGGTTCCGTTGTGATATCGGGATCTGTTGCTGTGCTGGGCTCCTCAGGAGTTGTCGGCTGTGTTGTTGTATCCGGTTCCTCGGGGGTAGTCGGCTGTGCTGCTGTATCCGGTTCCCCAGGAGTCGTTCGCTGTGTTGTTATATCTGGTTCGTCAGGAGTGGTAGGTTCCGGAATTGTGTCTGGCTGAGTGGGAGCGGCCGGCTCTGGTGTGACAGCTGGTTCAGTGATAACCGGTTCTGGCGTGGTGGGCTCAACCATAACCGGTTCAGGGACAGCGGCTGGCTCAGTTACTGCAGTTGGATCACTGACATCAGATTCTTCTGCAAATGTCGTCATCCCGCACATCATGGTCAATGTCATGGTGGCCGCAAGAAGGACAGCAAGTTTCTTTTTACTTTTTCCCATAGATCATACCTCCATTCGTTTGGAAATTTAAAAGTTATCTCTATTATACCTCTAGATACTAAAGATAACAATTTTTGAATACACATTTTGAACACAAAAAGTTCACAAAAAATTCATAAAAGTTTTGTGTATCCTGCCGATTGATTTTCTGAATATTTAAATTTTAATGTTGATATTTTGCGAATTTTACACTGTCATGCTAAGATATTATCAGATGTTTTGAGGGATGAAAAGTTACGGTTCATATGAAAGGATAATATGATGTCTAAAAAGAAAGTTATCATAATGGTTATAGTTCTGGTCCTGGGGATTACTGCAGTATGCTTTGCATATCGTTTCCGGTATTATTTTATCGGCACGAGCAGTGCTCCTGTGGAGGCGAAAGAAAACAGCGATTTCAATATACAGGACATCCAGAGTTCTGTGGATATGGATGGGGACGGGATTGATGATCAGACGGACATCCTGCAGGGAGCAAGAGAATATATCGCCGGGAATCCTGTCTACAAGAGCAAGTATTATCAAACAGGCTACCCGGATGATCAGTATGGTGTCTGTACAGACGTGGTGGCAGATGCGATGCGAAATGCCGGATATGATCTTATGCGGCTGGTAAATGAAGATATTTTGAAGGCACCTGAGATATACGGAATTGATGAACCGGATATTAACATCGACTTCCGAAGGGTAAAAAATCTCAAGGTATATTTTGAGAGGAACTCGGTCAGGCTCACGGCGGATATTCATGAGATCAGTGAGTGGCAGGGCGGAGATATTGTGATCTTTGAGAACCATATCGGGATCGTATCGGACAAAAGAAATGATGACGGGATCCCATATGTGATCCATCACAATGATCCGTTCCAGGTGTCTTATGAGGAGGATATCCTTGAAAAGCGGGATGATATCGTTGGGCATTACAGGGTCAGTGAATAAGAGGAGCTGTCTGTAACAAAACGAAGAGGAGTATGCTAAAGGAGGAAAGAAGATGGACAAAAACGAAAAGTGGCTCAAATGGGCGGTAGAGCTTCAGAGTCTTGCCCAGGCAGGCCTGCATTACGGGAAAGACCGGTTTGATCTGGAACGATATGAGAGGATCCGTGATATTGCGGCAGAGATGATCAGTTATAAGACGGAGATCCCAACGGAGAAAGTAAAGGATCTGTTCTGCAATGAGACAGGATACCAGACACCGAAGCTGGATACCCGTGCCGCGATCTTTCAGGACGACAAGATCCTGCTCGTTCAGGAAAATAATGGTACCTGGTCCATGCCGGGCGGATGGGTTGATGTGGATGTCTCGGTAGGAGAGAACGTGGTCAAAGAGGTAAAAGAAGAGGCAGGACTGGATGTTACACCGGATCTGGTCATTGCCATACAGGACAGAGAGAAACACAACCTTCCTGTCTATGCCCATAAAGTGTGCAAGGTGTTTGTGCTGTGTTCTGTCACGGGAGGTTCTTTTGAGAAGAACATAGAAACTGTGGAGAGCAGGTATTTCGGTCTGGATGAACTTCCCACACTTGCGACAGAGAAAAACAATGAAGAGCAGATCAGGATGTGTTTCGAGACATATCATTCCGAGAAATGGAAGACTCTTCTGGAATAGCTGCATCAGGGATTTTATATGCATATTGAGAGAATACTGGAGAAACGATATGAGGAAAAGTTTATGTGAGATGAGTCTGGAAGAACTGTGGCAGTTATTTCCCATTATCCTGACAGAGCACAAAGAGGAATGGGAGATATGGTACAGGGAAGAAAAAGCAGAGCTTGAGCGAATCCTTCCTTCCGGAACTGTAGAACGGATCAGTCATGTGGGGAGTACCGCCATTGGGCAGATCCAGGCAAAACCGATCGTTGATATCCTGATCGAGGCAGCGCCTGGAACCGATATGGGAGAGATCCGGCAGAGCCTCTGTGAGAATGGGTGGATCTGTATGAGCCGGAATGAAAACAGGATGTCATTTAATAAAGGGTATACAGAACAGGGATTTGCAGAGAAAGTGTTCCACCTGCATCTGCGGTATTCTGGTGACAATGACGAACTGTATTTCCGGGATTATCTGAATGAATATCCGGATATTGCGGAGAAATATGAACAGCTGAAACTGTCGCTGTGGAAAAAATACGAACATGACAGAGACGGTTACACAGACGCAAAAGGCACGTTTGTGCGGAAATATACGGCTGCGGCAAAGAAAAAGTATGGGAACCGCTATGAAAAGAGGCTGTATCTGATCGGAGGCCCCATGGGTGTGGGAAAGACAACGGTGGGACAGATATTGAAGAAGACTCTTCCAGACTGTGTGTTCCTGGACGGAGACTGGTGCTGGGATATGGATCCGTTTCAGGTTACGCCAGAGACAAAACAGATGGTCATGGACAATATCTGTACGCTTCTGAATAATTTCATTCACTGTACCGCATATCAGAATGTCGTGTTTTGCTGGGTCATGCATCAGCAGGAGATCCTGGATGAGATCATATTCCGGCTGGATGCAGAAAAATGCAGGATCGTGAAAATCTCCCTGGTATGTACGGAGGAAGCACTTCAGGAGCGGCTTGAGAAAGATATCGAAGAAGGTGTACGAAAAGAGGATGTGATCAGCCGGAGCCTGAACTATCTTCCCATGTATCACGCACTGGATACTGTGAAGATCGACGTTTCGGGAAAGACGGCGGAGAAGATTGCAGCGGAAATTATCAAGACAGCGGATACGTTGTATCTATGACCAAAGATATAGAAACGGCAGTATAAATAATGCGGGGGAAATACAGAAATAATGTGACAGAGAGGTGAAGGAGATGAAGCTGAAAAATATTCTGATTGCAGTAAATGACATTGAAAGATCGAAAGCGTTCTATAAAGATCTGTTTGGTCTGGATCCGATCCTGGAGCAGGAGGGAAATGTGATCCTGACAGAGGGGCTTGTCCTTCAGGATGCCGGCATCTGGAAAGGAACGCTGGGAAGCGAGATCATTCCCCAGAATAACGCCTCGGAACTGTATTTTGAGGAAGGGGATATGGAAACATTTGTGAAACGTCTGGAGGAATACGGTGAGAAGATTCGATATGCTACCCCTCTGACAGAACTGCCCTGGGGACAGAAGCTGGTCAGGCTTTATGATCCGGATGGAAATCTGATCGAAGTGCGGTCACCGGTGGAGGCGCGGATTGAAGGAATACAGGCTGCGGTAAATGAATCGTAGAGCCAGGTTTTGTTTGAAGTAAAGCATCCATCGGTATCCCAAAAAACGATCATGCTTTATATTTGACTTGGGAGGTGGAAAGATGGACGCAGAGAAATTTGGCGCCTTTATTGCAACGTGCCGCAAAGAGAATAGTATGACACAATTGCAGCTGGCACAAAAACTGAAAGTGACAGATAAAGCGGTCAGCCGCTGGGAACGTGGAAAAGGATTCCCGGACATCAGTCTCCTTGTTCCATTATCAGAGGCTTTGAACATATCTGTTTTAGAACTGATGCGTTCTGAAAAGATGGAGAAAAGAGCAGATAACTGTTCGGAAGAAGAAATGAAAAATGTGATCATTGATGTGGCTGAGATTGAAAGAAACAACCGTAAGGAAAGCAGGTTCATCACATGGATCGCTGTCCCTGTTGTGATCATTGTCACCGCATTGATCATCATGTCCGGGCATGCGAGTCTGATCCCGGCTTCGTGGTGCGGCTGTGCGATCGCGCTGACGATCATAGGTATCTGCTTTTTTGCCAGACACCGGGATGACGAAAACCTCAGAAAAGTTTATGGGGGTCTTATGCTCCTTGGGACAGGGGCTGCATTAATTCTTTTCTATCTTATGGGGGTAAACAGCATACTGCTTTTATGTATCGTGTTTTCCCTTTTGTGTGTGATGGTGGGAATCGCGGTCCGGTGAGGCGGGAAGCTGCGGAGCAGACAGGGCATTATAAGACGACTCTTTTTCTGGGGGAGACAAGAGGGAGGGACTGTGCTGAACAGTCCCTCTGTTTGTAACGGCGACGAGCCAAAGTCCGGGCTTGCCCGAGACCTCGGTGACCGATTACAATTCCGGGATGTGCCTTTTTATACTTCCGGTGATTTTACGGCCGGTATTTCTGAAGCTTTTCTAAGATCTCAGCCTCGGTAAGGTCATATTTTTCCTGATCGAATGTTTCCAGTACCACCTGGATCACCTCTGCTTCCTGTGAAGTCAGGATATCATCCAGGATGCCCTGTGCTGTACATTCGTCCACCGCGAAAGAGACCGCCTGTTTTAACTCCAGACAGGCTTTCTGCTAAACACCAGGCGGAAGAGCCGGTCTTTATATTTCCGGTTTATCGACGGATATTCCTGACTGTTATTTGATTTTTCGTTCAATAGATCACACCTCCATTATAGAGAAAAAAGGAATAGCTGCAACCTTCTGTGAGCTCAAACAAAAGGAAATCTTTGGCGGAGACCGCCGGGATAAATATGAAAACAAGAAGCTGACGAAAGCAGCACGCGGAAAAGAAAGATCCGCTTGTTGTCCATTTATTGTATAGGAAAGCTCCTGAAAAGACACGATGGCAGGTTGCACAAAATGGGAAGGCAGGATATAATCAATTCAGGATTCTTAAAGGAGGAGAGAAGCCGTGAACGGAACCGGGATCAGAGAACAGGTTATACGGGAAATCTGTGAAATAGCGGAGAAATATAAGGTCGAGAAAGTGATTCTGTTCGGATCGCGTGCCAGAGGAGACTTTCACAGGACAAGTGACATCGATCTGGCTGTAAAGGGAGGAGATTTTGCTAATTTTTCCCTGGATGTGGATGAAGAGACTTCAACCCTTCTTATGTTTGATTTCGTAGATCTGAATCAGAGCATTCAGCAGGAACTGAGGGAGAATATTGAAAGGGAGGGGAAAATAATCTATGAAAAAATTTGATAATTTCAACTCAAATCTTGAAGTCCTGAAACGAGCAGGAGAAGAGGATATTGATAATGAATTTATCATTAGTGGAATCATTGATAAATTTTTTATTCAATTTGAACTCAGCTGGAAAGTTCTGAAAGAATTGCTCCGCTATGAAGGGAGTCGTGAAGCGAGATCAGGATCTCCCAGAGAGATACTGAAGACAGCGTATTCTGTGTACGATTTTATCGATGAAGATGTCTGGATTGAGATGCTGAAGTCCAGAAACGATATGACTCATATCTATGACGGAGAGGCGGCAAAAAGGCTTGTAAATATCATTCTGAAGAAATATATCCCTGAATTTTTGAGGATGCAGACAGGGATTCTGGAGCGATATGGAGATACCCTCCAGCAGATTTGAAATATACATTTTGCAAAAGCACAGCGATGATCCTGTGATCAACTAATAAAGGAGGACAAACACATGTTGGAAGTTGGAACAAAGGCGCCGGCATTTGAACTGCCGGACCAGAATGGAGAGATACACACACTTGAGGAATACAGAGGGAAAAAGGTGATCCTGTACTTTTATCCGAAAGACAATACGCCGGGGTGTACAAAGCAGGCGTGCGGTTTTGGCGAACTGTATCCCCAGTTTATGGAGAAGGAGGCTGTCGTCCTCGGGGTGAGCAAGGACAGCATTGCTTCCCACAAGAAATTTGAAGAAAAGTACAGCCTGCCCTTTACACTGCTTTCCGATACGGAACTGAGCTGCATCCAGGCGTATGACGTCTGGAAGGAGAAGAACATGTATGGAAGGAAGACCATGGGGGTAGTGCGCACAACCTATCTGATCGATGAGGAAGGTGTGATCGTCAAGGCGTTCGGAAAAGTAAAGGCAGCGGATAATCCGGCGCAGATGCTGGAGGAAATTACCGAATGAAACCGGATATCGGGAGAGACCGGTCCGGTTTGAGGCTGGGGTATACGACCGGAAGCTGTGCGGCGGCAGCAGCAAAAGCCGCCGCGCAGATGCTTCTTTCCGGGGAACAGTCGGATCATGTCCGGCTCATGACGCCGAAAGGGATCGAACTTTATCTGGATGTGGAGAATGTCAGAAGAACAACGGTATATGCGGAATGCGCAGTGCGCAAATTCAGCGGGGATGATCCGGATGTGACAGACGGGCTCCTCGTTTTTGCGCGGGTGGAAAAGGCGGAGCCTGTTGAGGCTCCGGAGAACAAAGATGGGGATTTACGTTTTGAGAAAGATGGAGTTATCATCGACGGCGGTGTTGGAGTCGGGCGGGTGACAAAGCCCGGATTGGAGCAGCGCGTCGGGCAGGCAGCGATCAACAAGGTGCCCCGCAGGATGATCCGGGACGCGGTGAATGAGACCCGGGAGAAATACGGATGTACAGACAGGATCCGGGTGACGATCTCCATCCCGGAAGGGGGAGAGACGGCGAAGAAGACCTTCAACCCCAGGCTTGGGATCGAGGGAGGACTGTCGGTCCTCGGGACCAGCGGGATCGTGGAGCCGATGAGCGAGAAAGCGCTGACAGATACGATCTATCTTGAGATGAAGATGTTAAGAGAGAGCGGTCACCAATACTGCTATGTCGTTCCGGGAAATTATGGGACCGATTTTCTCAGAGAGAACCTGCAGGCGGATCCTGCCCTGGCGGTCAAATGCAGCAATTATGTGGGAGAGACCATTGATGATGCCAGACTGTTGGGAATGAAGGGGATCCTTCTGATCGGGCATGTGGGAAAATTCATCAAGCTGGCAGCAGGAGTCATGAACACACACTCCCGCCAGGCGGACTGCAGGATGGAAGTGTTCGCCGCACATGCAGCCATGGCAGGAGCAGATCGGGAGACAGTGCAGAGGCTGATGCAGTGCATCAATACTACGGAAGCGATCGGGATCCTGAAGGAACAGGGACTTCTTTGGCAGGTCATGGAGGCTGTGACAGAACGGATCGAGTTCTATCTCAGACAGAGAGCAGGAGAGGAACTGCAGATCGGAGCGGTCCTGTTTTCCCTGGAGGACGGGATCCTGGGAAGGACAAAGAAGGCGGAGGAACTTCTGGAGCGGATCCGCCGGGAGCGGACAGAAGATGGTGATGTACAGGCATAGCCGGCAAAAGCGGAGAGTGACGTTAAGTGGGAAAAAGATACAGGAGGAGCAGACCAGAAATGAGCGGAACATTTACAGGAGTGGGAGTAGGGCCGGGAGATCCGGAACTGATGACGCTAAAGGCGGTCCATGCGATCCGGGAGTGCAGTGTGATCGCCATCCCGGTATCGGACGGCAGCCTGGAAGGACCGGTCTATGAGAAAGCGGGGGACAAGAGCCGGTATGGGGAATATCTTGACCGGTGTGTGGCATTTGGCATCGCCCGGGGAGCGGTACCGGAAGTGGAAGAAAAGGATCGCATCTTTCTTCCGATGCCGATGATCAAGGAAAGGGAGAGGCTGAAAAAGATCCATGACATGGATGCGGACGCTGTGGCTGATATACTGAAAGAAGGGATGGATGTGGTATTCCTTACGCTGGGGGATCCGACAGTCTATTCCACCTGTATGTATGTGCATAAAAGGCTGAAGAAAAAGGGATATCCCACGGAACTTGTGCCGGGGATCCCTTCTTTCTGTGCAGCGGCGGCGCGAATGGATATCTCTCTTGCGGAGAACCGTCAGGAACTGCATATCCTTCCGGCGTCTTATCAGATCGAAGAAGGTCTGGGACTTCCGGGTACAAAGGTACTGATGAAAGCCGGAAAAAAGATGACGGATGTGAAGGAACTCCTGATGGAAAAAGAGCTGGAGGCAGAGATGGTGGAAAACTGCGGGATGAAAAATGAAAAAGTTTATCTGTCCGCAGAGGAGATACCGGAGCAGGCGGGATATTACTCCCTGCTCATCGTAAAAGAGAAAAAGCCGGGAGGAGGAGAGAGGATATGATTACATTTGTGGGAGCCGGACCGGGAGCGGAAGACCTGATCACTGTGAGGGGACAGCGTCTGCTCCAGGCGGCAGATATCGTGATCTACGCAGGATCACTTGTGAATCCGGGACTTCTCTCGGTGTGCAGGGAAGAATGCGAGAGATATAACAGCGCGAGAATGACGCTGGAAGAAGTCATGGAAGTGATGAAGAGGGGGCAGAAAGAAGGAAAGGAGATCGTCCGCCTCCACACAGGCGACCCCTGCCTGTACGGTGCGATCCGGGAGCAGATGGACGAGCTGGACCGGTGCGGGATCTCCTATGAGGTGTGTCCGGGAGTGAGTTCTTTCAGCGGCGCGGCAGCTGCGCTTGAGGCGGAATATACGCTCCCTGGGATCTCTCAGTCTGTGGTCATCACCAGGATGGCAGGCAGGACGCCGGTTCCGGAGAAGGAATCGATCCGGAGTTTTGCAGCACATCAGGCTACCATGGTCATATTTTTAAGCACAGGGATGCTTCGAAAACTCTCCGAAGAACTGATCCTGGGAGGGTATCCGGAGGATACTCCTGCGGCGATCGTATATAAGGCGACCTGGCCGGAGGAAAAGGTGCTGCGCTGCACTGTGGCGGAACTGGCGCAGACGGCAGAGGCGGAAGGTGTGACAAAGACTGCGCTGATCGTGGTCGGCAGGGTGCTGGACGGCGAGTATGAGCGCTCGAAGCTTTATGATCCTTCTTTTACGACGGAGTTTCGGAAAGCAAGTGTTCATGCAGAGAAGGAAAAAGATCCTGTCTACAAAGAAGAGAAGAAAGTTTCCGCCCATACGGAAGAAAGAATGCTCTCTGACAGGAGAAATCTCCAGTCAAGGTAAGAGAAAAGCAGTGCGGCGAGCGGGGGACGGCGAAAGAGCCACATCAGAGCAAAGAAAGAAGAGGGACAGAAAAGATGAGCAAGATTTATGTGACGGGCTTGGGACCGGGAGCGGCGGACCAGATGACCATCAGGGCGAAACAAGTTCTGGAACACTGCCCGGTCATCATCGGATATACAGTGTACATTGACTTGATCCGGGATCAGTTCCCGGACAAAGTATTTTTAACTACCCCGATGCGCAAGGAGGCAGACCGCTGCCGTATGGCGTTTGAGGAGGCAGAAAAAGGGCAGGATGTGGCAATGGTGTGCAGTGGAGATGCAGGGATCTATGGTATGGCGGGACTGATCTGTGAGATCGGGAAAGAGTATCCGGAGGTCGGCATCGAGGTAGTGCCGGGGATCACGGCGGCTTCCGGCGGGGCGGCTGTCCTGGGCGCTCCGCTGATGCATGATTTTGCCGTGATCAGTTTAAGCGACCTTCTGACTCCGTGGGAGCTGATCGAGAAGAGACTGGACGCAGCAGCGGAGGCGGATTTTGTTATCTGCCTCTACAATCCTTCCAGTAAAAAGCGTGCGGATCATCTGGAGAGAGCGTGCGGGATCATTTTAAAACACAGGGCGCCGGAGACTGTCTGCGGTATCGTGCGCAATATCGGAAGAGAGGGAGAGTCCTGTGAGATCCTTTCTCTGGAACGGCTGAAAACGACGCAGACGGATATGTTCACAACCGTCTTTATCGGAAATTCAAAGACGATGGAATTAAACGGCAGAATGGTGACGCCGAGAGGGTATAAAGATGTGTGAGAAGGAACAGAGGATTTTCCTTGTTGGGATCGGTATGGGAACAGGAGAGGGAGTGACGGTGCAGGCACAGAAGATCATCCGCTCCTGTGACTGTCTGATCGGGGCCAAGAGGATGCTGGATTGTGCGCGCGGGATCTGTGCTGATCCCTTGTCAGAGCAGAGACCCATGTTCTCAGAATACCGTCCTGCAGAGATTGCCTGTTATATAGAAGAACACCCGGAGTACAGGAGTGTCGCAGTGCTGCTCTCCGGGGATACCGGATTTTACAGTGGCGCGAGAAGGCTGAGGGAGACGCTTCAGGAAAGGGATGCAGAGTGCCGGATCGAGATGGTCCCGGGAATCTCTTCTGTAATCTATCTTGCGGCAAAACTGCAGACTTCCTGGGAAGATGGGGCGCTTGTCAGCCTCCATGGAAAAGATGGAAATTTCATTCAGACAGTGGAAAGGAACCGGAAAACTTTCCTGCTTCTGGGAAGCCCCCAGAGCGGGAAGACAGTGCTGGGGAGATTGAGGGAATATGGGATGAAAGACGTGGTGATCCATTCCGGCAGCAGGCTTTCCTATGAAGACGAGAGGATCGTTTCCGGAAAACTTCCGGAACTTGAGGAGGAGGACCTGGAGGGACTTTGTACTGTGCTGATAGAAAACCCGTATCCGGCAAAAAGCAGATGTGCCCATGTCCAGGATAAGGAGTTCATTCGTGGAAAAGTTCCCATGACAAAGGAAGAAATCCGGGCGGTCAGCATTGCAAGGCTCCAGCTCACGGAGGATGCTGTGGTCTGGGATGTGGGTGCGGGGACAGGTTCGGTATCGGTGGAAGCTGCCCGTTCCGGAGAACAGATCCGGGTCTATGCGGTGGAGAAGAATCCGGAAGCACTGGAACTGATCCGGGAGAACCGGAAGAAATTCCGGACAGACGGGATCCGGATCATCCGGGGCGAGGCTCCGGAGATACTGGCAGATCTGGAAGTTCCGACCCATGTGTTTGTTGGAGGAAGTTCAGGAAATCTGCGGGAGATCCTTTCCTGTGTCCTGGAGAAGAATAAAAGTGCGCGTATTGTGATCAATGCCATTTCCCTGGAAACGGTGAAAGAGGCGATGGAAGCAGTGGAGGAAGGGCTCCTGAAACAGCCGGAGATCGTTCAGATGTCCGTGGCCAGGTCCCGGGAACTGGGACGCTATCATATGATGACGGGAATGAATCCGGTCTATATCATTTCAGCAGGCGGGGAGACCGCGGATGAGAGAGGTGAAGCTTGATGGCAGATCGGGGAAAATATAGGGGGAGGAATAAAAAAGAAAGCTGCCCAAAGTTTTCAGAGAATCCATCCGGAGAACCTGGGAGAAGGACTCCGGGGATCCTGCTCGCAGCCCCTGCCAGCGGGAGCGGAAAGACAGCGGCGGCGTGTGCCCTGATGGCGGCACTTCAGGGAAAAGGGATGAATGTACGGGCGTGTAAGTGTGGTCCGGATTACATTGACCCCATGTTCCATCGGGAGGTGCTGGGGGTCGATTCAAAAAATCTGGATCTGTTTTTCTCAGACAAAGAGGAACTGATCCGGGGCTATCAAAGGCACACCGAAGGAGCAGATATCGCAGTCGTTGAAGGCGTGATGGGGTATTATGACGGGATGGCGCTGGATACGGAGAAGGCAAGTTCCTACGATGTGGCGCGGACACTGGGGCTTCCGGTACTGCTGGTCCTTCCTGCACGGGGAGCCGCCCTCTCCCTGGCAGCAGTGGTAAAAGGAATGTCAGAGTTCCGTGAAGACAGTAATATTCAGGGGATCCTCCTGAACCGGGTGTCAGACATGCTCTATCCCAGGCTCAAAGAGATGCTGGAGAGGAAACTTCACAGTATGAATCTTGATATCCCGGTGGTCGGATATCTTCCGGAGGATCCCTGCTTCTGCATGGAGAGCCGCCACCTGGGGCTTGTGACCCCGCAGGAGATGGAGGGATTGAAAGATCAGATCCAGAAAACCGGAGAATTGCTGAGCCGGACGGTGGATCTTGAACTGGTGCGGCGGACCGCCGGGGAAGCCGCTGCGGTCGCCGGGGAGAGTTCTTTGAAGAACGAAGGCGGGACGCTGTCCGGAAGCGGACTGCGGATCGGCATCGCCAGGGACGAGGCGTTCTGTTTTTACTACAAGGACAATCTGAACCTGCTGGAAGATCTGGGATGTACCCTCATCCCGTTCAGTCCTCTGCGGGACAGAATGATCCCCGAGGATCTGGACGGACTCCTTTTGGGCGGCGGATATCCGGAACTTCACGGAAAGGAGCTGGCGGAAAACAGGGATATGCTCTCATCTGTCAGGACTGCGCTTCAGGATGGAATGCCCTGTCTTGCCGAGTGTGGAGGATTTATGTATCTCCATGAGGAGATGGAGGACAGGGAAGGGAATGTCTATCCTCTTGTGGGTCAGATCCGGGGAAAGGCTTTTCCGACAGGGAGACTGGTACGGTTCGGATATGTGAATCTTGAAGTGCAGGGCGGATCGGGCGACGGGATTTCAGATGCAGTGGGACCTCAGAGCGATGCGGTGGAAGAGGGGTATCTTCTGCCCGGAGAATCGATCCGGGGACATGAGTTCCATTATTGGGACAGTACGGACAGCGGTGCAGACTGTGTGGCAGTGAAGCCGGATGGGCGCAGGAAGTGGAACTGTATCCATATGAAGGGAAATCTGTTTGCAGGATATCCGCATCTGTATCTGCCGTCCATGAAAGCTTTTGCAGAGCGTTTTGTGGCAAGATGCGCGTCCAGAAAAGAAGAAAAGATGAGGCAGAAATAGACAACAGAGCAGAACTGAATGACAGAGCGGGGAAATTAAAAATAAAGATAGGACGGGGAAGATAGATGACCGAGGAAGAAAAACTGAAAGAAGAGTTAAAACAGATCATCCCGGCGGACCGGGAGAGCATGGAGAAGGCAAAGGAGAGGTGGAAGTCAGTAGGAAAGCCTCTTTTCAGCCTTGGAAAACTGGAGGACGCGGTCATCCGGATCGCAGGGATCAAGAGAAAGTCCGTCTACAGCCTTGACAGGAAAGGCCTTGTGATCATGTGTGCCGATAACGGCGTGGTGGCGGAAGGCGTCACCCAGACCGGGCAGGAGGTCACGGCGATCGTGGCTGAGAATTTCACTAAGAAAGCCACCAGCGTCTGCCTGATGGCGGAAGTGGCAGGGACAGATCTGTTCCCGGTAGATATCGGGATGGCGTCGGATGTGCCCGCAGTCACCAGATCAGGGTATAAGGTTTCATATGGCACAAAAGATATGATGAAAGAACCTGCCATGACGAGAGAGGATGCGGCACAGGCTGTGTTAAACGGCATCCATATCGTCAGGGAACTTGTGGGAAAAGGGTACGATATCCTTGCCACAGGAGAGATGGGGATCGGGAATACGACCACCAGCAGTGCAGTTGTATCCGTTCTCCTGGATCAGGACGCGGAGGATGTCACCGGGCGCGGAGCAGGGCTCAGTTCTGAGGGGCTGAAACGCAAAGTCCATGTCATCCGGGAATCCATCCGTCTGAACCAGCCGGACAGAAAGGATGTGCTGGACGTTCTTTCAAAAGTGGGAGGGCTGGATATCGCAGGACTGGCCGGGGTATTCTTAGGCGGCGCGATCTGTCACATCCCTGTCATGATCGACGGCTTTATCTCTTCCGCGGCAGCTCTGTGCGCGGTACGCATGGTACCGGAGTGTGCGGATTATATGCTCGCCTCCCACAGATCAGGGGAGACGGCAGGCGGGATGGTCCTGGATGCTCTGGGACTTTCCCCGTTCCTTGACTGTAACATGTCTCTCGGGGAAGGGAGCGGCGCGGTGGCGGCGATGCCCCTTCTGGACATGGGACTCTCTGTCTATCTGAAGATGAGTACCTTTGAGGAGATCAAGGTGGAGCAGTATGAAGAATTTGAGTAGGAGTGTGGGATAAAATGTACCTGTTTCGATCGCTGGCGATCGCCATATCCATGTATTCTAAGATCCCGGTCCCTATGGTGGACTGGAACGAAAAAAATATGAAGTATGCGATGTGCTTTTTCCCTGTTGTGGGTGCGGTGACAGGAGCACTCCAGCTTCTCATCGGCTCCCTTCTCCTGAGATATACGTCCTGCGGGAAGCTGTTCTTTGCCATTGTGATGACGCTGATCCCCGTGCTTGTGACAGGGGGGATCCATCTGGATGGATTTGCGGATACAGTGGACGCCCTCAGTTCTTATGGGGACAGGGAAAAGAAATTGGAGATACTCAAGGATCCGAACACAGGCGCGTTCGCTGTGATCGGGCTGTGTGTGTATTTCCTGGCGGACGTTGCTCTGTGGAGCGAGGTGACTGAGGAACTCCTTCCTGTGATCGCCTGCACTTACATGCTTTCCAGGTCTTTGAGCGGAATCTCTGTGGTGAGCTTTCAGGCGGCGAAGAACAGCGGACTCCTGCGGACCTTTCAGGATGGAGCGCAGAAATTCCGGGTCCGTGTTGTGCTGATCCTGTGGGCATGTGCCTGCGGAGGCGGGATGCTGATTCTTTCCTGGAGAACGGCTGTGATCGTGATCCCGGCGGCCCTCCTTGTTTTTCTCTATTATTACAGGATGAGCAGGAAACAGTTTGGAGGGATCACCGGGGATCTGGCAGGGTATTTCCTTCAGGTCTGTGAACTGGCGATGCTTGCGGGAGCAGTGCTGAGCAGGGGGATAGGATGAGATTGATAACCTTCATTTGGCAGAATGATGGATTTTGCTGATGAGGGTTATTTTTATAAAGAAACTAAATATAATTTCTTCATAAAAGTCAAATATAAAGTTGACTTTTATGAAGAAATAAAATAATATGTCTATATAAAAATAAACTGAAGGGGTGAAAGTATGAAGATCAATTCAAAAATATATGAGGAACTTTTAAAAAATAATAATATGATCACCACCTCTCAGGTTATTAAACTGGGGTTTTCAAAAACACTGCTCACAAAATATGTAAAAGAAGGTCTGTTGGAACGAAGCAGGCAAGGAGTATATGTGCTTCCTGATTCCGCTCATGATGACATGTATACAATGATGCTGAGATCAGAAAAGATAGTTTTTTCTCATGATACAGCATTATTCCTGGACAGTTTATCGGACAGGACACCATTTTTGCATTCAGTGACAATCCCGAGTAATGCAACTCTACCGCATTCTTTGAAGGATGAATGCTGCTGTTATTATATCAAACCTGAACTGCATCAGCTGGGGGTGATCGAGAAAAAAACGACATTTGGAAATTATGTGAGATGTTATGATCCAGAACGTACAGTGTGCGACCTGATCCGGTCAAGAAATCGGGTAGATGAAGAAACTGTGATTGCTGCTGTCAAAAATTATGCTGCATGCAGGGAGAAAAATTTAAGATTACTTGCAGTATATGCCGAGCGGCTTCATGTAATAAAAGACTTAAAAAAATACATGGAGGTGCTGCTGTGAGCTCAAAGGCAATGAGTCTGAAAGGAAGGATAAATAATTATGCAAAAAGCAGAGGCATCGCTGCACAGGTAGTCCTTCAAAATTACATGTTTGAGCGTTTCCTGGACCGCCTTTCGAATTCAGGATACAGAGATAAGTTTGTGATCAAAGGAGGAATGTTGATCGCGGCTATCGTGGGGCTGGATACACGTTCTACAATGGATCTCGATACGACGCTTCTCAATTATCCTTTAACAGAGAAAACGGTAGAAGACAAGACCAAGGGATTTTTATGATATCTACATTCTTGTAAAAACTCAAAAGTACAGCAAAAGGATTTTTGCTGAAGCTCTAAAAGCTTCAGCGGGGCACAGGGGCAGTTTGGATCATATATCAGATGTGTCAGAGATATTGCAGCAGATTTTTGCCAGCGGGGAACTTAGGAAGAGCTGGGAAAAATATCAGAAGAAATATCTGTATGCCAGAGAAATCGATTATGATGACATTATGGAAGTTTTGAAGGAAATGGCCGCCGCCTGCAAATTATATGAGGGAAAACTATGAAGATCATATTTATTCGGCATCTGCCCACGCCAGGAAACGAAAAGCGGCAGTATATCGGAAGTACGGATGAGAGCTTGTCCGCCGGAGCGGTAAAAGCATTTCGCGAGAAAGAAGTCCGGTATCCAGACGTACAGAGCGTGATAACCAGCCCGATGAAGCGGTGTATAGAGACGGCGCGCCTGATCTATCCGGAAACAGAGATCCGGATGGAACCGATGCTCAGGGAATGTGATTTCGGGCTTTTTGAAGGAAAGACATACGAAGATCTGAAAGAGCATCCGGCTTACATAGAGTGGCTGGAGTCCGGAGGGATGACTGCATTTCCGGGAGGAGAGGCACAGGAAGATTTTCGCAGGAGATGTGCAGACGGAGTGCGGAAATGGATCCGCATATTGATGGACGAGAAGACTGAGAGCGCCGCGTTTGTCGTACACGGGGGCACGATCATGGCGGCGTTATCCCGGCTCGCCGGAGAGCCATATGATTTTTATCACTGGCAGGCAAAAAACGGAGAGGGATATACAGCAGAAGTGATAGAAGAGGAATGGAAGACGGGCAAAGGTGTTTTAAGAAATGTTAAGATACTGAAAAGCTGTTGAGGGGAGAGTGAGATTGAGGTATCATGAGAGTATGGTGTACTGCTGTATGTCACTGGATATCATATGCGGTTACAAGTGGGAAAATATCTATTATTTCGAAAATGGGAAGTTAAAAGTATTATGACAATATGATCAAGAAAATGGAGCTTTGGCTTTGAAAAGACGGGAAGAAGAACAAAGGAGGCGTTTATGAAAGCATATCAGATAAAAATCACGGTTAAAGGTTCCCATCCCCCGATCTGGCGCAGGTGTATCATTCCGGCGGGAATCACATTTTCACAGCTTGCAGTGCTTTTCAATGAGATCATGGGATGGAAGGGGTATCATCTGTTTGCATTCCAATTTCATGATCTGGGAATCTGTGTGGAGGAAATCGACGAAGATTACGCAGATATGGACTATGATCTGGAGGAAGCCACAGAAACTCTGATCGATCCATATATGGAACATGTGAAGTGGTTTACATACTGTTATGATTTCGGAGATGACTGGGAACACAGAATTGATATTGAATCCGTGATAACAGACTGCGAGTATACGCATCCGGTTGTGCTCAAAGCGAAGGGGGCATGCCCGTTTGAGGACTGCGGAGGAATCGGCGGGTATTATGATTTTCTGGAAGCGATCCGTGATCCGGAAAATGCGGAACATGAGGAAATCTGCGGCTGGGCGGAAGCAACAGGTTATATGGAAGATGGAGAATACGATCCCGCTTATTATGACATCAATGGAATCAATGAGATGCTGGAATCCTGTTTTCAGATCCGCTTTGTAAAAAAGGCGGATGAGTCGGATGCCAATACTCTGTATGAAAAGCTTTTGATGAGAGAAAATGCGGGGACGCTTGATGCGGTGCAGAAAGACCTGAGCGAAACGCGCCGGGAAGCGGATCTGGAAGAGTGGCGCGCGCTGTATGAGGCGGCGATGCGTTTGAAAGAGATAGAGCCCTGGGAGACGTTCTGGGATATGGATCTGATCACCCTGGAGGGAGAATGGGAGGACGAGGTATATGTCAGCATCCTCGGAAAAGGCGGGGACTGCTATGGGATTTCCGTATACGAGGGCCTGGACGGTCTCAATGACTTTATGATGCTGACACTGGCGGAACGAATGAACATCTCATCCGAATATGCCATGTTCAGCCAGAACAATCTGACCTGCTACTGGGGGAACAGGGAGGAACTGACAAAGGCGCAGTGGCAGACCGTAAAGGATCTGGGCTATAAATTCCGTGGAAAAAATCAGTGGCTTTATTTTATGTCTTATCGGAAAGGTTATTTTCCATATAATATGGATCAGGCCGAAGTGCTTCGCATGACCGGGTACCTCAGAATGCTCGCGGACGCGGTGGAATATTACAGGACGAATGAGATGAAGGTGGATTTTGAGCACGGAAAAACATTTTTTTATTCTTGCGATAAAGAGGTGGGCACGGTGGAAGAGAGACCGCTGCCATTTACAGGCTGCAAATTTCCTGTGCTGACACTGACAGATGGGGAACTCATCGAGGAACTGAGGGCTTCTGAGAAGTGCGATGCTGTACTGGAGGCAGATATCGTCTATACCGGGGCTGCAGTTATGGATGAAGAGTATGAACGTCCGGCGAATCCCTGCCTCTGTCTTGTTGCCGATGCCTGCTCTGAAATGATGTTGAAGGCGGACATGACAGGTCCTGAGGAAGACGCCGGCGTGACACTTGCAGATGCAATGATCGATTTTATCTTTCGTTTCGGGGCGCCAAAGGAGATCCGGGTCAGCAATGTTATCGTAGAAGCGATTCTGGAGCAGATATGCCGGGAAGCCGGGATTCGTCTCAGAAGGGTGAAAAAGCTGAAAGCGATCGAGGAATTTAAACAGGGAATGAAGCGGTTTGGATATTAGGAGGCATGTTATGAGGAGTGGGAAAAGACTTTGCCTGACAGCTGTCGCGGCAGCAGTATTGATGACAGGATGCACGATGAACCTGGGAGAGAGATATTATGAGAACGACAGAGGGATAGCAGGAGATTCCAACAGCTATAATCTGACAAATTATACGGGGAGCCAGGAAGGAAATACTGTATCCGGATCAGCGGAAAAGATGGAGGGAATGGATACGATATGGAAGTACGAAGCCTCTGAAGATACGGAAGTCACATTCACATGGAAGCTGAACGTTTCATCCGGAAAAGCAAAGTTTGTCCTGATCGACCCGGACGGAAATCTTTCTACTCTGGTCGAATGTAAAGCAGAGTCAGGCGGGGAACAGGAGAACTCAGGGACTTTTGAGATAAAAAAGGGAGAAAACCGGGTCAAACTGGTCGGGGCGGAGAAAACGTCTCTTGAGTATGAGTTCACCGCAGATGAAGGGGATGTGCAGACTCTTGGTTAATGTGGGAGCAGAGCGGATGATCGGAGGATACTGTCATGGGAAAAGGATTGATCATTTACCAGTCAAAATACGGGACAGCAAAGAAATATGCCATGTGGCTGGCAGAAGCCACAGGATTTGATGTGGTCGAGACGCCGAAAGCAGACAGCCGGGCGCTGAAAGAGTATGACAGGATCATACTGTGCGGAAGCATCTATGCGTCGGGGATAGCAGGTATCTCTTTTCTGAGGAAGAACAGACAGGCACTTATCGGGAAGAAGACAGCGGTCTTCTGTGTGGGAGCTTCCCCCTATGATGAGAAAGCGCTTGAAGAAGTAAAGGCGCACAATCTGAAAGAAGACTTAAGAGAGATCCCCATGTTTTATGGAAGAGGAGCCTGGGATGAATCAGCCATGTCTTTTAAGGACAGGACATTATGTAAAATGCTCCAGAAAGCAGTCGCAAAGAAAGATCCGTCAACCTATGAACCATGGATGACCGCACTGATGTGTGCGGTGGGACAGAAATGTGACTGGACAGATAAAAAGTATCTGGAACCGGTCATACAGTATATGAATGAATAAGGCGGGAAACATGTATGATACTCAGGAAATACCGTTCTTCTGACTGTGAAAAGATGGCGCAGCTTTTCTATGAGACAGTCCATTCTGTGAACGCGGCGGATTATACAGAGGAACAGCTTGATGCATGGGCGGACGGAAGCATTGATATGGGAGCCTGGGACAGGTCATTCCGGGAACATCACACTGTTGTGGCAGTGGAAACCAGGGGAGCCTCAGAACAGATCATTGGTTTTGGTGATATGGACAGTTCAGGGTATCTGGACAGACTCTATGTTCATAAGGATCATCAGAGGCAGGGAATCGCTTCTTTGATCTGCGATGAACTGGAGCGGAAGGTAAAGGCAGAACGATTTACTACGCATGCTTCGATTACTGCGAAGCCTTTCTTTCTGAAAAGAGGTTACAGAGCTGTAAAGGAACAGAAGGTTGAGCGGGCAGGTGTATTTCTGACAAATTATGTGATGGAGAAATACTCTTCCGGTGGTGCGGAGCATTCGGGAAACAGGGCGCTCGGGCTGTAGTCGAAGCGGCGGAAAACCGGATCCACACCGGGTATGTGACCCATCTGACGGAACAGGATGAGATCCACCGGAGAGGTTTGAACTAAAACACAGGTGAGGGAGAGAACGAGATGGAGAATGAGAAAGTATACAAGATGGAGTTTTCAAAGATCTATCCTCTTCTTGTGAACAAGGCTGTCAGAAAGGGCAGGACAAAAGAGGAAGTGGATGAGATCATCCGGTGGCTTACCGGCTACAGTCAGAAAGAACTGGAAGAGCTGGCCGGTACGTCGATCGGGTACGGAGATTTTTTCCGGAACGCCCCGTCACCGAATGAAAACCGGAAGCTGATCAAAGGCGTGGTCTGCGGCGTGCGGGTAGAGGAGATCCAGGAGCCTTTGATGCAGGAGATACGTTATCTGGACAAGCTGGTGGATGAGCTGGCAAAAGGGAAAAGCATGGACAAGATCCTGAGAAAGTGAGTTAAAGGATAGAATGAAAGAAAAACTGAAAGAGCTGGCGGGAGCACTGCTGGGATATTCTGTTGTGGCAATAGTTATCCTTGCTGTGATCGCTGTGATTGCGGTCGTGGGCGGTTCGATCATGAGTTTTTTTGGATTTGAATATGAATCTCTGGGAAGCATTATCCTGTTCTTTATCATCGTCATGATCGTGGGGTTCCCTCTTGAGATCCTGTCGTCGGCACTTCCGGCGGTGTTTGCAGAGCTTGGAAGATGCACAGAAAAGCAGGCTGTCGTACTATATGTATTGATGGATACCCTGTTCACTGCTGTTTCGATGGCGGCAGCGGACTATTTTATGGACAGTGTGTCTGCGAGTGATCTTTCTATTCTGGTGATCTCATTTCTTTTTTCCCTGACATCGATAAAGGACTTCAGGGAAAAGCTTGGAAAGGACAGGTGAGAGTATGGATGCGAGATTTGTCATTACACTGATCATGGGGATACTGCTGCTGATATGGGTGATCTTCTGCGGCATCCAGTTTTTTCGCAGCTGTGCAGAGATGACCATAAGATCCGGGCTGACGGGACATGTGAAGTGTGAGAAATGCGGAACAGAATATGACGTCACTGCCGCCGAGTTTACAAAAAGCCATATGTCAAGATCGCGGAGTATGACCAGGACACAGGTTGACGGAGCCGCGTTTGTAAATCGGAGAACTTATACATATTATGCGAAAAAGTTTTTCTGCCCCTGCTGCGGCAGAAAAAGATATGCTCAGGTCCTCAACATCAATGAACTCAGCTCTCAGATGGAAAAGCCGGGGATAAGGGCAGGAATACGCTGGCTGATCTTTATGATCGCCGGCGGTGTGATCATCATGGCAGTGATGAGTATACCGATGCATTTTGCAAACCGGGCTGCCGAACAGCGCGCCGAGGAGATGCGCCAGGAAATGTATGAAGAGATGAAGGAACGTTATGGGCTGTAGTGCTGGGAACTGCGAACGTATTGAAACAGAGATGCTTTAGTGGAAACAGGTGCGCTCAGCAGGAGGTGAGCAGGATGCAGATCACAGATCTTTGGATCCGCAATTTTAAATCGATCAGGGAGATGCACATCGGCGGGATAGAGAACGCCCTGATCCTTGTGGGAAAGAACGATACGGGAAAGACAGCCGTGCTGGATGCCGTGCGCGCAGTGGGCGGTGATTACACGGTACGTGAAGAAGATTTCCAGGAGAATTTTCCAAACATAGAGATCATGGTCACACTGCAGATCACGGATGCAGACCTGCAGCGGTTCCACAGATACGGGATCGTCAGCTCTTATCGGAGATATGAGGCGTGGTACAGAGATTTCTGCAAGAAACTTCCATCTTACGAGAATGGAAAACTGACCTTTGAATATTCCGTAAACCGGGAGGGAAGGGTCCGTTACAGTGACAGTGCAAGAAAGAACAACAGATATATTCCGGAGATATTTCCCCATATTTATTACATGGATACGGAACGAAACCTGAAAAAGTTTCAGGACGATCTGCTCATGCTCCAGGAGGACGATCTGTTAAAGCAGATGCGGGCAGGCTCCTGTATGTTCGACATCGCGAAGGAATGCAACCACTGTTTTTCCTGTATCGGGCTGATCAGCAGGAAGACGCCGGAGGAGTTAAACGCCCTGGAGGCGGCAAAACTGCTGGAATATAAACTGTACAATCTGAACCTGGATACATTTTCCAGGAGGGTGAACGAGAATTTCCGCAGAAACGGCGGCCGGGATGAAATCCTTTACTCCATGAACCTGGATGTGGAGAAGACCCTTGCCGTTAAGACAGAGATCAGGAAATCAGGGCAGAGAGAAAAGTATCCGGTGGGGAGCATGGGAAAAGGGATGCGAAGCATCTACATGCTGTCCCTGCTGGAGACGTATGAGGAGGAAGGCAGGAAGAACGCGGACCTGATCCTTGTGGAGGATCCGGAGATCTTTCTCCATCCGAAGCTCCAGAAAGTTTCCGGCGATATCCTGTACCGCCTGTCTAAGAAAAACCAGGTAATCTTCTCCACCCATTCACCGAACCTGCTGTCCAACTTTAACAGCAGGCAGATCCGTCAGGTATCTTTGAACCGGGAAGGCTTTTCTGAGGTGAGGGAGAGGACGGATATCAGCGCGGTGCTGGATGATCTGGGATATTCAGCAAACGATCTGATGAATGTGAATTTCGTGTTCATTGTGGAAGGAAAGCAGGATAAGAGCAGGCTGCCGCTGCTGATCCGGAAATACTATTCGGAGACGTATGACAGCGAGGGCAATCTGTCACGGATCGCGATCATCACGACCAACAGCTGTACCAATATCAAGACATATGCAAACCTGAAATATATGAACCAGGTTTACATAAAGGACAATTTCCTCATGATCCGGGACGGCGACGGCAAGGACCGGGAGGAATTGAAAAAACAGCTCTGCAGCTACTATGCCCTCAGGAATGAGGAGGACGTGGACCGGCTCCCCAGAGTGACGGAGAAGAACGTGCTCATCCTGAAGTATTATTCGTTTGAGAATTATTTCCTGGATCCACGGGTCATGGCGCAGATCGGGATCCTGGAGTCAGAGGAACAGTTCTATGAGATCTTTCTGGAAAAATGGAAAGAGTATCTGCACCGTCTGAAAAGCGGACAGCGGCTCGTGGAAGTGATCGGGCAGGATCTTGAGACCAAGGATGATGTGAAGCGCCATATGGAGGAGATCAAGACCCATATGCGGGGACACAACCTGTATGACATTTATTACGGGAGATACAAAGAAAACGAGAGGGAGATCCTGAGCAGATATATCGACGCCGCGCCGAGAGAGGATTTCGCGGATATACTGGATTCCATCGACCGCTTTATCTATTTCGAGAGCAGGAAAAGATCAGAGAGAAGAGAATAGACAGAAGCAGAGTCAACGTAAAGCGGCAGAGGAGAAGAGAACCGAATGGGGAAAGGGGGAGCAGCATGGAACAGACAAAAAACAGGAAAAAGAAGATGAAAAAAACGGGGACTGCCCTCCTGCTTGCAGCAGGCTGGGCAGGGCTGTGTCTGGCGGCACCCCTTGAGGTATCTGCCAATTCCGCCCAGAGCGACTGGGAGGGAACCCGGGCGAACGGTGCGGTCGTGAAAGAGGGAGAATGCCCCCTGATCGTGGAACAGGAACTTCTGACATTTGACATACCGGAATTTCCTGAGACACATTACCAGACCAGAGAGCAATTCCTTGCCTACTCTGGAAATGTGTCCGCAGAGTATACGTTTTATAATCCGGAGGATTATTCCGTGACGGCGACGCTGGTATTTCCCTTTGGAAAGGTGCCGGAATATGGTTTTCAGTATGATACTGAGACGCTGCAGCCGGTATATGGCGCGGATACAGAGAAGTACGGCGTCATGGTCAACGGAGAAGAAGTTGAGAAGAGACTCCGGCATACCTATGCAGCAGATGATTTTGAGACAGAGCGTGATATGGCGAAACTGCAGGACGGGTATGTGGAGGACGCGTTTTATACACCTGAACTGCCTGTGATAAAATATACATATGAGGCAGGCGGGATCGATGAGTCCAGATATGACGCTGCAAGCGCAGGGTTCCGACTCTCCAGCGGTGGAGGGAAAACAAAAGTTTACATGGAAACGAGTTCAGGATATAATCGAGTGGGAAATGAACTGGAACTCTCATCCTGGGTCAGCAACGGGACTCTTCTGGAAGTTTATATGATCGGGGAGCAGCCGGAGGAACTCCCGCAGTGGTATATCTGTGAGAATGGCGCCATGGAAGAGCGGATCGATGGAGAGATCATTCTGATCGACAGGTCAGAGATGACATTCGGCGAGTTTGTAAAGATGTCCTATGATCCTAAACTGCCGGTCAGCGAGACAGACTGGTACAATGCGGTAGTCTATGAGATGAATCTGTACGAGAGGGATTTCGGATTTATCGATAGCTTCTTTGACAGGCTGGATGTGTCTGACACGCTGATGCGATGGTACGAATATGAGATCACTGTCGGACCCGGAGAGCGGATCACCAATAAGGTTACGGCTCCGCTCTATCCGGCGGTCCACGGAGAGGCAGATCCGACTTATGATTATACTTATCTGCTCTCTCCGGCGCAGACATGGAAAGAGTTCCAGGATCTGGAGATCGTGATCCATACGCCTTTTGTGTTGAGAGAATGCAGCCTGGAAGGAATGGAAAAAAACGAGGCGGAAGAGAACTATACTCTGAAATTGGATTCTCTTCCGGGAGGAGAACTGGAGTTTACTCTTGCAGAAAGCGAGGAGGGACGGCTGCTGACGAGAACGGAAAATGAGACAGGGATTTCATGGACAGCGGTTGTCGCTGCCGCCGCTGCGATCCTGGCTGCCGGAGGAGCAGCAGGATATATCGTTTCCAGAAAAGGAAGAAAATAACGTGAGGCTTATGCGGCCGCCCGGGCAAAGGGCGTGAACGCAGGACAGAAGGAAGAGGTCCGCAGCTTTCTATGCCTGTGCCAGAAAAATGTATAAAGGATTGATGAAATATGAGCAAAAAAGATGAAAAGACCAATGTTATGCGCATACTGGATCAGAAGAAGATCGAATATAAAAGCTATAACTATCTCCAGACCGGCGCAGTGAACGGGATGGAAGTCGCAGAAGCGCTGAATGAGGATCCGGGAATGGTGTTCAAGACTCTTGTCACAGTAGGGAAAACAAAGGCGAATTATGTGTTTGTGATCCCGGTCAACAGGGAACTGAACCTGAAAAAGGCGGCGCGAAGTGTGGGCGAGAAGAGTATTGAGATGATAAAACAGAAGGAACTTCTCCCGCTGACCGGATACATCCACGGCGGCTGTTCGCCCATCGGGATGAAGAAGCAGTTTGTCACCACCATCGACCAGAGTGCAAAAGCTTACGAAAGGATCATCTTCAGTGCCGGAAAGATCGGGTATCAGGTGGAGGTGAGCCTGGAGGATCTGAAAAAAGTGATCCGGTATGAACTGGATGATATTGCGGAATAGGAGTACCTTGTAAATGCTGATCTCACTTGCGGCCTGTTTGACAGGCTTTTTGTTTGACTTTATATTTGGTGACCCGGTCTGGCTGTATCATCCGGTCCGGGTGATCGGGAATTTTATTTCCTTTGGAGAAAAAATCTTAAGAAAATGGACCGGGAAAGACAGCCCCGGGAAGGAACTGGCGGCGGGGACCATCCTTTGGTTCCTGGTGGCAGGGATTTCTTTTGCTATTCCCTTTACGGTATTGTGGGCAGCGCATCGGATCCATCCCGCACTTCGGTTCGTAATCGAGAGTTTCTGGTGCTATCAGATCCTGGCGGCGAGATGTCTGATGAAGGAGAGCGGAAAGGTTTACGACAGACTGAAGGAAAAAGATCTGCCGGGCGCCAGAGAAGCGGTCTCCATGATCGTTGGGCGGGATACGGAGAACCTGACTTATGAGGGCGTGACAAAAGCGGCGGTGGAGACTGTGGCAGAGAATACGTCCGACGGGGTCACGGCGCCCCTCCTGTTCCTGATCCTGGGAGGAGCGCCCCTCGGCTTTTTATACAAGGCAGTCAATACCATGGATTCCATGCTGGGTTACAAGAATGAGAAATATCTGTATTTTGGCCGGTTCCCGGCAAAGATGGATGATGTGTTCAATTATATCCCCGCCCGCCTCACGGCGCTCTTTATGACCGGGGCGGCGTTTCTCACAGGGATGGACGGAAAAAATGCCTGGAAGATCTGGCGGAGGGACCGGAGGAAACACGCAAGCCCCAATTCCGCCCAGACAGAGTCGGTCTGCGCAGGGGCTCTGAGAGTACGCCTTGCAGGGGATGCGTTCTACTTTGGGAAACTGCATAAGAAAGAATATCTGGGAGATGCCCTCCGCCCCATCGAGGCAGAGGATATCCGGCGCGCCGGAAAGCTGATGTATGTGACGGCGTTTCTTATGCTGCTGGTATTTGGCGCGGTAAAGCTGGCGGTGATAGTGTAACAGCAAGATGTCCAGGCAAAGTGTTATGATAATAACTTCTTGGAATCTCAATGAATGAGATTCCAACCGCAATTTAACAACTGAATGTCCTGCAGGAAAAAAACTACGAGAAATGGGCATAAACATTGGCGGTAGTGTAAAAAATTTGTGGATTTAAAATGGCTCCTTTTTGGTAAGAATTACAGATATGAAAATTCTTATCGAAAAGGAGTTTATTTATGTCAGTAGCACAAGACCAAATCCGATACATTATTACAGAAAACAACATTACCAGTGTAGTTGATGATTACTCCCTTCTCAAAGACAGCTTTAAAGATATTCTGCAGGAACTTCTGGAAACTGAACTAGGTGATCAACGAACTGGTATACGGCCATGAGCCAGGTACCAACGGACGAAATGCCGGCTATGAACAGCCTGATTTTGCGGGTAAAGCCTTTGAGCTGATTGATAAACTTACTGGTGAGATCACGACCATTTTGGGGTTTGCAGCAGTCCGTCCCTATTCGCAGTATATCTATGCAGAAGGAATGATCTCTTCCTGTGAACCGCAGTGGATCGATGTCAATAAAAATGTTATCGGCAATTCTATGAAAGTATGCTTTTTTTGTTTTTTTATACCCAAAGTAAAATGCAGAAATTTTAACGTTCTGAGATAATATAGTCAGCACCGATGAAGGAGCAGCAGATACCCTCAGAGGGGATTATTTTTCGAAGAACAAGGGATACCGCAGTCATGAACCTAGTGGATTACACGAATTTGATGCTTCCATATCTTGTGGAGATCTATGGTCTTCCTTCAAAGAAGACTTGAAGAAATATGATATGGTCGTGATACAAAACAGATTGGGTGAGATTAGAACGGGGGTATGAGAGATGGAGGGAGTGGAAGAACAAATGAAAAATACCGGAAAGAAACGTAAAAATAAACAGAAAACAGTCCTGTCCAGAGGGCTGGGAAAGATATCAAAACTGTTGGCTGTGGCAGTTTTGATCCATTATACGATTGTACTATTTCAGGGGGATTACCATCCGATGATCAACAGTGCAAGAGAGTGGATCACAACATACATATATAATGGTCCGCTAGCGGGGCTGGTGCAGCCGGCTTGTGCCAGAATATGGGGGTGGAAGTATAGCGCACTGTTGTATGATCTTACCGGGCTTCCGGCTTTGGAAGCATCCGTCACTGCGTTTCTGATCAAGAGGTATATTGAGCATATAATAGCCGATGAAAAACCAACGTATCATGCGATAGCGTCTATGTTTATTAAACAGGTCTATGAGATCCTCGTAGGAGATGCGCAGGGCAAACCGGAAGAAAGGCTTCCGAAACCGGTATATTTTATTATTGATGAATTCGGAAATATCCCCAGAATTGAGAATATGTCTAATATTATTACAGCGGCAAGATCAAGAAATATTTTCTGCACTCTGGTTGTTCAGAGTTATCATCAGCTGCGGAGAATATATGGACATGATGCGGAAACAATTAAGGCGAACTGTCAGAATTGGTTTTATTTGTTTTCTCGTGAACTCAGTATGCTGAACGAAATATCTGAACTCTGTGGGGATATCCGAACCGCAGAAGGAGGTGTGCGAAGACTGATTTCAGTAAGTGAACTGCAGAGATTTAAAATGGGAGAGATGCTGGTTATGCATGACAGGCTTTATCCATATGTTACATATATGCCTGACATATCGGAATATCGACTGAAAAGTTATCCGGAAATGCCAAAGAAAGCGATTGAAGCACGGTATAATGAAATCGTGAAAATAGAAAATCTTATTCAAAGAATTCAGGTGGGGGATTTCCCAGTAGCATTTAAGAGTGAGGTGCCAGCGATCAAACAGGCAATGGAAAGAGCAAACGGGAAGATGTTTTTATCAATCTAAATATGGAGCATTTTTATACCTGATTCTTATACATTATTATCTCAAAACATGATAAAGTATATTTATTATATGGTGTATGGGTTACAAAGTTTTTGTATCAGAGCACAATTATTATTCCAAACAAAATGAAGTACGGAGGATAAGAAAAATGGCAAAAGTACTTTTTTCGGTAATCAGTGGCGCAGATCCCATTTCTTACTGTAAAGATGGCCCCATGCTGCATCTCTGTCGATGGGTGAAGCCAAACGTTACAGCCCTGTTTTTATCTGGGGATTTTCTCGAATATCATAAGTCTGACGACAGGTACAGGAAATCTATCTTAGAGCTGGGAAAAAGAATCGGACATGAATTTGAGATACTTATCTTTGAAGAAGAAGGACTGGAGAATCCACATGTATTTGATGCCTTCTATGATACATTCGAGAAGCGGTTTAGTGAAATTTTTCAAAAATATGGAGACGATGCCGAGCTGATCGTCAATCTTTCTTCAGGAACTCCGGCAATGCAGGCCTGCCTTGCGACAATGGCAATCAATGATCCGCACAAGATCATCCTGAAGCAGGTCGCGGTAGCTAAATCGGATAAGAACAGGACGGAGAGAGAAAAAAATAAGGAATTTGATTTTGAGACTTATTGGGAGACAGATGAGGATAATGAGCCAGACCAGCCCTGCAGAGTGATTGATATAGAGAATGAAGCTTTTAACAAAAGAGTTCAAAAGGAGCTTATAGCAGAACATGTCAGAAAATATGATTATCATGCGGCAATGCTTGTGGCAAACTCTATCCGTAATTCTGTATCTGAAGATCTATATTCTCTGCTGAAGATTGCGAGATGGAGGGTTCAGCTGAATAGCAGGGATTATCTTGCTGAATTGAGGAAGATGAAGAATAAGGTTCCCGGGATAGAAAATCTCATTCCATATAAGAGTGATTCAGAGCGGCCGCTCTATGAGTATCTGTTGTCCCTTTCGATTAAATTGAAGAGACAGGATTTTGTAGAGCTTGTCTTTGGCGTAACTCCTATGCTTTTTAATATCTGTCTGTATGCACTCAAGACAATGGCGAATTTGGACGTAAGAAAGCAATACTGTACATTTACCAGGGGAAAATGGTATTTAGACAGCGGAAAATTAAACCGAGATGATGACGGAAAGGCGATTCTTGCGGAACTGAGTAAAAGATCTTCGTTTGAAAGGCAATTTCTCGCAAGCTGGCAGATGATCTTGATGCTGGAATATTTCGATGTGAATGAACAGTTTGTCAAAACAGCGCAGGAACTTAGGAAGGTCGAAGAAGATATCAGAAATGATGTGGCTCATGATATTACGGCGGTTACGGAAGAGATCATATATGGAAAGACGGGTTGGCATGCATCGGAGATTGTGGAAAAGTTTCGAAAGATGATGAAGATGCTGGGATTTGACGTGAAGTCAGGAGAAAAATGGGACAGTTATGAAATTATGAATGATTTGATTATATCCCGGATCAAGGGATGATACAGTGGAGGGGAGAAGATGGAAGAAACAGTGAGATTCGGCATGGCGCCTGACAGAAATGTAATGTCCATGGTGACGCTACTGCCGGAAAAAGACGGGGAGTATGACCACTATCACATAAATGGCTACAGCCGTGAAAATATTGAAGACATGGAAGTATTGGAGAGGTATTTTGAAAAAAAGCTTAAACCATATGAAGGCAGAAATGCCGAATTATACATAACACGAAAAACAACGGATTTCTCACTTATCGCGGCGTTGAACTGCCTTGTACGGCAGAGCAGCAAACTTAGAGTATATTTCTGGGACCGGGATAGTGAAGTGTACCGGGGCATGGAGATGATGACAGGGAAAGGAGGAGAAAAACAAGGAAAAGAATCAATTGCCTGCGTTCTGCTTAGCCGACATGATATTGGTGTATCTGATGAGATGACCAATGCTATAGCAGAGAAAAATATTATCTTTGCAGGAAATGGTCTGCCGGGAGACAGCCTGCCGGCAGAAAAGATGTTTGATTTTGATCTGCTTTCGAAAACGGCAGCGTCATCTCTGGGCAGAATAAAAACTGTTCTGCGGCAGAACGGTGGCAACACTGTGCGATTTTATCTATGTGGTCTAAAGCTACTGACGGTCATTGCGCTGAATGAAGCGAGAAAGCTTGATCTTCAAGTGGAATGTATGCACTGGAACATGGATAAAGAGTCCTATTTTCTGCAGAAAGTAAATTCCTGAAAGGTTCAGAGTGAAAGGAGGATAAAACATTGTGCGTATTAGCAATGTATGATGTACGGGGGATTCAGGCATATATTTTCCGTACGAACAAGGTGAAAGATATCATAGGCGCTTCGAAATTGGTGGACAATATAATCCGAAAGGCGTTTTCTGAAGCATCGGAAAAAGTATTTGGAGAGGCGAAAGAACAAGTTGTAATAGAAAAATGGGAGGAAGAAAAAGGAGAGGAGATTCGTTTTCTGTCGGATGAGACAATCCGCGCGCAGCTTCTTCTGATTGGAGGCGGGAATGCCTATATCCTTTACCGAAGCAGGAAAGAGTGTGAGAAAGTCAATAAAGCCATGGCAAAATATATCCTTGATAAAACATACTCTCTTCAGCTTGCGGTGTCAGTCACAGACATGACTGGGGATTATTATAAGGATTATAGAGAGGTCAGCCGGCGAATGGGGGATGTAAAGGCGTCGATGCCGTTGTCTAAGCCTGTGGGTGCGCTGCCGGTCGTTAGAGTGGATGAAGTGACAGGGTATCCTCTGACAACTTATGACAGAGCAGGAAAAGAGTACATAAGCACAGAATCTGCGAGAAAGAGAGATAATCTTCCGAACGAAGATGAGAAGTCTAAAAAGTTTGATAATCTTATTACAGAGAAGGGAGAGGAATCGCTTCTTGCGATCGTACATATTGATGGGAACAGCATGGGAGATATGATCCGAAAGACAATGCAGTCGTTAAGTAAAGCTGATCGGAGCTCTTATGCAAGATCGATTGCCGTGATGCGCGATATTTCCCAGTCTATTCAGGAAAATTTTGAGGGAACATACAAAGCAATGGAGGCGTATCTTGGAGAGTGGCAGGAATCTGAGAGAAATAAAATACTTGACAAGAAAGGAACTTATCTGCGAAGGATTGTAACGGCGGGGGACGATATTACATTTGTTGTAAATGCCAGGCTGGCAATCGCACTCACGGAGTTCTTTCTGAAAGATGTGTCAAAGAAGTCGATTTCAGCATATGGTATGGAGAAAAATAACGCCTCCTGCGGAATAAGCGCATGTGCGGGAATTGTCTTTATACACAGCCATTTCCCGTTCAGTATCGGTTATGAGATTGCAGAGAAATGTTGTAAGAAAGCAAAAGAAAGGGCGAAGAGAGCTGAGAACAGGGGCGAAAGTGTGATCGGAAGCTGGGTGGACTTTCAGCTTTGTAATAATGTTCAGCTTGTTAATCTGGAAGATTACAGAGAAAAATACTATAAAGTCGCCGACGGGAAAACGCTCCTTAAGCGGCCGTACTATGTGGAATATGATATGTCGTGCGCACAGAATGAAGAGACGGCAGACAAGGAGAGCGGTTTATACCAGATTAAGGAAATGATGAACCAAAGAAACGCCAGATACAGTCTTGGGCAGCTCAAGAAGGGGATGCAATATTTTAGAGCATTTCCACAGTCGACAGTTAAGCGTATGCGGAATAGTTATATCCTTGGAGAGCAGGCAATGGAGCATTTAATCACATTTGAGGCGTCCAGACAGAGATATATGCCGGATGATTCAAATTCTGATGGTTCGGTGTCCGCCTTTGATGAAGAGGGCTGTGCAAAGTGGTATGACATTCTGGAGATGTGGGATATGTATACAGACATGGATGATGAGCAGGATAGGAGGGGTGATAGATGAATTATATCAGAGTAGAGCTGCTCAGCGATACATGCTTTTCTTCCGGAGAGGTCTATAACAGTGCAGTAGATATAGATATTTTCCGTGATGCAAACGGCATACCGGTCATTGGAGGAAAAAGACTGAAGGGGTGTATAAGAGAAGCGGCTGAAGAACTGCGCGACTGGGGATATATGATCGATGTAGAAGGAATTTTTGGTTCCAGGCGTGACGGAAATTCTTCAATCCATATCTCGGATGCAAAGCCGGAACAGTATGATCAGTATATCTTTGAACTGAGTGTGAGAAATGATCCAATGGTTGTACATCCAAGCAGGGTCCTGGAAGCATTTACCTATATACGGACACAGACGGCGGTCGATCAAGGAGGGACTGCGGACCGCAATACACTTCGGTCAATCCGGGTTATTAAAAAGGGCCTTGTATTTTTCGCACCGGTTGAATTTCGCTGTGCTGAAGAGAAAAAGCGCGAATATACCGGGCAAATGGTGAAAATCTGTAAAGCAGTCAGACATATGGGGCTCAACCGTACCAGAGGGATGGGAAGTGTGAAAGTGAGTTTTGAGACAGATATGCCAGAACTTTTTAAGGATAGAAAACCGGAGTTTATTACAGCCGAGTGCCAGGACGGCATCAGCTATTCCCGGCTGGATTATAGGCTGTATCTGCATTCTGCCGTTCTGTGTAAAAGCGCCGCAGGAGGTCAGACCGTGTGCTGTCCGTATATTGAAGGTGCAAAGATACTTGGAATGATTGCCGAAGCTTATAGAACGGAAGACAAAGGGAATGAAAAATTTGCTGAGCTTACAAAAGACCAGTCGCTGATCTGTCCGAACGCATACATTTCAGATGGCGAGAAGAGGTTTGAGCCGGCGGATGCGTCGCTGTTTGTGGTAAAGGACGATCCATGCCAGGGAAGATGCAAAGCTGTTGATATGGGAGAGCTCAAAGACGATGAGATAGAAAAACTGTCGCCTCTTGGGGACAAGTTTATCTGCTATAACGGGCAGCAGGCGGAGGAGAAAAAGGTCGATATGGAGATACGCTACCATCATTCCAGACCGGCTGACAAATCGATCGGTCATGTAGTCTCCAGTGATTCGGACAACCAGATGTATCAGATTGAAAGCATCAGCGCGGGGCAGACATTTGCAGGATATATTCTTGGAAGCAGTGATCAGATCCGAAAGATCTGTGAGTTATTTAAGAAGAGGAACAATTACAGGATCGGATATAACAGATCCGCAGAGTACGGTGAGGTGTCAATCCATGTGGTGGGATTGTCTGTGGATGATGAAGTGGAAGAAGGGAAAGAGAAAGTAAACAGATTCCTGCTCCGTTTAAACTCTCCTGCAATTCTCCGCAGAAAAAACGGGATGGTTTCACCGGATGAAAAGATGATTTTAGAACAGTTGAAGAAAAAACTGGATCTGCCTGATCTGATAATAGAAAAAAGATTTTTAAAGTTTACCGAAATCGGCGGATACAATGTGACCTGGAATGCAAGGAAACCTTCCGTACCTGTTTTTGATAAAGGGACAACATTCATAATGAGAAGCCCAGTTCCAATCTGTCTGGATAAAATAAACAGAATATGGATTGGCGAGAGAAATATGGAAGGGTATGGAGAAATATGCGCAGAGAAGGTACCAGAGCAGTATAAATTCGGGATCACAAAGGCGAAAGAGGAAAAAACGAAAGCTGTAAATGAAAGTAAAGAAACCTCAGATATGCTGAAGAGGCTTGGGACAAGATACGCAAAAGAGATTGTGCGGGCATATGCTGTGAAGCAAGCCGAATGCATCTGGAAGTCTATCAAGGAAAGACCAAATGCAAATACTGTAGTGAATCAGATGCTGATGATCCTGAAAGAACAAAGCAAGTATTCAGAGTTTAAAAGAGCTGTGAAGGACAGATATGATAAGGGTGTGGATACAAAACAGGAAAAACTCGAAACAGCAAAAAAGATATATGCTTTCTCAAAGGAAGAAATTGTGGAAATGTTTCCGTCTGATCTTCCGGTTGAAATAGATGAAGATGAAGTTTATATGTGGTACTTTAGTACGCTATTGACACAATTAAAATATAAGATCAGGCATCAGCGTAAAGGAGGGAAAGAAAAGAATGAGCAGTAATCCAATTATCGAAAAGTTCGTCTGGCATGTGAAGTTTCGTATAGAAGAACCGCTGTGTGTATCTGGCGGTGCGGACGCTGCAACGGATATTGATGTCATTAAAGACTTTGATGGACATCCATTCGTTCCTGGAAGTTCTGCGGCAGGAGCCTTTAAGCACTATCTGGATGAGTGCGGAGAGGATACTGACCTTCTGGGAGGAGGATCCGGTGATGACAGCAGGATGAGTCCGCTCCTGATCTCCGATCTCAGATTCGAGGCGAATGGAGATATGATAGACGAGAGAGATGGAGTCAAACTGGAAAACAAGCGAGCCGTGGATGGAAGTAAATTTGATATGGAGATCGTAAAGATCGGAACAACCGGAACGCTGGAGCTGGAACTGAATATCAGAGAGAAAGATAAAGACAGCAGAGAAATAGAGTGGAAAGATCAGGTCCTTCGTATTCTCGGCGCGGTCAATGCAGGCGATATCAGGCTGGGAGCAAGGAAGACCAGAGGGTTTGGCCGGCTGTCTGTCATAGAAGTATGGGAAAAGGCATTTTCTAAAGATAATGTGGAATCATGGCTGGAGTACATGCCGGGAAATACAGACGGGTTTACCTCTGTTACAGTAGATAAGGAAAGAAATCAGGCGTTGTTCGCCAGTATAGTATTCCCCCTTCGGCTGAGCGGCGGCATCAGTATACGGCGCTATTCTGCCAGACCGGGAGCGGCAGATTATGAGACTCTGACAGTGAACGGGCCAGACAGAAATGTCAGTGCTGTTGTTCCGGGAAGCAGCTGGAATGGCGCGATACGATCCAGAGCGGGAGAAATATTGTCAGATTTTGGAGTCGGGAATGTCACAAATATCCTGCGTGAATGGTTCGGATATGTGGATGAAAAAGAGCGCACAGCAAAACAGTCTCAAGTATATATCAGGGAGAGTCTGATCAGAGGCGGAACGGAGCTTGAGATGGTCCGTAACAAGATCGACCGTTTTTCCGGGGGGATGGCAGAGGGAAGCCTTTACAGAGAAAGGTCATATTTTGAGGGGGATTTGGAACTTGAGCTGCGGGTAAAAAAGACCTGCCCTGATTGGAAAGCACTCTGCGGTCTGCTGCTTTTGATCGCAAAAGATATTGAGAAGGGATACCTCCCCGTTGGAGGACAGACTGCGGTTGGAAGAGGAATTTTTGAGAGCGGCGGAGAAGAGAAAAATGTGAGTAGGACGGAGGAACAGGAATATATGCATGCTCTTGCAGAATTTATTATCGAAAGGAGACAGGGCTGATGGGCTATCAGATAAATTATGATAAGATTCCCGACAGTGGATATGTACTGGCATACTTCCGAATGGGAATTGTGTTTGAACCTTATGAAAAAACAGGTGAAGAGATAGAAGCCCGGGGATGGAAAGAACATCTGGACAGAGAGGGCGATTCGTTGTTTGAACTGCATCTTTTCAATGACCAGGAGGAATACCGCTTCTTTCAGAAGCAGGATGGAGAATATGATGAATTTGTGGTCAGTAAGAACGACCAGTCGGAAGAAATATATGTGGAGGATATGTGCGTTGAAAAACGGTATGCAGATGTGCTCAGAAAAATCCGTGTGGTAAACTATATTGAATATACGCAGGACGGCATGTTAGAAATCACAAACTATAGGTTGTCACCTGTACCAGAGGAGGAATGTTGAAAATGACAGGACAGATAAAAAAGAAGCTCAGCACGGATCGTTTTGTCAATCCGTATACTTTTTATCCCGGACCTGACAAGAAGGTGTCTTACGAGGAATATGAAGATAAAAAGGAATATCTGACCGGAAAGATCACTGTTGAAATCAAGACAAAAACCCCGTTGTTCATACCTCACTCAGGCACGGAAAAGGCATTTAAGGTACCGGATGCGCCAGAAGAGCATAAAAGCTATGATTTCTTTACATACAGCGAAGCAAAGGAAGGGATGCCGTTGAGTGAGAGAAATGCGGCAAAACCGGTCATACCGGGAAGTGAGATCAGAGGAATGGTCCGAAGCGTGTATGAAGCCCTGACAGACTCCTGTTTTAGCGCAGTCAATGAGGATGCGCTGCTTTTTAAGAGGACGAATGATTACTATAAACCGGCATTAATCCGAAAGGAGAGTAACGACAGATATTATTTGATGACAGATGAAGAAGTGCGTTCATATAAGCTTAGTTTCGATAAAGCACACGAGTTAGGAAAACTGAAAGATGGTCAAAAAGTGTTCTTTTCCTATGAAAAAGTCTTGGTAACCATTAAGTTGAAAGGCGGAAGAACAAAAACAATACCGCAGTTTAAAGTGGCTGAGATTAGTAAACATAAAAAAGATAAACTGAAAGCTGGTTTTCTTATTAAGGGGGAGCCGGGGCCTTCTGGATTAAAAACCGAAAAGAGCAATTATATAGTGATTTCTCCGCAGACGGTTACCGGCGGCAGAGGGAATGCGAAGACTGTGCCTGTAAGCTTGCCTAAGGAGGCGTTGGATTCTTTGGATCATGTTTTATCTTCTTATATGGATGAACGTGTAAATAAGCATATGAAAAAAGGACATAAAGGGTATCAGGAATATGCAGAAGCATGGAAGGCGTTTAAAGCAGGAAAAGAAGGATATTTCCCGGTATATGCTTCGAAAGTAGGGGGCGCAGGGCGTTATTACTATTATCTGTCTCCAGCGTGTATTACGAAGGAAGCTTATCAGAATACGATCGGGAAAATACTGGGAAAGCATGGAAACCTCAGGCCTTGTTCTGATCCGTCCGATCTGTGTCCGGCGTGCAGTCTTTTCGGAATGACAGCGAAAAAAGGGATGAAAGCTTCGTCTATCCGTTTTGGAGACGCTAAATGTACGATGAAGATGGAAGGAGATTACTCATCCTGTTATATGGATCCTGTTACGCTGCAGGAATTATCCCAGCCCAAAGTATCGTCCACAGAGTTTTATTTAATAAGACCGCAAGATGCAGAGTTTTGGACTTATGATTATAAGGTGGTTTACGATAGAAATGGAGAATTAAAGCTGGAACTTTGCGGTGATGAAGTGAACATTGCTGGGAGAAAGTTTTACTGGCATTCAAGGGTAGGCGAAGACGATAAAGTTTTCTTTCCACAAACGAAGGTTACTGAACGAAATAAAACTGTCCGACCGGTAAAATCGAACATTACTTTTACAGAAGATATTTACTTTGACAGGATAAGCAGAACTCAGTTGGATCAGCTGCTTATGATATTGAATATAAGCAGCGAAGGAAAATGGGGATATAAACTCGGCTCTGGAAAACCTCTGGGGCTGGGGAGTATTACTATGAATGTGACAGGCTGCGATATACGAATGATTGATCTGGATGAAGATAGAAAATCAATTATATACAGCAGTCAAAAGTATGAAGATTATTTTTTGGAAAAAGTGCCGGTATTTGATTCTGAAAGAGAGTCATGTGAGAAGTTCCATTTCGAGAAGAATAATGTGGATCTGCTGTTAAGAATTGCGGATTTCCATGCTGCCGATGGCTTTACAGTTACGTATCCTGTTACACAGGCGCAGTTACACGCGGTTCAGAAAGGCGAGGCACTGACAGAAGGATTCAAATGGTCCGTTGCAAATAAAGGCGGGAGAATTGTGCGAAGAAGCCAGATGAAATATAAGGCATCACTTCCTAAATTAACAAAGGACAAGGATATTTCGTTACCGGCTCACAGAGGTTAACAAAATCCGGGAAGACCACGGTATGCAGGACAAATGGCAGAGGTTTTGTTTTGCATTCCGTAGGTTTTCTGGTATGGTGAATAAGTATTGATAAATGCAGGGGAGGAAATGAAACATGGATGGAAAAAATATCACATTTAACATTCCATATATCAAGTTAAGGTTTTATGCAGAAATGCTTGAGGATACAGTACTTCCGATTACAAAAACGTCAGCCCTCCGGGGCGGTATGGGCGAAATGCTTCTCAGACAGAATTGTGTCCGAGACAGAGAATGTGATGCGTGTATGTTCATGAAAGCCTGTCCTGTGAACCACACATTATATACTTATATGGAAAAGAAGCCGGATTATGTGACAGGGAAAGAAAGTGTCGGGTATTTGATCGAGTGTAGCGACCGTTCAGAGTTTTTTGAAAAAGGAAGCAGGCTGGTGTTTCATCTGATTCTGTTTGGACAAAGCATTGTATATTTTAATCTCTATCTTCAGGCTTTCTGCCAGCTTGGCATGATTGGCATTGGAAAGAATAAGTCTCGATTCCAGATTGCGGAGGTACGTAATACAGATGGGGAGAAGATTGTAACCGGAAATAAAGTGGATATGAGAAAATATAAGATTTGCATGCTGAATAACTACATTCTGAAAAGAAAAAAAGAACTGGGATTCAGCGAAGGCAGATATACGTTGGTTTTTACTACGCCATTGAGTATGAGATATCAAAAAAAGTATATGGTTCAGTTTTATCCTGAGGCGCTTCTTCAGGGAGCTGCTCGTAGAATTCAGATGTTGAACTATTTTATTGGGAGAGAAGCAGAACTGCCGGAATTTACTCAATATCCTGTGATCAAAGCCCAGTCCGTAAAGAGAGAAAGTATGAAACGTTATTCCAGCACTAACGATGCACGGACAGAACTCCGGGGAATATCAGGAAAGATTGAACTACGAGATGTGCCTGAAGAGTGTGTTGATTATCTGATAGCCGGAGAGATTACTCACATTGGGAAAAACACAAGTTTTGGATTTGGCAAATATTATTTAAGCTCAATGTGCTGAAAGAGAACGAACCGGAAAATCACTGTATTTTAACGGAAAAGTAAATTAATACCAGCGACATTGCAGGAATACTATTTATATGTAATCCTGCAGTACCTGTCTGGTAGAGAAATCCTTAAGAAAAATTAGCAAAAACTCTTTTATCAAATTGGAAGATAAAGTATAATATTTACAGTGTCAGAAGAAGAGTAGAGGACACTTAAATATGAACAAATTGTGAACATGCCAAAAAATAAGGGAAAAACACTTAATTTCAGAATATTCAGACAAATACCTGCAAAAATGGGGCTGGAAATCCAGTGTTTATGCGGGGGGGGTCAGAGAGTACTGTAGAAATGGAAGTAGCCCGCCGAGGGCATTGACACACAGAATCTTCCGGCTTCTATGCTTTTCCCGTTCCATAGTAGAAATGGAAGTAGCCCGCCGAGGGCATTGACACCCTCATCCTCTGCCAACGTAGCCGAGTTCTTTTTCTTTGTAGAAATGGAAGTAGCCCGCCGAGGGCATTGACACTCTCGTTATGCATATCTAACGGAGTTTCGTCCCATCCGTAGAAATGGAAGTAGCCCGCCGAGGGCATTGACACTACTTCTCTGCCTCATCCTCTGTAATGTCTACGATGTGTAGAAATGGAAGTAGCCCGCCGAGGGCATTGACACACCATCTCCTCCTTCGGGATGCTTAATACATCAAACTCGTAGAAATGGAAGTAGCCCGCCGAGGGCATTGACACCAAACTATGGTTGATCTGTACAGACTTACCATCTTCTGTAGAAATGGAAGTAGCCCGCCGAGGGCATTGACACATCTCTTCAGTTTCATCAGTTCTCTCCCAGTTAAATTCGTAGAAATGGAAGTAGCCCGCCGAGGGCATTGACACAGACCTGTTTTTAATCCATCTGCTTTCATTTCGTTTTCGTAGAAATGGAAGTAGCCCGCCGAGGGCATTGACA